>NZ_JBGNUW010000012.1:0-402289 GCF_041950495.1 Nonomuraea sp. MTCD27 | reverse complement strand
AGGTCTCCCACCATGAGAGTGGGTAAGGCTCCCGGTAGACGACCGGGTTGATAGGCCGGAGGTGGAAGCACGGTAACGTGTGGAGCTGACCGGTACTAATAGGCCGAGGACTTGACCACAAAGCATACTTTCGAGTTTTTGCTCGCGTCCACTATGTGATTCTGAGGCAGCAAGCAGTTTTGCTTGTGTGTTTCATAGGGTTACGGCGGTTATGGCGGGAAGGAAACACCCGGTTACATTCCGAACCCGGAAGTTAAGCTTCTCAGCGCCGATGGTACTGCACTCGGGAGGGTGTGGGAGAGTAGGTCACCGCCGGACAATCTTTATAGAAAGGGCCCTCGACCAAGCCGGTCGAGGGCCCTTTCTGCATTTCCGGGGCCCGGTGAGCGGGCCGAGCGGTTGATGGGCCGGCGCCGTCTTTGTGCACGGCGTGACGAATCGAGCATCGCTTGCACGCCGCGTGACAGTTGCTGGTCGGCCACCATCGGCACGCCGGATATCGGTCCCAGCTGGCCGGCCGAAAGCCATTTCCAGGAGTTCGACGCCGGCCTCTTCGGGGGCGGTCCGTCGTACCGTACGGAGAGCGGAACGGGCTTTGTCGATTTCTGGAGCAGTGCGGCCTCGGCGGGAGCTGTGCCGGCGGCGAGATAGACCTTGCTGGTGTTCGCGTTCACATGGCTTCGCTGTTCTTTAATGGGTCGAGCATCCAAAAGGGACTACCCTTTCCGGCTGTTAGGTCCAGCAGGAGTGACGTGGCCGATTTGGGCGGACGGCCGAGCTGGTGGCCCCTCAGCAAATCAGGAGTTTGGTGGCGGGGCTCGGCGCTTTTCAGGGAAGCTACGTGACAAATCGAGCGGTCCTGGCGACTGGCGTTTTTATGGTCGGATCAATATCCGGGTTGCGTCAGGCTCGTGGACGTTCCGCGGCTTGCTAGGCTGGAGGTACCGGGCCACCCCCACGGGTGGCCTTCGTCGCGTAAGGCCCGAGGGGGCGGCGACCAGCCACGGTGGACCGTTGTTGTGAGTCCGCTGGGTGAGCCAACGAAATGGACCAGAAGTGAACAGAGATAACGGATCCGACGACGGACAGCGCGGGCGCGACGACCACGGGGACAGGCGCTCAGGCGATAGCGGCAGGAGCGGCGGTTACGGCTCTCGCGGGCGAGACTCCGGCGGCGGCCGTCCGTTCCGGTCCGATGACAGGCCGCGCTCCTTCAACCGCGAGGACCGCGGGCCGCGGCGGGACGACTCTCGAGACGACCGCGGGGGGCGGCGTGAGGGTGAGGAACGTCGCCCGTACCGTGATCGGGATGACCGCGGCCCCCGCCGTGAGGGTGGCTACGGTGAGCGGCGTGAAGGTGGCCCCTCCGGCCCCCGCCGTGAGGGTGGCTACGGTGAGCGCCGTGAAGGTGGGGCCGCCGGTCCCCGTCGTGAGGGTGGCTATGGTGCGCGGCGTGAAGGTGGCGCCTCTGGCCCCCGCCGTGAGGGTGGCTATGGTGCGCGGCGTGAAGGTGGCCCCTCCGGCCCCCGTCGCGAGGGCGGCTACCGCGACGACCGTGGCCCTCGGCGCGAGGGTGACGATCGCGGACCCCGCAGTGACGACCGCCGTACTTATCGCGACCGGGATGACCGTGGTCCGCGCCGTGAGGGCGGCTACGGCGAGCGGCGCGAAGGTGGCCCCTCCGGCCCCCGTCGCGAGGGCGGTTTCCGCGACGATCGCGGTCCGCGCCGTGAGGGTGGTTTCCGCGAAGATCGTGGTCCGAGGCGTGAAGGCGGCGCTCGTGACGATCGTGGTCCCCGCCGTGAGGGTGGGTTCCGGGATGACCGGGGCCCGCGTCGTGAGGGTGGGTTCCGCGACGACCGTGGACCTCGTCGCGAAGGCGGCTACGGTCCCCGCCGTGAGGGCGGTTACGAGGACCGGGGTCCGCGCCGTGAGGGCGGGTTCCGTGATGACCGTGGGCCGCGCCGCGAGGGTGATGACCGTCGGCCGTTCCGTGACCGGGATGATCGTGGTCCGCGCCGCGAAGGCGGCGGGTACGGCGATCGTCGTGAGGGTGGTTACGCTCCCCGCCGCGACGGCGGTGCCCGCGATGACCGGGGCCCGCGCCGTGAGGGTGGTGCCCGTGACGATCGTGGGCCGCGCCGTGAGGGCGGGTTCCGTGACGATCGTGGGCCGCGTCGCGAAGGTGGCGGGTACGGCGATCGTCGTGAGGGTGGTTACGCTCCCCGCCGCGAGGGCGGCTTCCGTGATGACCGGGGCCCGCGCCGTGAGGGCGGGTTCCGTGATGACCGTGGGCCGCGCCGCGAGGGTGATGACCGTCGGCCGTTGCGTGACCGGGATGATCGTGGTCCTCGCCGTGAGGGTGGTGCCCGTGATGATCGTGGGCCGCGCCGTGAGGGCGGGTTCCGTGACGATCGTGGTCCGCGTCGCGAAGGCGGCGGGTACGGCGACCGTCGTGAGGGTGGCTACGCCCCCCGCCGCGAGGGCGGTTACGGCGACAGGCGGGAAGGCGGCTACGGCGGCGGCCGCGAGGGCCGCGACTCTCGCCCCTTCTCCCGGGACAACCGCGAGGAGCGTCCCGGCGCGGGCGCCCGTGCCCGGTACGGCAGGAGTGACCGCGAGGCCGATGCCGAGGCCCCGCAGCGCGAGAGGCTGCCCGAGGTGGCGCCCGACATCACCGTGGACGAGCTCGACAAGGAAGTCCTGGAGGAGCTGCGTTCCCTCCCCGGCGACCTCGCCGACCTGGTCGGCCGGCACATGGTGGCGGCCGAACGGGCGCTCGAGGAGGACGACCCCGACCGGGCGCACGAGCACACCAAGGTGGCGCGCAGGTTCGCGGCCCGCATCGGGGTCGTGCGCGAGGCCGCGGGCATCGTGGCATACCGCGCCGGCCACTTCTCGGAGGCGCTGAGCGACCTGCGGGCGGCCAAGAGGATGACGGGTTCGGAGGCGTACCTGGCGGTCATGGCCGACTGCGAGCGCGGTCTCGGCCGTCCGGAGCGCGCCATTGACCTCGTACGTTCGCCCGAAGCCGAACGCCTCGACCGGGCCGGGCGGATCGAGCTGACCATCGTCGAGTCCGGCGCCCGCCGCGACCTGGGCCAGCACGACGCCGCCGTGATCACCCTGCAGCGCCTGCCCGAGCTGCGCGACCCGCAGGCCAAGCCGTGGTCGGCGCGGCTGGCGTTCGCGTACGCCGACGCACTGGCCGATGCCGGACACCAGGAGGCGGCCACCGACTGGTTCGGCAGGGCGATGGCGTTCGACGAGGACGGGGAGACGGACGCGGCCGAGCGGTACGCGGAGCTGACCGGGGCCGTCATCGAGGACGTCGAGGAAGATTTCGACGACGAGGACGACTTCGACGACGCCGGCGTGACCGAGACCGGGGACGCGGCCGGGACGGGCGAGGAGGTGGACGACGCCGAGGCTCTTGCCGAAGCGGGTGACCTCCTGGAAGCCGCGCCTGCCGACGATGTGCCGGACGACGAGCTGGCCAGTGTCGATGAGGCAGCGGAGGAGACGCCTGAGCAGGGCGCTGCTGCGGACGTGGTGGCTGAGGAGCCGGACCAGGCCAGTGCCGGTGAGGTGCTGGTCGAAGCGGTCGAGGTCACCGACGTACCGGACGAGGACGAGTCCACGCCCGAGGTCCTGGACGCGGAGCCGGAGAATGCCGTCTCCGCCGACGACGACTCGGAGTCCTCCGAGGCCGAGGGCGATGCCTCCCAGGACGAGGCGGCTCGCGAGACGACGGAGCAGGCTGCTGGGACGCGCGGCATCACCCCGGCGTTCATCGAGCCGAACTTCGGTGACGTACTCGACGAGTCCGCCGAATCGCGCACGGACAAGCCCAAGACCGACGACTGACCCACTTTCGCTGCCCGCCGTACCCATCCTTGCAGGATGTGGTGCGGCGGGCAGCGGCGTGTCGGCCGGGTCTGCGCGAGCCGAAACCTGAACCCCCCGATGGGGCACAGCGCCCAAGCCGAGCCCCACCGGAACCCCTGGCGCGGACGTGTGCTCAGCGCACCCTCCGTGCGGACCGGGCCGCCTCAACCTCGAATGCCTGCTGGACGCCCGTCAGCCCCTTACGGCGAGACGCGGTTCAGCCAGTGCAGGATTCCCGCCACGTTCGACGGAGCGCCACTCAGCAGCTCGAACTGCTCCGCCGTCGCCTCATCGGACGTCATCGCGCTGTAGCGCTCCTTGGTACGGTCTCTGACCATGGCTACGGCGTGATCCAGATCCATGCCCTCGGACCGGGCCTGCCGCGTGAGGTCAACCCAGACCCGGAGCTCCTCCGCAGACCGCTCGAGCGTCTCCTGAACGGCTTCAACCGGCCCATAGTGGCTGAACAGCAACCGTTGCGGCCCAAGCGCCTCGAACAGCGCGATCGAGTCGAGCGCGGTCTTCAGGTCGAAGTCTGGTGGAGGGGTCGCCGGCCGCAGGTCTCCCGTCTCAGGAAGGTAGACGCCGGCCGCGTCCCCGACGTACAGGTCGCCGGTGGCGGAGTCGACCAGGCCCACGTGGTGCTTCGCGTGGCCGGGGGAGTAATGGCTGTTGAGCGTACGCCCGTTGCCCAGGTCGATGGCGCCGGTGTCGCCGAGGGCTACGATGCGCTCGGCTTCCGTGGGGGACAGCTCGCCGAAAAGCGTGTCGAGCCGGTCGCCCCACACCATCCTCGCGCTGGCCATGAGACGGGACGGCTCGGCGAGGTGGCGGGCGCCCTTCTCGTGTACGACGACCTGCGCGGACGGGAAGAACCTGGCGATGTCTCCCACACCGCCGGCATGGTCGAGGTGGATGTGGGTCACCACGACCGTGGCCAGGTCTTCGGGGCCGACGCCGAGGGAGGCGATCGCGTCCCGTACCACGGGGGCCGAGGTCGAGGTGCCCGTCTCCACCAGGCATGGCCGGTCGCCCAGGATCAGGTAACCAGCGGTGATTCCCGCATATCCGGCCATCTTGGTGTCGATCTCATAGACGTCGCCGCCCAGTGCGGTGATGTTGTCCACAGGCACTCCCGATCGTCCAGCCGTTATCCCCAGAACGGCGTTCCAGCCGATCCGGCCTCCCCCTCATCGTAGAGAGTGATCTCCACCAGAGCACCGATAGGAGGACGACCGTGGACCGAAACGAAGTCTTGCTGGTGGGGAGACTGTCAGCGCCGGTCGAGGAGCACCCGTTGCCGAGCGGTGACACCGTGACGAAGTGGCGCATCATCGTCCGCCGCCGCCGTCACAGACGTGGCGCGGCCCTGACGGACAGCATCCCGTGCGTCACGTTCAACCCGGATACGGCCGCCGTGGTCCGCGCCCTCAAGCCCCGCGACTACATCGAGGTGACGGGGGCGTTCCGCTGCCGCGTCTTCGGCCCGTCGGCCGCCAAGATCTGGCGGTACGAGGTGGAGGTGAGCGACGCGAAACCCTACGAGGCCGAGATCCCGCAACCCGATGATCCGGAGGGTGATGCCGACGGGATGAAACTCGCTGCCCTGATCCCCCGGCAGGTGCACTACCTGGCGCCGACCGGCTGACCGGAGCCGTGCGGCGGGGGCCGCGGCGCCGCACGGCCGCGCACCGACGCGAGGTGCCACCGGAGGGCGTCGGTGCGGGAAAGCATGCCGAGGGGCTCGGGGGGCCTTCGGCATGCCCGGCGGCGAACCACGCGCGTCCCTCGGCGTGGAGTGTCGGCTGGGTGCTGCGTGTGTGAGGCAGAGGGCGCGCTGGGGGTGCGTGGTAAAGGCCCAGTGAGCGCTTGCTGGGTGCGTACAAGAGGGCTGTGAGTGCGCGGCTGCTGGGCCGGTTGTAGGACGGGTGCCTCAGTCGATCGCGAACGTGCGCAGGACCAGGCCGGTCCTTGGTTTCGGGCCGAAGGAGGTGGATTTGCGGGGGACTCGTTCGCCGCCGGCGGCGACGGCCAGCACGTCGTCGATGGCGAGCGGCTTGAGGATCACAGCGGTCCCGCCCATACGGATGGCCAGCTGTACGGCGGCGTCCGTGTCGTGGTGGACGATGCGTACGTGCTCCTCGTCGTCGCGCAGGCCCCACACGAACGGCAGGACGAACTGGGCGAGGATGGAGGTGTTGAGGGAGTTCCAGCGCTCCGAATGATCGGGCGGCATGGCGCGGGCCAGCTGCACCGGGTCCGGATCAGTCAGCAGGTGGACGCCGCTTTCGCCGACGAGGAGGAACGAGGGCTCTGCGGCTCGCTCAAGCGCGGCCAGGCCCTGGGCCAGGTCGTTGTGGTCGTGCACCTGCCATGAGCCCTTGGCCTTCGCGGCGGCTTCGGTCGGCGGGAGGCCCGGGATCACGCGGTGGATGGCCTTGAGGTCGGGTGGATACGCGCTGGTGTCCACCAGCAAGGCCAGACCGAAGTCCCAGGGGCCCACGGACGGTTCGCCGCCGGGCGGCTGCTGGGACGGTGCTTGGGGGTGGTGGGCGGCGCGTACCTGGCGCTGGAGGACGCGGTACGTCGCGTACCGGTGGTGGCCGTCGGCGATCAGGGCCTGGCGGTCGTGGAGGTCGGCGTTGATCGCGGTGATCTCCGCGTCGTCCGTGATCGCCCACAGCCGGTGGGTCAGGCCGTCTTCGGTACGGGCCGAGACGAGGGGCCGCCGGTTCGAGGCCACCTCGTCCACCAGGCGGGTGGTTGTGCCGTTCCCGCCCTCGTACAGGAGGAAGATGGGCTCCAGGTTGGCCTGGGTGGTGCTCATGAGCGCGAGCCGGTCCGCGATGGGGCCCGGGAGGACGTTCTCGTGGGGAAGGACGATGTGCTGCGCCGGGTCCGTCAGGCCCACGTCCCCGATGAGGCCGCGCTGGAGGATGCCCGGGCCGCGCTGCTCGTACACGTAGAGCCCCGGCACGTCGTCGGGCACCAGCACGCCTGAGGCCAGCCAGGCTCTCAGCGTGTCCCTGGCCTCGGTGTAGCGAGTGTGGAGCGGTGCTTCTCCGGTCAGGGAGGCAGAGTCGGGGCGGAATTGGGCCGACGTGCTGGATTCTGGGGCGCTTGGGGCAGTTGGTGCCCTGCCGGGTTCTGGGTCGGCCGGAGCGAGGCCGGGGGCGGGAGCGGGAGCGGGGGTACGAGCGGGGGTGGGAGCGGGGGTACGAGCGGGGATGGGAGCGGAGGTGGGAGCGCGGGTGGGGCCGGGTTCTGGGCTGGCCGATTCGTCTTGAGGGCCGGTGGGGTTGGGTTGGTCGCCCGTTGGTGCGCCGGTGACAGCGGAGGCGGAGTTGAGGTGGTTGTCGGTTGGTCCGGTGGTGGCAATGGAGGTGCTACCGGGTTGGTCGTCGGTGGGTGGATGGTCGGCGGTAGCGGTGGGGGGTGGGGTGGAGGTGTGGTTCGCGGGTTCCCCGGGGGTGGAGGGGTGGTGGTCCGCGGGGTCGACTGGGGGTTTGGCATCGGGGTCGGGAGTGGAGTTCCGGGTGGCTGGTGTGGCGCTGGAGGAATCGCTGCGGGGAGAGCAGGGAAGGATGAGGCGTACGACGTTGTTCGGGTGAGAGTCCAGAAGGACCTCCACGTCGGCGTCGGAGATCAGGTCGTACGGTGGGGAGGTCACCTTGGCGGGATCTTCGACAGCGAAACGCACGCCACGGAAGGGCCGTAGCACGAGGCCATCCGGCACCGGCAGTTCAGGAGTCCCCATACCGGGCATGCTGCCATAAATGCTTGCGCCTTCCCGACGTCGCCCCATGGTTGTAGTCGTGCCCGTTCCCAGCAGGGCGGGGCAGGGTCCCCCCGTACAGCGATGAAGGAGTCCTCACGCATGGCTCAAGAGGGAAACATTCATGATGAGAGCTCGGGCGCTCCCGGCGGTGGTGTTTACGACTGGTACCAGCGGGGGGTCAAGTTGCTGAAAGAGGGGAGCCCCGCGGCCGCGGCGGCGTTGCTGGAGCGGGCCGCGGCGGCCGAGCCCGAATCGCGCAGCATTTTGGAGGCGCTGGCCCGGGCGCAGTTCAACTCCCGGCAGTACGCCGAGGCGGCGGCCAGTTTCCGGCAGATCGTGGATGCCAATCCGGCTGAGGACTACGCCTATTTCGGGCTCGGGTTGTCGTTGTGGCGGACGGGGGATGTGGAGGCGGCTCAGGAGCCGCTGGCCATCGCGGTGGCCATGCGGCCCGATGAGCGGCACTACGTGTCGGCCTTGAAAAGCGTGCGTGCGACCTTGCGTGCTCGACGGGGAATGTGAGCCGGCCCGCACGCACGACCTCGCCGGCCCATTGTGGAGATCTTCGGTCAGGCGTCGTGGCGGTGGGCGTTGGCGGTGATGGCGGCCTGAAAATACGCCGCCAGGCCCGGAGCCGTTCGGTCGATGGAGGCGGTGAAACGGGGGTCCGCGACGTACATGTCCCCGAGACCGCGGTGGATCTCGTAGGTGCAGTCGTAGCACCAGCGGGTGATGTGGGCGCGGTGCTCCTCCGCCAGGTCCATGGCCAGGTCGCCGTCCGCCGGGGCACCCGAGCGCATCGCCTCCGCCATGCGGGTGGCGATCTCGCCCGCCTCCGCCATGAACCGCTTCCAGTCCTCCTTCGTGTACGACGACGAGCGGCGCATCGCGTCCGTCCAGGCATCCGTGCCGCCCCAGCGCCGCTCGGCCTCCGCCGCGTGATCGTCCGGGTCGAAGCCGCCGAACAGCTCGGCGCGGTCGTCCGCGGTGAGGTTGAGTTTCGCGGGCATGGTCATCCTTACGTCATCCTTCCTGCGGGCGGGTACGAAGGCGACGCTAAAGTCTCACGCAGCGTGAGAGTCAAACGGGAAGAGGCGCTGTGCTGATCGACGGCTATGACACCCTGCTGCTCGACCTCGACGGCGTGGTCTACCTGGGCAGGCAGGCGGTGCCGGGAGCTCCGGCGGCGCTGGAGGAGGCCCAGCGGCGCGGGGTGCGGCTGGCGTACGTGACCAACAACGCCTCCCGCACACCCGCCGCCATCGCCGGCCACCTGCGTGAGCTCGGCGCGCCCGCCACGGCCGCCGACGTGGTGACCTCCGCCCAGGCCGCCGCCCGGCTGATCGCCGAGAGGGTGGCGCCGGGCGCGAGCGTGCTCGTGGTGGGCGGGTCCGGCCTGCGGCTGGCGGTACGGGACCAGGGGCTCCGGCCCGTGTCTACCGCCGCCGAGTCGCCGGTCGCCGTGGTGCAGGGGATCGCGCCCGGTCTGTCGTACGGGCTGCTGTCCGAAGGGGCGCTGGCGGTGCGGCAGGGGGCGTTGTTCGTGGCGTCCAACGGGGACAGCACGATGCCGACCGGGCGGGGCGAACTGCCCGGTAACGGGGCGATGGTACGGGTGATCGCCACCGCTACCGGGGTCGAGCCGGTCTACGCGGGCAAGCCCGATCCGCCGTTGCACCGGGAGTCGATGATCCGTACGGGGGCGCGGCGGCCGCTGGTCGTGGGCGATCGGCTCGACACCGACATCGAGGGCGCCTCCAACGCCGGGGTCGAGAGCCTGCTGGTGCTGACCGGAGTGGCCACGGCGGCCGACGTGCTGACGGCGGAGCCGCGGCATCGGCCCACGTACGTCGGCGAGGACCTGCGGGCGCTGCTCCAGCCGTATCCCGAGGTGCGGGACGGGGCCTGCGGGGGGTGGCGGGCCCGGTGGCAGGAGGGGGCGCTGCACCTCGACGGCGACGGCAGCCGGATCGATGGGCTGAGGGCCGCCTGTGACGCCGCGTGGGCGGCGGCCGGCACGGGACGGGCGGAGGAGGACGCGGTGAAGCCGGTCCTCGATCGGCTCGGGGGTTAGGAAGCCGGGCCTCGATCGGCTCGGGGTGAGGGAGGTAGGGCGTCGGCTGCACCTGGTGCGTGAATTGGGTGGTCGGTCGGTTCAGGGGGGCGGGTCTCGGGGGTGGTTGGTTCAAGGTGGGTGGGTGTCGGGGTGCTTGGTCCAGGGTGGGTGGGTGTCGGGGGTTGATCGGTCAGGGAGTGCGGGTGGTGCGGGGCTGGTGGGTCACGTGACGCGGTCGGCGGTCTGGCGGGTGAACTGCCAGGCGCCCACCGCCAGGAGCAGGACCGACGCCAGCACCAGCACTCCCAGCGACACCGGCAGAGCCCCGCCCCACCCCTGCAGCACCAGCAGCCGCATCGCCTCGATCGCGTACGTCAGCGGGTTGGCCCGCGCCACCGCCTCCATCCACCCGGGCATCGCCGACAGCGGCACGAACGCGTTGCTCATGAACAGCAGCGGCAGCGAGGCGAAGCCAGTAATGGCGAAGAACGTCCCGTGTGAGGGCACCGCGCACGCCAGAGCCATCGCCGCGGCCGTGAGAGCCAGCGTCAGCAGCGCCGTGGCCACGAGGATGGCGGGCACTCCGAGCGGGCCCGAGGCGGGTCGTACGCCGAGAGCGAGCGCCACGAGGAGGATCACGAGCACCTGGGCCGAGTTCATCCCCACCTGGAACACGAACCGCGACACGATCAGCGAGCTGCGCCTGATCGGCATGCTGAGCAGCTTGTCCAGATAGCCCGTCTCCTTGTCGAACAGCAGCGGCATCGCCGCCGAGATCCCGTTGCCCACCACCGTGAAGGCGATGATGCCGGGCACCGCGAACGCGATGTAGTCGCCCGTCCCCACCACCCGCGGATCCACCGCCCCGCCCATGGCCCCGGCGAAGAACACCAGCCACACGGCCGGCTGCAGCACGCTGAACAGCAGGTTCAGGCGTTCCCTCAGCATCATGAGCAGCCAGCGCCGGGACAGGGCCAGCACCTCCTGGGACCACATCAGTGCAGCTCCTCTCGCAGCGCGTGACCGGTGTGCCGGAGGAACACCTCGTCGAGGGAGGCCGCCCCTAGCGCGGACTTCAGCTCGGCGGGCGTGCCGGTGACCACCTGCCGCCCGCGGTCGATGATCGTCAGCCGGTCGCAGAGGCGGTCCGCCTCGTCCATGTAGTTGGTCGCCAGCAGCACGGTCATGCCCTCGTCGCAGAGGGAGCGGATGTGGTTCCACATGTGGTGGCGCGACTGCACGTCGAGGCCGAGCGTCGGCTCGTCGAGGATCAGCAGCTCGGGCCGGTGCAGCAGCCCGCACGCCAGGTCGAGGCGCTTCTGCATGCCGCCGGAGTACTCCTGCACGAGCCGGTCGGCGCTCTCCGACAGCCCCACCAGCTCCAGCACCTCGTCGGCCCTGGTCTTCACCCGCCGCCTCGGTGCGTGGTAGAGGGCCGCCTCGATCTCGGCCTTCTCCCGGCCGGTCAGCATGTAGTAGCCCATGGAGGAGACCTGCTGCATCACGTAGCCGATCCGCCGGCGCACCTCTTCCGCCGCCCGCACCACGTCGTACCCGCAGACACGGGCCGTCCCCGCGCTCGGGGGCAGCAGCGTGGAGAGCATCCTGATCGTGGTGGTCTTGCCCGCGCCGTTCGGTCCCAGCAGGCCGAAGATCTCCCCTGGCGCGATGGCCAGGGTGAGGCCGTCGACGGCGGGGTGGTCGCCGAAGGTACGGCTCAGGCGTTCCGTGTCGATGATCAGACCCAATTTTGTTCGCCCATCGCCTAATAGTTAACGAAACCATTAAATAACTGGGCGACGGGACGGGTCAACGCCCCCGGGCCGGTCCCGTCAGATCACCTGGACCGGCTTCTCAGACGGGGGCGTCAGATGAGCCTGCGCAGGCGCAGCAGGTCGCCGAAGCTAGCGTCGATCTTCACCCGCCCTCCGAGCAGCGCCCGCGCCAGGTCCAGCTCCCCGTCGACCAGCGCGATCAGGTCGTCGCTCACGATCGTGAGCTTGACGTCGGCGGGCTTGCCGTCCGCCGGCGGCTCCTCCGCGAACGGGTCGAGCCCCCCGTGGTGCAGCCGGCCGTAGAAGATCACGTCGAGGTCGGATACCCGGCAGCTGACCGTGCGCTCGACCACGTGCTTGGCGCGGTCCTCCTCGTCGATCTCGTCGAACTGGGCGACGAGCTTGGCCAGTGCCGCCCGGCACTCCTCGACGCTTGCCATGATGCGCATCCTTTCTTTCCTTTTGCGGACGGTAGCGTTCCACATCAGTAGCACCCCCGTATGAGCTTCAACGCGTGACACGCCTGCCAAGGTCCCGGGTGCTCGCGGGAGGCGTTACGGTCGAATCATGAGTGAGCTGCCGGAGGAGACCGGCGACGAGCGGGTCGACGCCATCGTGGCCGGCCTCGCCGGGCTGGGCGAGCTGCCCGTGAGCGCGCACGTCGCGGTCTTCGACGAGGCGTTCTCCGGGCTCGAGAGCACGCTCGCCGCCGTGGACGAGGCCCCCGCGGGGGAGCAGGGCGGCGGTCAAGGCGTTGGGCACGGCGGTGTGCAGGGCGTCGGCGGGCAGGGCCCCGGCTGGCAGGGTGGCGGCTGGCAGGGTGGCGGCGAGCAGGCCGCAGGACACCGGTGAGCCGCAGGATCCGGCTCGACAGCGAGCTGGTCCGCCGGGGCATGGCCAGGTCGCGCGAGCAGGCCGCCCAGCTCATCGAGGCCGGCCGGGTCAGCGTCGCCGGTCAGCGCGCCCGCAAGCCCGCCACCCAGGTCGACACGGCCTCCGCCATCGTCGTGGCCACCTCCGAGGACGGACCCGACTACGTCTCGCGCGGGGCGCACAAGCTGCTCGGCGCGCTCGACACCTTCGTCAACCTGTCGGTGGAGGGCCGCCGCTGCCTCGACGCGGGCGCCTCCACCGGTGGGTTCACCGATGTGCTGCTGCGCCGCGGCGCCGCCCATGTGCTGGCGGTCGACGTGGGCTACGGGCAGCTGGCCTGGTCGCTGCGCAACGATGAGCGGGTGACCGTCATGGAGCGCGTCAACGTACGCGACCTCACCCCCGACATGGTCGGCGAGCCGCCCACGCTGGTCGTGGGCGATCTGTCGTTCATCTCGCTGCGGCTCGTGCTGCCCGCCCTGGCCGAGGTCGCCGCGCCGCGGGCCGATTTCGTGATGCTGGTGAAACCGCAGTTCGAGGTGGGCAAGGAGCTGGTCGGGGCGGGTGGCGTCGTACGCGACCCCGAGCTGCGGGCGCGCTCGGTGCGCGACGCCGCGGCCAAGGCGGGAGAGCTGGGGCTGAGCGTGCGCGGCGTGACCGCCAGCCCGCTGCCCGGACCGTCGGGAAATGTGGAATATCTGCTCTGGATGGGCAAGGGTGAGGGCGAGCCGCAGGTCGCCGACCTCGAAGCCGAGATCCAGCGGGCCGTCGCGGAGGGGCCGCAATGAATCGCACCGTGCTGGTCGCCGTGCACACCGGGCGCGGCGCCGCCGTCGAGAGCGCCCGGCTGGTCATCAACCGGCTGGTCGACGCCGGCATCACCGTCAGGGTCCTGGACACGGAGGCCGGCGACATCGGCTGCCCCCGCGTCGAGGCGGTGCCCGGCGACCCGAGCGCCGCCAAGGACGCCGAAGTCATGATCGTGCTCGGTGGCGACGGCTCGCTGCTGCGCGCCGCCGAGCTGGCCAGGCCCGCCGGCACGCCGCTGCTCGGCGTCAATCTCGGGCATGTCGGATTCCTGGCCGAGGCCGAGGTGGCCGACCTGGCCGCGGCGGTCGACAGCGTCGTGGCCGGCCGCTACGACGTCGAGGAGCGGATGACCGTCGATGTTCTCGCCCGGCAGAACGGCCGGGTGCTGGCCGACACCTGGGCGCTCAACGAGGCCACTGTGGAGAAGCAGGAGCGCATGCTGGAGGTGGTCGCCGAGATCGACGGGCGGCCGCTGTCCCGGTGGGGGTGCGACGGCGTGATCTGCGCCACCCCGACGGGCTCGACCGCGTACGCGTTCTCCGCCGGGGGTCCGGTGGTCTGGCCCGAGGTCGAGGCGCTGCTCATGGTGCCCATCAGCGCGCACGCGCTGTTCGCCAAGCCGCTGGTGGTCTCGCCGCGCTCCACGCTGGCCGTGGAGATCCTGCCCGACACGCCTGGCGGCGTACTGTGGTGCGACGGGCGCCGCAGGTTCGAGCTGCCGTCGGGGACGCGGGTCGAGGTGCGCAGGGGCGCCGAGCCCGTACGCCTGGCGCGGCTGCACGGCGTGGAGAGCACGGGCGCGCCCTTCACCGACCGGCTGGTCGCCAAGTTCGAGCTTCCTGTCCAGGGGTGGCGCGGAAGGGTGCGACCCTGAGTGAATGGAGGGGAGAGCGCGTAGGATCACGTGGGCACGGTGGACCGCATCGAGCGGGCCGGCGCGGGCGGCAGGCTGCTGCTCCCGCGGCGGGTCGCCTCCGGCGGTCCAGCGCGGGCAGCGGCGTCAGACACGGCAGTGAACGGGAGTGGGCAGTGCGACCAAGGGTCGAGGAGGTCCGCATCCAGGGGCTCGGCGTCATCGACGAGGCCGTGCTCGACCTTTCGCCTGGCTTCAACGTGGTCACCGGCGAGACGGGCGCGGGCAAGACGATGGTCGTCACCGGGCTCGGGCTGCTGTTCGGCGGCCGGGCCGATCCTTCGCGCATCCGGCCGGGAGCCGACCGGGCGACCGTGGAGGGCACGCTGGTCATCGAGCCGGGCGGGCGCGTCTCGCAGCAGGTCGAGGACATCGGCGGCGAGGTCGAGGACGGCGAGCTGATCATCTCTCGCACGGTCTCCGCCGAGGGCAGGTCCAGGGCGTGGCTGGGCGGGCGCACGGTGCCCGTGGGCACCCTGACCTACCTCGCCGACGACCTGGTGGCGGTGCACGGGCAGATGGACCAGCAGCGGCTGCTGCAGCCCGCCAGGCAGCGGGCCGCGCTCGACCGCTACGCCGGTAACGAGCTGGTCAAGCCGCTGCGGGCCTACACGCAGGCGTACAAGCGGCACAAGCAGGTGGGTGCGTTGCTCGACGAGCTCACCACCAGGGCCAGGGAGCGGGCGCAGGAGGCCGACAGGCTGCGCTTCGGGCTGGAGGAGATCGAGAAGGTCGACCCCAAGCCGGGCGAGGACGCCGACCTGCGCGGTGAAGAGGAGCGGCTCTCGCACGCCGACGCGCTGCGCAGCGCCGCGACGACCGCGCACACGGCGCTGCTCGGCGACCCGATGGAGGCCGCGGGCAGCCCGCACGACGTGATCTCCCTGCTGGGGGAGGCGCGCGCGGCCGTGGAGGCCGTACGCGACTTCGACGCCCAGCTCGCCGGGGTGGCCGACCGGCTGGCCGAGGCCGGATACCTGATCTCCGATGTGGCCACCGACCTGGCTTCGTACGCGGAGTCGATCGAGGCCGACCCGGCGCGGCTGGCCGCCGTGCAGGAGCGACGGTCGCTGCTGTCCGGCCTGATCCGGAAATATGCCGAGGACAGCGCCGGCGTTCTGGCCTGGGCGCAACAGTCCGCCGCCCGCCTCGCCGAGCTCGAAGGCGACGACGAGCGGATCGACGAGCTGACCCGCGAGCACGAGGAGCTGACCGCCCGGCTCACCGAGCTGGCCGCCGAGCTCACCAAGGTGCGCGAGGCCGCCGCCGAGCGGTTCGGCCAGGCGGTGACCGAGGAGCTGACGGCGCTGGCCATGCCGCACGCCAGGGTCGTGGTCCAGCTCACCCAGAGCGCGGAGTTCGGGCCGGAGGGCCGCGACGAGGTGGAGCTGCGGATGGCGGCCCATCCCGCGGCGCCGCCGCTGCCGCTCAACAAGGGCGCCTCCGGCGGCGAGCTGAGCCGGGTGATGCTCGCGATCGAGGTGGTCTTCGCCGGTGCGGATCCGGTGCCGACGTTCGTCTTCGACGAGGTCGACGCGGGGGTCGGCGGCAAGGCCGCGGTCGAGATCGGGCGCAGGCTGGCCAGGCTGGCCCGCACCGCGCAGGTGATTGTGGTAACTCACCTGCCGCAGGTGGCGGCGTTCGCCGACCAGCATCTCGTGGTGGAGAAGGCGAGCGATGGCAGCGTCGTGCGCAGCGGTGTGGTCACGCTCAACCACGAAGGCAGGGTACGCGAGCTCTCCCGCATGCTGGCCGGGCTGGAGGACTCTGAGCTCGGCCGGGCGCACGCGGAGGAGTTGCTGGGGCTCGCGGCCGCAGACAGGTGATCCTGGGTGACATAGCGGACACGCCGCGTCATGCGTGGCCCCCGCGCTGTTTCGCTCTGGCAGGATGGTCTTGATGAAGGTTCCGGGAAGCAGGATGCCGGGCCTCCGCGGTAGGAAGGTCGGTGACCTTCCCGGTGTAACGGCAGTGGCGAGAATCGACCGGCGTACCAAGAGGCTGACAAAACGCCTCCAGCCCGGAGAAATAGCGATTATCGACCACGTTGACGTTGACCGGGTCAGCGCGGAGGCGCTCGTCGCATGCGGTGCTTCGGCCGTGGTCAACGTCGCCGCGGGCATCAGCGGCCGCTACCCCAACCTGGGGCCACAGATTTTGCTGGAAGCCGGCGTGCCGTTCGTGGACAACGCCAACCAGGAGCTGTTCGAGCGGGTCAAGGACGGCGACGTCGTACGCGTCTGCGACGGGGTCGTCTACCTCGACGACGACGTGATCGGCAAGGGTGAGGAGCAGACGGCCGAGGCCGTCGAGTCCGCCATGGCGGAGGCGCGTGCCGGTCTCGCCGTGCAGATCGAGGCTTTCGCCGTCAACACGATGGAGTACGTTCGCGGTGAGGGCAAGCTTCTCATCGACGGAGTCGGCGTGCCTGAGATCCGCACCCCCATGGAGTGCAGACATGTCCTCATCGTGGTGCGCGGTTATCACTACAAGGAAGACATCGCCACCCTGCGCCCGTACATCCGCGAATACCGGCCCGTCCTCGTCGGCGTCGACGGCGGGGCCGACGCGCTGCTGGAGGCGGGTTACCTGCCCGACGTGATCGTCGGCGACTTCGACTCGGTCTCCACCAAGGCCCTCACCTGCGGCGCCGAGCTCGTCGTCCACGCCTACCGCGACGGCAGGGCCCCCGGCCTGGAGCGCGTCCACCAGCTCGGCCGGGAAGCGGTGATCTTCCCCGCCACCGGCACCAGCGAGGACATCGCGATGATCCTCGCCGACGACAAGGGCGCCGAGCTGATCGTCGCGGTCGGCACCCACGGCACGCTGGAGGAGTTCCTCGACAAGGGGCGCTCCGGTATGGCCAGCACCTTCCTCACCCGGCTGATCATCGGCAGCAAGCTCATCGACGCCAAGGGCGTCAGCAGGCTCTACCGCAGCCGCATCACCACCTCGCAACTGCTCCTTCTCGTGATCACCGCGCTGATCACGATGGGGATCGCGCTCGTACTGTCGCCACTCGGCCAGACCTGGCTGAACGGCCTGCAAGACGCATGGAACGCGTTCATCTTCTGGCTGGTCGGACTCTTCTCGTGATCGATTTTCGCTACCACCTCGTCTCCATCGTCGCGATCTTCCTGGCCCTCGCGGTCGGGATCGTGCTGGGCACCACGCTGCTGCAGGAACCGGCGATCAAGTCCACCCAGGAGGTCGCCGCGGGGCTCACCGCGTCCAACGACGAGCTGCGGGCGCAGATCGACACCCTGCGCGGGCGCGAGGCCGGCAACGACACCTTCATCGCCTCCGTGACGGCCGACCTGGTGGCCGGCGAGCTGTCGGGCCAGCGGGTGCTGCTGGTCGAGGCGCCGGGCTCCAACACCGCCCAGCGCGAGGCCGCCGAGCAGGTGCTCGACCAGGCAGGCGCCGAAATCTCCGGGCAGGTCACGCTGACCGAGAAGTTTTTCGACCCCAAGGGCCGGGGCGTGCTCGACGGCCTGGTCGACCAGCTCAAGCCGGTCAACATGGTCTTCCCCGCCACCGCCACGAGCTGGGACCGCGCCGCGGCGCTGCTCGCCGCCACGTTCGTCACGACCGACCAGACCCAGAGCGGCACCCCCAACCCGGCCACGGCCGACGTCATCAGCACGTTCGAGACCGGCGGGCTGCTCAGCACGGAGGGCGAGCCGGGCAAGCGGGCCACGCTCGTGGTGATGTTCGCGCCGGAGAAGCCGTACGAAGGGGAGAACGCCGAGGCCCAGGCGGGCGCGATCGTCTCCGTCGCCGACGGCCTCGACGTCGGGGGCAAGGGCACGGTGCTGGCCGGGCTCGCCGCCGCCGGTGCCCTGCCCGGCGACGCGATCAGCACCGTACGCGACGAGGGCGAGGTCTCCAAGCGCGTGTCCACCGTGGACACGGCCGATATGCCCGTGGGCCGCGTCGCGATCGTCTACTCTCTCCGGGAGCAGCTGTCCGGTCGCGCCGGCCAGTACGGCATGGGCAAGGGGGCCTCGGCCCCCGTTCCCCCGGTGACGTCCGCGACTCCGTCCCCCACCACCCAGTCAGGGAGCTGACATGCCTGCCAGCCGGGCCCGTGGCCTGCTCTACGCCCTCGCCGGCGCCGCGATCGGCGCGGTGGCCGCCCGAGCCGCCTACGCCGGGTTCACCCGCAACCGGCCCGCCGAGCTGAGCGGCCGCTGGACCAGGAAGAACCACCGCGGCGAGCCCATCACCCTGCTCGAAGGCCCGGCCTTCGTGGCCGGCTCCGGCGCCGCCGCCGCGCTCGTGCCCGGCCTGACCCCCCGCGTACGCGCGGCCGCGCTGCTCGCGGGCGCCGGCAGCGGCGCGCTCGGCGCCTACGACGACCTCTACGGCACCACCTCCTCCAAGGGCTTCAAGGGGCACCTGAGCGCCCTCGCCCGCGGCGAGGTCACCAGCGGCGCCGTCAAGATCCTCGGCATCGGCGCCACCGGGCTGGGCGCCGCCGCCCTCGTCTCCCAGGGCCCGGTGGACACCCTGGTCAACGGCGCCGCCATCGCCGGCACCGCGAACCTCGCCAACCTCTTCGACCTGCGTCCCGGCCGCGCCATCAAGGTGGGCCTGCTGACCGGCGGGCCGCTGCTGGCCGCCTCGCTCCTGCGCGGCTCGCCCGCCGCTGCCGCGCTCGCCGCCGTCCCGCTGGGGGCCGCCGCGGCGCTGCTGCCCGATGACCTCGGCGAGCGCGCCATGCTCGGCGACGCCGGCGCCAACGCCCTGGGCGCGCTGCTCGGGCTCGCCGCCGTGACCACGCTCGGCAGGCCCGGCCGCTACACCCTGCTGGGCACCGTCGTGGCCCTGACGGCGGCCGCGGAGAAGGTCAGCTTCACCAAGGTCATCGCCGGGAACCCGGTGCTCAACCGCCTCGACATGCTCGGCCGCCGCCCGGTCGACCCCGTGTGATCCCCCGGCGCGACTGTCGGTCCGGCCTGCCAGGATGTCTGCGTAAGCGTTGATCCGCTGGGGCAGGGGAGGCCGGGTGGGTGTGGTGACGGCGCGGGGCGTCGCGGGCGGTGCGCTGCTCATCGGGGCGATCACCGTGCTGGCGCGCGTGGCCGGGTTCGCCAAGCAGTACGCCTTCGCCCAGACCGTCGGCACCAACTGCCTGGCCACGGCCTACATGACGGCCAACCAGATCCCCAACATCGTCTTCGAGGTGGTCGTCGGCGGCGCGCTGGCGGGGATGGTCGTCCCCGTGCTCGCCGGGGCGGCCGACCGGGATGCGCGGGACCGGGCCGGGTGGATCGGCTCGGCGCTGCTGACGTGGGTGGTCGTCGTGCTCGTCCCGCTGGGCGTGCTCACGGCGCTGCTCGCCGGGCCGGTCGTGGGGCTGTTCTTCGGCACCGCCCTCGACGGGTGCGACGTGGGCGCGGTGACCGCGGTCGCCACCCGGATGCTGGTCGTCTTCGCCCCGCAGATCCCGCTCTACGGGGTGGCCGTGGTGCTCTACGGCGTGCTGCAGTCGCACAAGCGGTTCGCCGGGCCCGCGGTCGCGCCGCTGGTGTCCAGCATCGTGGTCATCGTGGCCTACCTGCTGTTCGTGCCGTTCAGCGGTGGCGTGAGCGATCCCGCCGGCGTTCCCGGGCCCGCCGAGCTGGCGCTGTCGGTGGGGACGAGCCTCGGTGTGCTGTCGCTGGTGCTGGCCGTGGTCGGGCCGGTGGCGCGGCTGGGGCTGCGGTGGCGGCCGACCTTACGGTTCCCCGCCGGGGTGGCCGCGCAGGTGCGCAGGCTCGCGCTGGCCGGCATCGCGGCGCTGCTCGCCCAGCAGGCGGCCATGGTCGTGGTCCTGGTGCTGTCGAACAAGGCCATCGGCAACGCGGCCATCGCGGTGTACAACTACGCGTGGGCGATCTACCTGGTGCCCTACGCGGTGCTGGCCGTGCCCATCGCCACCAGCGCGTTTCCCCGGCTGGCCGCGCAGGCGGGCGACCCGGGGGCCTTCGCGGCGCTCGCGGCGCGCACCACCCGGGCGGTGGTGCTGGTGTCGGGGCTGGCGGCCGGGGTGCTGGCGGCCACGTCCGGGCCCGGGGCGGTCGTGTTCCTCGCCGGCAAGAGCGAGGTGCCGGCCGCGGAGCTGGCGGCGGCGATCGCGCTGTTCGCGCCCGGCCTGGTGGGATACGGGCTCATCGCTCACCTGAGCCGGGTGCTGTACGCGGCGGGCCGGGGGCGGGCCGCGGCCACCGGGACCGTGGTGGGGTGGGGCGTCGTGATGGTCGCCCAGACCGTCTTCGTGCTGGTGCTGCCGGACGAGTGGGAGATCGGCGGGATGGCGCTCGGGATGAGCGTGGGCATGAGCGTGGGCGGGGCCGTGCTGCTCGGGTCCGTGGTGCGGGCACGGGGGAGCGCGGCCGTGGCTGGGCTGCTCAGGGCGTCGGGGGCGGCGGTCGCCGGTGGGGTGCTGGGGTACCTCGCGGGGGCGGGCGTGGTGCGGTGGCTCGGGGCGGGCGGCATCTGGCCGAACGTGGGGTCAGCCGTGCTGGCCGCGGTCGTGGCGCTGGTCGTGGGTGCGGTGGTGGTGGCGGTGGTGGACCGGGCGGACGCCGGGGCGGTGGCCGGGCTGCTTCGCCGGGGCGGCTCGGGGTGAGGCGTTCGGTCGGGTTGTGCGGCATGGAGGAGGGAGCGGGTCTTGCGGGTGGCTTTTGTGTTGAGCACCACGTCCGGTGGCACCGGGCGGCACGTGCTCATGCTGGTGGAGGGGCTCGTACGGCGGGGGCACCAGGTGCTGGTGGCCGGGCCACGGAGCGTGGAGGAGCAGTTCTCGTTCGGCGGTGCGGGGGCGAGGTTCGCGGAGGTGCGCGTCTCCGACCGGCCGCACCCGGTCAACGACCTCCGCGCGGTCCTGGCGATCAGACGGCTGACCCGGGGCGCCGACGTGGTGCACGCCCACGGGCTGCGGGCCGGGGCGCTGGCCGGGCTGGGGCGGCGCGGGCCGGTGGTGACCCTGCACAACGCGCTGACCGCGGGCGGGTTCGTGGGGTACGTCTACGGGGCGCTCGAACGGATCGTGGCGCGCCGGGCCGGGCACGTGCTGGTCGTCTCGCCCGACCTCGGCGAGCGGATGACCCGGCTCGGCGCCCGCGACGTACGGGACGCCCTGGTGGCGGCGCCCGTGCCTCCGCCCGCGAAGCGGACACCGCCGGAGGTCAGGGCCGAACTGGGTGCCGGCGAGCGGCCCATCCTGCTCACCGTCGCCCGGTTGGCCCAGCAGAAGGGGCTGGAGACGCTGCTCGACGTCGCGGCCGGGTCGTGGCGGGGCGAGCCGCTGTTCGTGGTGGCGGGGGAGGGTCCGCTGCGCGGGGAGCTGCAGCGCAGGATCGACGCCGAAGGGCTTCCCGTCAGGCTGCTGGGCAACCGCGACGACGTGCCCGATCTGCTCGGCGCCGCCGTCGCCCTCGTGATGCCGAGCCGGTGGGAGGGGCAGCCGCTCACGCTCAGGGAGGCGCTCATGACCGGAACCCCGGCCGTAGCCTCGGAGGTCGGGGGGATTCCGGGAATCCTGGGAGAGGCGGGAATCCTGGTGCCGTACGGGGATGTCGAGGGGTTCCGCAAGGCCGTGAATGAGCTGCTGTCAGTGCCCGGAGCTGCGGAAAGACTGGCTACGGCGGCCGCTCGGCGGGGGCGGGAGATGCCCCGTGGCGACGACGCCGTGGAGAGCGTGCTGGCGGTGTACAGGGGGTGAGGGCCGGAGGATGATTAGGTGCGGTCGATGCGTTCTCATATACTGCCTGGGTTAGGGAGGGGAGTATCCCTTCGCGACAGCCTCGTCATCACGGTGCAGCCCCGCTCCACGGGGCCCCCGGGGCTGCCGGTCCGCAGATGTCCGCGGGCGGGAGAGACCTCCGGCAATGAAGCGTGCATGCCGGAGGGTCTGAGTGAGCGAACCTTTGTGGGCCTGGATCGCCGTTATCGGCGGTCTTCTTGTTGTCCTCGCCATTGACTTGTGGATCGTCGACCGCGGAGAAGCCCGAGAGTTCTCCATGCGGCAGGCGGGATACTGGGTCTCGTTCTACGTCGCGCTGGCCGTGGCCTTCGGATTGCTGCTGTGGGTGACGACCGGCGCCGACAGGGCCGGGGAGTTCTTCGCCGGCTACATCACCGAATACAGCCTCAGCGTCGACAACCTGTTCATCTTCTTCATCATCATGAGCCGGTTCGCCGTCCCCAAGGCCTACCAGCACAAGGTTCTGCTCGTCGGCATCCTGCTCGCGCTCGTGATGCGCGGTATCTTCATCGCCCTGGGCGCCGCGGCGCTCGAGCGGTTCAGCTGGCTGTTCTACGTCTTCGGCGCATTCCTCGTCTACACCGCGATCAACATCGTCCGCCAGCACCTCAAGGGCGACGAAGAGGAATTCAACGAGAACGTCGTGCTGAGGTGGGTGCGCCGGGCGTTCCCGACCACCGAGACCTACGTCGGCTCCAAGGTCACCGTCAAGATCGACGGCAAGCGCATGGTGACCCCGATGCTCATCGTGATGGTCGCCATCGGCAGCACCGACCTGCTCTTCGCGCTCGACTCGATTCCGGCCATCTTCGGGCTCACCAAAGACCCCTTCATCGTCTTCACGGCCAACGCGTTTGCCCTGATGGGGCTGCGTCAGCTCTACTTCCTGCTGGGTGGCCTGCTGCAGCGGCTCGTCTACATCAGCTACGGTTTGGCGTTCATCCTGGGGTTCATCGGGGTTAAGCTCGTATTGGAGGCGTTGCACTCCAGCCATGTCTCCTGGGCGCCCGAAATTCCCATCTGGGTGTCGCTCTCGGTCATCGGCGCCACCATGGTCATCACCACTGTGGCGAGCCTGATCAAAGCCCGCATCGACGCGCGCAAGGGCGAGGAAACGCATCCGGAGCAGGTCTAGCGAAAAGGGCTTCGAGGCGCTTTGCTTGTGTAGTTGTGCCGTGCCACAGTTACTCGTTCGGTAACATCACGGCAAAGCGCCCAGTCCAGAAACCACCAAAGGTTGTACGTGTCCGACGATTCTGCTAAGCCGAGCCGTATGAGGCTCGCGCGCGGGGTCTCCCCGTGGCTCCTCCCGACGGCGGCCGCGGCGGCCGCCTCCGCGCTGCTGACGCGCCGAGACCGGCGATGGGCGCTGGCGGCGGTGCCGCTGAGCGCGCTCGCCGGGGGCATGCTCTGGTTCTTCCGCGACCCGCACCGCACGCCGGGGGAGGGGCGCATCCTGTCGCCCGCCGACGGCGTGGTGCAGAGCATCGATCCCTGGCCGGACGGCCGCACCAGGGTCGCGATCTTCATGAGCCCACTGAACGTGCACGTCAACCGTGCCCCTCTTGCGGGAAATGTCGCCTCCGTGCAGCATGTGGCAGGTGGGTTCCTGCCGGCGTTCAACAAGGACAGCGACCAGAACGAGCGCGTGGTGTGGCATTTCGAGACCACGCTCGGCGACATCGAGATGGTGCAGATCGCGGGTGCGGTGGCGCGCAGGATCGTGCCGTACCTGAGTGCCGGCGCGAAGGTCACGCAGGCCGAGCGGATCGGGCTCATCAGGTTCGGTTCCCGGGTCGACATCTACCTTCCCGAAGGAATCTCCCCCGCGGTGTCCGTGGGTGAGAAGACGGTTGCGGGGGTGACCAGAATTGACCGCGGCTGACGCCGGTAGCTGGCAGGCGGAAGAGGAAGAGCCTCGCGGGCCCGTCGGCAAGGCGTTCCGCCTGTCCGCCGCGGACTCGCTGTCCCTGGGCAACGCCGTCTGCGGTTTCCTCGCGGTGTGCGTGCTGGCGTACTCCGCCATCCAGCAGCTCCAGGTGGACGGCGGGCGCTTCACGCCCGCGCCCAGCTACTTCGCCACCGCGATCGTGCTGCTCCTCATCGGTGCGACCTGCGACCTGTTCGACGGGCTCGTGGCGCGCCGCTTCCGGGCCTCCGCGATGGGCGCCGAGCTGGACAACCTGGCCGACGTCATCAGCTTCGGGTTCGCGCCCGCGTTCATGGTGGTGATCTGGGGCGGGTTCACCAATCAGGTGCCCTTCGCCGCCGTGGTCACCGCGGCGGCGGCCGTGCTGGTCGCCGGTGTCGTACGCCTGGCCAGGTTCGCCTGCGTCAAGACCAAGAGCGGCGACTTCATGGGGCTGCCCATCCCGATGGGCGCGATGACCGTGATCTCGATCGTGCTGCTGTTCCAGCCGAGCATCTGGTCGCTGCTGGCCGTGTTCGGCGTGGCCTGGCTGATGGTCAGCCGCATCGAATATCCCAAGCCGAAGGGGCAGCTCGCCGCGGTGGTCCTGGGCTGGATCATGGTGAACGTGGCGTTCCTGACCTTCTGGGTCGCCTGGCCCGAGGGCGGCGACCTGCCGATCAAGATCGGCGCGACCATGCAGATCGCGCTCGTCGCCGCGATCCCGCTGCGGGTGCTGTTCTACAAGCGCGAGCAGCGTAAGGAGGCTCAGCGCATCGGTCACTGATGCGCTGAGTGGTGCGATTTTTCGTCTTACTTCGGTTTTGCTTGGGGCTTGGAGCGTCGTGCCCCGCTTGCCGTAAGGGGCGGGCTCGTCGGCCTGGTGCCGTCGTGCCCGCCCCTTACGGCTTTGCGCGCGGGATCGCCTTACCAGCCCCTGGCCTTCCACGCCGGCAGGGCCGGGCGCTCCACGCCCAGCGTGGTGTCCTTGCCGTGGCCCGGGTAGACCCAGGTCTCGTCGGGCAGGCGGTCGAAGACCCGCTCCACCACGTCGGTGTAGAGCTGGGTGAAGCGCTCGGAGTCCTTCCACGTGTTGCCGACGCCGCCGGGGAACAGGGAGTCGCCGGTGAACAGGTGGTGGCCGGCCGCCGGGCCGCCGTCGTACAGCAGGGCGATCGAGCCGGGCGTGTGGCCGCGCAGGTGGATGACCTCAAGGGTGATCGCGCCGAAGGTGATCGTGTCGCCGTGTTCGACCGTGCGGTCCACGGCCACCGGGAGAGCGGGTGCGTCGAGGGGGTGGGCGATCACCTGGGCGCCCGTCACCTTGGTCATCTGCTCCAGCGCCTGCCAGTGGTCGCCGTGCTGGTGGGTGGTGACGATGGCGCCGACCGGCTGGTCGCCCATCAGAGCGAGCAGGCGGTCGGAGTCGGCGGCGGCGTCGATCAGCAGCCCCTCGCCGGTCTCGGTGCAGCGCAGCAGGTAGGCGTTGTTGTCGTACGGGCCGACGGCGAGCTTGCAGATCGTCAGCGCGGGCAGCTCGCGCACGTCGGCGGGGCCGCCGACCTGGACGTCACCTGTATAGGTCATGGGTAGTCCTCTGAGGGCGTCGTGGGCAGATCAGCGGGGGCCGGCATCGTCAGCCACGGTGGCGGCTCTGGAAGACTCGCGCCCCCGGGGCCGGGTATGAACGACTGCCCCACGGGCAACAGACTAACGCCCTCACCGCCGGACCTGCCGGTGAGCCAGGCAAGCATGTCGCGCATCGTGCCCTGGACGGCCGGGCCGGTGCCGAGGTCGCGCCAACGGGCGAGGATTTCGGTCACGCCTTCGGCCTGGCTTTCGGCCGCCGGCGCTGATGCGTTCGTCGTGGGGCGATCGGTCGCGGCCGGGCGATGAACGGTCGCGCCCGGGGGGTGCTCGGCTGGGTGCGCGGCGGGCTTGGCCGCGCGGTGTCCGGTGGCGTGGGTGGGGCGTTCGGCGAGGAAGATGATCTCGCTCACCGTGCTGTGGTCGCGTGGCCAGGTGGCCAGGCAGTCGTGCAGCTCCCTGCGTACGAACGAGTCCGGCCAGTCCTCCGGGCCGTACCCGGCGGCCAGGTCCACGTGGTGGAAGCCGATCTCGCGCAGGCGGCGTACCAGGATGTACCAGGCGGGATGGGGCGGCGGGCGCATGGGCTCCACCTGCGCCGACCAGGCCCTGGCGGGGAGATCGCGGATGGCGGCGGCCAGGCGGGCGGAGCGCTCCTCGAGGTCGGCCAGGTGGCGGGCGGCCGGTCGGGCGGCGGTGGCCTCGATCTCGGCGGTCCGGGCCTCGAGGGAGGGGTACTGAGGGGTGCGGACGCCGGTCCTCGCCCAGGTCAGGAGGTTGAGATGGGAGTCGGCGTTCCTGGCGACGTGGCTGAGGACGTGACCCCTGGTCCAGCCGGGCAGGAGCGAGGGGGCGGCGATGTCGGCGTCGGACAGGGACGCGGCCGTGGCCAGCAACTGGTTGGTGGCCGAGGCCAGCTCGGCCTGCAGGGCGGGTAGGACGGTCATGTCTTGATATTTCATCATTTAGGGTGTCGGCACTGGGGAGGGCATAAAACAGCAGGTCAGGAGGTTGAATGTTGAAGGGCTCCTGCCTGGTCGGGAGATGGCCGTAACCTGTGAGGGACGGATTTTCGGAGGCCGGGGATCGGGCCACCGAAATTGTCGGAGCCCCCGTCTACCATCCCCCGTGGACCTATCCGCCTTTCGACTTCCGGGATCGCCGTGGCAGACCGCCTGATCGTGCGTGGTGCACGAGAACACAACCTCAAGGACGTCTCGCTGGACCTCCCGCGAGACTCGCTGATCGTCTTCACCGGCCTGTCCGGCTCGGGTAAGTCGAGCCTCGCCTTCGACACGATCTTCGCTGAGGGGCAGCGGCGCTACGTCGAGTCCCTGTCGGCCTATGCCCGCCAGTTCCTCGGCCAGATGGACAAGCCGGACGTCGACTTCATCGAGGGCCTGTCGCCGGCCGTCTCCATCGACCAGAAGGCCACCAGCAAGAACCCGCGCTCGACCGTCGGCACGATCACCGAGGTCTACGACTACCTGAGGCTGCTGTGGGCCCGCATCGGGAAGCCGCACTGCCCGGTGTGCGCGCGCCCGATCGCCAGGCAGATGCCGCAGCAGATCGTCGACCGGGTGATGGACCTGGAGGAGGGCACCCGGTTCCAGGTGCTCGCGCCGGTCATCAGGGGCCGCAAGGGCGAATACGCCGAGCTGTTCCGCGAGCTGCAGACCAAGGGCTTCGCCAGGGCCAGGGTCGACGGCACCGTCGTACGCCTGGAGGAGCCGCCGACGCTGAAGAAGTACGAGAAGCACGACATCGAGGTCATCGTCGACCGCCTGTCGGTCAAGGAGTCGGCGCGGCGCAGGCTCACCGACTCGGTCGAGACGGCGCTGCAGCTGTCCGGCGGCACGATCACGCTCGAGTTCGTCGATCTTCCCGAGGACGACCCCAACCGCGAGCGCTTCTACTCCGAGCACCTCTACTGCCCCTACGACGACCTGTCGTTCGAGGAGCTGGAGCCGCGCTCGTTCTCCTTCAACTCCCCGTTCGGCGCCTGCCCCGAGTGCACCGGCCTGGGCACCAAGATGGAGGTCGACCCCGACCTGGTGGTGCCCGACCCCGAGCGCACGCTCGGCGAGGGCGCGATCCACCCCTGGTCCGGCGGTCACACCAGCGAATACTTCGCCAGGCTGATCGAGGCGCTCGGCCACACGGTCGGCTTCACGCTCGACACGCAGTGGGAGAGGCTGCCGAAGAAGGCGCAGAAGTCGCTGCTGTACGGCCACGACGAGCAGGTGCACGTCCGCTACAGCAACCGCTACGGCCGGCAGCGCTCCTACTACACGACCTACGACGGCGTCATCCCGTGGGTGCAGCGCAGGCACGCCGAGGCCGAGAGCGACTCGGCGCGCGAGCGGTTCGAGGGCTACATGCGCGAGATCCCGTGTCCCGCCTGCAAGGGGGCCAGGCTCAAGCCGGTCACCCTGGCGGTCACGGTGGCCGGGAAGTCGATCGCCGAGGTCGCGGCCATGTCGATCGGCGAGTGCGCCAAGTTCCTGGCCGCGCTCAAGCTGTCCGACCGCGACATGCACATCGCCGAGCGGGTGGTCAAGGAGATCAACGCCCGCATGGGCTTCCTGCTCGACGTCGGGCTCGACTACCTGACCATGGACCGCGCCGCCGCCACCCTGGCGGGCGGCGAGGCGCAGCGCATCCGGCTCGCCACGCAGATCGGCTCCGGCCTGGTCGGCGTCCTGTACGTCCTCGACGAGCCGTCCATCGGCCTGCACCAGCGCGACAACATGCGCCTGCTCGACACCCTGATCAGGCTGCGTGACATGGGCAACACGCTGATCGTGGTCGAGCACGACGAGGACACGATCGCGGCGGCCGACTGGGTGGTCGACATCGGTCCGGGCGCGGGCGAGCACGGCGGCCAGGTCGTCGTATCCGGCACCGTGCAGGACCTCCTCAGCAGCGAGGAGTCGATGACCGGGGCCTACCTGTCCGGGCGCAGGAGCATCCCGATCCCCGCGAAGCGCCGCAAGCGCGACCGGAAGCGGCAGATCACCGTCAAGGGGGCGCGCGAGCACAACCTCAAGGGCGTCGACATCGACTTCCCGCTGGGCGTGTTCACGGCCGTCACCGGGGTGTCCGGGTCCGGGAAGTCGACGCTGGTCAACGACATCCTCTACAGCGCGCTGGCCAAGGAGCTCAACGGGGCGCGCACGGTGCCGGGGCGGCACTCCCGGATCAACGGCATGGACCAGGTGGACAAGGTCGTCCACGTGGACCAGTCGCCGATCGGGCGTACGCCGCGCTCCAACCCGGCCACCTACACCGGCGTGTTCGACCACGTACGCAAGCTGTTCGCCCAGACGACCGAGGCGAAGGTGCGCGGCTACCAGCCCGGGCGCTTCAGCTTCAACGTCAAGGGCGGGCGCTGCGAGGCGTGCGCGGGCGACGGCACCATCAAGATCGAGATGAACTTCCTGCCCGACGTCTACGTCCCCTGCGAGGTCTGCCACGGCGCCCGCTACAACCGGGAGACGCTGGAGGTCCACTACAAGGGCAAGACGATCGCCGAGGTGCTGGACATGCCGATCGAAGAGGCGCTCGGCTTCTTCGACGCGATCCCCGCGATCAAGCGTCACCTGCAGACGCTCAACGACGTGGGGCTGGGCTACGTACGCCTCGGGCAGCCGGCCACGACGCTGTCCGGCGGCGAGGCGCAGCGGGTCAAGCTCGCCTCCGAGCTGCAGCGGCGGCAGACCGGGCGGACGATCTACGTGCTCGACGAGCCGACCACCGGTCTGCACTTCGAGGACATCCGGCGGCTGCTCGGGGTGCTCGGGCGGCTGGTGGACGGCGGTAACACGGTGATCGTCATCGAGCACAACCTCGACGTCATCAAGACCGCTGACTGGATCATCGACATGGGGCCCGAGGGCGGGTCGCGTGGTGGCACGCTGGTGGCCAGCGGCACTCCTGAGGAGGTCGCGCTGGTGGACGAAAGCCACACGGGGCGGTTCCTGCGCAAGATCCTCGCCCTCTGACGCCCCGCCTGTCCGACCCCGTCGGCCCGGCCGCGTGTACGGCCGCCGGGCGGGCGGGGGTTCGGTGGAAAGGGGCATGATCGCGGCCTGGCCGCCGCCGTCGAGCGCGCGCCTGCCACCCGATGACCGGACCGAGGGGGTCCGTCAATAGGGTTGAGTTCGGGTAACAGCCACACCTCCGGGGGGCAAAGGCGACACGGGGGTCGGGCATCGACAACAGGTACGGATCGGGGGCGGAGCCATGTCCGAAAACGGGTTGGGACGGCGGGAGATGCTCGGCGCGGCAGGCGTCGCGGCGTGCGGGCTGGCGCTGGCCGCGTGCGGCACGGGGGGTGCCGAGGCCAAGCCGAGCCTCAAGGGCAAGGTCCTGGTGAAGACGGCCGACGTGCCGGTGGGCGGGGGCAAGCTGCTCGAGGACCTGAAGGTCGTGGTGACGCAGCCGACGGAGGGCGTCTACAAGGCGTTCAGCGCGCTGTGCACGCACAAGGGCTGCCAGGTCAGCACACCCAAGGACAACGTGATCAGGTGCGCCTGCCACGGCAGCGAGTTCGCCACCGACAGCGGGAAGGCCACCAAGGGCCCGGCCACCGCGCCGCTGGCCTCCTTCCAGATCAAGGTCGAGGGCGACGGCATCGTGGTCGTCTGAACAGGTAATAGTGCGTAGTTACCGGGATTGGCATCGGGCACGCTGAACCGGCGCCAGGGCGCTGGCCGTACCTGAAGTGAAAGCCAATCTGGGAGGACGCACCATGACGGAAACGACGCGGCGGACGGTGGTGTTCGGTGCCGGGAGCGCTGGGCTGGCGGCCGTACTGACGGCTTGCGCGAGCTACGGCGCGCCGACGACGGAAGCGAACGAGGAGCCGTCGGCCCCCGAGGAGGAGGCGTCGTCCGCGGCCCCGAAGAAGAAGAGCGAGTCGAAGGCCAAGGCGCTGGCCGACACCAGTGACATCCCCGAGGGCGGCGGGAAGGTCTTCAAGAACCAGAAGATCGTGGTGACGCAGCCGACGGCGGGGGAGTTCAAGGCGTTCACGGCGGTTTGCACCCATGCCGGCTGTACGGTCGCCACCGTGTCGAACCAGACCATCAACTGTCCCTGCCACGGGAGCAAGTTCAACATCGCGGACGGCTCCGTGGCGGACGGTCCGGCGAGCGACCCGCTGGAGGAGAAGCAGATCAAGGTCGACGGGGACAAGATCAGGCTAGCTTGACCCAGGTCTCATGAATTTCTCACCTGAGTGCGTTTGGGTGAGGCGCATGGGACAAGACCTTCAGAGCCGCAGGGCGGTGTTCGCAAGCGTCGGAGCGGGTGGCCTGGCGCTGGCGATCACCGCGTGCAGCGGCGGCACCGACACTGCGCAGACGGCGGACACCGCCACCGAATCGAGCGCGCCCCAGGCGAGCACGCCGGAGTCCAGCGCGCCGCAGGCAGGCGGCGCGCTGGCCAAGACCGCCGACATCCCCGTGGGCGGCGGCACGGTCTTCAAGGATCAGAAGATCGTGGTGACGCAGCCGACGGAGGGCGAGTTCAAGGCCTTCAGCGCGATCTGCACGCACAAGGGCTGCCCGGTCGGCAGCGTCGAGGGCGGCACGATCGTGTGCCCGTGCCACAACAGCAAGTTCGCCATCGCGGACGGCGCGGTGGCGGGCGGCCCGGCGGAGAAGCCGCTGCCGGCCCAGGCGATCAAGGTCGAGGGCGACCAGATCATGCTGGCATAGCAGGCCGGATCGGGACGTGCCCGCCGTACCTTCGCGAAGAGTACGGCGGGCCACCTTGTCGGTGAGGGCTACTAGGCTGGCAACGTGGCGAGATCAGCGGGCAGCACCTTGAGTTTCCGGCCCAAACCGGGGTCGATCCCCGAGTCCCCCGGGGTCTACCGGTTCAGGGACGCGCACGGCCGGGTGATCTACGTCGGCAAGGCCAAGAGCCTGCGGCAGCGGCTCAACTCCTACTTCGCCGACTTCTCGGCCCTGCACCCGCGCACGCAGTCGATGCTGACCACGGCCGCCGACGTCGACTGGACGGTCGTCGGCACCGAGGTGGAGGCGCTGCAGCTCGAATACTCCTGGATCAAGGAGTTCGACCCCCGCTTCAACGTCAAATACCGCGACGACAAGTCCTACCCCTACCTCGCGGTGACCATGGGCGACGACTTCCCGCGCGTGCAGGTCATGCGCGGCGCCAAGCGCAAGGGCACCCGCTACTTCGGCCCCTACTCCCACGCCTGGGCCATCCGCGAGACCGTCGACCTGCTGCTGCGCGTCTTCCCGGTGCGCACGTGCAGCGCCGGGGTTTTCAAGCGGGCCGGGCAGATCGGCCGGCCCTGCCTGCTCGGCTACATCGACAAGTGCTCGGCGCCCTGCGTCGGCCGGGTGACCCCGGATGAGCACCGCGACCTGGCCGAAGACTTCTGCGACTTCATGGCCGGCAACACCGGCCGCTTCATCAAGCGGCTGGAGAAGGACATGCGCGAGGCCGCCGCCGAGCAGGAATACGAGCGGGCGGCCCGGCTGCGCGACGACATCCAGGCGCTGCAGCGGGCGCTGGAGAAGCAGGCGGTCGTGCTCGGCGAGGGCACCGACGCCGACGTCATCGCGCTGGCCGAAGATCCGCTCGAAGCCGCCGTACAGGTCTTCTACGTACGCGGCGGCCGCATCCGCGGCCAGCGCGGCTGGGTGGTCGACAAGGTCGAGGAGACCACGCCGGGCGAGCTCGTCGAGCAGTTCCTGCTGCAGATGTACGCCGAGGCCGGCCCCGAGTCGATGCCCCGCGAGGTGCTCGTGCCCGCGCTGCCGCCCGACAACGAGGCGGTCGCCGAGCTGCTGACCGAGCAGCGCCGCGCCCGCGTCGAGGTGCGCGTGCCGCAACGGGGCGACAAGAAGTCGCTGATGGAGACCGTCGAGCGCAACGCCAAGGAGTCGCTCGCGCAGCACAAGGTCCGCCGCGCCGGCGACCTGACCACCCGCAGCAAGGCGCTGCAGGAGATCGCCGACGCGCTCGACCTCGACCAGGTGCCGCTGCGCATCGAGTGTTACGACGTCTCCCACCTGCAGGGCGAGAACGTCGTGGCGTCGATGGTGGTGTTCGAGGACGGCCTGGCCCGCAAGAGCGAATATCGGCGCTTCGCCGTCAAGACCAAGGAGGGCGACGTCGCCTCGATCCACGAGGTGATCATGCGCCGGTTCCGCCGCTACCTGGAGGAACGCTCCGCCACCGGCGAGCTGGCGCCCGACGACGACAGCGGCCACGGGCCCATCGACCCGGAGACGGGCAAGCCGCGCAAGTTCGCCTACCCGCCCAACCTCGTCGTGGTCGACGGCGCCGGCCCGCAGGCGGCCGCCGCGCAGCGGGCCCTCGACGAGCTCGGCATCGACGACGTGTTCGTGTGCGGCCTGGCCAAGCGGCTGGAGGAGGTGTGGCTGCCCGGCGACGACCAGCCGGTGATCATGCCACGTTCAAGCGAGGGTCTCTACCTGCTGCAACGTGTGCGAGACGAAGCACACAGGTTCGCCATCACCTACCATCGTTCCAAGAGGTCCAAGACGGTGAAGGAGAGCGCGCTCGACAGCGTGCCCGGCCTCGGGCCGGCGCGCAGGCAGGCGCTGCTCAAGCACTTCGGCTCCGTGAAAAAGCTACGCGAGGCCACTGCCGCCGAAATCTGCGAGGTTCCCGGCATCGGCCCGTCCATCGCCGAGGTCATCGTGTCGACGCTGAAAGGAGAGTCACCTTGATCTCGCCAGGATGCCAGGGTGTTCGCACCGCACGTCCATACGGCCCCGCCCGCCACGGCGGCCGGGCCACCTGGGAACGGCCGGACGGAGGCAGGCCATGAACGCCGCCGCACGTGGAGGCGCGAACGCCGCACCCGGCGCCGCGAGCCCCGCACGTGACGAGGCGAGCCCCGCACGTGACGAGGCGAGTCCCGCGCGTGGTGAGGCGGGCGCCGGGCGGGATGACGCGATGAGCACCGAGCCGGCGTTCGTCATCGTCACCGGCATGTCCGGGGCCGGGCGCAGCACCGCCGCCAAGGCACTGGAGGACCTGGGCTGGTTCGTCATCGACAACCTGCCGCCCGGGCTGCTGTTCGCGATGGCCGAGGAGGCGGGCAAGGTCAAGCTGGCCGCCGACAAGGTGGCGGCCGTCGTCGACGTGCGCAGCCTGGCCTTCACCACCGATCTCAACGCGGCCATCGAGGAGCTCGAAGGGCGCGGCGTACGCGTGCGGGTGGTGTTCCTGGAGGCCAGCGACGAGGAGCTGGTGCGCAGGTTCGAGAACGTCCGCAGGCCCCACCCCCTCCAGGGCGAGGGGCGGCTGGTCGACGGGATCACGCGCGAGCGCGGGATCCTGCGGGAGGTGCGCGCGAACGCCGACCTGGTGATCGACACCTCCACGCACAACGTGCACGACCTGCGCAACAAGATCGTCGCCTACTTCGGCGGGGAGGACCGGCCCGGGCTGCGGCTCAACGTCGTGTCGTTCGGGTTCAAGTACGGGCTGCCCGTCGACGCCGACCTCGTGGTCGACTGCCGGTTCCTGCCCAACCCGCACTGGGTGCCCGAGCTGCGGCCGATGAACGGGCTCGACGCGCCCGTCAGCGACTACGTCCTCGGGCAGCCGGGGGCCAAGGAGTTCCTCGACGCGTACGAGGAGGTCCTGCAGGTGGTCGCCGCCGGCTACGCGCGCGAGGGCAAGAGCTATGCGACGCTTGCGGTGGGTTGCACGGGTGGCAAGCACCGCAGCGTGGCCATGGCCGAGCAGGTCGCCGCCCGCCTGCGCGACCGCGGGATGGAGGTCCAGGTGAGCCACCGGGATGTGGGGCGGGAGTGACCGATGAAGACCGCGAAGCTGCTTTGCCGCATGCGGTAGAGGGTCCTTCGGATGATGGGCCGGGCTATGTCCGGCTCGGGCCGCCGGTCGTGGCGCTGGGCGGAGGACACGGGCTTTACGCGTCCCTGTCCGCATTACGGATGGTCACCGACCGGTTGACCGCCGTGGTGACCGTCGCCGACGACGGCGGGTCCAGCGGGCGGCTGCGCCGCGAGCTCGGCGTGCTGCCGCCCGGCGACCTGCGCATGGCGCTGGCCGCGCTGTGCGGCGACGACGAGTGGGGCAGCACCTGGAGCGAGGTGGTGCAGCACCGCTTCCGCAGCGAGGGCGAGCTGCACGGGCACGCCGTCGGCAACCTGCTGATCGTGGCGCTGTGGGAGCTGCTCGGCGACCCCGTGGCCGGGCTCGACTGGGTCGGGCGGCTGCTGGGCGCGCACGGCCGCGTGCTGCCGATGGCCTCCGTGCCGCTCGACATCGTGGCCGAGGTGGAGCTCGACGGCGTCATCTCGACCGTACGCGGGCAGGTGGCGTGCGCCCTGACCCCCGGCCGGGTGCAGGCGATCTCCCTCGTGCCCGAGGACCCGCCGGCGCGGCCGGAGGCGGTCACGGCGGTGCTGGAGGCCGACTGGGTGGTGTTCGGGCCCGGGTCGTGGTTCACCAGCGTGCTGCCGCATCTCAAGGTGCCCGAGCTGGCCAGGGCGCTGCACAGCACCAGGTCCAAACGGCTCGTCACGCTCAACCTGGCCCCCCAGGCGGGCGAGACCGACGACTTCTCCCCCCAGCAACATCTGGAGGTGCTCCGGCAGCACGCCCCCGACCTGTCGATCGACGTGGTGCTCGCCGACACCGGGATCGTGGACGACCCCGACGCCCTGGAGAAGGCCGCCGCCGCGCTCGGCGCGCGCCTTGTCATGGCCGACGTGGCCGCCGCCGACGGCTCCCCGAGGCATGACCCACGACGTCTTGCCTCCGTCCTGGACGAGATTTTCCTCTCGAAGCGTTGATCCTGGTCGGCGTGGCGCGAAGGTGCGAGAGACTCAAGGGAGCCGGTCTGAATGGGGGAGAGGACTAACGCATGGCGATGACAGGTGTGGTGAAAGACGAACTGAGCCGCCTGCCGGTGCTCAAGCCGTGCTGCCGAAAGGCGGAGGTTTCGACGCTGCTGCGGTTCGCCAGCGGCCTGCACCTGGTGGGCGGGCGGATCGTGATCGAGGCCGAACTCGACACCAACGCGACCGCACGGCGGCTGATCAAGGACATCGGCGAGGTGTTCGGGCACAAGGCGGAGGTGCTCGTGCTCGCGCCCGCCGGGCTGCGCAAGGGCTCGCGGTACGTGGTGCGCGTCTACCGCGACGGTGAGGCGCTGGCCCGCCAGACGGGTCTCATCGACAACCACGGCCGCCCGGTGCGCGGCCTGCCCCGCCAGGTGGTGGCGGGGGCCGCCTGCGACGCGGAGGCCGCCTGGCGCGGCGCCTTCCTGGCGCACGGCTCGCTGACCGAGCCCGGACGGTCGATGTCGCTGGAGGTCACCTGCCCGGGGCCCGAGGCCGCGCTGGCGCTGGTGGGCTCGGCGCGGCGGCTGAAGATCCACGCCAAGGCGCGCGAGGTGCGCGGCGTGGACCGGGTCGTGGTGCGCGACGGCGACGCGATCAGCGCGCTGCTCACCCGCCTCGGGGCGCACGACAGCGTGCTCGCCTGGGAGGAGCGGCGGATGCGCCGCGAGGTCCGGGCCACCGCGAACCGGCTGGCCAACTTCGACGACGCCAACCTGCGGCGCTCCGCGCGGGCCGCGGTGGCGGCGGGGGCGCGGGTGCAGCGGGCGCTGGAGATCCTCGGTGAGGAGGCGCCCGAGCATCTGGTCGTCGCCGGGCGGCTGCGGGTGGAGCACAAGCAGGCTTCGCTGGAGGAGCTGGGGCAGATCGCCGATCCGCCGCTGACCAAGGACGCGATCGCGGGGCGGATCCGGCGGTTGCTGGCGATGGCGGACAAGCGGGCGTCCGATCTGGGCATCCCCAACACTGAGGCCAATCTCACAGTGGACATGCTCGCCCCGTGAGGGGGTGCGGCGCGTCCTGGGTCGTCCGGCGAAACGTGCCGGACGGCGCGGGCTTACGGGTGGCACGGGGCGCGTTAGCCGGGGTGGCTGGGCGGTGTGGCCGGTCGGCCGGGCACGGCGGACGGCGCGTCTCGGCCGGAGTGGTCGGGCGGCCCGGCACGGCGGACGGCGCGTGGCGGCCGCGTGGCCGGGCGGTGTGGCCGGTCGGCCGGGCGCGGGCTGATGCTTGTGGCGGCTGGGCGGGCTGGGGTGGTGCCCGCCGTGCCGTAAGCGCCTGTCCTTCGGGTGAGAAGGGGCTGGCCGCTGGTCAGTCGCCGGTGGACTTGCGGGGGGTGAACAGGTCGGCGGCGGGCTTCGGGGAGGGTTGCTGGGCGGGCTCGAACGGGGCCCGGTACTCCGGCTCCTGCGTCTCCTCCGCTTCCGGGGCGGCCGCCTGGGCGCCCCGGGCGCGGCGTACGCGTACGACCCGGAGGTTGACCAGGGCGAAGGCGGCCACGGCCGCCACGGCGATGCACAGCCAGGCCGCCCACGACTCCGCCAGCGGCGCCCGGTAGAGGGACAGCGCGTCCGGCAGGCCCGCGTTGAAGTTGGGCAGGTTGATGTCGTCCATGCCACCGGGTGCCCGCCCGCCGGGTGAGCGCAGGGCGGTGCCGATCAGCACGGACGAGCCGGTGACCTGCCCGGCCAGCACGGCGCCGCCCGCGTACAGCGCCGCGACCGGGAGCAGGACGAGGCTGTGCGGGCGTACGGCGCCGATCGCGAGGGCGACCAGTACGGCGATCAGCAGCGACAGGGCCAGCGAGATGGGCAGCCCGCCCCCGAACTCCATCACGGCGTCCGGCATGCTGCCCTGGAACAGGACGGCCGCCCCCAGACCCGCCGCGCACACGAGCGCCGCGAGCAGACCTACGACGAGCCCGGATAGTAGGCCGGACCGCTTATGTGACATCTCAGCCCCCAGAGAATGCACGAATTTACTCCGACGAGTCGGGCACTTTACTCGAACCTCGCAAAACGTGTCGCCAGAACCGCGATTCACATGCTGGTACCTGCAGTGGTCTAAACCAATTTGGGTCCGATAAGGTTCGTGGTTGAGGTTTCAGCCCGCCATCTGTTCGAGGAGATCGGTTCCCGTGAGCATCCGCGTAGGCGTCAACGGCTTCGGCCGCATCGGTCGCAACTTCTGGCGCGCTGTCGCCGCCAGCGGCAAGGACATCGAGATCGTCGCGGTCAACGACCTGACCGACAACGCGACGCTTGCCCACCTGCTGAAGTACGACAGCATTCTGGGCCGCCTGCCGTACGAGGTGAAGGCCACGAGCGATGAGATCACCGTCGACGGCAAGGCGATCAAGGTCTTCGCCGAGCGCGACCCGGGCAAGCTGCCCTGGGGCGACCTCGGTGTCGACGTGGTCGTCGAGTCGACGGGCCTGTTCACCGACGCCACCAAGGCGAAGGTGCACGCCGACAACGGCGCGAAGAAGGTCATCATCTCCGCCCCGGCGAAGAACGAGGACGTCACCGTCGTCATGGGCGTCAACGACGGCGACTACGACCCGGCCAGGCACACGATCATCTCCAACGCCTCCTGCACCACCAACTGCCTGGCGCCGATGGCCAAGGTCCTGCACGACACCTTCACCATCGAGAAGGGTCTGATGACCACCATCCACGCCTACACGCAGGACCAGAACCTGCAGGACGGCCCGCACAAGGACCTGCGCCGCGCCCGCGCCGCCGCCCTCAACGTGGTGCCCACCTCCACCGGCGCCGCCAAGGCCATCGGCCTGGTTCTGCCCGAGCTGAAGGGCAAGCTCGACGGCTTCGCCATGCGCGTGCCGATCCCCACCGGCTCGGCCACCGACCTCACCGTCGACGTCAGCCGCGACGTCACCGTCGAGGAGGTCAACGCCGCGGTCAAGGCCGCCGCCGAGGGCCCGCTCAAGGGCATCATCAGCTACACCGAGGACGAGATCGTCTCCTCCGACATCGTGACCGACCCGGCCTCGTGCATCTTCGACGCCGGCCTCACCAAGGTCATCGGCAACCAGGTGAAGGTCGTCGGCTGGTACGACAACGAGTGGGGCTACTCCAACCGCCTCGCCGACCTGATCGAGCTGGTCGGCCGCGGTCTCTGACGCGACGCGGCAGGAGCGGAACAAGGAGCATGAGCATGCGCACGCTCGACGATCTCGACGTGAAGGGGCGGCGCGTGCTCGTGCGCGCCGACCTCAACGTCCCCCTCGACGGGGAGACGATCACCGACGACGGCCGCATCCGGGCGTCGGTTCCGACGATCAAGACCCTGGTCGGCAGGGGCGCGAAGGTCGTCGTCTGCGCCCACCTGGGCAGGCCGAAGGGCCAGGCCGACCCGAAATACTCGCTCAGGCCCGTGGCGGCGCGCCTTGGCGAGCTGCTCGGCCAGGACGTGGCCTTCGCCACCGACGTGGTCGGCGACAGCGCGACGAGCACGGTTGACTCGCTCCAGGAGGGCCAGGTGGCCCTGCTGGAGAACCTGCGCTACGAGCCGGGCGAGGAGTCCAAGGACGACGCCGAGCGCGGCGCGTTCGCGCGGCGGCTGGCCGGGCTGGCCGAGCTGTACGTGGGCGACGGCTTCGGCGCGGTGCACCGCAAGCACGCCAGCGTCTACGACGTGCCCGAGCTGCTGCCGCACGCGGCGGGCGGGCTGGTCGAGGCCGAGGTCGAGGTGCTGAGGAAGCTGACCGAGGACACCGAGCGCCCCTACGTGGTGGTGCTGGGCGGCGCCAAGGTCTCCGACAAGCTCGGCGTCATCGCCAACCTGCTGACCAAGGTCGACCGGCTGCTGATCGGCGGCGGCATGGCCTACACCTTCCTCAAGGCCCAGGGCCACGAGGTGGGCAAGTCGCTGCTCCAGGAAGACCAGCTCGACCAGGTGCGCGGCTTCCTCGAGCAGGCCGTCGAGCGCGGGGTGGAGCTCGTGCTGCCCGTGGACGTGCTGGCGGCGGTCACGTTCGCGGCCGACGCGAAGCACGACGTGGTCGAGGCCACGGCCATCCCGGCCGACCGGGAGGGGCTCGACATCGGGCCCGCGACCCGCGAGCTGTTCGCCGCCAAGCTGGCCGACGCCAGGACCGTCTTCTGGAACGGGCCGATGGGCGTGTTCGAGTTCGACGCGTTCTCCGGCGGCACCAGGGCGGTGGCCGAGGCGCTGATCTCGTCCGACGCCTTCACCGTGGTCGGCGGCGGCGACTCGGCGGCGGCCGTGCGTAAGCTGGGCCTGCCGGAGGACGGTTTCTCTCACATTTCCACCGGTGGTGGGGCCAGCCTCGAATACCTCGAGGGCAAGACCCTTCCCGGACTCGCGGCCCTGGAGGACTGAGTTGCAGCGGAAGCCGCTCATCGCCGGCAACTGGAAGATGAACCTCAACCACTTCGAGGCCATCGCGCTGGTCCAGAAGCTGGCCTTCGCACTCAACGACAAGGACTTCGACAAGGTCGAGGTGGCCGTCCTGCCGCCGTTCACCGACCTGCGCAGCGTCCAGACCCTGGTCGACGGCGACAAGCTCAGGATCGTGTACGGCGCCCAGGACCTGTCCCAGCACGACGGCGGCGCCTACACCGGTGAGGTGTCGGGCGCCATGCTGGCCAAGCTCGGCTGCATCTACGTGACGATCGGCCACTCGGAGCGCCGCCAATACCACGGCGAGGACGACGACCTGATCAACGCCAAGGTGCAGACCGCCTACCGGCACTCGCTGACCCCCATCCTGTGCGTGGGAGAGGGCCTGCTGGTGCGTCAAGAGAACGGTCACATCGCGCACTGTCTCGGCCAACTCGACGGGGCGCTGCGCAAAATCACCGCCGAGCAGGCAAAATCGATAGTGGTGGCCTACGAACCGGTGTGGGCGATCGGCACCGGCGAGGTGGCCACCCCCGAGGACGCCCAGGAAGTCTGCGGAGTGTTGCGAGTCAGACTCGCTGAGCTCTACGACGCCGAAGTGGCCTCGGGGATCCGTATCCTTTACGGAGGCTCGGTCAAGTCAGGCAATATCGCAGGGATCATGGCTCAGCCCGATGTCGACGGCGCGCTCGTGGGCGGTGCCAGCATCGACGCCGGGGAGTTCGCGAAGATCTGCCGATTCTCCGATATGCCAGGCTAACTGAGTCGTTCTGGGGGTGCGACTTGACATCAGGTCGTACCCTCAAGAGGCAAGTTTGAATCGTCACGCGTAACAGAGCACTGAAGGAACAGGCATACCGTGGAAATCGGAATCTCCATCGCCCTCATCCTGGCGAGCGGCCTCATGATCCTGCTCGTCCTGCTCCACAAGGGCAAGGGTGGCGGCCTGTCTGACATGTTCGGCGGCGGTTTCTCGTCGAACTTCGGTGGTTCCTCGGTGGTGGAGCGCAACCTCGACCGGCTGACCGTCATCACGGGCACCGTCTGGTTCGTCTGCATCATCGCTCTCGGCCTGCTCATGAGGCCCTGAGCAACAGAAGTTAACGCGTGACAGTGATTCTCCCCCCGTGTCTGTACGCGGGGCGATCGAGCGAGGAGTTCATCCGTGGGTAGTGGCAACGCGATCCGTGGCAGCCGAGTCGGCGCCGGCCCGATGGGGGAGGCCGAGCGCGGCGAGGCGGCTCCGAGAGTGCGGGTCTCGTTCTGGTGCGCCAACATGCACGAGACGCGCCCCAGTTTCGCCAGCGACGCGGCGGTCCCCGAGCTGTGGGACTGCCCACGTTGTGGCCTCCCAGCCGGACAGGACGAGGAGGCCCCGCCTGCCCCGCCCAAGAATGAGCCGTACAAGACGCACCTGGCCTACGTGAAGGAGCGCCGGAGCGACAAGGACGGCAAGGCGATCCTCGAGGAGGCACTGGAGCGCCTGCGCAACAACAAGTCCCCCTGGTAGTGGTCATGACGAAGGGGCCCGGGAAGCAGCTTCCCGGGCCCCTTCGGCGTGCTGCTAGCGGCTCTCGTGGACGGCCACGCCGTCCACGAACGTCATCCGCACCCGCGTCGTCCAGATCTCGCCCGGCGGGAGCTCGAACGGGTCGCGGTCCAGCACCACCAGGTCGGCCGGGCGGCCCGGCTCGATGACGCCGGCCGGGGAGCGGTTGATCCAGGCCGAGCCGGCGGTGTACGCGGTCATGGCCGTGGCCAGGTCGAGGCGCTGGCCGGGCAGGAACGGGGTCTGCGCCGTCGGGTAGTCCGCGTGCACGGAGCTGCCCGGCTCGGTGCGGTTGACCGCCACGTGCATGCCCTGCAGCGGGTCGGCGTTGGAGACCGGCCAGTCGCTGCCCGCGCAGAACCGGGTGCCGTGCGCCAGCAGGTCGGCGAACGGGTATTGCCACGACGAGCGCGGCTCGCCCAGGTACGGCAGCGTCAGCTCGTCCATCTGCGCGTGGTGCGTGGCCCACAGCGGCTGCAGGTTGGCCGTGACGCCCAGCGCGGCGAAGCGCGGCACGTCGGAGGGCTCGATGATCTGCAGGTGGGCGATGTGGTGCCGGTTGGCCGGATCGGTGCCCTCGAAGCTGTCCAGGGCCTCGCGCACGGCCCGCTCGCCGATGGCGTGGAAGTGCACCTGGAAGCCGTGCCGGTCCAGCTCGGCGACGTATTCCCGGAGCTTGTCCGGATCCACGTACGACAACCCCGTGCCCCCGCACAGGCAGTACGGCTCCAGCGTCGCGGCCGTGAAGTTCTCCGTGATGCCGTCCTGCATGATCTTGACCGAGCCGGCGCGGAAGCGGTCGAGCCCCTCGGCGGCGGCCCGGCGCGCCAGCAGGTCCTCCACCTGGTCCAGCCCCCGCGTCCGGTCCCACCACAGTGCCCCCACCACGCGCGCCCGGAGCCGTCCTGAGCGGGCCGCCGCCAGGTAGGTGGGCAACTGGTCGTCCGAGCCCGCGTAGGAGCCCACGATGGCGTCCTGCCAGCCGGTGATGCCCAGCGAGAACAGGTGCCGCTCCGCCTCCGCCAGCGCGTCCTCCAGGTCCTGGGCGGCCGGGCGGGGGGTGAGCAGGCCGACGAGGTCCATCGCGCCCTCGTGCAGGACACCGGTCGGCTCTCCGGCGGCGTCGCGCTCGATGCGGCCGTCGGCGGGGTCGGGGGTGTCGCGGGTGATGCCGGCCCGTTCGAGCGCGCGGCCGTTGACCCAGGCGGCGTGGTGGTCGCGCTGGATCAGGTAGGCGGGGCGGTCGAGGAAGTCGATCTGGTCACGGTGGGGAAGGCCGCCAGGAAATGCCGACATGTCCCAGCCGCCGCCATCAATCCACTCTTTATCAGGATTGTTCGCCGCGTAGTCTGCGATCTTTTCTACGTACGCCTCAAGCCCGAAAACCTCTGACAAATCGCACTTTGCTCGTTCCAGGCCCGCCTGCACGGGATGGATGTGCGCGTCCGTGAAACCCGGCACCAGCAGACCGCCGTCCAGATCGACCGTCTCGTGGGCCTGCCGCGACAGGTCCCCCTCCGGTCCCACGGCGGCGATCACGCCGTCACGCACCAGCACGGCCTCGGCCAGAACGCCCTTCGGGGTGAAGGCGCGGCCCCCTCGGAAGAGGATGTTCATGGGGGGTCTCCCTTTCTCGATCGCTCTATCTTCCCGCTCCTGCTCAGTGACCGGTGATGAGGTCGGCGAAGCGGGCCAGGACCGAGGTGCGCGGCATCGTGCGCTCGCGGTGGTCGGCCATCCGGTAGAGCCGGTACATCGCGTGCACGCCCACCCAGCGCAGCGGCTCCGGCTCCCAGGAGCGCACCCGGCGGCCCACCCACGGCAGCGCGGTCAGCTCCGTCTCCTCGCCGAGGATCAGGTCGCGCAGCGTGCGGCCGGCCAGGTTCGTGGTGGTCACGCCGTGGCCGGTGTAGCCGCCCGCCCAGCCCAGGCCCGTGGCACGGTCCACGTGGACGGTCGAGCACCAGTCGCGCGGCACGCCCAGCACGCCCGACCAGGCGTGCGCGATCGAGGAGGAGCGGGCGGCGGGGAAGAAGTCGGTCAGCAGCCGCCACAGGGCCTCGACGGTCCACTCGTGGGTGTGGCCGCGCGCGTCGACCCTGGAGCCGTACAGGTACGGGCGGCCGCGCCCGCCGAAGGCGATGCGGTCGTCGGCGGTGCGCTGGGCGTACATGTAGTAGTGGGCCATGTCGCCGAGCAGCTCGGCGCCCTGCCAGCCGACCTCGTCCCAGAAGGAGGCGGGGAGGGGCTCGGTGACGATCATTGAGCTGTTCATCGGGAGCCACTGGCGGCGCAGGCCGCGCAGGAGGGCGGTGAAGCCCTCGGTCGCGCGGATCACATGGCCCGCCGACACCGTGCCGTACGGGGTGACCGCCCGGTGCGGGGCGATCTCGGTGACCGGGGTGCGCTCGTAGATGGGCACGCCGAGGTCGCGTACCGCCCTGGCCAGGCCCTGGGCCAGCTTGGCGGGCTGGATGCGCGCGCAGTGGGGGCTCCAGGAGGCCGTGAGGGCCCCGGAGACGCGTACGTGCTCCGAGGGGTCCACCAGGCGCAAATCGGGCTCCAGGATGCCCCAGGAGCGGGCGGAGGCCACCGTCTCGCGCAGCCGGGCCGCCTGGGCGGGGGTGCGGGCCACGTTCAGGACGCCGCCCTTGACCAGGTCGCAGTCGATGGACTCCTTCTCGCAGACCGCGATGACCTCGTCGATCGAGGCGTACATCTCGCGCTGCAGCCGCCGGGCGCCCTCCCCGTACCGCTCGTGCGAGCCGGCCAGGTCGCCGGTCAGCCAGCCGCCGTTGCGCCCGGACGCGCCGAACCCGGCGAACTCCTGCTCCAGCACCACCACGCTCAGGGACGGGCGGGCCCGCTTGAGGTAGTACGCGGTCCACAGGCCCGTGTAGCCGGCGCCGACGATGGCCACGTCGGCCTGGAGGTCGCCGCCGAGCCGGTGGCCGGGGGAGGGTACGCCGGAGGACCGGTACCAGAAGGAGACGTCGCCGTTCACGAACCCGGACGACAAAGGGGCACGCACGCTCATGGCGACATATCCTCCTATATCGGGATAAGTCGGCGCATCTCGCGACGAAATACGCAATGAAACACATCGTTAGCGACCGTGTAACAGCCGCCCGGCATGCTCGTGTGCATGGGATTCTTGCGCATCCGCACCACGGTGGACGAGCGACCCGGCCGGCTGGCCTCGCTGGCCGCGGCCCTGGCGGCCAGGGGCGGCAACATCCTCGGCCTGAGCGTACAGTCCGACACCGACGGCACCGTCGACGAGTTCGTCGCCGACATCCCGGCCAGTCCCGAGACCGTGCGCGAGGCTCTGGAGGCGGCCGGTGGCCGCCGGGTCCAGGTGGTGCCCGCCACCGCCCACGAGCTGACCGACGAGCCCACCAGGGCGCTGCTGCTGGCCTCCAGGCTGCGCTCGATGCCGTGGCGGCTGCCCGAGCTGCTGGCCGAGCTGCTGCGCGCGGACGACGCCCGGTGGATCTATGGTGAAGCGGTGAGTGATCTTCCCGACCCGACCCAGCTCGTCGTGCCGGTCGCGCCCAGGCGCGCGGTCCGGCTGCGCCGCGCCGAGCTGCCGTTCACGCTGACCGAGGCGGCCAGGGCGGCCTCCTTCGCCAGGCTCGCCCAGCCCGCCACCGAGCAGGCCGGCGGCGAGCGCGGGGTCAAGCTCGCCGACGGGGCCGAGGTCACCGTGCGCCCGCTCACCTCCATCTACCGCGAGGCCGTGCGCGACCTGCACGACCGGTGCTCGCCGGAGTCGCGCAGGTTCCGCTACTTCACCTCGATGCCCGCGCTGCCGCCCCGCATGTTCGACCGGCTCTGCGACCGCAGCAGGGGATACTCGCTGGTCGCCGGGCACGACGGGCAGGTCGTGGCGATGGCCAACCTCATGTTCACCCCGGATCCCGGCATCGCGGAGATGGCATTCCTGGTCGAGGACCGCTGGCAGGGGCGCGGTCTGGGCACGGCGATGGCGCGGATGCTGGTGCGGGCGGCCCGCGATCTCGGCTACGCCGAGGTCAGGGCCACCATGCTGTCCGACAACGCGAAGATGCGCAGGCTGCTGATCTCCCTGGGCGCCACGCTCAGCTACACCGAGGACCCCGGCGTCGTGGAGGCGCGGCTGCCGGTCGGCACGATGGCCCCGGCCTAGGATCCCAGGCTCAGCCCAGGCCCGCCTCGTCGTCGCCTGTCTTGCCGGCATCCGGGTCCCGCCGGATGCCCAGGTGGCGTTCGATGCGCTCCAGGCTCTCCTGGATCTGCGTGAGCCGCTCGCCCAGCATGGAGCCGCCGGCGAAGAACATCTCGGCGGGGCGTTCCTTGGGGCCGCGGCCCACGCGGTCCAGCACGCGCTGGCGTACGTCCGCCAGCTCCGCCCCGGCGTCCGCGAGCCCCTGGGCGGCCAGCCCCTCGCCCTCCCTGATCAGCCCGAGCAGGATGTGCTCGGTGCCGATGTAGTTGTGGCGCAGCTGCAGCGCCTCGCGCAGCGACAGCTCCAGGACCTTCTTGGCCCGCGGCGTGAACGGGATGTGCTCCCCGGGCGCTTTGCCGCCGCGGCCGACCTCGCGCTCGACGAACGCGCGTACGTGGCCGAGCTCCACGCCGCAACTGTCGAGCACCAGCGCGGCCAGTCCCTCGCCCTCGTGGATGAGGCCGAGCAATAGGTGCTCCGTGCCGATGTAGTTGTGGTTCATCATCCGCGCCTCCTCCTGGGCGAGGACGACGACCCTGCGCGCACGGTCGGTGAAGCGTTCGAACACCGGGGGCCTCCGTTCGGCTGGGGCTGCCTCCACTATGCGCTACAAAGCCGGTGATGTGGGGTATTTGTCCTGTGTGGATCTTGACGAGGTGGCGGACCGGCTGTACGCGTTGCCGCCGTCCGAGTTCACCGCCGCGCGTACGGCGGAGGCCCGCGCGGCCAAGGACGCGGGCGAGGCGGGGCTCTCGCGTGACATCGCGAAACTTCGCAGGCCGACGGTGTCCGCCTGGGCGGTGAACCGGCTCTCCCGCGAGCATCCCGACGAGCTGGCCGAGCTGCTGGAGGTGGGGGAGCGGCTGCGCGCGGCCTGGGCGGAGCAGGACGCCGACGAGCTGGCCGCGCTGACCCAGCGCCGGGCCGAGGTGACCGGGAAGGTCGGCAGGCTCGCCAGGCAGGCGGCCGGCCTGTCGCCCGCGGCGGGGACCGAGGTGGACCAGACCCTGGACGCCGCCCTCGTGGACGCCGACGCGGCCGCGGAGGTGCGCCGCGGGCGCCTGGCCAAGCCCCTGCACTACAGCGGTTTCGCGCCCGCCCCCATCCCGCGCGAGCGGCCGGCCGCGCGGAAGCGGAAGACGCCGGAGGACGAGGCCGCCGAGGCCAGGCAGCGCGAGGAGGCCGAGGCGAGGAAGGCCGAGGAGCGCGCGGAGGACGAGGCGGCGCACCGGGAATGGCGCCAGGCGCTGGACGCGGCCGAGAAGGAGCACGACGAGCGCGCGGAGAAGGTGAAGCGGCTGGAGGGGAAGCTGGCCAAGGCGCGCAAGAGGCTCGAGGACAGCCGGCAGCGGCTGGAGGTGACGCGGCGGGAGGAACGGCACGCGCGGCAGCGTCTGGAGCGGTAGGGTGTACGAAACGGTTTCGTACACTTAGGAGTTGCGATGACGACCTGGACCCCCGCCTCCATGCCCGACCAGACCGGCAAGACCGCCATCGTGACCGGCGCCAACAGCGGCATCGGCCTGCCCACCGCGCTGGAGCTGGCCCGGCACGGCGCGCACGTCGTCGTGGCGGCGCGCGACCCGGAGAAGGGCGGCGAGGCGGTCGCGCGGATCCTGCGGGAGGTGCCGGGCGCCCAGGTGGAGTACGGGCGGCTCGATCTGGCCGACCTGGACTCGGTCAGGCGGTTCGCCGAGGGCGTGGACAAGGTGGACCTGCTGATCAACAACGCCGGCATCGGCATGGTCCCGAGGCGGGAGACCAAGGACGGCTTCGAGCTGCAGTTCGGCACCAACCACCTGGGGCACTTCGCGCTCACGGGCCTGCTGCTGCCGCTGCTGGTCGCCAGGCCCGGCGCCCGGGTCGTGACCGTGTCCAGCGACGCCCACTCGGTCGGCCGGATCGACTTCGACAACCTGGACCTGGAACGCGGCTACGGCCGCATGTCCGCCTACGGGCGCTCCAAGCTCGCCAACCTGCTGTTCACGCTGGAGCTGCAGCGGCGGGCCACGAAGGCGGGGATCGACCTGAAGAGCATGGCGACCCACCCCGGCATGACGGCCACGCGGATCGTCAAGCTGGGGCCGTTCCAGCCGCTCCTGGGCGTGTTCCTGCAGTCGGCCGAGGCCGGCGCCGTGCCCTCGCTCTACGCCGCCACCTCGCCCGACGTGCGGGGCGGCGAGTATTTCGGGCCCAAGGCCAAGCTGCTGGAGCCGTCGCAGGCGGCCCGGTCGGAAACGACCGCCGCACGGCTGTGGGACGTGTCCAGCGAGCTGACGGGCGTACGATTCGAGAAGTTCGCCAATCTCTGAAGGACGTGCACGTGGCTCCACTCGACCCTGAGCGTGACAGGGCCATTCTCGACGCCACGATGGAGCTGCTGTCCGAGGTCGGCTACGACCGCATGACGGTCGACCAGATCGCCAAGCGGGCCAGGGCCAGCAAGGCCACCATCTACCGGCGCTGGGCGGGCAAGCCCGAGCTGGTGGTCGACGTCATCTGCCGGCGCTTCGACACGGACGCGCCGCCCGGCGAGGACACCGGCTCGCTGCGCGGCGACCTGGCCTCGATCTTCCGTGGCCTGTGCGAGGCGGTGGAGCGCAAGCACACGCTCGTCATCGGGCTGTCCTCGACGCTGGTGTCCAACCAGGAGCTGGCCCGCACGCTGCGCGCCCACATGCCGGCGAAGAACCTCGGCGACGTGCGGGCGCTGCTGGAGCGCGCCGTCAAGCGCGGCGAGCTGGCCGGGCCGGTCGATCCCGGGCGCCTGTTCGGGCTGGCCGAGGCGCTGGTGTGGCACCGCATGATCTTCGCGGGGCCGCCGTTCGAGGCGGCGTTCGTCGAGGAGTCGGTGGACGGCGTGCTCATGCCGGTGGTCAGGGACTGGGCGGGCTAGTCGCCCGGGCCAGGTAGGCACAGACGGGAAAACCCTCTCCCGCGTACGGCTCCGCGAGCCGGAGATAGTGGCCCCTGATGCGCTCGACCGTCTCCGGCGGCTGGCCGGCGATCATCGCGAACCGGGGCCCGCCCGCCTGCACGATGTCCGTCCACCAGGTCGCGAGATCCACCCGGTGACGCCACCTGACGGTCTCCACGGCCGCCCCGGCGAAGCCGGCGCCCGCCAGCAGGGCGGTGAAGCGCCGCGGGGTGTCGTGGGAGGTGAAGGGGCGGGCCGGGGGGTCGTAGGGGACGCGGGCGGCGGCGATGGCCTCGGTGAAGACGTTCGTGGCGGTCATCTCGTCGGACTTCCACCAGGTCAGGGCGAGCGCCCCGCCCGGACGCAGCACGCGGTGCAACTCCCTGAGCGCCGCGGCGGCGTCGGGCACATGATTGATGACGAAATTTCCGGCTATCGCGTCGAACTGCCCGTCCTCGAACGGGAGGTCGGGCAGCGCGGCCAGCCGGACGGTCGCGTACGGGTGGCGCCGGGAGGCCAGCTCCAGCATGCCGGGATCGGCGTCCACGGCGGTGACCTCGGCGCCCACCGCGAGCGCCGCCGCCGTCACCACTCCGGTGCCGCAGCCCACGTCGAGCAGGCGGGGGGCGCGGACCTGGCAGGCCGAGGCGAGGAGGGGACCGACGGTGTGGGAGCTGAGGTGGGCGAAGCCGCGATCGTACGCTTCGGCGTTGGTCACGCGGCCCAGCCTAGCCCAGCCGCCGAACCTCACATTCTGATGTGAGATTTCCCCCTAAAGGCTGTTTTTTCGGGAAATGTCGCCCCTAATGTCATCCGCATGACCATCGACGCCTTCATCGACGCCCTCCCCAAGGTCGAGCTCCACGTGCACCTGGTGGGCTCGGCCTCGGTACCCACCGTGCTGGAACTGTCGCGCCGCCACCCCGGCACCGAGGTGCCCACCACGGAGGAGGAGCTGCGCCGCTTCTACACCTTCACCGACTTCCCGCACTTCGCCCGGGTGTACCGGGCCGTCAACGCGCTGGTCCGCGAGCCGGAGGACGTGGCGACCCTCGTGCTCGGGCTGGCCCGCGACCTCGCCCCGCAGGGAGCCCGCTACGTGGAGCTGCAGGTCACGCCGTACGCCCACCACATCGTCGGCATGCCCATGCGCGAGGTCACCGAGGCCCTGGACCTGGCCGCCCGCCGCTCGCTGGCCGACCACGGCGTCGAGATGGCCTACATCTTCGACATCCCCGGCGAGTACGGCGAGGAGGCCGCGAAGATCACCCTGGAGCACGCCCTCCAGGAACCTCCCGCCGCGCTGGTAGGTTTCGGCATCGGCGGGATCGAGCAAGAGCGCCCGAAATATCGGGACGCCTACCGTTCGGCGTTCTCGGCCGCCCGGGCGGCGGGCCTGCACAGCGTCCCGCACGGCGGGGAGATGTCCGGCCCGGAGACGATCTGGGAGGTCATCGACGGCTACGGCGCCGAGCGCATCGGCCACGGCATCAACTGCCTGTCCGACCCCCGCCTGGTGGCCCACCTGCGCGAGACCCAGCTCCCGCTGGACGTGTGCCCGACCTCCAACCTGTGCACCGGCCAGATCTCCCGCATCGAGGACCACCCGCTGCCCCGGATGCTGGAGGAGGGCCTGTACGTCACGCTGAACAGCGACGACCCGCCGATGTTCGCCACGACGCTGGCCGAGGAGTACCGGGTGGCGGCCGGGGTGTTCGGCTTCGGGAAGGAGGAGCTGGCGCTGCTCGCGCGCAACGGGGTGCGGGCGTCCTACCTGGCAGAGGAGCGCAAGCGGATGCTGGAGGCGGAGATCGACGCGCTGGTCGCCGCCTCGTAGCCGCCGGGCCCGCGCGGGCGCCCGGAGACCACGCTGGCAGACCTCAGGGGGACGCGATCCGGCCCAGGCCCGGCGGGATCTTGCTCGCCGCCGCCCGGTCCAGCAGGAACAACGTCCGCCCCCGGCCCCGCGCCCCCGCCGCCGGCACCTGTACGGGACCCGAGTCCGACAGGGCCAGCCGGACCGCGCCCGACTTCTCCTCACCGGCCGCCACCACCCACACCTCGCGCGAGGCGTGGATGGCCGGCAGCGTCAGCGAGATGCGCGTCGGCGGCGGCTTGGGCGAGCCGTGCACCGCCACCACCGGACGCGTGTCGTAGAGCGCGGGCATCCCCGGGAAGAGCGAGGCCACGTGGGAGTCGGGGCCCATGCCGAGCAGCATCACGTCGAAGTTCGGCACCGGCCCGTGGTCCTCCGGCCGGGCGGCCTTGCGCAGCTCGGTGGCGTAGGCGTCGGCCGACTCCTCGGCCGACATGCCCGAGTCGGGGCCGCGCATGACGTGCACCCGCTCCGGGTCCACGTCCACGTGGTCCAGCAGGGCCTCACGGGCGCCGGTCTCGTTGCGTTCCTTGTCGCCGGTGGGGACGAAGCGCTCGTCGCCCCACCAGACGTCCAGGCGCCGCCAGTCCACGGCGTCCCGGGCGGGCGTGGCGGCGATGGCCGCCAGGGTGGCGATGCCGACCGTGCCGCCCGTCAGCACGATCGAGGCCGAACCCTTGGCCGACTGCACGTCGACCAGCCGGGTGATGATCCGCGCCGCCACGGCCTTGGCCAGGACGTCGGCGTTGCGGTGCACGACGATGCTGGGAACGCTCACTGTCATCCCTTGTACGTCCTGGCGAACCGCTTGACCGCGGCCTCGTAGATCTCGTCGGTGTCGAGCCTGCGCAGCTCCTCGGCCAGCAGCTCCGAGGTCTGCCGCCGGGCCAGGGCCACGTTCCTGTCGGGCTGGCCGGGGCGGGAGAGCGTGGCCAGGCGGGCGTCGGACCTGGTCACCGTCAGATCACCCTCGCCGAGCTGCAGGCGTACGGAGGTCAGGCCGGGCCCCTGCGAGTCGGCGACCCTGATCGGCGCCCCGAGCCGCTCCGACAGCCACGCGGCCAGCAGCGGCGCGCTCGGGTGACCCGCCGCGGCCTCCACGACGCCCTTGCGCACCTTGCCCACCGGCTGGTCGAACGCGGCCGCCAGCAGGCTGCGCCACGGCGTCAGCCGGGCCCAGGCCAGGTCGGTGTCGCCGCGGGCGTATCCCTTGGCCCGGACCACCAGCGTCTTGACGCCGCCGTCGTCGAAGCCCTTGGCGTCGGTGATGCGGCGCTGCGCCAGCGCCCCGATCGCGTCCTTGGACGGCACGTCGGGAGCCGAGCCCGGCCACCACGCCACGACCGGCGTGTCGGGCAGGAGCAGCGGGCTGACCACGGAGTCGGCGTGCTCGGTGAGCTCGCCGTACAGGCGCAGCACGACCACCTCGCCGGGCGTGTTCTCGCCGATCCGCAGCTCGGCGTCGAGCCTGATGGGCTCGTCCTCCTCGCGCTTGATCACCACGATGATGCGCGACGGGTGCTCGCGGGCCGCCTCGGTGGCGGCGCGCAGCGCGTCGTACTGGTGGCGCTCCTCGCTGATCACGACGAGCGTGAGCACCATGCCGATGGCCGGCGCCCCCATCTGGTGACGCAGGTGCGTGAACTGGGCGGCGATCTTCCCGGCCGTGGTGTCGGTGAGCATAAAGGTCGTCATCTAGAGCCTCCTCCACACGCGGCCGTCGCGGGCCATCATCGCGTCGGCGGACTCCGGCCCCCACGAACCGGACTCGTAGCCCTCCGGCTGCCCCTGGGTGGCCCAGAACTCCTCGATCGGGTCCAGGATCTTCCACGACAGCTCCACCTCCCGCTGGTGCGGGAAGAGCGGCGGGTCGCCGATCATCACGTCGAGCAGCAGCCGCTCGTACGCCTCCGGCGACGACTCCAGGAACGACTCGCCGTAGGCGAAGTCCATGGAGACGTCGCGGACCTCCATCTGCGTCCCGGGCACCTTCGAGCCGAAGCGCACCGTGATGCCCTCGTCCGGCTGGACCCGGACCACCAGGGCGTTCTGGCCGAGGATCTCCGTGTCGTCCTTGCTGAAGGGCAGGTGCGGCGCCCGCTGGAACACCACGGCCACCTCGGTGACGCGGCGGCCCAGGCGCTTGCCGGCGCGCAGGTAGAACGGCACCCCGGCCCACCGCCGGTTGGCGATCTCCAGCTTGACGGCGGCGTACGTCTCGGTGGTGGACTCGGCGGAGATGCCGTCCTCCTGCAGGTAGCCGACGACCTTCTCGCCGCCCTGCCAGCCCGCCGAGTATTGCCCGCGCGCCGTGTTGAGCCCCAGGTTGGCCGGCAGCTGCACGGCCTTGAGCACCTTCTCCTTCTCCCGCCGCAGCGCGGAGGCGTCGAAGGACGTCGGGTCCTCCATCGCGACCAGCGCGAGCAGCTGGAGCAGGTGGTTCTGGATCACGTCGCGGGCCGCGCCGATGCCGTCGTAGTAGCCCGCGCGCCCCCCGATGCCGATGTCCTCGGCCATGGTGATCTGCACGTGGTCGACGAAGCTGCGGTTCCAGATCGGCTCGTAGAGGTTGTTGGCGAACCTCAGGGCCATGATGTTCTGGACGGTCTCCTTGCCCAGGTAGTGGTCGATCCGGAAGATCGAGCTCTCGGGGAAGGCCGAGGTGGTGATCTCGTTCAGCTCGTGCGCCGACTTCAGGTCGTGCCCGAACGGCTTCTCGATGACCACCCGCCGCCACGACCCCTCGGGCGCGTCGGCCAGCCCGGTCCGCTTGAGCTGCTCCACCACCACGGGGAAGAACTTCGGCGGCACCGACAGGTAGAAAGCGTAGTTTCCGCCGGTGCCCCGGGTCTCGTCGATCTCAGCCAAGGCCATGGCCAGCGCGTCGAACGCCCCGTCGTCCGAGAACTCGCCGGGCACGAAGTGGATGCCCTCGCGGATCTGCTTCCAGACCTCCTCGCGGAAGGGAGTCCGGGCATGAGCCTTGACGGCGTCGTGCGTCAGCTGGGCGAAATCCTGGTCCTTCCAATCCCGCCGGGCGAACCCGACCAGCGAGAATCCGGGTGGCAACAGCCCCCGGTTCCCCAGGTCGTAAATCGCCGGCAGCAGCTTGCGCTTGGCCAGGTCACCCGTCACGCCGAACAACACCATCACGCATGGTCCCGCCACCCGGGGCAACCGCTTGTCGCGCGGGTCGCGCAGCGGGTTGGCGGCCGCCACTTCCAAGGTGGTGGAGGTGCCCGCGACGGCCGCCGCCACGGTGGCGGCCTCCTCCGCGGGTGCTGCCGGGTCAGTCATCTCAAGCCTCCTGTGCGGCTGCGAGCAAACGCGCGACTCCCGCCGCGCGGTCGGTCAGATGCAGGCGTACGGCCGGACGCCCGCGGGTTTCCAGCGCCCCCAGATCACCGAGCGCCTGGGCGAGCTGGAGCCGGCCCAGCGAGTAGGGGGCGCCGGGGACGGCGACGTCCTCGGAAACCTCCCCGGTGATCAGCAGGAACACCCCGTTCTGCGGCCCGCCCTTGTGGTATTGCCCGGTCGAGTGCAGATAGCGGGGCCCCCACCCGAACGTCACCGGCCGGTTCGTGCGCAGCGCGAGCAGGGCCCGCAACGTCGCCGGATCGGCCATCATCCAGGCGTCCGTCATCTGCTCGAAGTCGGCCCCGTCGGGCACCGGAGCGTCGAAGGCCGCCAGCCGGTCGAGGTAGGCCAGGACCGCCAGGTAACCGTCGCCCGGGATCGCGTGCAGCAGCTCGGCGAACAGCCCGGGCAGGTCCTTGGCCGTCGCCGACCCGTACGCCTCGACCGGGCCGTCCACGAACGCCGGCGCGCCGGCCGGCAGGTCGGGCAGGGCCAGCAGGGTCGCGGTGTTCTCCTTCGACTCGGCCACGTTCGGCTGGTCGAAGGGGTCGATCTCCAGCAGCGACCCGACGATGGCGGTGGCGTATTCCCAGACCAGGAACTGCGCGCCCAGCGGCCCGTCCACGCGTACGTCCCCGACGTCCGAATCGATCGCGACGATCAGCTCGTCGCCGCTCTCGTTGGGATCGGCGCCCACGACCGGCAGGATCCCCCTGCCCTGCTTGCCGGTGGACTCGGCGACGAGCTGCTCGATCCAGTCGGGCAGCCCGGTGATGGGCGAGAGCTGGTCCTCCAGCACCAGCTTGTCGCGGCCGGCCAGCGCCGCGCCGCCGAGCGCGGCCCCCAGGTCGAGGCCCGGGTTGCCGGTGTCGCGCGACAGCAGCGGCAGCACCTCGTCCGCCTCGTCGAGCAGCCGCTCCACGTCGGCGCCCGCCAGCGCGGCGGGCACCAGCCCGAACGCCGACAGCGCCGCGTAGCGGCCGCCCACGTCGGGCACGGCGAGCACCAGCTCGTAGCCGCCGTCCACGGCCCGCCGCTCCAGCGGCGAGCCCGGGTCGGTGACGACCACGATGCGGCTCGCGGGCGCCAGGCCCGCGTCGGCGAAGAGCCGCTCGTAGACGCGCAGGTGGCAGTCGGTCTCCACGGTCGAGCCGCTCTTGCTGGCCACGACCACGACCGTGGATTCGAGCTGGTCCGTCAGGGCGCGGCGGGCCTGCCCCGGGTCGGTGGTGTCGAGCACCGTGAGCGGCACGTCGGCGGTGTTGCAGATGACCTCCGCCGCCAGCGACGAGCCGCCCATCCCGGCCAGGACCACGTTCGTCAGGCCCGCGGCGCGGGCCCGGCCGGCGAGCTCGCCCAGCACGGGCAGGAGCTCGCGGGAGGAGCGGGGCAGGGTCAGCCAGCCGAGCCTGACCGCCGCCTCCGCCTCGGCGTCCTCACCCCACAGCGTGGGGTCGCCGGCGGCGAGCCGCGCGGGCACGCCGTCGGCGATGAGGCGCCCCGCGACGGAGGAGGCGGCCGAGGCCACCCCCTCCTCGCGGTAGGAGACCTCCATCACGGAACCAGGTTCTTGGTGACGCTCTCGAGCAGCTCGTTCCAGGACGCCTCGAACTTCTCCACGCCCTCGTCCTCCAGCACCTTGACCACGTCGTCGTAGTCGACGCCGGCTTCCTTGAGCGCGGCCATGGTGTTCCAGGCCTGCTCGTAGAAGGGGCGCACGGTGTCGCCCGTGATGTTGGCGTGGTCGGCCGTGGAGTCGAGCGTCTTCTCCGGCATCGTGTTGACGGTGCCGGGGGCGACGAGCTGGTCGACGTAGAGGGTGTCGGAGTATTCGGGGTTCTTGACGCCGGTCGAGGCCCACAGCGGCCGCTGCGGGCGGGCGCCCGCCGCGCGCAGGCGCTGCCAGCGCTCGGAGTTCATCACGTCCTCGAACGCCGCGTACGCCAGGCGCGCGTTGGCCACGCCCGCCTTGCCCTTCAGCTCCGGCTTGCCCAGCTTGTCGAGCCGCTTGTCGATCTCGGTGTCGACGCGGCTGACGAAGAACGAGGCCACCGACTCGATCGTGGCCAGGTTGAGGCCCTTGGCCTGCGCCGCCTCCAGCCCGGCCAGCCAGGCGTCCATGACGGCGCGGTAGCGCTCGAGGGAGAAGATCAGCGTGACGTTGACGCTGATGCCCTCCGACAGCGCCTGCGTGATCGCGGGCAGGCCCTCCAGGGTCGCCGGGATCTTGATGAACAGGTTGGGCCGGTCCACCATCCACCACAGCGAGCGGGCCTCGGCGACCGTCTTCTCGCTCTCGCGGGCCAGCCGCGGGTCGACCTCCAGCGAGACGCGGCCGTCCACGCCGCCGGAGGCGTCGTAGACCGGGCGCAGCACGTCGGCGGCCCAGCGGATGTCGTAGGTGGTGATCGCGCGTACGGCCTCGCCCACGTCGACGCCGCGCACGGCCAGGTCGTGGAGCTGGGCGTCGTAGGCGTCGCCCTTGCTGAGCGCGTTGGCGAAGATCGTCGGGTTGGAAGTCACCCCGACGACGTTCTTCTCGCGGATCAGCTGTTCCAGGTTGCCGCTGCGCAGGCGCTCGCGGCTGATGTCGTCAAGCCAGATGGCCACGCCCTGGCCGGACAGCTTGTTGAGGATCTCGCTCATCTTTTCTTCAGTTTCCCGTCGTCTCGCCCTTGTCCTGACCCAGCTTGGCCAGGCTCGCCTTCGCCGCGGCCGCCACCCGCTCCGCCGTCAGACCGAACTGCTCGTACAGAGTCCTGTACGGCGCGGAGGCACCGAAGTGTTCGAGGCTGACCACTTCGCCGCACTCGCCGACGAATTCGTGCCAGCCGAGCGCGATGCCCGCCTCGACCGCGACGCGAGCCCGGATCGACGAGGGCAGAACCGTCTGCCTATATGCGGATTCCTGCCCCTTGAACCACTCAACACACGGCATCGAGACCACTCGCGTGGGGATGCCCTGCGCCTCGAGCAGTTCGCGGCCGTCCACCGCGATCTGCACCTCGCTGCCCGTGGCGATGAGGATGACCTTCGGCTGGCCGTCGGACGCGTCGCGCAGCACGTAGCCGCCGTGGGCCACGCCGTCGGCGCTGGTGCCCTCGTAGACGGGCAGGTTCTGCCTGGTCAGCGCCAGGGCGGCGGGCCGGTCGGTGTGCTCCAGCACGGCCTTCCAGGCGTACGCCGTCTCGTTGGCGTCGGCCGGGCGCACCACGTCGAGGCCGGGGATCGCGCGCAGCGCCCACAGGTGCTCGATCGGCTGGTGGGTGGGGCCGTCCTCGCCCAGGCCGATGGAGTCGTGCGTCCACACGTAGGTGACCGGCAGCTTCATCAGCGCGGCCAGGCGTACCGACGGGCGCATGTAGTCGGAGAAGACCAGGAACGTGCCGCCGTACGGGCGGGTGCCGCCGTGCAGGGCGATGCCGTTGAGGATGGCGCCCATGGCGTGCTCGCGGATGCCGAAGTGCAGCGTGCGGCCGTAGCGGTTACCGGGGAACTCCTTGGTCTGGTATTCCTCCGGGATGAAGGACGGCTCGCCCTTCATCGTGGTGAGGTTGGACTCGGCCAGGTCGGCCGAGCCGCCCCACAGCTCGGGCAGCACCGGCGCGAGCGCGCCCAGCACCTCGCCGGACGCCTTGCGGGTGGCGACCGAGGCGCCCACCTCGAACGAGGGCAGCGCGGTGGCCCAGCCGGCCGGCAGCTCGCGGTGCGAGATGCGGTCGAGCTCGGCGGCCCGCTCGGGGTTGGCCAGGCGCCATTCGGCGTAGGCCTTCTCCCACTCGGCGTGGTCGGCGCGGCCGCGCTGGGCGATGCCGCGCACGTGCTCCAGCACCTCGGCCGGCACGTGGAAGGTCTTGGCCGGGTCCATGCCCAGCACTTCCTTGGTGGCGGCGACCTCCGCCTCGCCCAGGGCCGAGCCGTGGATCTTGCCGGTGTTCTTCTTGTTGGGGGCCGGCCAGCCGATGATGGTGCGCAGCCGGATGAACGACGGCCGGTCGGTCTCGGCCTTGGCCGCCTGCAGGGCGTCGTAGAGCGCCTGGACGTCCTCGACGTAGTCGCCGGAGGCGGTCCAGTCGACGCTCTGGGTGTGCCAGCCGTAGGCGTCGTAGCGGGCGACCACGTCTTCCGACAGGGCGATCTGCGTGTCGTCCTCGATGGAGATGTGGTTGTCGTCGTAGATGACGATGAGGTTGCCCAGCTTCTGGTGGCCGGCGATCGAGCTGGCCTCGTGGCTGATGCCCTCCTCGATGTCGCCGTCGCTGACGAAGCACCAGATGTGGTGGTCGAACGGCGAGGAGCCGGCCTCGGAGTCGGGGTCGAACAGGCCGCGCTCGCGGCGGGCCGCCATCGCCATGCCGACCGCGTTGCCCAGGCCCTGGCCGAGGGGGCCGGTCGTGGTCTCCACACCCGCCGTGTGGCCGTGCTCGGGGTGGCCGGGGGTCAGGCTGTCCCACTGGCGCAACCGCCTGAGGTCGTCCAGCGTGAGGCCGTAGCCCGACAGGTAGAGCTGGATGTAGAGCGTCAAGCTCGAGTGGCCGCACGACAGCACGAACCGGTCACGCCCGAGCCACCCGGGATCGGTGGGGTCGTGACGCATCACGCGCTGGAAAAGCAGGTATGCGGCGGGGGCCAGGCTCATGGCGGTGCCGGGATGACCCGAGCCCGCCTTCTCCACTGCGTCCATGGCCAGGGCTCGAACGACGTCGACCGCCTGCTTGTCCAGGTCGGTCCATTCAAGGGCTGGCACGAGTTCGGTGCTCAAGTGCTCGGTCTCCGGAATCTAGTTGTCATTGGTCTGCCGGTCGGCTGTCCCGCCCGAGACGGGCCGCCTTCCGGCGGCCTGCCGCAGGTTGCGCGCCCGCGCCTACACGGGACCCTAACCGAGTGGGGCTGGCGATCGATTCCCATCCCACCCTCGCGTGTCCATGTACGGCGCAAGCCCCCCATTGGCCGGACCGGCCGACCCTGCGACTACAGTTTGTTTGTTCGCAGGGGCGTCACGGCGCCCGCCCATGGATCCGCTCTTTACAGAGGTTACGCGTTGACTCCGCACAGGCTGGAAGCGCCTTGACGGTGCTGACCAACAGGCAGGCGACGGCCCCCTCACCGCAGGTGAAGGCGCCGCGCTCGATAGGCATGACCATCAGGGCCTACATCGCGCTCACCAAGCCGCGGATCATCGAGCTGCTGCTGATCACGACGCTGCCGGTGATGTTCCTCGCAGCGGGCGGCCTTCCGCCGCTGTGGACGTCGATCTCGGTCATGGTGTTCGGCACCCTGTCGGCGGGCAGCGCCAACGCGCTCAACTGCTACGTGGACCGCGACATCGACCAGAAGATGCGCCGCACCCGCCGCCGGCCGCTGGCCAGGCACCAGGTCTCGCCGCGCGGGGCGCTGGTGTTCGGCATCGTGCTGGGCATCCTGTCCACCGTGGGGCTGTGGCTGACCACCAACTGGCTGGCCGCGGTGCTGGCACTCGCGGCGATCCTGTTCTACGTGCTGGTCTACTCGATGATCCTCAAGCGGCGCACGGCCCAGAACATCGTCTGGGGCGGCATCGCGGGGTGCATGCCGGTGATGATCGGCTGGGCCGGCATCACCGAGCGGCTCGACTGGGCGCCGCTGGTGCTGTTCGGGGTGGTGTTCTTCTGGACGCCGCCGCACACCTGGACGCTGGCCATGCGTTACAAGGAGGACTACGCGGCGGCCAAGGTGCCGATGCTGCCCGTGGTGGCCACCGAGCGCCGGGTCGTGCTGGAGTCGATCGCCTACACCTGGGCGACCGTGCTGTGCTCGCTGGCGCTGTGGCCGGTGGCCGGCACCACGCTGTTCTACCCGGTCGTGGCCGCCGTGCTGGGCGTCATGTGCCTGTGGGAGGTGCACCGCCTGCTGGCCCGGCTCAACGCCGGCAAGAGCGGTGTCGACCTGCGGCCCATGCGCTTCTTCCACTGGTCCAACGCCTACCTGGCGCTGCTGTTCCTCGCCGTGGCGATCGACCCGCTGCTCGCCTGACCCGTTCCGGCCCGGCCGTCGCGCCGGGCTTTTTTCCATCCGTATCATGCACATATGAATAGCTCTTCAGGTGTTTGTGACGGGGCTGGACGGGTGCGTGGTGCAGGAGCCGGACGCCGCCCGGGTCGCGGCCACCCGCGACCGGCTCGTCACGCCTGAGGAGGCCACGCGGCTGGCCGAGCTGTTCCGGCTGCTCGGCGACCCCACCAGGGCCCGGCTGCTGTACGCGCTGCTGGAGGCGGGGGAGCTGTGCGTGTGCGACCTGTCGGACGCGGTCGAGGTGACCGACACGGCGGTCTCGCACGCGCTGCGCCTCCTGCGTACGGCGGGCATCGTGGCCGGCCGCAGGGCCGGCCGGATGATCTACTACCGGCTGGCCGACGCCCATGTCCGCATGCTGCTCGACCTGAGCCGGGAGCATCTGAAGGAGACCGGATGAGCGGAGGTCACGGGCACGGGCACGGTCATGGCCTGAGCGCGGAGGCCGACCGGCGCTGTCTGATCGGTGCGCTGGCGCTCATCCTCGGCTACATGGCGGTCGAGGTGGTCGCCGGTGTGGTCGCCAACTCGATCGCGCTGATCTCCGACGCCGCCCACATGCTGACCGACGCCAGTGCCATCGCGCTGGCCCTGATCGCCATGCGCATCGCGGCCAGGCCGGCCAGGGGCGCCTACACCTTCGGCTACAAGCGCGCCGAGATCCTCTCCGCGCAGATCAACGGGGTGACGCTGCTGCTCCTGGTGGCGTACTTCGTCTATGAGGGCGTGCGCAGGCTCCTGGAGCCGCCCGAGGTGGACGGGCCGGTCGTGGTGGTCACCGCCGTGGCCGGGATCGCCGTCAACGCGCTGGCCGCCTGGCTGCTGTCCAGGGCCGACCGGCGCAACCTGAACGTCGAGGGCGCCTTCCAGCACGTGCTCAACGACATGTACGCGTTCATCGCCACGGCGGTGTCCGGCCTCGTGGTCTGGCTGACCGGCTTCCGCCAGGCCGACACGATCGCCGCCCTCGTCGTGGCCGCGCTCATGCTGAAGGCCGGCTGGGGGCTGCTGCGCGACTCCGGCCGCGTGCTGCTCCAGGCGGCGCCCAGCGACCTCGACCCGGACGAGATCGGCCGCCTGCTGGCCGCCGAGCGGGACGTGGAGGAGGTGCACGACCTTCATGTCTGGACGGTGACGAGTGGGTACCCCACACTGTCGGCCCACGTGCTCGTGGCGAAGGGCTCCGACTGTCACCGGGTGCGCACGCGGCTCGCCGACCTGCTGCACGAGCGGTTCGAGATCGGCCACACCACGCTCCAGGTCGACCACGGCATCCCCGGCCTCGACCGGCACTGCGCGGACCCGCACGGACCCCGGCACTCTGATCCGTTAAAGTCACCCTATGGCGACCCGTGATCCACGCTGGGTGTTGAAGGACCGCCCGTCGTTCGCGTTGATCATCGGGCTGGTCCTCACCGGCATCTGCGCTCTGGTCTCGTTCTCCTTCGACGTGTTCAACGGCGCGCCGGTGCAGTTCTTCATCGCCCTGGCGCTGGCGCTGGCGCCCGTGCCGCTGCTGCTGGCGGCGGTGCTGGCGCTCGACCGGATGGAGCCCGAGCCGCGCAGCAACCTCGTCTTCGCCTTCGCGTGGGGCGCGGGCGTCGCCGTGCTGGTCGCCGGTGTGATCAACTCGCTCAACCTGCACTACATCATCGACACCGCCAAGCTGTCGGAGGCCAGCGCCCGCAACATCGCGGCCACGTTCGGCGCCCCCGTGGTGGAGGAGACGATGAAGGGCCTGGTGCTGCTGGGGCTGCTCAGGTTCCGCCGGGCCGAGCTGGACGGCCCGACCGACGGCATCATCTACGCCAGCATGGTCGGCCTCGGCTTCGCCATGAGCGAGAACGTCAGCTACTACATCTCCGCGCTGTCCGGGCAGGGGTTCAAGGGGCTGGCGGTCACGGTGGTCCTGCGCGGGATCCTGTCGCCGCTGGCGCATCCGCTGTTCAGCTCGATGATCGGGGTCGGCGTGGCGTACGCGGCCCAGCGGGGCGGCCCCGAGCGGGTGACCTACGTGCTGGCGGGCTGGTCGGGGGCGATGATCCTGCACGGGCTGTGGAACGGGCTGGCCTCCTACGGCGGGTTCCCCGGGCTCGTGGTGGCCTACCTGGCGCTGCTGGTCGTGCTGGTGGTGCTCATCGGCGTGGTGTTCAGGGACCGGCGGCGGATCGTGGCGCTCATCCAGCGCTATCTGCCGCCGTACGAGCCGACCAAGCTGGTCAACGAGGCCGACATCTACATGCTGTCGGCCTTCTCCCGGCGCCGCCAGGCCCGGCAGTGGGCCAAGGCCCACGGCGGCAAGCGGGGGCTGCGCGCGATGCGCGACTACCAGCTCGCCGCCACCGAGCTGGGGCTGCTGCACGAGCGGGCGGGCCGCCACATGGTCGACGAGCACACCTTCCACGAGGAGCAGCGGGCGCTGCTGGAGTGCATGAGCACCGCGCGCGCGGACTTCCCGGTGCCGTCGATGCACGCCCGATCGGTGGCCAGGGGCTCACCGCCGCCGGGTTACGCGCCGGGCGCGCCCGGCTGACCGAGGATGCGGGTGAGCGAGACCTCGCGCGGCCCGGGGTAGATCGGGTCGGAGTGCAGGACGAGGGCGTCGGCGAAGGCCTTGGCGGTGGCGAGCAGCTCGCGGGCGGCGTAGGCGTAGGTGGTGGAGGCCCATCGACGGGCCGAGTCGTCGCCCGCCCCGAAGGCCTCCAGCCCCGCCGTCCGGCACAGCGTGACCGCCCTGGGGATGTGGAACTCCTGGGTCACCACCGTCACCCGCTCGGCCCCGAACACCTTGCGCGCCCGCACGCACGAGTCCCACGTGTCGAACCCGGCGTAGTCCAGCACCATCACCGTGTCGGGCACGCCTCTGGCGCGCAGGTAGTCGCGCATGGCCGTGGGCTCGTCGTACTCCTTGCGGCTGTTGTCGCCCGACAGCAGCAGCGCCCGCACCTTGCCCGCGTGATAGAGCTCGGCGGCGATGTCGAGCCGGCGGGCCAGCATCGGGGTGGGCTGCCCGGCGTAGAGCCCCGCCCCCAGCACGAGCGCGGCCTGCGTCTCGGGCACCTGCCCGAGCCACTCCCGGCCCTCGGCCATCACCCGGTGCCCCGAGCTGCCGAGCCAGGCCCACGTCATGGGTGCCAGGGCGAGCACGCTGAGCAGCACGAGTCCCTGGTACGCCCGGCGCAGCCCCTTTCGAGTGGGGCGGACTTTTCCCAGCAAATCGCACCCCTTCTGGGCCGGGGGAGTGGCGAACTTAACACCACATACCCTGGCATATCCGCTCAGGCGATGGCGGCGGCCTCGGTGGGGGAGTGGTGCGCGGGGGCGGTCTCCGGGTCACGCGCCCGCAGCGAGGTGACGACCCTCAGCGCGGCGATCCAGACCAGGGTCGAGCCGAGGACGTGCAGCAGCACCAGGGCGGCCGGCACGGCCAGGAAGTATTGCGTGTAGCCGATCACGCCCTGGAGCAGCTCCACCCCGAGCAGCGCCAGCGCCGCCCGCCGGGCGGGCCGGGGCGCGTTGGTCACGTGCAGGGCGAACAGCAGCGCGAACGTCAGCCCCACCACGAGGTAGGCCACGTCGGCGTGCAGCCGGGCCACGGCCTCGATGTCGAGGTCGAAGCGGGAGGCCCGCTCGTCGCCCGAGTGGGGGCCCGTGCCGCTGACCACCACGCCGGCCACCACCAGCGCGAACACGGACGCCAGCAGCACGTTGCCCAGCCGGCGGATGTCGCGGTGCACGATCCGGCGCACCGGGCCGTCGCCCTCGCCGGCGCGGGCGTACAGCAGCCAGCAGGCGGCGATCAGGCCGACGGAGAAGACGAAGTGCATGCCGACGGTGAACGGGTTGAGCATGGTGTTGACCACCAGCCCGCCCCACAGGGCCTGCACCACGATGCCCGCCGGCTGCAGCCACGACAGCAGCACGAGCGAGCGGCGGCGCTGCGCCATCCGCAGCACGGCCACGACACAGGCGGCCCCCACGGCCAGCACCAGGAACGTCAGCAGCCGGTTGCCGAACTCGACGGCCATGTTGAGCGGCGAGACCTCGGGATGCGCCACCGGGATGAAACTGTCGGGCGTGCACCTGGGCCAGGTCGGGCAGCCGAGCCCGGAGCCGGTGACGCGGACGCCCGCCCCGGTCACCGCGATGCCGGCGTTGACCACCACGGAGGCCAGAGCCCAGGCCCGCAGGGACCGCGTCGTCGGTGCCCAGAAGGACAGCAGAAAGCGCACGAAGACGTTGGAGTTGTCCGCGGGTAGCTTCACGTCATCGATGGTAGGGGCCCGGCCGGTCGGTCCCGCCATCGGGAACGGGCTTCTCAAGACAGCAAGGTATGTGACATATTACTGAGAGGAGGTGGTGATGTCCGACGTGATCGTCGTCGGCGCGGGCGTGGTGGGGGCGGCCTGCGCCTACTATGCCGCGCGCGCGGGGCTCGACGTGACCGTGGTCGACCGGGGGCCCGTGGCGGGCGGCACGACGGGCTCGGGCGAGGGCAACGTGCTGGTGTCCGACAAGGAGCCGGGGCCCGAGCTGGAGCTGGCCGTGCTGTCGAACCGGCTGTGGCGCTCGCTGGCCGGCCTCGGCGGGTTCGAGTTCGAGCCCAAGGGCGGGCTGGTCGTCGCCGAGACCGATGAGGTCCTGGGGCAGCTCGCCGGGCTGGCCGCCAAGCAACAGGTGGAGCACGCCCCGGTGACCGGGACGGAGCTGCGCGACTACGAGCCGCACCTGGCCGAGGGGCTCGCGGGCGGCGTCTACTACCCGCAGGACGCGCAGGTCCAGCCCATGCTGGCCGCCGCGACCCTGCTCCGGCACGGCGCCGAGAGCTTCGGGCACGGCACGCTGCGGCTGCGCCTCGGGGTCCGCGTGACCGGGTTCCTCCGGTCGGGGGACCGGGTGACGGGCGTACGCACCTCTCACGGCGACCTGCTCGGCGGCGCCGTCGTCAACGCGGCCGGGACCTGGGGCGGCGAGGTGGCCGCCCTGGCGGGCGCGAACCTGCCGATCCTGCCCAGGCGCGGGTTCATCCTCGTCACCGAGCCCCTGCGCGAGCCGCTGATCAGGCACAAGGTCTACACCGCCGCCTACGTGACGAATGTGGCCAGCGACTCCGCCGACCTGGAGACGTCGGCCGTCGTGGAGGGCACGCCCGCCGGGACCGTGCTCATCGGGGCCAGCAGGGAGCGGGTCGGGTTCGACCGGACGACGTCGGTGCCGGTGCTGTCGCGGCTGGCCGCGCAGGCGGTGGCGCTGTTCCCCGCGCTGCGCGACGTGCGGGCCATCAGGTCCTACTGCGGATTCCGGCCGTACTGCCCCGACCACCTGCCCGTCATCGGCGCCGACCCGCGCGTGCCGGGGCTGTACCACGCGTGCGGGCACGAGGGGGCCGGCATCGGCCTGGCCCCCGCGACCGGCCACCTGCTCGCCCAGCTCCTCGCCGGCCGGCGGCCCGACCTCGACCTGCACCCCTTCCGTCCCGACCGCTTCGCCGAGGAGGCCGCGTGACCTTCGACATCACCGTGGACGGCCGGCCGGTGCCGGTCGTGCCGGGGCAGACGATCGGCGCGGCGCTGCACGCGGCCGGCGTGCGCTCGTGGCGCACCACCCGGTTCGGCGGGCGGCCGCGCGGGCTGTTCTGCGGGATCGGGGTCTGCTTCGACTGCCTGATCTCGGTCAACGGGCGCGCGCCCGAACGGGCCTGCCTGCTGGAGGCCGCGCCGGGGGACGAGGTGACGACGGCGTGACGTACGACCTCGTGGTGGTCGGCGGCGGGCCCGCCGGGGTGGCGGGCGCGCTCACGGCCGCGCTGGCCGGGCTGCGGGTGGCGCTCGTGGACTCCGGCACGCGGCTCGGCGGCCAGTACTTCCGGCACGCCGCCGCCCCCAAGGCCGCCCCCGGGCTCGACCGGTTCCTGCGCCAGGCGCGGGCGCTCGGCGCCCGGGCCGACGTGCTGCTCGGGCACCAGGTGTGGAGCGTGTCCCGCGAACCGGACGCCGGTCTCCTCGTGCACTGCGTGACCAGACCTTGTCGAGCGGCAGACGCCTCGGGCGAGCGGCCGGCGGTGCTGCGGGCCCGGCGGCTGCTGATCGCCACCGGCGCGCACGACCGGCCGCTGCCCTTCCCCGGCTGGGACCTGCCCGGCGTGCTCACCGCCGGCGGCGCGCAGGCGCTGCTGAAGGGCGGTGGCGTCGTCGCGGGCGGGCGGATCGTCGTCTCCGGCACCGGCCCGTTCCTGCTCCCCGTCGCCACGGGGCTGGCCGGCGCCGGGGCGCGGGTGCTCGGTGTGTACGAGGCCAACGGCGGGCTCGGCCTGGCCCGGCATCCGCTGCTGGCCCTGGGCAAGGCCGGGGAGGCGGCGGGGTACGCGGCCGCCCTGGCCCGGCACCGGGTGCCGTACCGCACGCGCCAGGCCGTGGTCGCCGCCCACGGGGACCGCGAGGTGGAGGCCGTCACCGTGGCCCGCCTCGACGAGGAGTGGAACGTTCTGGCCACCCGGGTCGTGGAGTGCGACGCCGTGGCCGTGGGGTACGGGTTCGTGCCGCAGATCGAGCTGGGGACGCAGCTCGGGTGCGAGACCCGGCACGACGTGGACGGCAGCCCGGTGCTGGCCGTCGACGCGACCCTGCGCACGACCGTGCCCGGCGTGTGGGCGGCCGGCGAGCCCGCCGGGGTGGGCGGCTGGCGGCTGGCCGAGCTGGAGGGCCGCATCGCCGGCCGCGCCATCGCCGCCGACACGACGTCCCCGCCCGGTCGCGACCCCGCCACCCCGCCCGGTCGCGACCCCGCCGCCCCGGCCCCGGGTGACGTGGTCCCGCCGGTGCTCGCGCGGCGGCGGCAGCGGTGGCGGGCGTTCGGCGAGGCGCTGCAGCGGGCCTACCCCGTGCGGCCCGGCTGGCAGGGCTGGTTGCGCGACGACACGCTCGTGTGCCGGTGCGAGGAGGTGCCGCTGGCCCGCGTACGCGAGGCGCAGGCCCTCGGCGCCACCGACGCGCGCTCCATCAAGCTCCTGGCCCGCCCCGGCATGGGCTGGTGCCAGGGCCGCATCTGCGGCTACGCCGTCTCCTGCCTGGCCGGGGAGCCGCCGCAGCCGCCCCGCCGCCCCATCGCCCAGCCCGTCACCCTGGGCGCGCTCGGCTCCCTCGACCTCGACACCCCCGGCGCGCCGGGGCCCGACGACCACCCCGCTCACTGACTTCCCGACATGGAGGACTCCCAGATGGAACATCGCAGCAAGCCCTGGCACGGCGTCATGGTGGCCACCGCGCTGCCCCTGCGCGAGGATCTGTCGGTCGACTACGACGGCTACGCCGAGCACTGCCGCTGGCTCGTCGAGAACGGCTGCGACGGCGTCGTGCCCAACGGCTCGCTCGGCGAGTACCAGACGCTCATCCCGCAGGAGCGGGCCAAGGTGATCGAGACCGCCGTCGAAGCCGTCGGCGGCGACAACGTGATGGCCGGGGCGGGCGCGTACGGCGCCGCCGAGTCCCGCCGCTGGGCCGAGCAGGCGGGCGAGGCCGGCTGCGGCTCGGTGCTCCTGCTGCCGCCCAACTCCTACCGGGCCGACGAGCGCTCCGTCGTCGAGCACTACCGCGAGGTGGCCAGGGCCGGCGTGCCGGTCGTGGCCTACAACAACCCCTACGACACCAAGGTCGACCTGACCCCCGCGCTGCTGGCCAGGCTGCACGAGGAGGGGCTGATCGTGGCGGTCAAGGAGTTCAGCGGGGACGTACGGCGGGCGTACGAGATCGCCGAGCTGGCCCCCGAGCTGGACCTGCTGATCGGCTCCGACGACGTGCTGCTCGAACTGGCCGTGGCCGGGGCGGTCGGCTGGATCGCCGGCTACCCCAACGCGCTGCCCGCGGCCGGCTCCGCCCTCTATCGTGCCGCCGTCGCCGGCGACCTGGAGACCGCGCTGCCCCTCTACCGCACCCTGCACCCGCTGCTGCGCTGGGACTCCAAGACCGAGTTCGTCCAGGCCATCAAGCTGTCCATGGACCTCGCCGGCCGCCACGGGGGCCCGTGCAGGCAGCCCAGGCAGCCGCTGACGGACGAGCAAGCGGCTATTGTGCGGGCGGCGACCGAGAAGGCACTGGCAGAAGGGCTGCGATGAGGACCAAACGGGTTTTCCACGCCGTCGACTCCCACACCGAGGGCATGCCCACCCGCGTGATCACCGGCGGCATCGGCGTGATCCCGGGCGCGAGCATGGCCGAGCGGCGCGTCTACTTCCGTGACCACCTCGACCACATCCGCACCCTGCTCATGACGGAGCCGCGCGGCCACTCGGCCATGAGCGGCGCCATCCTCCAGCCGCCCACCAGGCCGGACGCCGACTGGGGCGTGCTGTTCATCGAGGTGTCGGGACTGCTGCCGATGTGCGGCCACGGCACCATCGGCGTGGCCACCGTGCTGGTCGAGACCGGCATGGTGGAGGTCGTGGAGCCGGTCACGACCGTACGCCTGGAGGTGCCCGCCGGGCTCGTCGAGGTGGACGTGGCCGTCGAGGACGGCATGGCCATGTCGGTGACGCTGCGCAACGTGCCCTCCTACTGCGACCGGCTGGACGCCTCGGTGACCGTGCCCGGGTTCGGGGAGATCCCGTACGACCTGGCGTACGGCGGCAACTTCTACGCCGTCGTCGACCTCGACCGCTACGGCCTGCCCTTCGACCGCAAGGCCAAGAACGAGATCATCGCGGCCGGCCTGGCCACGATGGAGGCGATCAACGCCTCCGACGAGCCCGTCCACCGCGAGGACGACCGCATCCGCGGCTGCCACCACGTCTACTTCGCCGCCCCCGGCTCCGACGCCCACCACTCGCGGCACGCCATGGCCATCCACCCGGGCTGGTTCGACCGCTCGCCCTGCGGCACCGGCACCAGCGCCCGCATGGCCCAGCTGCACGCCCGGGGCGAGCTGCCCCTCGGCCGGGACTTCGTGAACGAGTCGTTCATCGGCACCCGGTTCATCGGCCGGCTGCTGGAGGAGACCGCCGTGGGCGGGCAGGGCGCGGTCGTCCCGTCGATCACCGGCCGGGCCTGGATCACCGGCACCGCGCAATACTTCCTCGACCCGCGCGACCCGTTCCCCGCGGGGTTCGAGCTGTGACGATCACCACGGTCGACTACCACACGGCCGGGGAGCCGTTCCGGATCGTGACCGGCGGGGTGCCCGAGATCCCCGGCGCCGACGTGCTCTCCCGCCGCACGACCGCCATGGCCGAGCTCGACGACGTGCGGCGGCTGCTGTGCCACGAGCCGCGCGGGCACTCCGACATGTACGGCTGCTTCCTCGTCCCGCCGGACGACCCCGGGGCCCACCTGGGGGCGCTGTTCTGGCACAAGGACGGCTTCTCCACCGCCTGCGGGCACGGCACGATCGCGCTGGGCGCGTACGCGGTGCACGAGGGGCTGGTCGAGGCGGTGCAGGACGGCGTGACGGACGTGGTCGTGGACGTGCCCTCCGGGCGCGTCACGGCCCGCGTGCGGACCGCCGGAGGCCGGGTCGAATCCGTGACCTTCGTCAACGTGCCCTCGTTCGTCATCGCCCGCGACGTGCCCGTCGCGGGTTTGAGCGCGGACGTCTCCTACGGCGGCGCCATCTACGCCTCGGTGCCGGCCTCGGCCCTCGGGCTGTCGGTCGAGCCCCGGCACCTGCACGCCCTCGTCGGCCACGCCGCCCGCATCAAGGCCGGGCTGGCCGGCCACCCGGTCGCGCGGCACCCGTCCGACGAGCGGCTGTCCGGCGTCTACGGGGTGATCTTCTACGACGAGCTGCCCGACCTGGACGGCGCCAGGCAGCAGCGCAACGTCACCGTGTTCGCCGACGGGGAGGTGGACCGCTCGCCGTGCGGATCCGGCACCGCCGCCCGGATGGCGCTGCTGGACGACGAGGGGCCGGACGAGGGGCCGGGCGGGGGGCCGGACGAGGGGCTGGACGGCGAGGGCGGGCGCGGCGGCCTCGTCCACCGGAGCATCGTGGGCAGCGTCTTCACCGCCCGGGTGGTCGAGCGGACCGGCGAGGGCGTGGTCGTGGCGATCGACGGCATGGCCTACCGGACCGGGCGGCACGTCTTCGAGCTCGACCCCGACGACCCGTTCCCGACCGGGTTCACGCTGCGATGAGCGGGCTGCCCTACCTCGACGCCGCCACGCTGGAGCGGCTGGTGCCCGTCGGCCGGGCCGTAACGGTCCTGGAGGACGCGCTGCGGGCCGGCCTCGACCCGGAGGCCACGCCGCCGCGGCCCATCGTGGACGTGCCCGCGGGGCAGCTGCTGCTCATGCCCGCGTCCATGCGGCGGTACGTCGGCGTCAAGGCCGTGAGCATCGCGCCCGGCAACGCGGAGCTGGGGCTGCCCCGGATCCAGGGGACGTACCTGCTGTTCGACGGCGCCACCCTGGCCCCGCTGGCGGCCATGGACGGGATCGCGCTCACCTCGCTGCGCACGCCCGCCGTCTCCGCCCTCGCCGTGCGGCACCTGGCCGAGCCGGGGGCCCGGCGGCTGGTGGTGTTCGGCAGCGGGCCGCAGGCGTACGGGCACGTGCTGGCGCTGCGCGAGGTGCGGCCGGTCGAGGACGTGACGATCGTGGCCCGCGACCCCGGCCGCGCCGAGGCCCTCGCCGCCCGCTGCCGCGACCTGGGCCTGACCGCCCGCGCCCGGACTCATCCGCCGGCGGCGGGCCCAACGGTGGGCCCAGCGGTGGGCCCAGCGGCGGGCACAGCGGTGGGCCCAGCGGCGGGCACAGCGGTGGGCCCAGCGGTCGGCACAGCGGTCGGCCCGGTGGCCGAGGCGGTGGCCGCGGCTGATCTCATCGCCTGCTGCACCACGGCCAGAGAGCCCCTGTTCCCCGGTAAGCTCGCCCGCGACGGCGTCACCGTCGTCGCGGTCGGGTCGCACGAGCCGGACGCCCGCGAGCTCGACGGCGACCTCGTCGCCCGCGCCACCGTGGTCGTCGAGGCCAGGGCGTCCGCCCTCGCGGAGGCCGGCGACGTCATCGTCCCGATTCGCCGGGGTACGATCACCTCCCGTCATCTCGCCGGAAACCTCGCCGAGCTGATCGCCGGAAGGGTGGTCGCCGGTCCGGGGCCGCGCGTGTTCAAGAGCACGGGCATGGCGTGGGAGGACCTCGTGGTCGCGGCTGCCGCTTACGAGGCGTGGACATAGAAGGGATGGGCGGATGGCTGCCGAGGACCGGCTCGACCTGCCGATGGTGGGGGAGCGGCAGAGCCTGCGCGAGCAGGTCGCGCACGCGCTGCGTGCCGCGCTGATCACGGGGGAGATGCGGCCGGGGGTGGTCTACTCCGCCCCGGTGCTGGCCGCCCAGTTCGGTGTCTCGGCCACGCCCGTGCGCGAGGCCATGCTCGACCTGGCCAAGGAGGGCCTGGTCGAGGCGGTGCGCAACAAGGGCTTCCGGGTGACCGAGCTGTCCGACCGCGATCTCGACGAGCTCACCGAGATCCGCCAGCTCATCGAGGTGCCCACGGTGGCCCGGCTGGCCGACAGCTCGCGGGCGGAGGAGTTCGAGCGGCTCAGGCCCATCGCCGAGGAGATCGTCTCGGCCAGCGAGCGCGGCGACCTGCTCGCGTACGTGGACGCCGACCTGCGCTTCCACGTCGAGCTGCTGTCGCTGTGCGGCAACGCCCACCTGGTCTCGGTGGTGCGCGACCTGCGCAACAGGGCCCGGCTCTACGGCCTGTCCCAGCTCTCCGAGCGGGGCACGCTCGGCGGTTCGGCCCGGGAGCACCTGGCGCTGCTCGACGCGCTCAAGAGCGGCGACAGCACGGCCGTGGGGCAGCTCATGGGAGAGCACATCGGCCACGTACGCGGCATTTGGGCCGAGCACTGAGCCGAGCACCGGTTCTGAGCGCCAAGTTCTGACATTCAGGGATCAGACACTCCCCGATGGCGGTAATCTCGACTGTGAGCCGACCGAGCGACGCCTCGCGCGAGCGCCGGCGGCCCCGAGATCCTGGTCCTCAGCGGACCGGCCACCCCCGACCTCCGGTGGTGGCACCTGCCTGGTCACGCGGACTCCCGCACTCCGCTGACCGTCCCCGGGCTCGGCACACCCCGCCCACCGAGGCCGAGCCCCCCGCCGCGCGCCCGAGACCCCATCCCACGGGCGCGCGGCGGCCCTCCTCCGGCTGGTTCGGCCCGGCTACTTCCGCCGCCTGCCGCCCGCCCGGGTCGAGCCCAGGCTGGCCGCCACGATGCAGATGATCGCCGCCCACTGCTGCGTGTGCAGGAACTCGCTCAGCAGCAGCACCCCGACCAGCGCCGCCACGGCCGGCTCCAGGCTCATCAGGATGCCGAACACGTGCTTGGGCATCCGCCGCAGCGCCTGTAGCTCCAGCGAGTAGGGGATCACCGACGACAGCAGGCCCACGCCCAGCCCGATCAGCAACAACTCCGGCTCCAGCAGGTCGGCCCCGCCGGTCGCGACGCCGACCGGGGCGATCGCCACGGCCGAGACGATCATCGCGAACGACAGCCCGCTCGTCCCCGGGAAGCGCTGCCCGGCCGCCGCCGACAGCAGGATGTACCCGGCCCACCCGGCCCCGGCCACCATCGCGAACCCGATGCCGACCCAGCTCACCGACTCGGACGCGCCCCACGGCGCCAGCAGTACCACGCCCGCCGCCGCCAGCCCGACCCACAGCAGGTCGATCCGGCGCCGCGAGGCGGCCACCGCCACGCCCAGCGGCCCGAGGAACTCGATCGCCACCGCGATCCCCATCGGCAGCCGGGACAGGGCCTCGTAGAAGGTCAGGTTCATGACGGCGAGCGTCAGGCCGAAGCCGACACCCACCGCCCAGTCGCGCCAGGACAGCCCCTTCAGCCGGGGCCGGACCACCGCCGCCATGATCAACCCGCCGGCCGCGATGCGCAGGAACACCACCGCGCTCGGCGGCAGCGCCGCGAACAGCTCCTTGGCGAAGCCGGCGCCGAGCTGCACCGAGAAGATCGCCAGCAGCACGAGCCCGGAGGGCGGGATCGAGTCGGCCGCGGTGCGCAGCAGGTTTCCGGGCCTGGGCACGCCGGAGCCGCGGTCGAAGGGGTCGTCAAGGGCAAAGTCGGTCACAGGACTCCTCTGGAACGCGAGGCAACCGGCTCAGCCTACTCACCTGGGGAGACATCCCTTGATTTAAGGTGGTACTACTGCTTACTGGATCATTTATCCGGACAAATAGACCATGGACGCATGAAATCCCCCACCTTGCCCGTGAGCCTCTCCCGCCCGCCATTGGCCCTGTCCGTGGCCTCCTTCGTCAGCAGCTTCGACCGCTTCGCCGTGAGCCCCATGCTCGTGCTCATCGCCGCCGACCTCGGCGTCTCGCTGTCGGCCTCGGTCGGCGCCGCCAGCGGCTACTACCTGGCGTACGGGCTGACCCAGCCGCTGTGGGGCCTGCTGTCCGACCGGTTCGGCCGCGTGCGGGTGATGCGCTGGGCGCTGTTCGGCGCCGCGGTGGCCGGGGCGGCCTCGGCGCTGATGCCGGTGCTGGCCACGCTGGTGGTGGCCAGGGTCGTGACGGGCGCCTGCTTCGGTGCGGTGATCCCCACGGGCCTGACGTACGTGGGCGACACCGTCCAGCCGTCGGTACGCCAGCGCGCCCTCACCGACCTGATGGCCGCCGCCGCCCTCGGCACGGCGCTGGCCACGGGATTGGGCGGGGTGGTCGCCGGGCTGGTGGACTGGCGGGTGGCCTTCACCGTACCGGCCGCCTGCGCCCTGGCCTGCGCGGTGTCGCTGCGCTCGCTGCCCGAGCCGCCCCGTGAGGAGTCGGCCCTGAAGGGCGGGACGGGAGTGCGCCGGTACCTGGGGGCGGTGCTGGGGCAGCGGTGGGCGCTGCTGGTGTTCGGGCTCGCCTTCACCGAAGGGGCGATCATGCTCGGCGCCATGCCCTTCCTGGCCACCGCGCTGCAGCACACCGGGCTGGCCGCCGCCGTGGCGGGCCTGGCCATCACCGCGTACGGGCTGGGGCTCTGGGCCTTCTCCAAGCTCGTCAAGGTGCTGTCGGGCCGCTGGCCCGCGCCCCTGCTGATGGTCGTGGGCGGCACGCAGCTCTGTCTCGGGTTCGCGATCGTGGCGGTGCACGTCAGCGTGCCGGCCGTGGCCGTCACCGCGCTGCTGCTGGGCGGCGGCTGGTCCTTCCTGCACTCCTCGCTGCAGACGTGGGCCACCTCGATCGTGCCGGAGGCCAGGGGGACCACGATCGCGTTCTTCGCCTGCGCGCTGTTCGTGGGCAGCGCGGTCGCGTCATGGGCGGCCGGGCCGCTGGCCGAGCACGGCAGGTACGGGCTGCTGTTCGGCCTGGCCGCGGGCGCCGCGATCCCGCTGACCGCGGTGGCCGCCCTCACCCGCCACCGCTACGGCGCCCTGCCGGCCGACCGCCCCGACCCGCTCCCTGAATGACACCGGGTGCCCCGGGCTACTCCCAGCGGAAGGTACGCGACACCAGCCCCAGCGACAGCACCGCCCAGACGGCGAGGACGGCCAGCGGGACCAGCGGCAGCGCCGCGCCCTCGGCGAGCACCGCGCGCAACCCGCCGGTGAGCGCCGAGATGGGCAGCGCCTCCAGGAACGGCCGCACCGCCTCGGGGAACTTCGTCAGCGGGAACACCACCCCGCCCGCCCCCAGCAGCACCAGGTAGACCAGGTTGGCCGCGGCCAGCGTGGCCTCCGCGCGCAGGGTGCCCGCCATGAGCAGCCCGAGCCCGCTGAAGGCCGCGGTGCCCAGCACGATCAGCAGCGCCGCGCCCAGGAACGACCCCTGCGGCCGCCACCCCAGCGCCAGCCCCACGACCACGATGATCACGGCCTGGATGATCTCCACGCCCACGACCGCCGCCGTCTTGGCCAGCATGAGCCCGCTCCTGGACAGCGGGGTCGCCCCCAGCCGCTTGAGCACGCCGTAGCGGCGCTCGAAGCCGGTCGCGATGGCCTGCCCGGTGAAGGCCGTGGACATGACCGCCAGCGCCAGCACGCCGGGCACCAGGAAGTCCACCCGCCGCCCGCCGCCGACGTCGATCAGCGGCGCCAGCGAGAAGCCGGTCAGCAGCAGCACCGGGATGATCATGGTCAGCAGGAGCTGCTCGCCGTTGCGCAGCATCGCGCGGATCTCGGCGCCCGCCTGCGCCGCCACCATGCGCGGGAACGGCGCCGCGCCGGGCGCCGGGGTGAGGTCGAGGGTCGAGTCGGGCGCGGTCATCGCAGCTCTCCCGCGGTGGGATGGTCGGGCGCGGTGGTCGGGCATGGGGCGGTCATCGCAGCTCCCTGCCGGTCAGCTCGAGGAAGACGTCTTCGAGGGTGCGGCGCTCGATGCGCAGGTCGTCGGCCGTGACGCCCTCGGCCGCGCACCAGGCCGTCACCGTGGCCAGCAGCTCGGGGTCGACCAGGCCCTCGATGATGTAGTGGCCGGCCGGTGACTCCTTGGCCGCGCTGCCCGCCGGGAGCGCGTTGAGCAGCTCCTCCAGCGCCAGCCCCGGCCGGGCCCGGAACCTGAGCTGCCGCTCCGCCCCGGTCAGCGAGGCCGGGCTGCCCTCGGCCACCACCCGGCCCCGGTCGATGATCACGACGTGGTCGGCCAGCCGCTCGGCCTCGTCCATGTGGTGCGTGGTCAGCACCACCGACACGCCCGCCGCGCGCAGCTCGCCCACCAGCTCCCAGCAGGCGTGCCTGGCCTGCGGGTCCAGGCCCGCCGTCGGCTCGTCGAGGAAGACCAGCTCGGGCCGGCCGACGACGGCCGCGGCCAGCGACAACCGCTGCTGCTGGCCGCCGGACAGCCGCCGGTAGGGAGTGCGTACGTGCTCGGCCAGCCCCAGCCGCACCAGCAGCGCATCGGGGTCGAGGGGCCGGGCGTAGAAGCGCGAGACCAGCCGCAGCCACTCGCCGCAGCGCATCGCCGGCGGCACGCCGCCCGCCTGCAGCATGACGCCCACCCGCGGGCGCAGCTCGGGCAGGGCGGGCGCCAGGCCCAGCACCCTGACCGTGCCCGCGTCGGCCTTGCGGAACCCCTCGCAGATCTCCACCGTGGACGTCTTGCCCGCGCCGTTGGGACCGAGGACCGCGGTGACCGCCCCACGCTCGGCACGGAGCGTGAGGCCGTCTACGGCGGTGCTGCCGCCGTAGCGTTTGACCAGGTCGACGATCTCGACGGCTGGGGAGTCCATGGCCACGAGTTTAGGGACTTCCCCAGGCGGTCCGGGCCGCAGGTGAACATGACCCCATTTGGACATGTCCAGCCCCGCCGTTCCTTTCGCGCCGTTCCTTTTGCCCGCGCGCACGGAGTGGCAGCCTGGCGGTGAGATCCCCTGCCCAGGAGGTGGCAATGTCTCGACGCAGTGAGTACGCCCCCGGAGTGCCGTGCTGGGTGGACCTGTCCAGCACCGACGTCGGCGCCTCCGCGCGCTTCTACGAGGAGGTCCTCGGCTGGCGGGCGGAGACGATCGACGACCCGGCGGCCGGCGGCTACGGCATGTTCCTCCACGGGGACCGCAAGGTCGCCGGGCTGGTCCCGGCCATGGCCGGCCAGCCGGTCTCGACCTGGGACACGTTCGTCGCCACGGACGACGCCGAGGCCCTCGCCGACCGGGTCAGGCAGGCGGGCGGCACGGTCGCGATGAAGCCCACTCAGGTCTTCGAGCACGGCATCGTGACCGTCTTCCGCGCGCCCGACGGCTCGTTCGCCGCCGGCTGGCAGGCCGGCGACCACCCGGGGGCCGAGCTGGTCAACGAGCCCGTCTCGTTCTGCTGGAGCGAGCTGGTCACCCGCGACCTGCCGGCCGCCGAGACCTTCTACCCGGCCGTCTTCGGGTGGGACCCCCGCCCGCTGGAGACGCCGCCCGGCAAGTACACCGAGTGGCACGTGGGCGGGCACGCCGTCGGCGGCATGCTGGAGATGGACCCCGGTTACCCGGCCGCGACGCCCTCGTTCTGGATGACGTACGTCGCCGTCGCCGACCTCGACGCCACGACGGCGGCGGCCGAGCGGGCGGGCGCCCGGATGCTCGTGAGCGGCGTGGACGCCACTCCCGGCCGGTTCTCGGCGTTCACCGACCCGCACGGCGCGACGCTCTCCATCATCCAGCTTCACGAGATTTCCTGAAATATCTGATAACCGGGAATTCGGAGGACCGGAACGTGGTTTGATCCCTCGGCCCTCGTGGGCCAGGCCTACGAGGGAAGGGGAGCACGCATGTCCGTGGCACAAATCGCCACGCCCACAGCCGTCCAGCCGGAGACGAGGAGCCGCCGCGGGCTGTTGCTGCTGATCCTCGGCGCCCTCTCGGCGATCGGCCCTCTCTCCATCGACATGTACCTCCCCGCGCTGCCCTCCATCGCCTCCGAGATGCTCAGCGCCCCCGCGCAGGTCCAGCTCACCCTCACCGCCTGTCTCATCGGCGTCTCCGTGGGCCAGGTGATCGCCGGTCCCATGAGCGACGTGCGCGGCCGGCGGGTGCCGCTCATGGTGGGGGTGGCCGGGTTCATGGTCGCCTCGCTGCTGTGCGCGTTCGCCCCCTCGGTGCCGATGCTCATCGCCTTCCGCCTGCTGCAGGGCATGCTCGGCGGCGCGGCGCTGGTGATCGTGCGGGCCGTGGTGCGCGACCTGTACGACGGCGCCGCCATCGCCCGCATCTTCGCCACGCTGATGCTCGTCAGCGGCCTGGCCCCGATCCTCGCGCCCATCGCCGGGGCGCAGCTGCTGGCGTTCACCTCGTGGCGGGGCGTCTTCGTGGCGCTCAGCCTCGCGGGCGTCGTGCTGCTGCTGGCCGTGCTGACGGGCGTGCGCGAGACGCTGCCCCCGTCCGAGCGCGAGAGCGGCGGTCTCAAGCACACCGTGCGCACGTTCTGGCAGCTTCTGCGCGACCGCGCGTTCATGGGCTTCGCCCTGACCGGCGGGCTGGCGTTCGCGGCCATGTTCGGATACATCTCCGGCTCGCCGTTCGTCCTCCAGGAGGTGTACGGCGCCACGCCCCAGCAGTACTCCCTCATCTTCGGCCTCAACGCCCTGGCCCTGACCGCCACCGCCCAGCTCGGCGGCCGGCTGTCCGGGCGGGTGCCGCCGACCCTGCTGGTCCGCATCGGCCTGTTCACCGGCCTGATCGGCGCGGTGCTGCTGATGACCGCCGCGCTGGCCGACCTCGGTCTCTGGGGCATCGTGGCCGGGCTGTTCGTCATCATGCTGGGCCAGGGCCTGACGCTGCCCGGCACCGGCGCGCTGGCGCTCGGCTCCCAGCCGGCACAGATCGCGGGGAGCGCCTCGGCGCTGACGGGCGTGCTGCAGTTCGCGCTCGGGGCCGCCGCGGCCCCGCTGGTCGGACTTGCCGGATCGGGCACCGCCGTCCCCATGGCCTGTGTCATGCTCGGGCTCATCACCTGCTCGGCCCTGACATTCATGATCTTGGGCCGGGCAAAGGTTAGGTAAGGCTACCCTGCGTGACAAATTCCATTCCCGTCCCTGCTCGGATCCGTTTGTGAAGCGGGAAGGAATTACGGCACACTGATGTTGTGAAAAACATGCCCACGATGGAGCCAGGCAACGAGCGCGGCACCCGCGCCCGTGTCGCCAGGCTGATTCTTGAGCATGGTCCCGTCGCGGCCGCGGCTCTCGGCGAGCGGCTCGGGCTCACGCCCGCCGCCGTCCGGCGTCATCTCGACGCGCTGCTGGCAGACGGGATGATAGAGCCTCGCACCGTGCGCCCTCGCGGACAGCGCGGGCGCGGACGGCCGGCCAAGCTGTTCGCGATCACCGACGCGGGGCGCAGTGCTTTCGAGCACGCCTATGACGACCTGGCCGGGAGCGCCCTGCGCTTCCTGGCCGAGCGCATGGGGGAGCAAGCCGTGGCCGACTTCGCCCGCGAGCAGGTTTCGAGCCTGCTGCAACGGCTGGAGCCGGTCATGCGGACGGTGCCGGCGGACCAGCGCGTGCAGGTGCTGGCGCAGGCGCTGTCGGCAGAGGGGTATGCCGCCTCGGCCAGCAAGGCCAAGTCGGGCGGCGACCAGCTCTGCCAACACCACTGCCCGGTGGCGCACGCGGCCGCGGAGTTCCCGCAGCTGTGTGAGGCCGAGACGGAGGCGTTCGCGCAGCTGCTCGGCACGCCGGTGCAGCGCCTGGCCACGATCGCCCACGGCGACGGGGTGTGCACCACGCACGTCTCCCCGCAGTCCTTGGCCGATTCCGCACATAGAGACAAGAGCAAGGAGACCGGAAGGTGACTGTCACCGACCGCCCGGAGCTGGAAGGCCTCGGGAATTACAAGTTCGGCTGGGCCGACTCGGATGCCGCCGGGTCGGCGGCAAGGCGTGGCCTGTCCGAGGAGGTCGTACGCAACATCTCCGGACTCAAGAACGAACCGGAGTGGATGCTCGACCTTCGCCTGAAGGGCCTCCGCCTGTTCGACAAGAAGCCGCTGCCTACCTGGGGCTCCGACCTCACCGGCATCGACTTCGACAACATCAAATACTTCGTGCGCTCCACCGAGAAGCAGGCCGCTTCCTGGGACGAGCTGCCCGCCGACATCAAGAACACCTACGACAAGCTCGGCATCCCCGAGGCGGAGAAGCAGCGCCTCATCGCCGGCGTCGCGGCGCAGTACGAGTCCGAGGTCGTCTATCACAAGATCCGTGAGGACCTCGAGGAGAAGGGTGTCATCTTCGTCGACACCGACACGGGCCTGAAGGAGCACGAGGAGCTCTTCAAGGAATACTTCGGCTCGGTCATCCCGGTGGGCGACAACAAGTTCGCCGCGCTCAACACCTCCGTGTGGTCCGGTGGCTCGTTCATCTACGTGCCGCCGAACGTCGAGGTCGAGATCCCGCTGCAGGCCTACTTCCGGATCAACACCGAGAACATGGGCCAGTTCGAGCGGACCCTGATCATCGTCGACGAGAACAGCTACGTCCACTACGTCGAGGGCTGCACCGCGCCGATCTACTCGTCCGACTCGCTGCACAGCGCCGTCGTCGAGATCATCGTGAAGAAGAACGCCCGCTGCCGCTACACGACCATCCAGAACTGGTCGAACAACGTCTACAACCTGGTCACCAAGCGCGCCGTGGCCTACGAGGGCGCGACCATGGAGTGGATCGACGGCAACATCGGCTCCAAGGTCACGATGAAATACCCGGCCGTCTACCTCATGGGCGAGCACGCCAAGGGCGAGACGCTGAGCGTCGCGTTCGCGGGCGAGGGCCAGCACCAGGACGCCGGCTCCAAGATGGTCCACCTGGCGCCCAACACCAGCTCCAGCGTCATCTCCAAGTCGGTGGCGCGCGGCGGCGGCCGCACCTCCTACCGCGGTCTCGTGCAGATCGAGGAGGGCGCCCACGGCAGCGCCAGCACCGTCAAGTGCGACGCCCTGCTGGTCGACCAGATCAGCCGCTCCGACACCTACCCCTACGTCGACGTCCGCGAGGACGACGTCTCGATGGGTCACGAGGCCACGGTCTCCAAGGTCAGCGAGGACCAGCTGTTCTACCTCATGAGCCGCGGGCTCGGTGAGGACGAGGCGATGGCGATGATCGTGCGCGGCTTCGTGGAGCCGATCGCGCGTGAGCTGCCCATGGAATACGCGCTCGAGCTGAACCGGCTGATCGAGCTGCAGATGGAAGGAGCCGTCGGCTGATGGGCCTGAACGAGAAGCCCCTGTCGACCCTGCACGAGAAGGCGTCCTACGACCTGGGCGACTTCGAGGTCCCGACCGGGCGCGAGGAGGCGTGGCGCTTCACGCCGCTCTCGCGCCTGAAGGGACTGCACAACGGCAAGGCCGAAGCCGTCGGTCACGTCCGGGTGGACGTGGACGCGGCCCCGGAGGTCACCGTGGAGACGGTCGGCCGCGACGACGCCCGCGTGGGCAAGTCGTTCGTGCCCTCCGACCGGGTGAGCGCGCAGGCGTGGAACAGCTTCGAGAAGGCCACCGTGATCACGGTGCCGCGCGAGGCCGTCACGTCCAGGCCCACCGTCCTGACGCTGACCGGCGAGCCGGGCGGCGACGGTGCCGGCGCCGCCTACGGCCACATCGTGGTCAAGGTGGAGCCGCTGGCCGAGGCCGTGATCGTGCTCGACCACAAGGGCAGCGCGGTCTACGCCGACAACATCGAGTTCGTCGTCGGCGACGGCGCCAACCTCAAGATCGTCAGCCTGCAGGACTGGGCGGACGACGCGGTCCACGTCTCGCACCACCACGCGCAGCTCGCCAAGGACGCGACGTTCCGCAGCTTCGTGGTGACGCTCGGCGGCGACCTCGTCCGCCTGTCGCCCACCGTCACCTACACCGCCCCCGGCGGCGACGCGGACATGTCGGGCGTCTACTTCGTGGACGCCGGGCAGCACCTGGAGCACCGCCTGCTGGTCGACCACTCGCAGCCCAACTGCAAGAGCAACGTCGACTACCGCGGCGCGCTGCAGGGCGAGGAGGCGCACGCCGTCTGGATCGGCGACGTGATCATCAGGGTCGAGGCCGAGGGCACCGACACCTACGAGCTCAACCGCAACCTCATCCTCACCGACGGCGCCCGCGCCGACTCGGTGCCCAACCTGGAGATCCTCACCGGTGAGGTCGCGGGAGCGGGGCACGCCTCCGCCTCCGGCCGCCTCGACGACGAGCACATCTTCTACCTCCAGGCCCGCGGCATCCCCTTCGACGAGGCTCGCCGCCTGGTCATCAGGGGCTTCCTCGGTCAGCTCATCGAGAAGATCCAGATCGACGAGATCCGCGAGCGCGTGCTCAGCGCCGTGGAGGCGGAGCTCGCGCGATGAGCGGTTTCGAGAAGGTGTGCAAACTCGACGACATCCCCGACGAGGGGGTCATCGGCGTCGAGGTGGGGGAGACCCCGGTCGCGCTCGTGCGCAAGGGTGAAGACGTCTTCGCCCTGCACGACATCTGCTCCCACGCCGAGGTCAAGCTCAGCGAGGGCGAGGTCTACGACGGCACGCTGGAGTGCTGGCTGCACGGCTCGTGCTTCGACATCCGCTCGGGCAAGCCCACCGGACCGCCCGCGACCCGACCAGTGAACGTCTACACAGTGAAGATCGACGGCGATGACGTCCTCGTCTCGCTCTCGAAGGAGTCCTAAGCACATGTCCACCCTTGAGATTCGTGACCTGCAGGTCGCCGTCGACGACAAGGAAATCCTGCGCGGCGTCAACCTGACCGTGAAGTCCGGGCAGACGCACGCCATCATGGGCCCGAACGGCTCGGGCAAGTCGACGCTCGCCTACGCGATCGCCGGCCACCCCAAATACACGATCACCGGCGGCCAGGTGCTGCTCGACGGCGTGGACCTGCTGGAGCTGTCCGTCGACGAGCGGGCCCGCGCCGGCCTGTTCCTGGCGATGCAGTATCCGGTCGAGGTCCCCGGTGTGTCGGTCTCGAACTTCCTGCGCTCGGCCGTCACCGCCGTCCGCGGCGAGGCGCCCAAGCTGCGCGAGTTCGCCAAGGACCTCAAGAACGGCATGGACGCGCTGTCCATCGACTCCGCCTTCGCCCAGCGCAACCTGAACGAGGGCTTCTCCGGCGGCGAGAAGAAGCGCCACGAGATCCTGCAGCTCGAGCTGCTCAAGCCGAAGATCGCGGTGCTCGACGAGACCGACTCCGGCCTCGACGTGGACGCGCTGCGCGTGGTGTCCGAGGGCATCAACCGCTTCCGCTCCACCGGCGAGACGGGCGTGCTGCTGATCACCCACTACACCCGCATCCTGCGCTACGTGAAGCCGGACTTCGTGCACGTCTTCGCGGCCGGCCGGATCGTCGAGGAGGGTGGCCCCGAACTGGCCGACAAGCTCGAGGCCGAGGGCTACGAGCAGTACACGAAGGCATCTGCATGAGCTCCAACAGCTTCGATGTGGAGAAGATCAGGAAGGACTTCCCGGTCTTCTCCCGCGAGCTGCCCGACGGGCGACCGCTCGTCTATCTCGACTCGGGCAACTCCTCACAGAAGCCCAATCAGGTCATCGAGACCATGCGGGAGCACCTGGCGCTGCACTACAGCAACGTCGGGCGGGCCATGCACGTGCTCGGGGCCGAATCGACCGACGCCTACGAGGGCGCCCGCGACAAGGTCGCGGGCTTCGTCGGGGCGCCGTCCCGCGACGAGGTGATCTTCACCAAGAACGCCTCCGAGGCGCTCAACCTGGTCGCCTACTCCTTCGGCAACCCCGCCAACACCGATCCGCGCTTCACGCTCGGCCCGGGTGACGAGATCGTCATCTCCGAGATGGAGCACCACTCCAACATCGTGCCGTGGCAGCTGCTCGTGCAGCGCACCGGGGCGACGCTGAAGTGGTTCGGCGTGACCGACGACGGGCGGCTCGACTACACGCCCGACCTGATCACCGAGCGGACGAAGATCGTCTCGATCGCCCACCAGTCCAACGTCCTCGGCACCGTCAACCCGGTCGCCGAGGTGGCCCGGCGGGCGCACGAGGTCGGCGCGCTGATCATGCTCGACGCGTCCCAGTCCGTGCCGCACCACCCGGTGGACGTCACCGAGCTGGGCGCCGACTTCGTGGCCTTCACCGGCCACAAGATGGTCGGCCCCTCCGGCATCGGCGTGCTGTGGGGGCGGGCCGAGCTGCTCGACGCCATGCCGCCGTTCCTGGGCGGGGGCGAGATGATCGAGGCGGTCTGGATGGACCACTCGACGTACGCGCCGCTGCCGCACAAGTTCGAGGCGGGCACGCCGCCGATCGTCGAGGCCATCGGGCTCGGCGCGGCGGTCGACTACCTCACCGAGGTCGGCATGGAGGCCGTGGAGGCGCACGAGCGCACGCTGACGGCCTACGCCTTGGAGGCCCTGCGCGAGGTGCCCACGCTGCGCGTCATCGGACCCGAGTCGCTGGAGGGCCGCGGGGGCACGGTGTCGTTCACGCTGGAGGGCATCCACCCGCACGACGTCGGGCAGATCCTGGACGACCAGTTCGGGGTCGCCGTACGCGTCGGGCACCACTGCGCCCGCCCGCTGCACCTGCGCTTCGGAATACCCGCGACGACGCGGGCGTCGTTCTACCTGTACAACACCACGGGCGAGATCGATGCCCTGGTGCGCGGCCTCCATCACGTGCAGAAGGTGTTCGCATAGCCATGATCGGTGAGTCGATGTACCAGGAGCTGATCCTGGAACACTACAAGCACCCGCAGGGGCGCGGTCTGCGCGAGCCGTACGACGCCGAGGTTCACCACGTGAACCCGACGTGCGGCGACGAGATCACGCTCAGGGTCAAGGTGGGCGACGCCGGCAAGATCCTGGACGTCTCCTACGACGGACAGGGCTGTTCGATCAGCCAGGCCGCCGCCTCCGTGCTGCACGAGCTGACCGCCGGCTCGACGATCGAGGAGTCGCTCTCGGTGGTCGACGAGTTCACCCGGCTGATGCAGGGCAGGGGACAGGTCGAGGCCGACGAGGAGGTCCTCGGCGACGCGGTCGCGTTCGCGGGCGTGGCCAAGTTCCCGGCGCGCGTTAAATGTGCGTTGCTTTCTTGGATGGCCTACAAGGACGCTGTTGTGAGGAGTGCTGCCGAATGAGCAAGCCAGTGGAGACCCCGACCGGCTTCGACGGTGATGCGACCGTCGAGGAGGTCATGGAGGCGCTCAAGGACGTCGTGGACCCCGAGCTCGGCATCAACGTGGTGGACCTGGGCCTGATCTACGGGCTCAACCTCGACCCGTCCGACGGCGGGCAGCCCGTGGCCACCATTGACATGACGCTCACCAGCGCGGCCTGCCCGCTGACCGACGTCATCGAGGACCAGGCCCACTCGGCGCTGGACGGCATGGTCTCCGACGTGAAGATCAACTGGGTCTGGCTGCCGCCGTGGGGCCCGGACAAGATCACCGACGAGGGCCGCGAGCAGCTTCGTATGCTAGGCTTTAACGTCTGATCTTTTCTGCTGTTACGGCTGGCGTAAAGCGTCAGCCCGTATCAGCGTGCCAATGGGGGTTTGGGAAAGTCGGTGCTCATGCCAAGGAATATCCGATAACATCCCCGGCGTTGGCAATCAGGTACACCTGACGTCTCATCGCGCGTCTCGCATCGCCTGCGGCCGGTGCCCAGGTGTATCCCCCCCTCATTCATCCCGCCCCCATGACGGCGGGTGCCCTTGAACCTGTGCGGCCCGGTGCCGCACACCCTGGCTCGTCCTTTCGCAGAAGTGACGCGCCACTTCGACGGAAAGGCACGACTTTCGTGACCATGCTTGACGCTGTCATGCCCACGCTCGGTGAGACCCCCGAGCCGGGCCCGTCCGAGTTCGAGCTGCTGGGCCTGCCCAAGCCGCTGGTGAACGGACTGGCCAAACTGGGTTTCGACAGCCCGTTCCCCATCCAGAGCGCGACCATCCCTGACGTGCTCGCCGGGCATGACGTCCTCGGCCGCGGCCAGACCGGCTCCGGCAAGACGCTCGCCTTCGGTCTGCCCACCATGGCCCGCATCGCGGGCGTGCGGCCCGCCCAGGGCCGTCCCCGCGCGATGATCCTCGTGCCCACCCGTGAGCTCGCCCTCCAGGTGCACGACGCCCTCGAGCCCCTCGGGCGCGGCCTCGGCCTGCGCATGAAGGTCATCGTCGGCGGCATGTCCATGGGCAAGCAGATCGAGGCCCTGCGACGCGGCGTGGACGTCGTCATCGCCACCCCCGGCCGCCTGGGCGACCTGATCCGGCAGGGCGAGTGCTCGCTGGGCGACATCGAGGTCAGCGTTCTGGACGAGGCCGACCACATGTGCGACCTCGGCTTCTTCCCCGTCGTGACGGAGCTGCTGGCGCAGACCCCGTCCGACGGTCAGCGGCTGCTGTTCTCGGCCACGCTCGACGGCGACGTCGACAAGCTGGTGCAGCGCTTCCTCAAGGACCCGATCACCCACTCCGTGGCGCCGGCGACCTCGCCGGTCGACACCATGGAGCACCACGTGATGCAGGTCTCGCGCGACGACAAGTTCGACGTCACGGCCGAGATCGCCAACCGCGAGGGCCGTACGATCATCTTCGTCCGCACCCAGCACGGCGTGGACCGGCTGTGCAAGCAGCTGGCCAGGGTCGGCGTCAAGGCGGGCGGCCTGCACGGCGGCAAGCGCCAGAACCAGCGCACCCGCATCCTCGCCGAGTTCCGCGAGGGCTCCGTCAACGTGCTGGTCTGCACCGACGTCGCGGCGCGCGGCATCCACGTGGACAACATCAGCCTGGTGCTGCACGTGGACCCGCCGCAGGACCACAAGAGCTACCTGCACCGCGGCGGCCGTACGGCCCGCGCCGGTGAGAAGGGCACGGTCGTCACGCTGGTGCTGCCCAACGAGCGCCGCTCGACCGACGCCCTGACCCGCCGCGCCGGGATCCACCCGTTCCGCCTCAAGGCGACCCCGGGTCACCCCAGGCTCGCCGAGGTGGCCGGCGCCCGCAGGCCGAGCGGCGAGTCCATCCCCGTGTGGGAGCCGGACGTCCGCAAGCCGCTGCGCCCGCGCCGCGAGGGCGGCACCTCCGAGCGCAGGGGTCGTCGTGGCCGCCGGGATTTCGACGGTGACCGCCGCCCGCGCCGGCACGAGGACGGCGACCGTCCGTACGGTTCCGGCGACGACCGCCGCCCGAGGCGCGAGTTCGACGGCGACCGCCGTCCGCGGCGCCACGAGGACGGCGAGCGTCCGGTCGTGGCCGCCGACGACCGTCGTCCGCGCCGGCACGAGGACGGCGACCGTCCGTACGGTTCCGGCGACGACCGCCGCCCGTTCACGTCCGGCGACGACCGCCGGCCGCGCCGGCACACCGACGGTGACCGGCCGTTCGGGCGCACGCAGGAGCCGCGCACGTTCAGCGACGACCGCCGGCCGCGTAGCGGGTTCCGCACCGACGACCGCCCGGTCCGTCAGGACGACCGCGGCCAGCGCGGTGCCGGTTACCGCTCCGACGACCGGGGCACGCGCTTCGGCACCGACCGTGGCCGGCCGTTCTCGGCCGACCGCGACCGCGGCAGCCGCACCGACGAGCGGGGGCCGCGTGACGGCTACCGGCCCGTCGGCGGCCGTACGGACGAGCGTGGCAACGGTGGTTTCCGCCGTAACTCGGGCGGCCGTCGCTTCGAGCGCTGAGCAGGTCTGACAGCACAAACGGCGCTGCCCGCCGTGCCCCCTCCTCCGGGAGGAAGGCACGGCGGGCAGCGCCGTTTTCCGTCCCCGGCGGCTCAGCCCGTCGTCGCATGAAGGCCCGCCCGATGTGGGTGGGATCTCAGCGACAACAGGAGGCCGGGTAAGTTCCATGGGCCGATGTCCCCCGACCCCCTAGGAACGTCCGTGTTCGTTGACATGCCACTCCCGCGACTTCGCGAGTACCTGCCGGAACGCGCCGAGCCCGGCGACTTCGACGCCTTCTGGCAGCGCACGCTCGCCGAGGCCCGCACCCACGACCTCGCGGCCGAGTTCACCCCCGTGCCGTCCGAGCTGACCGTCGCCGACGTCTTCGACGTCACCTTCGCCGGTTTCGGCGGCCACCCCATCAAGGGCTGGCTGCTCCTGCCGCGGCACGCCACCGGACCGGTGCCGTGCGTGATCGAGTACCAGGGGTACGGCGGCGGGCGCGGCCTGCCGATCGACTGGCTGCTGTGGCCCTCCTTCGGCTACGCCGTGTTCGCCATGGACAGCAGGGGACAGGGCGCCGGCGGGTGGCGGCGTGGCGACACCGCCGACCCCTACCCCGGCACCGGGCCGCAGACGCCCGGCGTCATGACCAGCGGCATCCACGACCCGGACGCCTACTACTACCGGCGGCTCTACACCGACGCCGTGCGCGCGGTCGAGGCCGCCAGGGCGCATCCCGGGGTGGGCGAGGTCGCGGTCGGCGGGGCCAGCCAGGGCGGCGCCATCGCGCTGGCCGTCTCGGCCCTGGCTCCCGGCCTGGCCTGCGCCCTGCTGGACGTGCCGTTCATGTGCCACATCAGGCACGCCACCCAGATCACCCACGAATACCCCTACGCCGAGCTCGCCGCGTACTGCCGGGCGTTCAAGGACCAGGTGGAGCGGGTCTTCGAGACCCTGGCCTACTTCGACGGGGTCAACTTCGCGGCCAGGGCCGCCACGCCCGCGCTGTTCTCCGTGGGGCTGCAGGACGGCGTCACGCCGCCGTCCACGGTGTTCGCCGCCTACAACCACTACGCCGGTGAGAAAGACATCCGGATATATCCGTACAACGGGCACGAGGGCGGCGAGTCGGCGCACGCCATGGAACGGGTCGCCAGGGCGAAGAAGGCGCTCGGATGAACAGGTGACGGCGCCGTCTCGCGTGGCGGACGCGGGGCGGCGTCACTCCATGACGCAGACTAGGCTTATCAGGCACGCAGCCGACCGACGAGAGAGACCATGAAGACCTTCGAAGAGCTGTTCGCCGAGCTGTCAGAGAAAGCCACCACCCGGCCCGCGGGCTCGGGCACCGTGGCCGCGCTCGACGCCGGCGTCCATGCCATCGGCAAGAAGGTCGTCGAGGAGGCCGCCGAGAGCTGGATGGCGGCCGAATACGAGTCAGACGACAGGGCAGCTGAGGAGATCTCGCAGCTCCTCTACCACGTGCAGGTGCTCATGATCGCCAAGGGCATCGGCCTCGACCAGGTCTACAAGCATCTCTAGGGCGCCGGGCGCCCATGACCTGGAGACAGACATCGAGAGCGAGACACGTGAGGACCTGACATGCTGCGTCTGGCAGTACCCAACAAGGGCGCGCTCAGCGAGGCCGCCCAGAGCATGCTGAAAGAGGCCGGTTACCGGTCACGCAGGGACAGCAAGGAGCTGTTCGTCGTCGACGAGGCCAACGGCTGTGAGCTGTTCTTCCTGCGCCCCCGCGACATCGCCGTCTACGTCGGGGAGGGCACCCTCGACGCCGGCATCACCGGCCGGGACATGCTGGTCGACTCCGGCGCCCCGGTCGAGGAGATCATGCCACTCGGCTTCGGCGGCTCCACCTTCCGGCTGGCCGCCGCGGCCGGCACGATGACGTCGGTCGGCGACCTCAACGGCCGGCGCATCGCCACCTCCTACGCGGGCCTGCTCGACAAATACCTTTCCGACCAGGGCGTCGACGCCCGCGTGATCAAGCTGGACGGCGCCGTCGAGACCGCCATCCGGCTCGGCGTGGCCGACGCCGTGGCCGACGTCGTCGAGACCGGCACCACGCTGCGCAACGTCGGGCTCGAGGTGTTCGGCGAGCCGATCATGCGGTCGGAGGCGGTGCTGATCAAGCAGCAGAGCGCGCCGGAGACGGCTAACGTCGAGCAGCTCGTACGCCGCTTCCAGGGCGTCGTGCACGCCCGCGACTTCGTCATGATGGACTACGACATCCGCGCCGAGCGCATCGACGAGGCCACCGCGCTCACGCCCGGCATGGAGGGCCCCACGATCTCGCCGCTGCACCGCGAGGGCTGGGTCGCGGTCCGGGCCCTGGTCCGGCGCAAGGGTCACCAGAAGGTGATGGACCAGCTGTGGGACATCGGCGCAAGAGCCATCCTGGTCACCGACATCTACGCCTGCCGCCTGTGAGATATGCCCGCTAGGCCATCGTGCCGGCGGGCATATCCGGACCGTGCGTAACGAGTCAGTCGCTTGGCGTGGTAGTGCCAGGCAAACGTGGTCCTTACTCGAGCAGGGCAACCGGCGCTGGGCGGCGGGTCGATCCCACCGCCCGCACCAGGACCCCCGACGCAGGAAGCAGGTCGCGACGAGCCAGTCGCCCCGGGCGGTCGTGCTGTCGTGCATCGACTCCCGGGTGCCGCCCGAGGTCGTCTTCGACGTCGGCCTCGGCGACCTGCTGGTCGTCCGTACGGCGGCGCACACGCTCGACTCCCTCGTCACCGCGGCCGTCCAGTACGGTCCACAGGACCTGCGCTCCTGCCTCGTCGTGGTCCTGGGGCACCAGCGCTGCGGGGCGGTCACCGCCGCCGCCCGGGCCTTACGCAGGCAGGTCACCCTGCCCGGCGAGCTGCCCCACATCGTCGAGGCCCTCCAGCCCGCCTACTTCACCGCCGACGGCCGGGTCGAGCCCATGGTCCACGCCCACATCCGGCGGACCGTCTCGCGCCTGAGAGCCGATCCCCTCCTGTACGGCAGCGTCACCGTCATCGGCGCCTACTACAGCCTGGACACGGGGCTGGTGAGCCGCGTGACCTGACAGCCCACGTCAGCGAGCACCACGGGGACGTGCTCCCCGTGGACGGCCTCTCGCTCACCGTCGAGCCCTGCCGAACCGTTGCCCCTGCTCGGGCCGGACGGCGCGGGCAAGCCGACCGCCCTCAACCCGCCGCTCGGCCCGCTCACCCCCGGCCGGGGCGCGATCGCCGCGCCCCGGCCGAGGCGGGCAGGGACCGGGAGATGGGCATCATGCTCCGGAACGCCGGCCGTGCGGTGCCATCATGGTGCAGGGTCGGGTCCAGCCGGCGGACCCGTTCAGTAACGCAGCTCCGCCAGCACGGCGTAGTGGTCGGAACCGGGCTCGGGGCCGTCGCCCACGACCTCGCAGCGCACCGGATGCCCCGCGCCGCCCGCCCGGGGCCAGGCGCTCAGCACGTAGTCGAAGCGGCGGTCGGGATAGAGGCCCGGCCGCGCGTACGGGTTGGCGCTGCTCCACGTGTGGCCGGGGCCGCCGTCGCCGGCCAGCTCCCACGCGTCGTAGAACACCACGCCGGGCGTGGCCGGCGCGCTGCGCCCGGTCAGCATCCTCATCTCGTCGCTGTCGGGCCCGGCGTTGAAGTCGCCGCACACCAGCGTGGGATGCCGGCGCGAGGCCGCCTCGCGGACGAACGCGGTCAGCGCCCGCACCTGGGACTGCCGCATCTCGGACTCGTCCAGCCGGAACGAGCCGACCATCGAGCTGAACACCTGTAACGGCCCGCGCGGCCCGGCCAGCTCGCAGAACAGCGCGCTGCCCGCGAACTCGCCGCCGGGCAGGCGGCGCTCGTCCTGCCGGGTGATCGGCCAGCGCGACAGCACCGCGCAGGGCACACCGTCCGCGTAGGAGGCGACGTGCTCGTAGCCGAACGACTGGCCCGCCCACTCTTGCAGCAGGACCACGTCGGCCTCCTGCTCGCGCACCACCTTCTCGATCCGCCCTGCCCGCTCGGCGAACGGGCCGTGCTCGCCCCACACGTTCCAGGTCAGCACGCGCACGCGGGTCTCGATCAGCGGTCCGTACGGCTCGGCCCAGTTCATCGCAGCCCCTCCACGGCTCTGACAGCGCGGTCCACCTGCTCGGGCCCCGTCACGATACTCGTGCCGAAGCGCAGCAGCGAGGGCTGGTACGGCGTCACGCTCGCGACCACCTTCTGCCCGCGCAGCCGCTCCACCGCCTCGAACGGCTCCATGCCCGCCACCGAGCAGCACACCAGCCCCGCCGACAGCTCCGGCGCGCTCGGGGTGGCCAGCCGGACGTGCGGGATCGCGGCCAGGCCCGCCTTCAGCCTGGAGGCCAGCTCCTGCGTGCGCCGCTGGACGCGGTCCTTGCCGATCGCCGTCATGAACGCGAACGCCTGCGGCATCGCCCACCGGTGCTCGAACGCCTTGTAACCGCCGGGCGTGACCAGCTCGGCCGTGTTCGCGCCCGGCGCGCCGCCGCCCTGCCAGGCATCGAACGCGGCCTGGCTGAAGCTGGGCACGATCGGGGCGACCGCGTCCCAGGCCCGGCCCCACACGATGCCCGTGCCGCGCGGCCCGAACAGCCACTTGTGCGTGCCGCTGGCCAGGAAGTCACAGCCCAGGTCGGCCACGCCGTCGGCCAGCGCGCCGAACCCGTGCACCCCGTCCACGCACAGCAGCGCCCGGTCCCGCTCGTCGCGGCCCCTGTTCGCCTCGGCCAGCAGGTCGGCGACGGCGCGCACCGGCACGCGCACGCCGGTGCTCGAATGCACCCAGGTGAGCGCCACCACCCGCGTGCGCGGGCCGAGGCCCTCCTTGATCGCCGAGACCATGCGGTCGGCCGAGGCGCGGGCCGGGTCGTCGTACAGCCTGACCCGGCGGAGCTTCGCCCCCGTGCGGGCGGCCAGCAGGCGCAGGCCCTCGTGGGTGGCCATGAAGTCGTGCTCGGTGGTCAGCACGTCCTGGCCGGGGCGCAGGCCGAGACCGGAGTAGAGCAGGCCCAGGCCCATCGTGGTGCTGTCGGTGAGCGCGATCGTGTCGGCGCGGGCGCCCAGGTAGCGGGCGGCGGCCTCGCGTACGGCCTGGTCGGGCGAGCCGCCCGGCGGGGTGTACTCGGGGTCGGCGTCGAGGGCGTCGCGGTGCGTTCTGATCGCCTGCCGGACCGGGGCCGGCGCGGGTGCCAGCACGAATGCGGCGAACTGCGCGTACGCGGGGTCCAGCGCGAACTGGGCCCGCACGGACGCCCAGTCGGCGGGGTCGAAGGCGGCGCCTTTGGGCGCGGGCGTGTCACCGGTGCACGCCGCCGCGCCTGTCAGGAGCCCGGCGCCGAGCAGGGCCCGTCTGTTGAGCATGCTGGCTTCCTACCCGGCACGGTCAGCTCCTGATCGCGGCAACCTGCCTGATCAGATCGGATACGCGGACGATGCCCAGGCAGCGGTTCAGCTCGTCGGTGACCACCAGGTCGTCGTAGACGCGGGTGGAGTCCCGGCCCGCGGCCTGCATGGCCGCTATCGCCGGCGTCGTGCGCGGCACCGTGCGCGGCGGGTCGGCCAGGCGCTGCGCCGGCTTCGAGCCGTGCAGGGCATGGCCGTAGCGGGCCGCGAACGACAGCAGGAACCGGCTGCGGTCGAGGCTGCCCTTGGGCCGCTGGAACTCGTCCACCAGGATCACGCTGGTGATCGTCGGCTCGTGCCCGAACGCCGCCACCGCCTCCTCCGCCTTGGCCTCCGCCGGGAGCGTCACGGCCGGCAGCAGCAGCTCCTGCACGCGGGGGCCGAGCAGGACCGTGTCGGGCGACTCGTCGGCGATCGGCAGCGGCACCCGTACCTTGCCGTCGGGGCCCGGGGCGAGCAGGGGGCCGTGCGCCAGGCGCACGCCCAGGCCGCGGACCATCCCGACCTGCGCCTCGCGCTCCACGCCCGGGGCCATGACGTGCGCGCCGATGGCGCGGGCCAGCGTGCCGACCGCCCGCGCCACCGCGATGGCCCGGTGGTCGCCGGGGATGCGCGCCACCACCTCGGGGTCGAGGGCCAGCAGGTACGGGGACGCGTCCGCGACCAGGTCCAGGGCCGCGCCGGAGGTGCCGACGTCGGAGAAGCCGAGCAGGTACCCGATCGTGCGCAGGCCGTCGAGCCCCACCTTGAGCAGCGGCCGGTCCTGCTCCTGGCACGGTCCAGTGAGCAGCAGGATCGCCTCGCGCGGATGCCGGCCCGCCCTCCTCAGCGCCTCGTGCAGCGGCGCCAGCGCGCCCGCGCCCGACAGCACCACCCGTACCGGGAGCTCCAGCACCATCGGCAGGGGCGCCGCTCTCAGGGTGCCGGTGTTGTCCACGATGGCCGGGTGCGCGATGACAGCACCCGTGTCGAGATCCACCATGGGACTGGTGAGCAGGGAGGACACGTACAGATGGTGCTCCTGTCACAGCCGCACCAGAAGCCCCCCGAAACAAAATTTACCGACATTTCCGTTTCGGTTCCCTACTGGACCGGAGGGGAACGTCGTTCGTTAGTCTTCGCGCATGAACGCGCGTCCGGCGAGGGGCGGCGGCCGGTGGGTCACGGTGCCGCCGGAGCGTCTGCATCCATGGATCGACGGGTTCGCGGCGCGTCACGGGCCCTTCACGGCGAGCGGGGACGCGCGGGTCGTGCGGCTGCTGGCCGGCGACGGGGCGCTGGCCGAGCTGCACGTGCCCTTCCCGCCTCTGGCGCCGCCGGGGCCGCCGCACGTGAGCCGGTTCGTGGCGCACGCCGGGGCCGAGCGGCGGGTCGGGGTGTTCCTGGTGCGGCTCGGCGGCTACGCGGCCGGGGTCTTCCACGGGAGCGCGCTCGTGGCGTCCAAGGTGGGGTCGCGGCTGGTGCAGGGGCGTACGGCGGCGGGCGGGTGGTCGCAGCAGCGCTTCGCCCGGCGGCGGAAGAACCAGGCCGCCCAGGCGTTCGACGACGCGGTGGAGACGGCGGTGCGGGTGCTGACGCCGTACCTGGGGGAGCTGGACGGGGTGGTGCTCGGCGGGGACCGCAGGGCGGTGGACGCCCTGCGGCCGGACCGCCGGCTGGCGCCGCTGCTGGAGCTGGAGCGGGAGCCGTTCCTCGTGGTGCCCGATCCGCGGCTGGCGGTCCTGCGGGACACGCCCGCCCAGTTCAGGTCGGTACGCGTGCGGGTGGTCGATCCGGATCAGGCGGGGAACGCGTCCCGGTGATCGGCGAGGAAGGCTGACAGGGGGCGGGGCGGGCGGCCGGTCACGTCCCGCACCGCCGTCGTGGTCGCCGCCCAGCGGCCGTCGCCGGTCTCGGCCATGAGGGCGGCCAGGTCGCCGGCGTGGGGCTGGGGGATGCCCTGGCGTTCCAGGTGGGCGGTCATCTCGGGGACGGGCAGGTTCACGTAGCGGACCGGGCGGCCGAGGGCCCTGCCGATCTCCTCGGCGATCCGGTCGTGCGACAGGGACTCGGGGCCGGTGAGGACGAGGTCGCGGTCGGGGCCGACCGGGGCCGTCAGCAGGGCGGCGGCCACGTCGGCGATGTCGCGGGCGTCGATGTAGTTGACCGGGGTGGTGCCGTACGCGCCGTACATGCTGCCGTGCTCGAAGTCGCGCGGCAGGTTCTGCATGAAGCCGCTGGGCTGGAGGATCGTCCAGGGCACGCCCGACTTCCTGAGGTGGGCGTCGACGGCGCCGTGCATGCCCATGCCGAGCTTGGCGCCCGGCTCGGCGTCGCGTACCGACACGGCGACGATCTGCGCCACGCCCGCGCGGGCGGCCAGGTCGATGACGGCTCGGTGCGCGTCGACGTAGCCGGGCCAGAGCGAGCTGTTGAGGAAGAGCCGGTCGCCCGGGTTGAGCAGCCCGCCGATCGTGTCCGGCCGGTCGAAGTCGGCCTTGGCGTAGGGGACGCCCAGGTCCTCGGCGTCGCGCCGGACGACGGCGAGGACGTCGTGGCCGCGCAGCCGCCCGACGAGCGCGCGGCCGATGGAGCCGGTGGCACCGGTTACCACGATCATGGGGACCTCCGTAAGTGGAATCTCGAATTCCGGTTAGCTGGACGCTACACTAAGCGGAATCGGATCGTCCACTTTGGAGTCGTACGTGCGAGCGGATGCCAGGCGGAATCTGGACAAGATCGTCGAGGCGGCCGCCGCGGTCGTCGCCGAGCGCGGCGTCAACGCGCCGATGGAGGCCGTCGCCAAGCGGGCCGGCGTCGGCGTCGGCACGCTCTACCGCCGCTTCCCCGACCGCGGCGCCCTGATCGCGGCCGTCGGCGACCACTACATCCACACGATGGCGGACGCGCTGGACACCGCCGCCGGCGCCACCGCCGACGCGTGGAGCGCGATCTGGGACTTCGTCTGCTGGGCCGCCGAGCCGGGCCGCACGGCGCTGGCCACCGCGCTGGCGGTGCTGCCGGAGGAGGCGATCGTGGACCGGGCCGAGTTCGCGCGGGTGCGGGGGGAGTGGGTGGAACGGTTCGACGGGCTCGTCCGCCGCGCGCAGGCCGAGGGCTCGATGCGGCCCGACGTCGGCGTCGAGGACCTCATCCACCTCTTGAACGTCTTCACCTGCCACCCCGACGACCTGCCGGCCCCGGTGGCCGCCGATCCGGGCCGCTACCTGCGGCTGATGCTCGACGGGATGAAGGCCGGCGCCGCCACGCCGCCGCCCGGCGCCGGAGCGTGACCGCTCCGCGTCGTTGAGACGATTCAAAAAAATCTTGAATGCCGCTATGATGAGCCGAAGTTCTCGGTGGACCGCGTTCTGCGGTCCACCTTCAGCAGCGGATCCTGCGCTTTCCGGTGGGCGGCCGCGTCCAGCGGAGCACCTCGGGCGGCGCACTCCGCTCATTCAGCAGCACGGCTCTTTCAGCAGCACGGCCTCGTGAGGATCGATGGCGACCAGGAACATCAAGGAGGTCGCGCAGCTGGCGCGCGTCTCGGTGGGCACGGTGAGCAATGTGCTCAACCGCCCGGAGATCGTGTCCCCCGCCACACGCGAACGCGTCTTCGAAGCGATCAAGAAACTCGGTTTCGTCCGCAATGAGGTGGCCCGCCACCTGCGGGTGGGCCGCAGCCGCACGGTCGGGCTCGTCGTGCTCGACGTGTCCAACCCGTTCTTCGTGGACGTGGCCCAGGGCGCCGAAGCGGTGGCCGACGACCACGACACGATGGTGGTGCTCTGCAACAGCGCCGGCGACCCCGGCCGCGAGCGCCGCCACCTCGACCAGCTCGAACAGCAGCGGGTGATGGGAATACTGATCACCCCGGTCGAGATGGAGACCCCCTGGCTGGAGGAGCTCGCCGCCCGGGGCACCCCCGTGGTGCTGGTCGACAGCCCGGCGACCGGCCTGCAGTGCTCGGTGGCCGTCGACGACCGGCTCGGCGGGCAGATCGCCGGCGCCCATCTCATTGAACGCGGGCACCGGCGGATCATGTTCGTCGGCGGGCCGCCGTCCATCAAACAGGTGGCCGACCGGCACGCGGGCGTGACCAGCGCCGTCGCCGCCGCGGACGGTGCCGTTGAACTGCTCACCTCCACCGCGCCCACGCTCACCGTGGCCGAGGGGCGGGCGATCGGCGAGCGCGTGGCGGCCCTGCCCGCCGCCGAACGGCCCACGGCGGCCTTCTGCGCCAACGACATGATGGCGCTGGGATTTTTACAGGCCATGGCCTCGCACGGGCTCCGAGTCCCCGAGGACCTGGCCATCATCGGGTACGACGACATCGACTTCGCCGCGGCGGCCGCGGTGCCGCTGTCGTCCGTCCGGCAGCCCCGGGAACTGCTGGGGCGTACGGCGATCGATCTGTTGCTGGAGGAGGTGGCCGAGCCTGAGCAGCATCGGCACCGGCAGGTCATCTTCCAGCCTGACCTGGTGATTCGCGAGTCCAGCGCGTTGTGTCGCGAGGGGTGACCCTCGGCCCTCCGGGCCTCCGGGCCTCCGGGCCTCCGGGGGCTGGTGGCTCGGTGGCTCGGGCTTTCTGCCCGCTTCTGTGCTTCTTGTGTCCGGGCTTCCTGCGTCCGGTGTCGCGGTGATCGGGTGCGCCGGTCGCCGTACGCGTTGCGCCGGACCCCTCCGTACGCCTTCCCGCCGACGCGGCGCGCCAGGGGCCGGGCGGCGCGGGGCACATGAGGCCCCCGTCCGCGTGCGCGTGCGCTTGTCCGATCGCCGAGAGGAGTCATTCCTTGACCGAGATCTACCGCAACCCCCTGGCCACCCCCGAGGACCTGGCCGGATTCCGGATGGAGGGGGACGGCGCCATGTCCTTCCCCCAGGGACGGATGCGGCTGGAGAGCCTCAGGCCGGCCTCCGACGGGCAGGCGGCCAATCTGGTGCTCTGGTGTCCCGAGGAGTTCCCCGCCGACGTGCGGATCGAGTGGGACTTCTGGCCCGTCAGGGAGCCGGGCCTGGCCATCATGTTCTTCCATGCCAGGGGCCGGAACGGTGAGGACGTGTTCGATCCCGCCCTGACCCCGCGCAACGGGCCGTACGAGCAGTACCACCACGGCGACATCGACGCCTACCACGTGTCCTATTTCCGGCGCATGTGGGAGTCCGAGCGCGCCCTGCACACCTGCAACCTGCGTAAGAGCCACGGCTTTCACCTGGTCGCGCAGGGGGCTGACCCGCTGCCGGGGGTGCTGGACGCCCGGGGGCCCTATGCCGTCCGGATCGACGTCAAGGGAGGCGCGGTGAGCTTCTCAATCAACGATTTGGTCTCGTTCCGCTGGCAGGACGACGGCTCGATCGGCGGTTCCGCCCTGGCAGGAGGCAAGGTGGGGTTCCGGCAGATGGCTCCGCTGATCGGAGAGTACGCAAATCTCCGCGTATCTCGTCATTGACTTTGAGTCGATTCAACACTAATTTCGCACCAACCGCCGTTCACTCGCTTGTAACTGGGCAGGAACCACGGTGCAACACTCCACCCCCGTATCCGTGCACATGCCACGAAAGGTGGTGCCGGATGAACCACCCCGCCTTGTCAATCAGGATTCAAGCTGCCTGCTCAGAGCTGATCTGGGCGGTGCGGCTGAATCTGATCTGGCTCGTCTTCACCCTCGCGGGAGGCGTGATTCTCGGGCTCGGGCCCGCCACCGTTGCCGCCTACACCCTGGCTCGGAGGCATGCCCGGAATGAAACGATTCAGGTTTGGCGCGAATTCTGGCTCGTCTACCGACGGGAGTTCGTCCGGGCCTCGTTGCTGGTCCTGCCGGCGGCGCTGGTCGCCACCGTGCTGGTCGGCAACTACCTCTACTTCTCGGCCCTGGGGCCCGACATGGGGGCGCTGCGAATCGCGACCTTCGTGGCCCTCATCGCACTGGCGGGTGTGGGGGCGTACGTAGGGCCGCTCTACGCGCACTACGACCTGCCGCTCTGGGCCTACTGGCCCAAGGCCACCCAGCTAGCGCTGCTGCGTCCGGCATCGTCCGTGCTGTTGCTGCTAGCGCTCTCAGCCATCGCCTTCGCGACCTCGGTGGCGCCCATCCTGGCGCCGATGATCAGCTTCGGCGCGTGGATCTATCTCAACACGTGGCTCTGCCTGCGCTTCTTCCAGGAGAACGAGGCGCGCCTGCTTTCGAAAGGGAACTCATGAGCGCACCCCGTCGCCGGCGGCTCCTTGCCGGTGTGTTAACGCTAACGGCTGCCCTCACCGCCTCGGCCTGCTCTGGCGGTGGCGACGCGCCTCAGTCCGACCCGAACACGATCACGTTCATGGCGAAGCTGTTCGGTACGGCCCCTGAGCCGACCGGCGAGATGCAGCAGGCCATCGAGAAGTTCCTCGGCAAGAAGATCAAGGTCACCTGGGTCCCGAACGCCGAGTACACCGAGAAGATGAACGTCACGCTGGCCTCGGACAGCATTCCGCAGGTCGTGGTCGTGGACCCGAAGATGCCGGCGTTCGTGAAGGCCGCGCAGGCCGGGGCGTTCTGGGATCTGACCGACAAGCTGGACAAGTACCCGAACCTGAAGCCGGCGGACGCGCAGACCGCGCTCAACTCCTCCATCAACGGCAAGACCTACGGCCTCTACCGGATGCGCCCCCTGCTCCGCTCGGCGGTCGTCATCCGCAAGGACTGGCTGAAGAAGGTCGGTCTCGAGGAGCCGAAGACGATCGACGAGTTCTACGAGGTCGCCAAGGCGTTCACGGAGAAGGACCCCGACGGCAACGGCAAGAAGGACACCTACGGCCTCATCATCCCGAAGTGGCCGGGTAACTACGCCAGCGCCAGCCCGTACGACGTGATCGAGACCTGGTTCGGCGCCCCGAACGGCTACGGCGAGCGCGACGGCAAGGTCGTGGCCGGGTTCGACACGCCAGAGTTCATCGAGGCCAACAAGTGGCTCAAGAAGATGGTCGACGAGGGCCTGGTCAACCCCGACTTCGCCACCCTCGACTCCGCCAAGTGGAACGAGCCGTTCTTCCACGGCAGGGGCGGCATGATCATCGACGTCAACATCCGCTCCCGCCAGGTCCTCGACCTGTTCAGGGAGGACGGCGACCAGAACTACGGTGACAAGGTCACCATGGTCGGCAACCTGGCGCGCTCGGACGGCCAGAAGTTCTCCTACCCGTTCACGGGCTACGCCGACTCCCTGGCCATCTCCAAGCAGAGCGTGCGGACCGACGCCGAGCTGGACAACGTGCTGAAGACGCTGGACAAGCTGGCCACGAAGGAAGGCCAGGTCCTGCTGCAGAACGGCATCGAGGGCCGCAACTTCAAGGTCGAGAACGGCGACACCGCCGCGCTGATCAACGAGGACGACACGGCCGTCAAGACCGTCCAGGACAACGTGGACGACGCGTTCACGCAGCTCAGCACCAAGGGCACGATGGACATCGGCGGCATCGCCTACCAGCGCGTCCCCTCCGGTCAGCCGTACCGGGACATCCTCGCCCTGCAGAAGAAGCTGGTGGAGGAGGACCTCAAGACGGCCGTGCACAACGTCGCGCTGCCCGTGGTCCCCCCGACCCAGATCGAGAAGGGCGCGCAGATCGACAAGATCATCCCTGACGCGCGGGTGAAGTTCCTGTCGGGCGCGATCGACGAAGAGGGCCTCAAGGCCGAGATCAAGAAGTGGCACGACGGCGGCGGCACCCAGATCGTCACCGAGATCAACGACCTGCTGGCGAAGCTGCCCAAGTAGTTCACGACCCCCCGCCTGAGGGGCCCGGACCTCGTCCGGGCCCCTCATAGGAAAGGAGGCCGCTGTGGCCACCGACCTGGCGACGCCTCCGGTGAAGGCGGCGCCCAAGCCCAGGAAGCGCAGGCCGGACCGGGTGCCGCTGGGCACCGCGCTGCTGCGCTACCGCTGGCTCTACCTGATGCTCCTCCCGGGCCTCGCCTACTTCGTGATCTTCAAGTACGTGCCGATGTACGGCGTGACGATCGCGTTCCAGGACTTCCTGCCGTTCCTCGGCTACTCGGGCAGCCCCTGGGTCGGCCTCAAGCACTTCGAGCAGCTCTTCTCCGGCCCCGACTTCGGCCGGCTGATGGCCAACACGCTGATCCTGGCGCTGCTGCACATCGTCTTCGTCTTCACCGCGCCGGTCATCGTCGCGCTGATGCTGAACGAGCTGCGGGTCAACATCCTCAAGCGCTCGGTCCAGTCGCTCATCTACATCCCGCACTTCCTGTCGTGGACCATCGTCGCGTCGCTGACGTACGTGCTGTTCGCGGCCGACTTCGGCGTGCTCGCCGGCTGGATGCGGGACCTGCTCGGCGACACCGCGAAGATCGACTACATGGCGCAGGAGCAGTGGTTCCGCCAGCTGATCATCCTGCAGCAGCTCTGGAAGATGACGGGCTGGGGCACGATCATCTACCTGGCCGCGCTGGCCGGCGTGGACCCCAACTTGTACGAGGCCGCCCGCATGGACGGCGCCGGCCGCTTCCGCCAGCTCTGGCACGTCACGCTGCCCGCGATCCGCCCGACGGTCGTCGTCATGGCGATCCTCGCCTCCGGCAACCTGCTGGACTCCGGCTTCGAGCAGATCTGGCTGATGACCACGTCGCTGAACCGCGAGGTGGCGGAGGTGTTCGACACCTACGTCTACTACGCCGGCATCCAGAACGGGAACTACAGCTACTCCACCGCCGTCGGCCTGTTCAAGGGCGTGGCCGGCGTCATCCTGATCTTCGGCTCCAACTGGCTGGCCAAGCGCCTCGGCCAGCGGGGACTGTTCTAGGGAGCCCGGCCATGACCACCATGACTGAGACCAAGCCCAAGAAGCTCGCGGTCAACAACAACAGCTCGCCCGGCAGCCGCGTCTTCGACGTGTTCAACGTCGTCGCGCTCGTCGGCCTGGCGCTGATCACGGTGCTGCCGCTGATCTACGTGCTGGCCGCGTCGTTCGCCAGCGAGCCGGAGATCGCCTCGCGGCCGTTCTTCCTGTGGCCGGAGAAGGTCGTCACCGAGGCGTACGAGTACATCTTCGCCACCCCCACCTTCGTCCGCTCCCTGCTCACGACCGTGATCGTGACGGCGGTCGGCATGGTGGTGCAGGTGATGCTGACCTTCACCATGGCCTACCCCCTGGCCAAGCGGTACCTGCCGGGACGCGCGCTGGTGCTGAACCTGGTCATCTTCACGATGGTCTTCACCGGCGGCATGATCCCCACCTACCTGGTGGTGCGCGACCTGGGGCTGCTCGACAGCTACTGGGCGCTGATCCTGCCGCTGGCGATCAACCCGTTCTACCTGATCATCGTCAAGAGCTTCTTCCAGGAGCTGCCGCAGGCCCTGGAGGAGGCGGCCAGGATCGACGGCTGCAACGAGATGGGCGTCTTCTTCAAGATCGTCCTTCCGCTGTCCAAGCCGATCATCGCGACGTTCTCGCTGTTCTACGCGGTGGCGATCTGGAACGACTACATGTCGCCACTCCTGTACATCACCGACCCGAACAAGTGGACGCTGCAGATCCTCGTCCGCCAGCTCACCAACACCGACGCCGCGGCCGCCCTGTCACAGATGGACCGCACCTGGGTGCCGCCGGAGCAGGGCCTGAAGTTCGCCATCATCGTGATCGCGACGCTGCCGATCCTGTTCTTCTACCCGTTCCTGCAGAAGCACTTCGCCAAGGGCGTGCTGATCGGGGGCGTCAAGGAGTGACCCGCACCGTGCTGCTGGCCGGGGACTCGACGGTCGCCTCCTGCCCGGCCTTCGAGGCGCCCATGTCCGGGTGGGGGGCGCACCTCGGGTCGTACACCGGCGGCCCGGTGCGCAACTTCGCCAAGGGCGGCGCCACCACGGCCAGCCACCGGGAAGAGGGGCTGTGGGCGGCGCTGCTGCGCGAGGTCGCGCCCGGCGACCTCGTGGTGATCCAGTTCGGGCACAACGACCAGAAGGAGCCCGGACTGCCCTACCGCGACAACCTGCGCGCCTTCGTCGCGGAGGCGCGCGGGGCGGGCGGGCTGGCGGTGCTGTGCACGCCGGTGCAGCGGCGCAGGTTCGAGGGCGGTCGGCTGGTGCCCACGCACGGGGACTACCCCGAGCGGGTGCGCGCGCTGGCCGCCGCCGAGGACGTACCGCTGATCGACCTGACCGCCGCCACCACCGAGCTGTACGAGCGGCTCGGCCCCGACGGGTCCAAGGCCCTGTTCACGCACTTCCCGCCGGGCACGCATCCGCTCTACCTGGACGGCGTGGCCGACGACACCCACTTCTGCTTCCGCGGCGCCGACGAGGTGGCCGCGATCGTCGCCGAAGGACTGAAGGAGATCTCATGACCGTACTTCGCTGGCTGGACCGACCGGGTGAGCAGGGGGTGACCTGGGGAGTTCCGTGGCCACGCGGTGCGGTCGAGCGGGGCACGCCGTTCGCGCTGTCCGACGCCGAGGGGAGCGAGGTGCCCCTGCAGAGCTGGGTGACCGCCACCTGGCCCGACGGCTCGGTCAAGTGGTCGGCCCACGCCACGGGGGCCGGGCCCGGCTCCCCGGCGTACCGGCTGGAGCCCGGCCGCGAGCCCGCCGCCCCCGACACCGCGGTCACCGTGACCCGGCAGGGCCGGGACCTGGTCGTCGGCACCGGCGTGGTCACGTGGACGATCGGCGGTGGCACGCTGGCCCGCTCGATCTCGCGCGGGAGCCGCGAGATCGCCAGGGACGTGCGCCTGGTCAGCCTCCGCCAGGCCGAGCCCACCCCCGACGAGGGCGGCTGCGTGGCCCGCGAGCGGGCCGACGGCGTCGTCGAGAGCGTCACGGTCGAGCAGGACGGCCCCGTCCGCGCCGTGGTGCGGCTGGAGGGCCGGCACGGCGACTGGCTGCCGTTCACCGTGCGCCTGTACTTCTACGCGGGTGCCGAGCACGTGCGGATCATGCACACGTTCGTCTGGGACGGCGACCCCGAGCGCGACTTCCTGGCCGGGCTCGGGCTGCGCGCCGACGTGGTCATGCGCGACGAGCCGCACGACCGGCACGTACGCCTGGCCGGCGGCGACGGCTTCCTGACCGAGGCCGTACGCGGGCTGACCGGCCTGCGCCGCGACCCCGGCGAGGCCGCCCGCCGCGCCCAGGTCGAGGGCCGCCCGGCCGGCGAGCTCGACCCGGAGGTCGCCAACCGGTTGCACCTCATCCCGGCCTGGAACGACTACACCCTCGACCAGGGCTCCGCCGACGGCTACACGCTGCGCAAGCGCACCAAGGAGGGCCACGCCTGGGTGACGATCCCGGCCGGCGCCCGCTCCGCCGGGTACGGCTACGTCGGCGGTGTCAGCGGCGGCCTCGGCTTCGGGCTGCGCGACTTCTGGCGCCTGCACCCCACCCGCCTCGACGTCCGGAACGCGGCCACCGACGTGGCCACCGCCACCGTCTGGCTGTGGTCGCCGTCCGCGCCGGCCATGGACCTGCGCTTCTACCACGACGGCATGGGCCAGGACACCTTCGCCGAGCAGCTCGAGGGCCTGGAGATCACGTACGAGGACTACGAGCCGGGGTTCGGCGACGCCCGGGGCATCGCGCGTACGCACGAGCTGAGCCTGCGCTTCCACGACGCCACGCCCGCCGCGCACGAGCTCGCCGCGCACGCCGCCGCCATGAACGAGCCCGGGCTGCTCGCCGCGAGCCCCGAGCGGGTGCGCGAGGCGGGCGTGTTCGGCGTGTGGGGCCTGCCCGACCGCGGCACGCCCGCGCACGCGAAGATCGAGGACCGCCTCGACTTCCTGTTCGACCTGTACGCGCGCGAGCGCGAGCAGCGCCGCTGGTACGGCTTCTGGGACTACGGCGACGTCATGCACACCTACGACGAGGACCGGCACACCTGGCGCTACGACGTCGGCGGCTACGCCTGGGACAACTCGGAGCTGTCGCCCGACCTGTGGTTGTGGCTGCAGTATCTGCGCACCGGCCGGGCCGACGTCTTCCGCTTCGCCGAGTCCATGACCCGCCACACCGGCGAGGTGGACGTCTATCACCTCGGCCGGTGGAAGGGCCTGGGCAGCCGGCACAACGTGCAGCACTGGGGGTGCAGCTGCAAGCAGCTGCGCATCTCCAACGCCGCCTACCGGCGCTTCTACTACTACCTGACGGCCGACGAGCGCACCGGCGACCTCATGGACGAGCTCAGCGTCCCCGAGGAGACGTTCCTGGTCATCGACCCGCAGCGGAAGGTGCGCGAGGACGTCTACACCCCGGACCCCGCCGCCCTGTCGGTCGGGCTCGGCACCGACTGGGGCTCGCTGGCGGCGGCCTGGCTGACCAGGTGGGAGCGGCACGGGGACGAGCGCGCCAGGGACCGGCTGCTGGGCACGATGGCCGACATCGGCGCGATGCCGCGCCGGTTCCTGTCCGGCGACGGGCGGATGGACCTGGAGAGCGGGCGTTTCGACACCTCCCGTGACCAGGTCTCCATCTCGCACCTGTCGTCGTTGTTCGGGCTGCCGGAGATGTGCGCGGAGCTGATCGCCCTCGATCTGGACGTGCCCGGGTTCCAGGAGGCGTGGCTGGAGTACTGCCGGCTCTACCTCGCCACCCCCGAGCAGCAGGAGGCGGAGGTGGGGCAGCGGCTGAGCGGGATCTCGCTGATCCAGGCGCACAGCCGGCTCACCGCGTACGCGGCGGCGCGCACCGGCGACGCCGACCTGGCGGCCTGGGCCTGGCGCAAGTTCTTCCTGGGAGAGGGCGACCAGCTCAACCGCAACCCCTTGCAACATCAGGAGAACTGGGAGCTCACCCTGGTGGACGGCCCGGAGGTGCCGCATCCGGTGCACGAGGCGGCGTTCGTCAGCACCAACAGCGCCGCGCAGTACGGCCTGGCCGCGATCCACAACCTGGTGCTGATCGGCAAGCACTTGACAGAGCACTGATCGGAGAGGTGGGGCTCCCGCCGGGAGCCCTACACTGATCGGTATGCATGCTCCCGATTGACCGGCGTCGCACGCCCAATCCTCGTTTCCTAGCTCGGGAGTGTTCCGGTCACCATGATCATTGCCCATGATATCGAGCTGCGCGCGGGCGCGCGCCTGCTCATCGAGAAAGCCTCCTTCCGGGTCAACCCCGGTGACAAGATCGGGCTCGTCGGCCGCAACGGCGCGGGCAAGACGACGCTGACCAAGGTGCTGGCGGGCGAGGGCCTGCCCGCCTCGGGCAGCGTCACCGCCACCGGCAGCGTCGGCTACCTGCCCCAGGACCCGCGCACCGGCGACCTTCAGGTGCTGGCCCGCGACCGCATCCTGTCCGCGCGCGGCCTCGACCAGGTCATCAGGGAGCTGCGCGAGGCGGAGGTCGGCATGTCCTCCGCCGACGAGCGCACGCGCGAGAAGGCCGTCAGGCGGTACGGCAGGCTCGAGGACCAGATGCACGTCCTCGGCGGATACGCGGCCGAGTCCGAGGCGGCCTCCATCGCCTCCAGCCTCGGCCTGCCCGACCGTGTCCTGGGACAGCCGTTGCAAACGCTTTCCGGCGGTCAGCGCAGGCGCGTGGAATTGGCCCGAATTCTTTTCAGCGGAGCGGAAACTCTCCTTCTCGACGAGCCGACAAACCACCTAGATGCGGACTCAATCGGGTGGCTTCGCGATTTTTTGCGAAGTCATCAAGGTGGCTTGGTGATCATCAGCCACGACGTCGGCCTTCTTGAAGCCACGGTCAACAAGGTCCTGCACCTGGACGCCAACCGGGCGGTCGTCGACCACTACAACGTCGGCTGGAACGCCTACCTCGCCCAGCGCGAGACCGACGAGAAGCGCAGGAAGCGCGAGCGGGCCAACGCCGAGAAGCAGGCCGGGGCGCTGCTGGCGCAGGCCGACAAGATGCGCGCCAAGGCGACCAAGGCCAAGGCCGCCCAGGACATGATGCGGCGCGCGCACCGGTTGCTGTCCGGTACCGAGGAGGAGCGCAAGAGCGACAAGGTGGCGCGGCTGCGCTTCCCCGACCCGCAGCCGTGCGGGCGCACCCCGCTCATGGCCGAGGGCCTGTCCAAGTCGTACGGCTCCCTTGAGGTCTTCACCGACGTCGACGTGGCCATCGACCGAGGTCACAGGGTCGTCATCCTCGGCCTCAACGGCGCCGGCAAGACCACGCTGCTGCGCCTGCTGGGCGGGATCGAGCAGCCCGACACCGGCGCGATCAAGCCGGGACACGGCCTGAAGATCGGCTACTACGCGCAGGAGCACGAGACCCTCGACAGCGGCCGGACCCTGCTGGAGAACATGCGCTCGGCCGGCGGCGAGTTCACCGACACCGAGTTGCGCAAGGTCCTCGGCTCGTTCCTGTTCACGGGTGACGACGTGGACAAGCCGGCCGGCGTCCTTTCCGGCGGTGAGAAGACCCGGCTCGCGCTCGCCATCCTGGTGCTCTCGAGTGCCAATGTCCTGCTTCTCGACGAGCCCACGAACAACCTCGATCCGGTCAGCCGCGAGCAGGTTCTCAATGCTCTGAGGTCCTATTCAGGAGCAATCGTCCTAGTCACACATGACGAGGGTGCCGTTGACGCCCTGTCACCGGATAGGGTGATCTTGCTACCGGACGGAACTGAAGACGCGTGGAGCGATGAATTTTCCGATCTTGTGGCACTTGCCTGATCTTAATTTGAGTGGGTACGGATCTTTTCCCGTGGAGTAGGTAGCCGATCCCGCTGAAATGACTGATCATGGCGGAGTAACGCTGCGGAAGTCCGGCACTACAGGAGGTACTCGTGGCCGAGACACTGAAGAAGGGCACCCGGGTCACCGGGGCCGACCGGGAAAAACTGGCCGGCGATCTCAAGAAGCGCTACGCCGCGGGCGAAAGCATCCGCGCGCTGGCCGCTTCTACCGGTCGGTCTTACGGGTTCATCCATCGCATCCTCAGCGAGTCCGGTGTGACTCTGCGCGGGCGCGGCGGGGCGACCCGAGGCAAGTCCAAGCGCTGACGGCCGCCTCGGAACGTGCGACCGCAGCCGCCCGTCCCTAGTCAGCCGCCGTCGCGCCCGGGCCAGAACCATATTCTGTAGGCTCGGGCGCGACGGTCAGCAGGACAGAGGAGCGGGCGATGGCGGAAGCGCAGGCGCAACAGCGCGGGGGGTACGCGGACGACGGCTCTGCCGCGGCAGGGAGCGGAGTTCGCTTCGAGGTGGACGGTGAGATAGCGACGATCACGCTGGACCGGCCGGAAAAGCGCAACGCACAGACGTTCGCGACATGGTCGGAGTTGGCCCGCATCGGCGAGAGCCTGCCCGGGCAGGTGCGCGTCGTCGTCGTGAAAGGTGAGGGACCGTCCTTCTCGGCAGGGATCGACCTGCGAATGTTCACACCTGAGGGGGTGCCCGGACAGGGCTCGTTCAGTTCGGCGGCCAAGACCGACGACGCCGGCTTCGAGCAGCGCATCAGACAGGCCCAAGCGGGGTTCCTGTGGCTGCGCCGCCCGGAGATCGTCTCGATCGCCGCAGTGCAGGGGCACGCGATCGGCGCGGGGTTCCAGCTCGCGCTCGCCTGCGATCTGCGGATCGTGGCCGACAATGTTTCGTTCTGCATGAAAGAGCCCGCACTGGGCCTGGTGCCCGACCTGACGGGGACCAAGCCCCTGGTCGAGCTGGTCGGCCTGGCCAAGGCGATCGACATCTGCCTGACCGCCAGGACCGTGCACGCCGACGAGGCCATGCGCATCGGCCTCGCCGAGAGAGTGGTCGCCGGGGGCGACCTGGAGCAAGCGGTACAGGACAAGGTCGCGCAACTGCTGTCGACCAACCGGGACGCGGCTGTGGCGACCAAGCGACTCCTCCAGGGGGCGCAGGGACGCACCCTGGAGGAGCAGAGTGTGGCCGAGGGGATCGAACAGGCCGCACGCATCAAGGCCCTCTTCGGGTGATTCATCGCTCAGAGGTGCTCTTGGGGTGATTTTCCGCTCTGAGGTCTCTTGAGTGGTTTCTTCGCGCAAGGGCCTCTTGGGCTGACTCGCGGCTCAGGACTCTTCCGCCTGACTTGCTACGCGATGCCGGCGGGAGCGTCTCTGGAACGCCCGCAGCCGGGCCCAGAGGCTCCGTGCGCGCGCGATCAGCGGCAGTTGGGGCTCCGGGCCGGAACGCGGCGCGATGGGGCCTCAGCGGCGATCACAGCCGCAACCGTGACAATGCGCCCCGCTTTACGGCGGCGTGCCTCCTGTGGCGGCGACTGCAGCGTGTTTCCTGTCGCGGCACCCAGCGGCACCCCATCGCGGCCGGAGAGGGGGCGCCCACGGCGGTGCTCGTGGGATGGGGGCGCAGCGTCCGGTTGGGTGCCGGCGGGGCGCAACGTCCTGGCGGTGGTGGGTGGGCGTGAGCTGCGGGGACGGGGGAAGGGGGCGGTGGAGTGCGGGGTGGGGTTTCGCGCTGAGCTGAGCCGGGAATCCCGGCGTGCCCCTGGGACGCTGTCTCCGGCGGAGGAGGAGGGATCCCCCGGATGGCGATGATGGGTGGCGGCTTCGGGCCCCACGTGATGGCGTCCCTGCGGCGCGACGGATCGGTGACCAAGCAGCGGCTGCGGCCGGGCACCGTGCGGCGCATCGCCCGTTACGCGCGCCCGTACACCCGGCAGTTCGCGGTCTTCCTGGCGCTCGTCGTGGCCGGGGCGGTGATCGTGATCGCCAACCCGCTGCTGATGAAGGCGATCATCGACGACGGCATCCTGCCCAAGCGGCCCGGCGTGGTGGTCTGGCTGGCCGTGGCGATCGCCGCGCTCGCGCTGGTGGACGCCGGGCTGACGCTCGTGCAGCGGTGGTTCTCGTCCCGCATCGGCGAGGGCCTGATCTACGACCTGCGCACCGAGGTGTTCGACCACGTGCAGCGCATGCCGGTCGCGTTCTTCATGCGCGCCCAGACCGGCGCGCTGGTCAGCCGGCTCAACACCGACGTGATCGGCGCACAGCGCGCCCTGACCAGCACCCTGTCGTCCGTCGTGTCCAACGTGGTCAGCCTGATCCTGGTGCTGGGCGCGATGCTGGCGCTGTCGTGGCAGGTGACGCTGGTCGCGCTGGTGCTGCTGCCGATCTTCATCGTGCCCGCGAAATACGTCGGCCGCCGCATGTCGGTGCTGACCCGCGAGCAGATGCAGCTCGACGCCGAGATGAGCTCGGTCACCACCGAGCGGTTCAACGTGGCCGGCGCGATGGTCGCCAAGCTGTACGGCCGGCCGGAGGACGACGCCGAGATGTTCGGCAGCCGCGCCGCCAGGGTGCGCGACGTGGGCGTGACGGTCGGCATGTACGGCACCGTGTTCCGGGTCGCGCTCGGGCTGATCGCGGCGCTGGCCACCGCCCTGGTCTACGGCATCGGCGGCGTCCTGTCCGTCTCCGGGGCCTTCGAGCTCGGCACGCTGGTGGCGCTGGCCGCCCTGCTGATGCGCCTCTACGGCCCGCTCACCTCCCTGTCCAACGTGCACGTGGACGTGATGACCGCGCTGGTGAGCTTCGACCGCGTCTTCGAGATCCTCGACCTCAAGCCCATGGTGGCGCAGAAGCCGGACGCCGTGCCGGTGCCGGAGGGGCCGGTGACGATCGAGTTCGACGACGTGCGCTTCCGCTACCCGGCCGCCGAGGAGGTCTCCCTGGCCTCGCTGGAGTCGGTCGCCAGGCAGGACGCCGGCGGCCCGTCCCACCCGGTGCTCAAGGGCGTGTCGTTCACGGCCGCGCCCGGGCAGCTCATCGCGCTCGTCGGCCACAGCGGCGCGGGCAAGACCACGATGACCTCCCTGGTGTCACGGCTCTACGACGTCAACGAGGGCGCGGTGCGGATCAACGGCCTCGACGTGCGCGACGCCACCCTCGACTCGCTGCGCGACACCGTCGGTGTGGTCATGCAGGACGCCCACCTCTACCACGACACGATCGGCGCCAACCTGCGCTACGCCAGGCCGGAGGCGAGCGACGAGGAGATCTGGGAGGCGCTGCGCGCCGCGCAGATCGGCGAGCTCGTCGAGAGCCTGCCCGACGGGCTGGAGACCGTGGTGGGCGACCGCGGCTACCGGCTGTCCGGCGGCGAGAAGCAGCGGCTGGCGCTGGCCAGGCTGCTGCTGAAGGCGCCGCGTGTGGTCGTGCTCGACGAGGCCACCGCCCACCTCGACTCCGAGTCGGAGGCGGCCGTGCAGGTGGCGTTGAAGACCGCGCTGCAGGGCCGTACGTCGCTGGTCATCGCGCACCGGCTGTCCACGATCAGGGAGGCCGACGAGATCCTCGTCGTGCACGACGGCCGGATCGCCGAGCGCGGCGGGCACGAGGAGCTGCTGGCCCGGGGCGGGCTCTACGCCGAGCTCTACCGCACCCAGTTCAGCTCTGCAGGTAGCCCAGCCGCCTGAGCTCCTCCCTGGCCACCTTCTCCACCAGCTCCAGGTCGTCGCGCCGGAGCCGGGTCCGCCAGGCGCCGACCTTGGGCACGTTGTCGTCGTACAGGAAGACCTTCGGCACCCGCGTCTCCAGGAACTCCGACAGCGTGGCCACCGTCTGCGGCGGCCTGCGGACCAGGTCCTCGTACCGGACGGTGAGGAGTTGCCGCTCGGGCAGCGTGCGGCGCAGCTCGGCGCTCAGGCGTACGGCGCCGCGCCAGCGCAGCGCGCTCTTGCCCGCCGACGGCATGGTCTTCCAGCGTTCGAGGTGCTCGTCCTTGTTGACGCCCAGGAACGCGTTGGGGAACTCGGTCCCCTCCGCCAGCATCGCCGGCTTGAACCAGGCCAGGCACGCCGGGTCGCCCAGCATGCCGGCCACCGCGTCCCTGCCGTCGCGGATGAGCTGGACGAACCGGGCGTCGGGGAAGGCCCGCAGCAGCACCGGAGCGCTGTAGATCAGGTCGGGGCTGGCGTCGCCGAAGCGGGTGACGTCGCTGGTGGAGACGCACGGACCGGTTCCCGTGACGCCGCCGGCCTCCCGGCACGGCTCGGCGCACTCGCCGCAGGAGCGGGGCAGCACCTGCCACGACTCGGCGAGGGCGTCTCTCATGACGCGTACGGCTCCGTCGGTGCGGGCGATGGACGGCTTGCGGGCGAAGGCGTACACCACGTGCGCCACGCTCGCGCGACCCATCGTCACGTGGAAGCCCGGGGAGCGTTTCAGGGCGCGGGCGAGCAGGTCCGCGCCGGAATGCGGCGCTCCGAGCAGGAAGACCGGCCGGCGGACCTTGATGCCGTTGACCACGAGGATGTGGGGCGGAAGTCGCATACGAGAGGTAAGTGTGACACCGTTTGCCACGTGAACGAGCCAACCTCCGTGTCGGTGCTCACGGGAGCGGGCATCTCCACCGACTCCGGGATCCCCGACTACCGGGGCCCGCAGGGTGTATGGACGAAGAACCCGCAGGCGGCGGCGAACGCGCAGATCGATCGTTACCTGGCCGACCCCGAGATCAGGCGCGCCTCGTGGCGGGCCAGGATCGACCATCCGGCCTGGGGCGCCCGGCCGAACGCCGCCCACGCCGCGCTGGTCGACCTGGAGCACGCGGGGATGCTGCGCGCCCTCATCACGCAGAACATCGACGAGCTGCACCAGCGGGCCGGATCCGCGCCGGAGAAGGTCATCGAGCTGCACGGCACCCTGCACCGGGCCGAGTGCGTGTCCTGCGACCTGATCACGCCCATGGACGAGGTGCTCGCCCGGGTCGCCGCCGGTGAGGAGGACCCGCCGTGCCCGCGCTGCGGCGGCATCCAGAAGTCGAACACGATCTCGTTCGGGCAGACGCTCAAGCCCGAGGTGCTGGGCGCCGCGCTGGACGCCGCCCAGTCGTGCGACCTGTTCGTGGCGGTGGGCACCTCGCTGACCGTGCATCCGGCCGCCGGGCTGTGCGGCGCGGCGCTCGACGCCGGCGCCCGCCTGGTGATCGTGAACGCCGAGCCCACGCCCTATGACCCCTTCGCCGATCGGGTGATCAACGAACCGATCGGCCAGGCACTGCCCGCGCTCGTCAAGGAGCTGATCGATGCAGCAAGGTGACACCGTCGCCATCGTCTCGCCCTCCGGCCCGCCCAGCGCCGACCTGCTCAAGCGGGGCGTCGAGCGGCTGGAGGGCCTCGGACTGAAAGTCGTGGTGAGCCCGCACGCGCTCGACCGCCAGGGGCTGGACTATCTGGCCGGCGACGACGCCGACCGGGCGGCCGACCTCCAGGCGGCGTGGTGCGACCCGGCCGTGTCGGCCGTGTTCTGCTGCCGGGGCGGCTACGGCGCGGGCCGCCTGCTCGGCCTGCTCGACTGGGAAGCCATGCGGGCGGCCGGGCCCAAGGTGCTGCTCGGGTCGAGCGACATCACGGCGCTGCACAACGCGTTCGCCATCGAGCTGGGCGTGCCGACGCTGCACGGGCCGATGGCCGCCTGCGACGTCATCGCGGGCGACGAGGCGGGGCCCGAGCCGCGTACCTGGGAGAGCCTGCGGGCGGCCCTGTTCGGCGCGCCCGCGCCGGTGCGGGGCGACCGGGTGCTGGCGCCGGGGCGGGCGGAGGGCGTGCTGGGCGGCGGTAATCTGTCGCTGCTGGCCTCGATGTGCGGCACCCGGTGGCAGCCGTCGTTCGACGGCGGGATCGCGTTCCTGGAGGACGTGGGCGAGGAGCCGTACCGGATCGACCGCATGCTCACCCAGCTTCTGCAGGCCGGGGTGTTCGACGGGGTGCGGGGGATCGCGCTCGGGTCGTGGGTGGGGTGCGGGGATCCGTACCCGGTTCTGCGGGACCGGCTGGGGCCGCTCGGGGTGCCCGTGGTGGCCGGGTTGCCGGTGGGGCACGGGTCGCCACAGATGAGCGTGTGGCTGGGGGCACTTGGTGTTATCGATACCGAATCGTGCTCCCTAACGGACATGAGTGGGAATGAGCAGCAGGCAAGGTAGGAGGGACGAAACCGACAGAAAGGGACACGGCGCGTGAACTGGTTCAGGCGTGACCGCGAGCCCGCGCGCCGGCCGGTCGAGGACGTCGATCTCGACTCGCTGCTCGCGCTCGTCGCGGAGTCCCACGGATATTCCTTCACGTTCGCCCCCGACGGCTCCGCCGTGACGCTCAAGGGCGAGGCCGACCTGGTCGTGCAGCTCAAGGGGCTGCGGCGCGAGGCCGGGCGCAGGGCCAGGGAGGACTGGCCGATGCTGGTCTCCGAGCACCTCGCGCACGCCGTGGCCACCGCCGGCGAGCGGCTGGACGTGTGCGACCTGGAGCAGGCCCGGCCCCTGATGCTGACCCGCGTGGAGTCCGTGGACGAGGTGCCCGACCTGACCCGCGTCGTCGGCCGCCACCTGAACGCCGACCTGGTCGAACTGCTCACCGTCGGCTCGCGGACCGTGCGGCCGGAGGAGGCCGGGTGCTGGCCCCTGCCCACGGGACAGGCCCTCGACCTGGCCGTCGCCAACGTGCGCGGGCAGGAGCGGCTGCGCGTGGAGGGCATCGAGCTGTCGGGCACGCCGGTGACCCGGCTGACCGCGCCGAGCCCGTCGGCCGCCACGCATCTGCGGTGGCTGGGGGACTACCTGACGGTGCCCGCGGACGGGGTGCTGGTGGTGCTGCCGGATCCGTACACGCTGCTCGTGCATCCCGTGGACGGGATCGGTGTGGTGCGGGCTCTTGAGCGGTTGCGGGTGCACGCGGTGCGGACCGACGGGCTCAGCTCGCAGGTCTACTGGTGGCATGAGGGGCGGTTGACCCTCATCAGGGCGGACATCGTCGCGCGGGGCGGGCACACCAGGCTTGTCGTGGCGCCGCCGCCGGAGTTCGCCCGCGTCCTGGCCCGCCTGGCCGTCTGAGGTTCCCGGGTGGCCGTCCGAGGTCCCCGGGCTCGGCTTCCCGCAGGTTCCTGCGCCGTTTTCGCACGTCCGCGCCTTCGTCCCGCCGTACTCCGGTCGGGGAGGGCCGCCGGGCGCGCGGGGCGCCCGGCGGGGCCGGTCAGAGGCGGTTCACGTAGTCGCGCAGGTGGATGGCGGTGAGGGAGGTGCCGGTGGCCAGGAGGTCGCCGGGGGTGCCGGAGAAGACGACCTGGCCGCCGTCGTGGCCGGCGCCGGGGCCGAGGTCCACGATCCAGTCCGCGTGGGCCATGACGGCCTGGTGATGCTCGATCACGATGACCGTGTTGCCGGCCTCCACCAGGCGGTCGAGCAGGGCCAGGAGCTGGTCCACGTCCGCCAGGTGCAGGCCCGTGGTGGGCTCGTCCAGCACGTACGTGGTGCCGTTCTTGGCCATGTTGATGGCGAGCTTGAGCCGCTGCCGCTCACCGCCCGACAGCGTGGTCAGCGGCTGGCCGAGCCCCAGGTAGCCGAGGCCGACGGCGACGAGCCGGTCGAGGATCGTGCCGGCCTGGCCGGTGGGGAAGAAGTCGCGGGCCTCGGCCACCGGCATCTCCAGCACCTCGCTGATGTTCTTGCCGCGCAGCCGGTACGTCAGCACCTCGGGCGTGAACCGCTTGCCCTCGCACTCCTCGCACACCGAGGCCACCTCGGCCATCATCGCCAGGTCGGTGTAGATCAGCCCGATGCCCTTGCACGCCGGGCAGGCGCCCTCGGAGTTGGCGCTGAACAGGCCGGGCTTGACCCCGTTCGCCTTGGCGAAGGCCGCGCGGATCGGGTCGAGCACCCCCGTGTACGTGGCCGGGTTGCTCCTGCGCGAGCCGCGGATCGGTGACTGGTCGGCCACCACCACGCCGTCCAGGCCCGCCACGTGCCCGTGGATCAGCGAGCTCTTGCCCGACCCCGCCACCCCGGTCACCACGGTCAGCACGCCGAGCGGCAGGTCCACGCTCACGTCGCGCAGGTTGTGCAGCGTGGCGTTCCTGATCGGGAGCTGCCCGGTGGGCTTGCGGACCTCCTCGCGCAGCCGTACGCGGTGGTCGAGGTAGCGGCCGGTCAGCGTGCCGGAGGAGCGCAGCCCGTTCAGGTCACCCTCGTAGCAGATGCGGCCGCCGTCCTTGCCCGCGCCCGGGCCGAGGTCCACCACGTGGTCGGCGATCGCGATCGTCTCCGGCTTGTGCTCGACCACGAGCACCGTGTTGCCCTTGTCGGTGAGCTGCAGCAGCAGCCTGTTCATCCGCTGGATGTCGTGCGGGTGCAGCCCGGCCGTGGGCTCGTCGAAGACGTACGTGACGTCGGTCAGGCTCGAGGTGAGGTGGCGCACCATCTTGACCCGCTGCGCCTCGCCGCCCGACAGCGTGGCCGACTCCCGGTCCAGGCTGAGGTAGCCCAGGCCGATCTCGACCAGCGAGTCCAGCGTCGAGCGCAACCCCTCCAGCACCGGGCCGACCGCCGGGTTGCCGATGCCGCGGACGAAGTCGGCCAGGTCGTTGATCTGCATGGCCGAGCACTCGGCGATGTTCCGGCCCTGGATGCGGGCCGAGCGGGCGGCCTCGTTCAGCCGGGAGCCGCCGCAGGCGGGGCAGGGGGCCAGCTTGACCGCCCGGTCGGCGAACGCCCGCGCGGCATTTTGCAGCGACTCGCGGTCCTTGCCCAGGTAGCTGCGCTTGACCCGGACGACCAGGCCCTCGTAGGTGAAGTTGTTGGCGCCGTACTTGATCTTGGTGGCGGGCTTGTGGAGCAGGTCGTCCCACTGCTGCTGGGTGAAGTCCTTCAGCTTGACGTCGGGGTCGAACAGCCCGGAGCCGGCCACGATCTGCCAGGGCCAGCTGTCCACCGCGTACCCGGGGGCCTTGATCGCGCCCTCGTTCAGCGACAGCTCCCTGTCGACCAGCTCGTCCACGTCGATCTCGGACGCCTTGCCCAGCCCCTCACAGGTGGGGCACATGCCCTCCGCCATGTTGAAGCTGAAGGCTGAGGCCGAGCCGACGTGCGGCTCGGCGATGCGGCTGAAGATGATCCGCAGCATGGTGTGCGCGTCGGTGGCGGTGCCCACGGTGGAGCGCGGGTTGGCGCCCATCCGCTCCTGGTCCACGATGATCGCCGCGCTGAGGTTGTGCAGCGCGTCGACGTCGGGGCGGGCCAGGCTCGGCATGAACGCCTGGATGAACGCCGTGTACGTCTCGTCGATCAGCCGCCTGGACTCCGCGGCGATGGTGTCGAAGACGAGCGAGGACTTGCCGGAGCCGGACACTCCGGTGAAGACGGTGAGACGCCGCTTGGGGATGTCCAGGGAGACGCCCTTGAGGTTGTTCTCCCTGGCGCCGCGGACCTGGATGCGGTCGTGGCTGTCCGCGGCGGTGTGGTCGCGGGGCTGGACGGTGCTTGCCTGGTGGCTGGAGCGCACGGAACCCTTCCATCGTCGGCCGACTATTTATGCCGTAAGGGGATTAGCCGGGACAGCTTACATCGGCTCGGGACCGGTCCGGCATGGCGTGGGCGTGCCAACGGTCCGTGAAATCGAAAGGAACGCCGGACGATGGCCGCCTCAGCCCCCGGCCTGCGCGGATAGCGTGTCAGCAATCGCCTGTGGTCGTCCGTCGGAGTTCGTTCAGTTGCGTGAGAATCACCGGGAGGCCGGCGTGCGCGCCGTCCTCGAGAAGGGGAGGCTCGTCTCGCTGGGGGTCGAGCCCCGGCTGCTGCGTGAGCCGGCCGACGTCGTGGCCGGCCTGGTGGCCGAGGCGGTGGACGCGGCCTTCGGCCGGGCGTCGTCCGCCGCCGACGACGGGGTCGTGCCGTTCGTCGAGCCGCTGGCGCTGGCGCGGGAGCTGCGCGCCGTGCGGGCCGAGCTGGACGCCCGGATGGCGCGGGTGACGGCGTCGATCGAGGTGAGCGCGGCCGCCCTGCGCGCCGGAGCCCGCGCCGGGGCCGGGGCAGTGGGCGGGGTGCCGGGCGGAGTGCCCTCGCTGGCCTTCGGCGAGCTGTTCGACCAGCTCATCGACATGCTGGAGACGATCGGCGGCGTGCCGGACGCGGACCTGCGCGGCGTCTCGGAGGGGCCGGTGAGCGCCGTGTGCGCGCCGGGGCCGCGGCTGGTCTCGCTGAGCGTGGCGCCGTGGGCCCTGTACGGCGGGACGAGGGCGCTGGGCGAGCGCGTCGTCCGCTCGGTGAACGCCGCCCTGGACGACCTGGAGGCCGGGGTGCTGCGGCGGCGCGCGGAATCCGGCGCCGGCGCCGACCGGGTCATGGCCAGGGTGGCGGAGCTGCGGGAGGAGGGCGTGCTGCGGATGCGGGCGTACACGCAGGGGATGGCGGGGCTGATGGCCGGGATCCGGCCGCGAGCGTGAAGGGGGAGCGGATGGTGGACGGGCTGGGGGAGCCGGGCCGCGCGGCGGATGGCGGCGCGGGCGCGCGAGGGGGTGCGCGGTGAGCATGGAGCTGCCCGCCGCGCTGGCGCCGATGGAGGTGTTCCTCGGGCGGCGGTACTCCGACGGGGACGAGGACGCGCTGATCCGGATGGGTGACGAGCACGAGGGCCACGCCGCCGCGTTGCTGGGACTCGACGGCATGGGACGGGGCGACATAGGACGGGGCGGCACGGGTCCGGGTGGCACGGGTCCGGGTGGCACGGGTCCGGGTGACATGGGACCGGGTGACATGGGACCGGCCGGCACCGGCGCCCAGGTCGTCGGGCTCGGGCTGAAGGCGTCCGCCGGGATCGTGCTCGCCCACAAGGGGATCACCCTGCTGCAGTACGCCCTCACCGCGGCCGCGCTGGCCGAGACGCTCGCGACGGGCGGAACGCTGGCGCCGGTCGTGCGGCAGGCCGGGCAGCGGGCGCTCGACGCGGTCTCGACCGTCACGGTGAACGAGCTCCCGACCTGAGGTCACGGCCGGGGCGGGGCTCTCCCGCCGGGGCCCGGCTCCGGCCGGGTCACGCGGACAGCGGGTTGGCGCGCCTGTGGTGCAGGCCGATCACGGGGATCTCGTGCAGGCTGCCCGAGTACAGGAACTGCGTCATGCCGATCAGCAGCCGGCGCACGTCCTCCTGCGGGCGCACGACCAGGCGCAGGAACTGGCTGGTGGTGCCCAGCTTGTTGCCGCACTCGCGGACGTACACGCCGTGCTCGGTGAGCAGGTGGTCGCGCAGCGGCACCCCGTCGTGCCCGGGCGGCAGCTTCACCAGCAGGAAGTTGCCCTGCGAGGCGAACACCGACAGCCCCGGCATGGTGCTGAGCTGCTGGAACATCGCCCGCCTGTCGCCGCCGAGCCGCTTGAGGCTCTCCTGGTACTCGGGCATGAACTGCCGCATCATGAACACCACGACCTCGGCGAACGAGTTGAGGTTCCACTTGGGCAGCGCGTCGCGCACCCGGCCCGCGAGCGCCGGGTTGGCGACCATGTAGCCGAAGCGGATGCCGTGCAGGCCGAAGTTCTTGCCCAGGCTGCGCAGCACGATCACGTTCGGCCGCACGGCGGCCTCCGCCGCCACCCCCGGGTACGGCTCGGCGTCCACGAAGTCCCCGAAGGACTCGTCCACGATCACCAGGTCCAGGTCGATGAGCTGGTCGAGCAGGTGCAGGACCTCGTGCTTGGGCAGGTAGCCGCCGTCGGGGTTGTTCGGGTTGCAGATCACCGCCACCCGGGAGCCGCGCATGCGGATGAACGAGACGTAGTCGTTCACGTCCAGCGTGAAGTTGCGGCTCTCCAACAGCGGGTACATGTCCACCCGCTTGCCCGTCTCCAGCGGCTGGTCGGTCCAGCGGCCGAAGGTGGGGATCGGGATCGCCAGGCTCTCGCGCACCAGCAGGTGGTCGATCCACGTGATCAGCTCCGTCGAGCCGTTGCCCATCGCGACCGTCTTGGGGTGCAGCCCGAGCGTGGAGCAGAGCTCCTCGGTGATCGTCCCCGCGTCGCTGGGATAGAACTTGAGTATCGTCTCCAGGTTTCTCCCGAGGTGATCGAAGATCTCCGGCGTGGGGAAATACGGGTTGCACGGTATGCAGAAGTCCACCGGGGCGCGCTCTCCCGTCGAGCTGCGCATGAGTGAGAAGTACGACGGGCTGTGCGCTTGTGCCCGCAAGAGACTGAGCTCCACGACACCTCCATGGACCACGTGTCCGATGTGTGTAGGTACGCGCCAGTGGAGCGAGCGGTTCATGATGTTGGGCGGAAGAGCCTCAGGGATGTTTCCGTCCTGCGGAGCGTGAGGACGGCGATGTCGTCGCGCGGGGCGGCCCGGGTGAACTCCCGCAGGTCGGCCCCCAGCGTACGGGCGAGCCCGGCGGGCGGGTCGAGGGCCCACGCGCGCAGCCGCTCCTCCAGCGGGTAGAAGGCGCCGTCGGGGTCGCGGGCCTCGGTGACGCCGTCGGTGCACAGCAGCAGCGTCGCGCCCGGCGGGAACGCGAACCGCACGCCCCGGCGCGGCGTCTGCGTCAGCGACGCCAGGCCGAGGGGCACCGCCGCCTCGCCCAGGTTCGCCTGGTGGGCGTCGCCGTCGTGGATGACGTACGGGGCGATGTGGCCGCAGTTGACCGCCTCCACCCCCGGCTCCTTGCCGATGTCCAGCACGAGGGCGGTGACCAGCCGCTCGGGCTCGCCGGTCATGGAGGCGAAGGTGTTCTGGCGGACCACGGTGTTCTCCAGAGCGGCCACGACGCCGGTGAGCGTCTCCTCCCGGTAGGCCGCCTCCCTGAACGAGCCCAGCACGGCCAGCGCCGTGCCGATCGCCGGCAGGCCCTTGCCCTGGACGTCCGCGATCAGCACCCTGGTTCCGCGCCTGGAGGGCGCCACCTCGTACATGTCGCCGCCCACCATCGTGTCCTCCTCCACCGGCTGGTAGAGGCCGTCCACCACCACGTCCGCGGTGCGCAGCGGGAGCGGGCGCACGATCAGCCGCTGCAGGGCGGCCGCCGCCGAGCGCAGCCGGTGGACCTCCTCCTCGCGCCGTACGCGGTAGCGGCAGCCCAGCACGCTCAGCACCCCGAACAGCGCCGTGAAGCCGGTCGCCAGCAGGATGTCGTCCGTCTCCCCGCGCAGGTGGATGCCGGTGATCACCTCCACCACGACCACCCACACCGAGGCGACCACCGTCTGCCACACCTCGCCGAGGCCCGAGACGATCGCCGGCAGGAAGATCAGCAGCGGGAACAACCGCACCGCCGTGCCCGTGGTCACGTCCAGCGCGATCACCACTCCGGTGACGAGGAGGAGCCCCGCCACAAACACCGGTGTCCACAGGTGGGGCCCGTCGCCGCGCCGCCGCCGTCCGTCTTCCGTCACTGCTCCCCCTTCACCCCCGTGTCACCTTCTATCAGTCCGTTTCTCCTCTCCGGCGTGCTGGCACGCGCCCTTGACCCCACCTTGCCCTGGCGCGGAAATGGGAACCCGAATTAAACGCGATTGAACGAACGGCCGCGAGAAATCATCGGCCGGCGGTTCGGCCGCGTATTGAATGGGCGGCTGAATCGGCGGGCCGGGGCGCTGTTGCCGAATTTAATCGGGCGTTCTCGCGAGAGAGCATCAATGACCCTCTGTGCTGCAAGGATAGGTCGAATGGCTACGCAAAGTAAACAGCTGTGCCCCTTATGGCGGGGTTTGTTTGTGTTGGCGGTCAATTCTCCGTGGGGATTGGCGGTTCTCATTTTCTTCTAATCCGGCAACTCATTGACACATGAAAATGATCTTGTAAATATCTGAGTTGAGGCGCCGTGCGGCGAATTCACGCCAGGAAAGGGAGAAGTCCATATGGGCATCGAGCACGACTGGACCCTGCTGCCTGCCGTGGTCGTACGGAGTGCCGGGTTTCCCTGGGAGCTCGTCCTGTCCCTCGTCCACCCCAGGGCGGCGGAGGCGGCCGCGGCCGTCGTACGGCTGGAGCGGCAGGCGCTCGACCTGCTCGACGACGGGCCCGGCCACGGGGCGGACGCCGGTTCTTCCGGCGGGGGAAGGCCGCCCCGTGGCTTCCGCGGCCGCCTGCGCGCGCTACGCCCGCTGCCACCCGGCTCGCCCGGTCCCGACGACTGGCTGGCGGCCTGGAACGACGTGACCGGCCAGCTGGAGGAGGCGCGCCTCACCCTGGCCGGCATGGTCGCGGGCGACGCGGCGCTCGTCCGGGCGGCCATGGCCGGGATCGTGGCCGACGAGCGGTTCCTCGACGCGCTCGTGTGCTCCTCGCCCGGCCTCTACCGCGACCTGCGGCACGGGGCCAAGGGGAGCGAGATGCGCCGGCAGGTCGCCGCCCACGTGCAGCGGCTGTCGGCCTCGTGCGAGACGGAGGGCTGCTACGGGCCGCTCGGCTACGGGGCCGTCGAGGCGGGGGCCGGCGGCTACACCTGGGCGGGTCATCGCGAGTGCGACCGGCGGGTGGCGTTCGCGGCGGCGCGCGTGGAGGAGGCGCTGCAGCAGCGCGTCCTGGCCGATCCCGCGCTGGTGGCGGGGCTGGTGCCGCGGCGCAGGACGTGGACGGGGGAGGCGCCCGACGGCGCCGCGTTCGCCGGACACTGCGACGGGCGGCGCACGCTGGCCGAGATCGCGGCCGAGACGGGGACGGGGCTGGAGCGGGCGTCGGCGGCGCTGGCCGTGGCGGTGCGGCGGGGGCTGCTCACCCACGACCTGTGCCCGCCCGCCACCGTCTCCGACACCCTGGGCTGGCTCCGGGAGCGGCTCGCCGCCCGGGGGGTGCCGGTCGTGCCGGGGGCCGGGGGGAACGGCCCAGCGGTGGCGGGTGAGGCACCGGGGCGCGACCGGGATGGTCCGCGAAGCGCCCTCGGCGGGCCGCCCGGAAGGGACCGGGGCGGTCCGCGGGGGGCCTTCGGCGGGCCGCCCGTCTCCGGGCGCGGCCGGGCGGGTCTCGCCGGCGCCTGCGAGTGCGGTCTCGCCGGCCCCTTCGAGGAGGGGGTCGGCGGCGCCCGGAGCCCCTCCGAGCGGGAGGCGGGTCCTTCCGAAGAGGGTGCCGCCGGGGCATCGGGTTCCTCGGGGAGGGGCGCGGCGGGGGCGGCTCCTGCCGAGGACGGTGCCGGCGGCGGCGCGGGAGAGGGTGCCGGGGGGTCGGATCCCTCCGGGCCGGGCGGTGGCGGGTGCGGGCACGGAGGCGCGCGGGAGGTGCGCGGGCGGGGGCTCGCGGAGGCTCCCGGCGTGCCGGGGCAGGGGTTCGTGGCCCCTGCGGTCGTACCGGAGCGGGGGGACGGCCCGGCCGGGGTGCCGGCGCAGCGGGAGCACGTGGCCCCCGGCCATCGCGTGGCGGACGCCGACCTGCCGCTGGGCAGGCGCGTCGGCGAGATCGGCGAGCTGCTCTGGCAGTACCCCGCCGCCTCGCCCGATGTGAAGCTGGCCGTGCAGCGGCGGATCGAGGCGCTGGCCGGCGGGGGGCAGCGCGACGACCGGGTGATCGTGCACGAGGCGGCGGCCGGCACCCTGCGGGTCACGGTCGGCGACGCGCTCGCGGCCGACCTCGAGAGCCGCGTGCCCCGGGTGCTCGACCTGCTCGCCGAGGAGGCCGAGCTGACCAGGCTGCGTACCAACCGGCTGGTGGCGGGGCGGCTCGGGGCGGGCACGTTCCCGCTGGCCGAGGCCCTGCGGGCGACCGGCGACCTGGAGATCGAACACGGTGACCGGCTCGCGCGGCGCGTCGCGGCCATCGTGCGCGACGCGCCGGTGGCGGCCGAGCTGAACCTCGCCGGCCTGCTGGACGAGCCCGCCCCGCCGGCCGTGCCCGTGCTCTGCTCGGCCGACGTCATGGTGGCCGCGCCCTCGCTGGAGACGTACGAGCCGGGGGTGACCCCGCTGGTCCTCAGCCGGCTGCACGACGCGGTGCTGCTCACGCCGTGGGCGCTGCAGTTCCACGAGGAGCGCGCCATGTGCCTCGCCCAGCGGGACACGGAGATCAGGCTGGCGCTGTCCGGGTTCACCGTGCTGAACGTCATCTCCCGCCGCTCCGACGGCGTGCCACCGCTGGAGCTGCCCGGGCCCGTCCTGGAGCTGGGCGGGGTGGCGGCCGACCCGGGGCGGCGGCGGATCGGGCTCGACGAGCTGTACGTGCACAGCGACGGGCAGCGGGCCCTCCTGTACGCCAAGGGGCTGGACGAGCCGCTGCTGCTGCACAACGGCGGGCACGACCCGGCCCTGCACGCAGCGCTGCACACCTCACTGCACACGGCCCTGCACACGGCCCTCGCCCTGCCCAGGATCAGCCTGCCCCGCCTCCATGGCCTCGCCCGGGTCCCCCGGCTGACGTGGGACAACGTCGTCGTGTCGGGGCGGCGGTGGCGGGTGGGCCGATCGTCGTTCGAGGCGCTCGGGCAGGCGGCCGGCGATCGCGAGCTCCTGGTGGCGATGGCGCGCCTGCGGGAGGATCACGACCTGCCGGTCGCGTTCTTCGCCTCGTCGGCCCGGGAGCGCGAGCCCGTCTACGTGGACACCCGCGCGCCCGCGCTCCTCGAAGGGCTGGCCCGCCTGGCGGCCATGGCCGATGAGGTCACGGTGACGGAGGTGCCGGCGGGGCCGGACGAGTGCTGGCTGCGGGAGGGCGAGCAGCGTTTCGCGGCCGAGCTGCGCTGTGTCTACCTGCGACCGGCCAGAAAGGGGCGCCGCGACGGCCACCGGGACCCCGGCCGGGGCGCGTCCGAGAGACCCGGCCGGGGCGCTCCTCCGAGTCTTCCGGGCGGTCGCCATGAACCGGCGGCGCATCCGTACCCGTGGCCTGGAGGGGGCTGCTGATGGAGCTGCTCGTCATTCCGCCGTTCACGGACTTCACGACCGAGGTCGTTCCGCCGGCCGGGGTCGAGGTGGTCGATCTGGGAGCGCGGCTCGTCGAACGGCTCGCCGAGCCGGCGCGGCTGCGGGCCGCCGCCGAAGGGCTGCCTGACGGGCCGCTCACCGCGCTGTTCGGGCGGGCGGCGGCGGCCATCCTGGAGCGCGAGGCGTACGACGACGCCCATCTGCGGGCGGTCGGCACGGCGCTCCGGCTGGCGGGCGACCCCGCGGTCCGGCTCAGCATCGACGATCTGGAGCTGGCCGAGGGCAGCACGCAGAGCAGCCGGGACGTGCTCGGCGCGGCCGCCCGGTGCCGGTTGTTCCGGCCCGAGGTCGAGATCGCCCTGGAGGCGGCCAGGGGGCGGCGGGTGCACGTCGTGGTGGACGGTGAGCAGCAGCTTCCCGCCGCGTTCGCGCTGGTCAAGGCGTTGGGGGCGGAGCGGGTGACGTTGTGCGGGCGGCTGGTGGCCGAGCAGGTCGCGGCGCTGCGGCGGGTGCCGGAGCTGGCCGGGGTCGAGTGGCTGGACTGGTCGCCGGATCGGGTGATCAGGCGCTGCTGGACCGCCGGGCACGACGCGGCCGTGCGCTGGGTGACCGGGGCGGACCGGCCGCCGGTGAGCGGTCCCTGGGCGGGGTGGCTGGACGCGGTCCGGGCGGGGGCGTTCTCGCGGGAGGCGCTGGCCCGCTGCCGCGGCCTGACGATCACCGTGACGCGGATCGACTTCCTGGCCGCCGCCACCGGGCTCAACGGCGTGACCGTCAACCTGCGGCGGCTGCTGGCCGCGATCCCCGCCGAGGTGCCGGTGACGTGCGAGCTGGCGGTGGGCGCGCCGGGGATGGCCGCGGGCGTCGTGGGGGAGTCGCTGGAGCTGCTGGCGGACGGGCCCGGCGGGGTGCGGCCGGCGGGGCTGCGGCCGTACCGGATGGGCATCCGTACGGTCTGGGCCGGTCAGAGCGTGCGCTTCCCGCCACGCGCCGGGAACGACCTGGCCCGATGGATCGAGTTCGACGCGCCCGAGACCATGCGCGCCCGCGAGGTGACGGCCATGATCCGGGGGTGGCTGGACCGGCTTCCCGGGTTGCCGCCCGGCAGGCTCGCCGCCTGTTCCGTCGCGGGGCAGGCGCTGCCCGTGCCGGCGTGTGCGTGGGACCCGTGCGCGGAGGTGGTCGCGGGGGCCGGGCCCGACGGGCGGGGGCCGGGCACGTTCGCCGTGAGCCTGCGGTCCGGGCGGTCGTTCCGGTTGCATCAAGGGCTGGTCTCGCCGGTCGCGCGGCTGGCCGCCGACGACCCGCACGCCCTCGACGGCCTGACGGACGGGGCGCGGGAGCGGCTGACGGCGGAGCTGGCCGAGGCCGGGGTGTTGAGGGGGCGCGGGTGAGCGGCACGTGGCAGGGGGAGGAACCGCCTGGCGCCCGGGCGGCGGCGTTAGGCGGGGACGGCGGCGTCTCGGGCTCCGGGGAGATCTCGTGGCGGATCCGGGCCGGTGTCGCTGAGCTGGTCGTCGAGCTGCGTCCGTGGTTCCTGCCGCGGACCCCCGGGCTGCCGGCGCGGCTGCTCGACGGGATGGGCCATCCTGATCTGCGGCGGCTCACCGAGCGGCTGCTCGACGCCCGCCGGCGCCTGGCCGCCGAGCGCGAGCGCTTCCTGCGGCAGGCCGCGCCGCTGCGGGACGCGGTGCTGAGGCTGCCGCCCGAGCGGTGCGCGCTCGCCGGGCAGTGCCTCAGGAGCGTACGCGCCGGGGCGCCGCTCACCGGGGACGAGATCCGGCTGCTGGAGTCGCTCGGCATGGGGGAGCGGGCGCGGCGGTGGCAGTCCGCCGTCGTCGCGGCGGGTTCGGCGCGGGCCGCGGCCAGGAGTGCCCACGCCGCCGCCTGGCTGGTGACGCGGCGCAGGGTCGCCGAGGCGTACGACGACGAGTCCGTACGGCATGCCGCCCTCCTCGCCGATCCCGCCTTCCACCGGGAGATCGAGCGGCATCCGCTGGCCCGGCGGCCCGGGGACGGCACGGCCCGGCGCTCCCGGCTGCGCACCGCGGCCGCTCACCGGCTGCTGCGCCGCTTGGCGGTGGAGGGCGGCGGGCCCCGGCTGCGGGCGCGGTTCGAGCCCGGGGGCGGCGGGTCGTCGCGCGTGCGCGAGCCCGGATCGGAGCCGGTGGTGATCGGCGGGGCCGCGCTGGAGCGGTTGCGGGAGGCGTTGACGGCGGTGGTGCCGTTGTGGTGCCTGGCTGCCCTGCTCGCCCGGGAGGGCGGGGCCCGGCGGGAGCTCGGCGCCGTCCTGGCCGGGATGGCGTCGGAGGCGCTCCGCTCCGGAGAGGGGCAGGAGGTCGTCCGGCTGGACGCGCGGGCCGTGGCCCTGGCGACCGCTGGGTGGTGGGCGGAGGTGGGGGAGTGGCCGGACCCCGTGCCGCCCGGTCCCGAGCTGGTGGCCGCCGGGGCTGAGCCGGGTGCCGCGACGTGGCTGCTGTCCGGGACAGGACCCGGCCGCGGGCCCCTCTACGAAGGGCCCGGGACCGCGCCGGTGGAGGTCGACCTCGGCGCGCGGACCCCGCGCATCATGATCGGCGACCTCGTCTACCAGCGGGCGCGCTGGCGCCTGCACCTGCCCGAGGAGCGGGGCGCGGACCCCTTCGACCGCTGGCTGGCCATCCACCGCCTCCGCCGCGAACGTGGCCTGCCCCGGCACGTCTTCGTCCGCCACCCCGCCGAGCCCGGCCCCTTCCCCGTCGACTTCTGCGATCCCCTCGCGGTCGAGGACCTGGCCCGGCACGAACCGGCCGAGGTCCTGGTCACCGAGATGTCGCCGGTTCCCGGTCAGGAGCGGGGCGACGGGCAGGCATGGTGCGCGGAGCTGCGCGTGGCCTGCCTCGTACGACGGGAGCGCTGAAAATCGGTTGCCCGGAGGCGGCCCCGGCTGGTGTACTCCCCGGCGGAAGCAGATCGACCGGCGAAGGAGGCCCGCGATGCGGGAAGCGTTCTTGTCCCCCCAGCTCAGCGAATCCTCCTACGCAAAGGGCATGACGCTTCTTGACCCCGTACGAGCTCCGGACCCCACCACCTGACCCTTCCGTCCTGCGCCTGCTCGGCCCCGGGCGCCGCGCCACCGCCGGGCTGGCCGCGGCCATCGCCGCCGCCACCGCGCTCCCGCTGGCGGCGCCCCAGATCACCCGGCGCTTCGTCGACGACGCCATCGCCGGCGCCGGCATCCGCCACCTGACGCTGATCGCCCTCGGCTACCTCGCGCTCGCCGTCGCGGGCCAGGCCGCCAGGATGGTCACGGCGTGGCTGGCCAGCAGGCTCGCCTGGGACGGCACCAACCGCCTGCGCGAGCGCCTCGCCCAGCACGCGCTCGGCCTCGACCTCGACTTCCACGGCAGGCACACCCCCGGCGAGCTGATCGAGCGGGTGGACGGCGACGTCGTGGCGGTCGCCGATTTCGTCGTCGCGTTCGTGCTGGACGTCGTGGCCAGCGCGCTGCTCCTGGCCGGCGTGGTCGTCGTCGTGTTCGGCGTCGACTGGCGCATCGGGTGCGCGCTGCTGGCGTACTGCCTGCTCATCGGGTACGGCATGGCGCGGGCGCAGCGGCTGGCCGTGCCGTCGGCGGCGCGCTCCCGGGCGGCCGGCGCCGCCCTGTTCGGCACCCTCGAAGAGCGCCTCGCCGGGGCCGAGGACATCAGGGCGAACGGCGCCGGCGAGCATGTCGTACGCCGCTTCCACCAGGTCAGCGCCGCCCTCTTCCGGGCCGAGAACCGCGACGCCCGCGTCGGCACCGTGCTCCTGGCCGGCACCTCGGTGGCCTTCGCCGCGGGCACGGCGATCATGCTGGGCCTGGCCGCGTGGACCATGGAGGCCGGCGCGCTCACGGTCGGCACCGCCGTGCTGCTCTTCCAGTACACGCTCATGGTGCGGGCGCCGTTCGAGCGGCTGATCGACCAGATCAGGCAGTACCAGGCGGCCCTGGCCGGTCTGGCCCGCATCGCCGGCCTGCTGTCCGAGCGGCCCGCGCTGACCCCCGGCACCCGCCCCCTCCCCGGCGCCGGCCCGCTCGGCCTGCGCTTCGAGGGCGTCGGCTTCTCCTACCCCGGCGACGACGAGCAGGTGCTGTCCGGCATCGACCTCACGCTCGCCCCCGGCGAGACGCTCGGCCTGGTCGGGCGGACCGGCAGCGGCAAGACCACCCTGGCCCGGCTCGTGCTCCGGCTGCACGACCCCGTCGAGGGCACCGTGCGCGCGGGCGGCGTGGATCTGCGCGAGGCCGACCCGCGCTCCCTCCGGAGCCGGATCGGCGTGGTCACCCAGGACGTGCAGCTCTTCGCGGCGAGCGTGCGGGACAACCTGACCCTCTTCCGCCCGCCGTCGGGCGACAAGCGGCTGCGCGAGGTCCTCGACGCCGTCGGGCTCGGGGAATGGGCGGCGGCCCTGCCCGACGGGCTCGACACCGAGCTGGGACCGGGGCTGCGATCGGAGCTCGGCGCCGTGTCGGCGGGCGAGGGCCAGCTGCTCGCGCTCGCGCGGGCGTTCCTGGCCGACCCCGGGCTCGTCGTGCTCGACGAGGCGTCCAGCCGGCTCGACCCGGCCACCGAGCGCCGCATCGAGGACGGCATCGGCCGCCTGCTGGCGGGCCGGACCGGCGTGATCATCGCGCACCGCCTGTCGTCCCTGGCGCGGGTGGACAAGATCGCGGTGCTCGACCGGGGCAAGGTCGTCGAGTACGGCCCCCGCGCCGACCTCGCCGCCGACCCGCACAGCAGGTTCGGCCGGCTGCTGGACCTGGCGGGGGTGGCCCGGTGAAGCCCGTGCTGCTGGTGGCGCTGCCGCTGCCGCTGGCGGGGGTGGGCCGGTGAGGCCGGTGCTGCTGGTGGCCACCCGGCTGGCCACGTTCGACCTGCGCCGGTACCTGGTCGGGGCCCTGCTGTGGCTGCCGGTCCACGTGATCCCGCTGGCCTCCGGGCTCCTCCTGCAACAGGTCTTCGACCAGATCAGCGGGCACCAGCCGGCCGCCCTGCGGGCGACCCTGTGGTGGTGCGCGGCGTTCGTGGCGGTCGAGGTCGTGCGGGGGATGGTGATCGTCGTCGCGTGGACGTACGGCGTCTACTGGTGGACCGCGGCGGCGACCCTCCTGCGGGCCAACGTGCTGCGCTCGGTGCTCACCGCGCGCGGGCCCGCCGCCGCCCGGCTGCCGCACTCGTCCGGAGAGGCCGTCTCCCGCATGCGCGACGACGTGGCCGACGCGGTGGACCTCACCGACGAGAGCGTCAGCCTGGCGGGCACCACGCTGTTCGCCGCCGCGGCGCTGCCGATCATGGCCTCCGTCGATCCGGCGATCACGCTGGTGCTGGCCCTGCCGATGATCGCGGTGGGCGTGCTCAGCCGGATGATGCGGCGGGCGATCGCCCGGCTGCACGGGCGGGCCAGGCGGCTCGGGGCGGCCGTCACGGCGTACGTGGGGGAGATGTTCGCCGGCGTGCTCGCGCTCAAGACGGCCGGGGCCGAGGCCGCGGCGCTGGAACGGCTGCGCGAGCACAACCGGCGGCGGCGCGACGCCGCCGTCAAGGACCGGATGGCCACCGACCTGCTGGACGCCGCGACGACCACGACCGTCGAGCTCAGCACCGGGCTCGTCCTGCTCCTGGCCGCCCCCGCCATGCGCGGCGGCGACTTCACCGTGGGCGACCTGGCGCTGTTCACCAGCTACATCGGCTGGCTCACGGCGCTGCCGCGGTCGATCGGCACGGTCCTGTCCCGGCTGCCCCAGGCGGCGGTCGCGACGGAGCGGCTCACCCGGCTCATGGCGCCGCACGAGGACGCCGGCGACCTGTCGCGCGGCACCGGCGTCTGGCTGCACCGCGACCCGCCGCCCGCCCCGCCACCGCCGCCGCCCGCCGACCGCCTCCAGGTGCTGGAGGCGCGCGGGCTGACCGTGCGCGGGGTGCTGCACGGCGTCGACCTGCGCGTCGAGCGCGGCTCGTTCACGGTCGTCACCGGTGCCGTGGGCGCGGGCAAGACCACCCTGGTACGCGCCCTGCTCGGCCTCCTCCCGCTGGACGGCGGGACGATCTCGTGGAACGGCACCGCGGTCGCGGACCCGGGCACGTTCCTGGTCCCCGGCCGGGCCGCGTACGCCGGCCAGGTCCCCCGGCTGTTCTCCGAGACCCTGCGGGAGAACGTGCTGCTCGGCCGGCCCGCCGGCGACGACGAGGTCCGGCGGGCGCTGGAGCTGGCGGCGTTCGAGCGGGACCTGGCCGAGCTGCCCGAGGGGCTCGGCACGGTGGTGGGGCCGCGCGGGGTGCGGCTGTCCGGCGGGCAGGTGCAGCGCGCCACCGCCGCCCGCGCCCTCGTCCGCGCCCCCGACCTGCTCGTCGTGGACGACCTGTCGTCCGCCCTGGACGTCGAGACCGAGCGGCTCCTGTGGGACCGGATCGCCGGGCGCGGCCCCGAGACGGTCCTGGTCGTCTCCCATCGGCAGGCCGCGCTCGAACGTGCCGACCAGGTCATCGTCCTCGACCGGGGCCGCGTCGCCGGCCGGGGGCGGCTGGCCGGGCTGCTGGAGAGCTGCCCGGAGATGCGGCGGCTGTGGTACGCCGAACGCGTCGTGGAGGCGGAGGAGCGGGTGGGCGATCGATCGTGGGCTGCCGATCGTGGGCTGGGGCGGGAGCAAGCGGGCGGCTGATGCACCATAGGGATGTGACACCTAGCACCACGAAGGTGGCGGAGCTGGTCGAGCTGGTCGCCAGGGGACAGGTGGCCGTGCTCAGCGGGGCCGGGCTGTCCACCGAATCGGGCATCCCCGACTACCGGGGGCCGACAGGGCGGGCCCGGCGCGCCGAGCCGATGACCTACCAGCGGTTCGTCGGCAGCGCGCAGGCGCGGCAACGCTACTGGGCGCGCAGCCACGTCGGCTGGCGGCAGATCGGGCAGGCCCGCCCGAACGCCGGGCACCGGGCGGTGGCCGAGCTGGAGCGGCGCGGGCTGCTGGCCGGCATCGTCACCCAGAACGTCGACGGCCTGCACCAGGCGGCCGGCGCGGAGCGGGTGATCGAGCTGCACGGCGGGCTCGACCGCGTCGTCTGCCTGTCGTGCCGGGAGCGCACCCCGCGCGCCGAGCTGGAGCGCCGCCTGCGCGAGGCCAACCCCGACTGGGAGGGCAGCGGCCGGATCAACCCCGACGGCGACGCCGTGCTCACCGACGAGCAGGTCGCCGGGTTCCGGGTGGTCGACTGCTCCGGGTGCGGCGGGGTGCTCAAGCCGGACGTGGTGTTCTTCGGCGAGAACGTGCCCAAGCCGCGCGTGGACGAGTGCTTCGCGGTCGTGGGCGGGGCGCGGGCGCTGCTCGTGCTCGGGTCGTCGCTGGCGATCAGGTCGGGGCTGCGGTTCGCCGGCAAGGCCGCCGCGCTCGGCATCCCCATCGCCATCGTCAACCAGGGGCCGACCGGCGCCGACGCCGACGCGGCCCTCACCCTGGACGCCCCGCTCGGCCCGACCCTGACCGATCTCACGGTCCGGCTGGGGGCAGAATAGGGCGCATGCCTCCTCGTACGTGTCTCTGCGGCCTGCCCGCCCCCTACCAGGACTGCTGCGGCAGGCTGCACCGGGGCGAGGCGGCGGCCACCACCGCCGAGCAGCTCATGCGCTCCCGCTTCAGCGCGTTCGGCGTCGGGGACGAGGCCTATCTGCTGCGCACCTGGCACCCCTCCGCCCGGCCGGCCACCATCGGCCTGGACAGGAGGGTGAAGTGGGTACGGCTGGAGGTGCTGGAGACCAGCGGCGGCAGCGTCGTGCACACCGAGGGCACCGTCCGCTTCCGCGCCCACTACCTGGACCGGGGACGGTCCGGCGAGATGGAGGAGAACAGCCGGTTCGTGCGCCACGAGGGCCGCTGGGTCTACGCGGGCGTGGCCTGACCCTTGCGGCCGACCGCCCCGACGAAGGTGTGGTAGGTGATGCCGGGCTCGGCCCGGTCGTCGGAGTCCGGGCGCCACTCCGGGAGCGGCACCAACCCCGGCTCCAGCAGCTCCAGCCCGTCGAAGCAGGCGAGGATCTCCGCGCGGGTCCGCCACCGGCCGGTGCCCAGCGTCTCGTTGAAGATCTTCTCGGCCGCGAACGCCTGCCGAGACACCTCCGGATGGGCCAGGCCCGGGTTGTGGAAGTGGGAGACGGCCAGGTAGCTGCCCGGGGCCAGGCGGTCCACCATGCGGCGGGCGATCCCGGCCGGGTTCTCCTCGTCGGCCAGGTGGTGCAGGATCGCGAACATCAGCAGGCCCACCGGCCGGTCGAAGTCGATGAGGCGCCGGACCTCCGGATCGTCGATGATCCCGTCGGGGTCCCTCAGGTCGGCCTCCACGACCGTGGTGGCGTCGTCGTCCACGGCGAGCAGGGCGCGGCCGTGCACCAGGACGGTCGGGTCGTTGTCGACGTAGACGACGCGGGCGCCGGCGGTGGCCGACTGGGCGATCTCGTGGACGTTGCCCTGCGTGGGCAGCCCCGAGCCGATGTCCAGGAACTGGCGGATGCCGGCCTCGGCGGCCAGGTGACGGACCACCCGTCCGAGGAACTCCCGGTTGGCGCGGGCGGCCTCCGGGGCGTCGGGGGCGATCTCGAGCGCCAGCTCCGCCATGCGGCGGTCGGCCTCGTAGTTGTCCTTGCCGCCGAGCATGAAGTCGTAGACGCGGGAGACATTGGGTTTGGTGGTGTCGATGTTCCCCGGCGCCCGCTCCCGCTCGTAACCAGCCATCGCAGGCTCCTTCGGGTACGTCAGCTGGCGTGATCGTACTGCGGAAACTCCGGCAAGAGGGGCAAAACACCTCAGGCCGACTCGCGGATCACCAGCTCCGTGGGCAGTATCACCGGATCGACGTGCTCGGCCCCGTCGATGAGGGTCAGGAGCAGCCGCATCGTCTCCTGGGCCATCTCCGCCAGCGGCTGCCGGATCGTGGTCAGCGGCGGATGGGTCGAGATGGCCACCGAGGAGTCGTCGAAGCCGCCCACCGCCACGTCGTCGGGCACCCGGCGGCCCGCCGCGCGCAGCGCGGCGAGCGCCCCGGCCGCCATCAGGTCGGAGGCCACGAAGACGGCGTCGATGTCGGGCGCCCGCTCCAGCAGCTCCGTCATCGCCCGCTCGCCGCTGGCCTGCGTCCAGTCGCCGTGCGCGATCAGCTTCGAGGTCGCCTTGCGCCCGAGCACGTCGGCGAAGCCCTCCAGCCGCTGGATGCCGCCCGGCGTGTCCATGGGGCCGGTGATCATGGCGATCCGCCGGCGGCCGAGGGAGACGAAGTATTCGGTCATCTGGCGGGCGCCGAGCCGCTCGTCGGCGGCGGCGTACGGGATGACGGTCTCGCGGCCGATGACCGCGCCGCAGGAGACCGCGGGCGGGCCGGTGCGCAGCGCGTCGAGCAGCGGGTCGCCCGCGTGCGTCGAGACCAGCAGCACCCCGTCGGCGTGGCCGCCGCGCACGTAGCGCACCACCCGCTCGCGGTCGCCCTCGTCGCCGGCCAGCATCATCACCAGCGACAGGTCGCGCTCGGCCAGCATCCTGATGGCCACCCGGATGAGCGTGCTGTAGTTGGGGTCCTCGAACAGCTTCTCGTGCGGCTCGGACAGGACCATCACGACCGAGCCGGTGCGCTGCGTGACCAGGCTGCGGGCGGCCCGGTTGACGATGTAGCCGGTCTGCGAGATGGCCCGCTCGATGGCCACGCGCGCCGCGGGGCTGACGTATTTGTCCCCGTTGAGGAGGCGGGACACCGTGCCGCGGGACACGCCCGCGGCGGCGGCGACGTCGTGGATCGTAGGGCGCTTCACTTCACGGCTCCGGAGGACAGGTCGGTCTTCCAGTATCGCTGCATCGTGAGGAAGAGCGCGATCAGGGGCACGATCGACAGGAACGCGCCCGTGAGGATCAGGTTGTAGAGGGCGGGCTGGTTCGCGCCGGCCGCCAGCAGCGTGTAGAGGCCGACCGTGAGCGGGAACTTGCCGTCGTCGCCGAGCATGATGAACGGCAGCAGGAAGTTGTTCCAGATCGCCACGAACTGGAACAGGAAGATCGTCACCATGCCCGGCACCATCAGCGGCATCGCCACCCGCGACATCAGCCGCCACTCGCCGGCCCCGTCGATCCGCCCCGCCTCCAGCAGGGAGTCGGGGATGGCCGCGGTGGCGTAGATGCGGGCCAGGTAGATGCTGTACGGGTGCAGGATCTGCGGCAGCAGCACGGCCCAGTGGCTGTCGGCCAGGCCGATCTTGGAGAACAGCAGGTACTGCGGGATCGCCAGCACCACGGCGGGCACCAGGATGCCGCCGATGAGCAGGTTGAAGATGGCGTCGCGGCCGGGGAAGCGGAATTTGGCCAGCGCGTACCCGGAGATCGCCGAGACCGCCGTGGACAGCAGCGCGCCCCCGCCCGCGTAGATCAGCGTGTTGCCGGCCCAGAGCCAGAACACCCCGTCCCGGTAGGCGAACAGCTCGGCGACGTTGTCGAGGAAGCCGGTGCCGAAGGAGAGCGTCGAGGTGCTGAACAGCTCGGCCGGCGACTTGGTGGCCGCGATCAGCACCCAGGCCACCGGGAACAGGCAGTAGAGCGCGCCGATCAGCAGCAGCGCGGTCGGCACGGCGCCGATCGGCCGGCCCGCGCCCACGCGGGCCCGGCGGCGTGCGGGGGTCGCGGTGACCGTGACCATCAGCCCTCCCCGAAGGCGCGGTTGCGGACCACGCGCAGGAATCCGAACGACAGGACGAGCGAGACCGCCGCGATGACGATCGAGGTGGCGGCGGCCGAGTACAGGTCGCCGGTGACGAAGGCGTCGCGGTAGACCTTCATGAGCGGGCTCCAGGTGGAGCTGATCGTGTTGGTCAGCGGGCGCAGCGTGGTGGGCTCGGTGAACACCTGGACGGTCGCGATGATCGAGAACACGGTGGTCAGGATGATCGCCGGGGTCAGGATCGGGATCTTGACACGGACGGCGATCTGGAACTCGGAGGCGCCGTCGAGCCGCGCGGCCTCGTACAGGTCGCGCGGGATCGCCCGGAGCGTGGTGTAGAGCACGAGCATGTTGAAGCCGACCCCGCCCCACACCGCCACGTTCGCCATGGAGTACGTGACGGTGGTGGCGCCCAGGAAGTCGATGTCCAGGAGCTCCCTGATCGGGCTGAGCGAGGGCAGGTAGAGGAAGCCCCACAGCAGCGTGGCCGCCACTCCCGGCACCGCGTACGGCAGGAAGATCGCGATCCTCGAGAACCGGGCCAGCCGCACCCGCGCCGAGTCCAGCAGCAGCGCGAACAGCAGCGCCAGCCCCAGCATCACGACCAGCACCAGCGCGCCGTACCCGAGCACCCGCAGCCACCCGCTCCACAGCTCGCCGTCGGCCAGGGCGGCGGCGAAGTTGTCGAACCCGACGAACACCTCCCGCCGCGCGCCCCTGCCCAGCCCCAGCCCGGAGACCTTGGTACGGCGCGTCGCCAGGTAGACGGTGTAGCCGATGGGCACCGCGAGGAACAGCGTGAACAGCACCATCGCGGGGGTCAGGAAGAGATACGGCCAGACCCCCCGTTCCGAGCGCTTCATGACGCGAGCTGGAAGCCGGCCTTGCGCATGTCCGCGACCGTGGCGTCCTGCATGGCCCGCACGGCGTCGGCGAACGGGGTCTTCGCCTGCAGCGCCTTGTCGAAGCCGTCCCTGAAGGCGTTGTACGTCACGCCGACGTTCGGGCCGAAGGTGAACCCGCGGGCCCCGGCGGACACGGCGGCGGCCTGTTGCCAGAAGTCGGGCTGGCCGGCGAAGTACTCGGGAGCCGCGCCGAGCGCCGCCTGCGCCTTGGTCGAGGCCGGGTAGATCGCGGCCTCCTTGACGAGCAGGTCGATGGCGGCGGGGTCGGTGTTGAGCCACGTGATGAACCGGGCGGCGGCGGCCTTGTGCGGGGTCTTGGCCGACACGGCCGTGGACGAGCCGCCCCAGAAGCCGCTGTAGCTCTCACCGGCGTTCCACTGCGGCAGCGGCGCGACGGCCCACTTGCCCTTGGCCTTGGGCGCGTTGCTGGACAGCACGCCCGGCGCCCAGATCGCCGACGGCCAGGTCAGCAGCTTGCCGTCGTTGAGCGCCTTGTTCCAGTCCGGGGTGAAGTAGGGCATGTCGTCGATGGCGCCCTCCTTGACCAGGCCGTCCCAGTAGTCGGCGACCTTCTTCGTGGGCTCGTCGGCGATGTTCACCTTCCACGACTCGCCGCTGATCGACCACCACTGCGCCCCGGCCTGCTGCGCCAGACCTGTGAACGCTCCCGGATCCTTGCTGGAGAACGTGCCGAGGTACGCCTTCGGGTCCTTCTTCCTGACCGTGCGGGCCGCGTCCCCGTACTCCTGCCAGGTCTTGGGGACCGCGATGCCGTACTTGTCGAACAGGTCCTTGCGGTAGAAGAGCATCATCGGGCCGCTGTCCTGCGGGACGCCGTAGACGGACTCGGTGCCCAGCGTCACCAGGCCCCACAGACCCTCGGTGAACTCGCCCTTGATCGCGGCGGTCTCGGCCTTGAGGTCGGCCACCGCGTCGGCGGCGATGAAGGACGGGAGGTGCTGGTACTCGGCCTGCACCAGGTCGGGCGGGTTGCCGGCCTTGGCCGCGGTGAGGAACTTGGCCGCCGCGTCGTCGCCGCCGGCCTGCTTGCTCACCGTCACCTGGATGTCCGGGTGGGCCTTGTTCCAGACCTCGACGATCTTGTCCATGTTGGGGGCCCAGGTCCAGTACGTGAGCTTGACCGGACCCTGGGCGGCGGCCGTGGGGCTCTGCGCCGCCTCGGTGCTCTCGACGGGCTCGCTGGAGCCGCAGCTCGCGAGGGTGGCCGTGAGTGCGACGGCCAGGGCTGCTCCAAGGCGGGGGGCGCGCATGCGTACCTCCAGAGGGTTCTGTGAACGTGCACAGAGTGGAACAGCGCCGAAACGGTCGTCAAGGGGTCGTTACGTTCTCGTTAATCTCCTGCAAGAGCGTGAAATTAGCGGGCAACGGTTCCCAAGCAGGCCCGGTCAGCTTTACTGTGCACGTTCACAGAAGTATTTCGAGGGGGATGGATGTATCCGGAGCGTCCTGCCGGGATCGCCTTTGGCGGCGACTACAACCCGGAGCAGTGGCCGCGCGAGGTCCTGGAAGAGGACGTGGCCCTGATGCGCGAGGCCGGGGTGAACCTGGTCAGCCTGGGCATGTTCTCGTGGACGCTGATGGAGCCCGCGGAGGGGCGCTACGAGTTCGGCTGGCTGGACGAGGTCATCGACCGGCTGCACGCGGCCGGCGTCGCGGTCGACCTGGCCACCCCGACCGCAGCCCCGCCCGCCTGGTTCGTGGCCGCGCACCCCGACGTGCTGCCGGTGACCAGGGAGGGGCTGCGGATCGGGTTCGGCGGCAGGCAGAGCGCCTGCTCCAGCGCGCCGGCCTTCCGGGAGGCGACCGCGCGGCTGGTGCGGGCGCTGGGCGAGCACTACCGCGGCCATCCGGCCGTGGTCATGTGGCACGTGCACAACGAGTACGGGGCCCCGCTCGGCGAGTGCTACTGCGGGCACAGCGTGGCGGCGTGGCGGAGGTGGCTTGAAGCCACATATTGCGATATTTCCGCATTGAACGATGCCTGGGGCGCCACGTTCTGGGGCCAGACGTACACCGACTGGTCCGAGATCGACGCCCCGCGCGCCAACCACACGGTCGTCAACCCGGCCCAGCGCCTCGACTACGCCCGCTTCAGCGACGGCCAGCACCGCGAGCACTACGCGCTGCAGCGCGACATCCTGCGCGAGCTGGCACCCGGCCTGCCGATCACCACGAACTTCGCCGGCACCGTGAACTGCAAGTCCACCGACCTGTGGCAGTGGGCCCGCGAGCTGGACGTGATCGCCAACGACCACTATCTCAAGGCCGAGCGGCCCGACAACCACATCGAGCTGGCCATGTCCGCCGACCTCGCCAGGTCCGTGGCGGGCGGGGCGCCGTGGATGCTGATGGAGCACTCGGCGGGCGCGGTCAACTGGCAGCCGCGCAACCTCGCCAAGCGGCCCGGCGAGATGCGCCGCAACAGCCTGGCGCACGTCGCGCGCGGCTCGGACAGCGTGCTGTTCTTCCAGTTCAGGGCCTCGCGGTTCGGCGCCGAGAAGTTCCATTCGGGCATGGTGCCGCACGCCGGGACGGACTCCGAGCAGTGGCGCGAGGTCGTGCGGCTGGGCGCCGACCTGCGGCGGCTGGCCGGTCTGCGGGGCAGCCGGGTGCGGGCCGAGGTGGCGATCGTCTGGGACTGGGAGTCGTACTGGGCGCTGGAGCTGGACTGGCGGCCGTCGGTGGACCTGACGTTCCGGGAGCGGGTGGACGCCTTCTACGAGGCGTTGTGGCGGGAGCACGTCACGGTGGACTTCGTCCACCCTTCCGCCGATATTTCGGGATATCGGGTGGTGGTGGCGCCGAGCTCGTACCTGCTGACCGAGGCCTCCGCCAAGAACCTGCACCGGTACGTGGAGGCGGGCGGGAACCTGCTCGTGTCGTACTTCTCCGGCATCGTGGACGAGTACGACACCATCCACCCCGGCGCCCACCCCGGCGCGCTGCGCGAGCTGCTGGGCCTGTCGATCGAGGAGTTCCACCCCCTCCGCGAGCACGAGACGGTGGCCCTGACCGGCGGCGGCCCCTCCCCGGCCAGGGCCCGCGTCTGGTCCGAGCGGATCCGCCCGGCGGGCGCGGTCGCCGTCCGGGACTTCGCCGACGGGCCCGATGCCGGCCACCCCGCCTTCACCCGCCACGACCTGGGCGCCGGCACCGCCTGGTACCTCGCCACCGCGCCGGTCACCGGCCTGCGCGACCTGCTCGCCCAGGTGCTCGACCGCGCGGAGGTGTCCCGCCCGCGCGGCCTGCCCGACACCCTCGAACTGGTGCGCAGGGGCGCCCACGTCTTCCTGATCAACCACGGCGACCGGCCCGTGACGGTGGAGGGGGTGAGCGGCGTGAGCGTGTTCGACGGCGCACGGCACGACGGGCCGGTCACCGTCGAGGCCGGAGCGGTCACGGTCGTCGTGGAAGCCCCCCAACCCTAGGGAGACCCGATGAAACGGTTACTCACCGCGCTGCTGCTGGTCACCGCCCTGGCCGTGGCACAGCCGGCCCAGGCGCAGGCCGGCCCCGGCCGCCTGCAGATCAGGGGCGCGGACGTCTCCAGCCTGGCCAAGTCGGAGGCCTTCGGCGGCGTCTACCGCGACGCCCGCGGGCGCCAGGGCGACGCGCTGCGGATCCTGTCGCAGGCCGGGCTCAACTACATGCGGCTCAAGGTCTGGGTGAACCCGGCCGACGGCTACAACACCAAGACGCAGGTGCTCGCGGTGGCCAGGCGGATCAAGGCGCTCGGCATGGGCCTGCTCGTCGACTTCCACTACTCCGACACCTGGGCCGACCCGGGCAAGCAGTTCAAGCCGGCCGCGTGGGAGCCGCTCCCGTTCGACCAGCTCAGGCAGGCCGTGTACGACCACACGTACGACGTGCTCGACGCGCTGCGCCGCCAGGGCACCACGGCCGACATGGTGCAGGTCGGCAACGAGATCAACGGCGGCCTGCTCTGGCCGGACGGCTCCAACGCCAACTGGGCGAACACCGCCGCGCTGCTGAACGCCGGCTACGACGCGGTCAAGCGCGTGTCCGGCTCGACCAAGGTCGTGCTGCATCTGGCCAACGGCGGCGACAACGGCCTCTACCGGTGGTGGTTCGACAACGCCGCCGCCCACGGCATCCGGTACGACGTGATCGGCCTGTCGTACTACGCCTACTGGCACGGCACGCTGGAGGCCTTCCAGGCCAACATCAACGACGTGGCCACCCGGTACGGCAGGCCCGTGGTCGTGGTCGAGACGGCCTACCCGTTCACCACGGCCGACGACGACGGCTGGGAGAACATCATCGTCTCCGCGGAGCCGTACCCCGGCTACCGGGCCACGCCGCAGGGCCAGTCCGCGATGCTGACCAGGGTGGCCGACATCGTCCGCGCCGTGCCGAACGGCCTGGGCCTCGGCCTGTTCACCTGGGAGGCCACCTGGACCGGCGTCAAGGGCAACGGCTGGGACCCGGCCGACCCGGCGTCGGGCAACGGCTGGGAGAACCAGGCGCTGTTCGACTACGCCGACCGGGCGCTCCCGGCGATGTCGGTGCTCGGCCGCCTCTGACGCCGTCCCCCGGGCTGCCCCGGTCCTGACGGGCGGGGCAGCCCGCGCCGGCGCCTACCGTAAGAAATATGCGCCTGACCGCCTTCACCGACATCTCGCTGCGCCTCGTGATGCGCCTGGCCGTGGCGCGCCCGGACGAGCTGCTGACCACCCGCACCGCCGCCGGCATGCTGGCCGTCCCCTACACCCACGCCGCCAAGGCCGTGGCCAGGCTGAGCGAGCTGGGCGTGGTGTCGGCCAGGCGGGGGCGGGGCGGCGGGCTCCAGCTCACCGAGGCCGGCCGCGGCGCGTCGGTCGGGAGCCTGGTGCGCGGCCTGGAGGCCGAGGGCGACGTGGTGGGCTGCGAGGACGACCCGCCGTGCCCGCTGCGGGCGGCCTGCCGGCTGCGTTCCGCGCTGCGCCAGGCGCAGGAGGCCTTCTACGCCTCGCTCGACACGATCACGGTGGAATCCCTGGTCGGCACCCCCACCGGCCCGGTCCTGCTGTCCCTCACGGCACCCGCCGACACGACCGCCCCACGGACCAAATAATATGAATCTCAGATGCAAATTAATTTGGTCTGGGTGCTTCATGCTGTCCCCCGAAGCCGCGGCCGTCGTCCGGGACGCCCGCTCCGCCGTATGAACCCCAGACACTCATTCAGCTGTGTGGAGGTTCATCATGCTGTCCGCCAAAGCCGCGGAGCTCGTCCGTGCCACCCTGCCCGTCGTCGGGGCCGAGCTGGAGACGATCACGGCGCGGTTCTACGACACCATGTTCGCCGACCATCCCGAGTTGCTCGACGGCCTGTTCAACCGCGGCAACCAGCGCAGCGGCGAGCAGCGCAAGGCCCTGGCCGGAGCGGTGGCGGCCTTCGCGGGCGCGCTGCTGGCCAACCCCGGCGAGCGGCCCGACGCGCTGCTGGCGCGCGTCGCCCACAAGCACACCGCCGTGGGCGTGACCGACGACCAGTACGTCATCGTGCACAAATACCTGTTCGGGGCCATCGCCGAGGTGCTCGGTGACGCGCTCACGCCCGACATCGCGGCGGCCTGGGACGAGGTCTACTGGCTGATGGCCGGCGCGCTGATCGCCATGGAGGCCCGCATCTACGCCGAGGCCGGGGCACGCGACGGCCGGACCTGGCGCCAGTGGCGGGTGGTCGAGCGGCGCGAGGAGACGGCGGACGCGATCTCCCTGGTGCTGCGGCCGATCGGCGACGAGCCCGTGCCGCCGGCCCGGCCCGGACAGTACGTCAGCGTGCGGGTGACCATGCCCGACGGCGTGCGCCAGCTCCGGCAGTACACGCTGTCCGGGCACGGCGGCGACGGCTGCCGCAGCATCACGGTCAAGCGGGTGCGCGGCGACGGGCAGCCCGATGGGGAGGTGTCCTCGCTGCTGCACGCCACGGTCAAGGTGGGCGACGAGCTGACCCTGTCCGCGCCGTTCGGCGACGTGTCCCTCGAGGACGGCGACGCGCCGCTCGTCCTGGTCTCGGCGGGCATCGGCTGCACCCCGATCGCCGCGATGCTGCGCCACCTGGCCGACACCGGGTCCACCCGCCGGGTGCTGGTGCTGCACGGCGACCGCTCCAGGGACGGCCACGCGCTGCGCGCGGACATGGAGCGCCTGACGGACGCGCTGACCGACGGCGAGCGCGTCTTCTGGTACGAGGAGGGCGAGCACGAGACGGCCCGCCCCGGGCGGATGGATTTGGACGGCGTCGAGATCCCCGAGGGCGCGGTCGTCTACATGTGCGGGCCGGTCGAGTTCATGCGCGCCGTCCGCGGCGGGCTCGTCGAGGCCGGGGTGGCCCCGCGCGACATCCACTACGAGGTGTTCGGCCCGGACCTCTGGCTCGGCGCGGCCTGACACGCGGCGACGGGTGGTCTGGAGCGGACGTCCGGATATGGGCATGATGACCACATGATGATCTCAGCCGACGAGCTGCTCACCACCACCCGAAGCGTGCGCAAGCGCCTCGACCTCACCCGTCCCGTCCCGATGGAGCTGGTACGCGAGTGCCTGGAGATCGCCCTCCAGGCACCCACCGGGGGCAACTCGCAGGGCTGGCACTGGATCGTGGTGACCGACCCCGAGCTGCGCAAGGCCATCGGCGGCTACTACGCGCGATCCTGGCAGGCGTACTACGGCTCCGGCGGCGGGGCGCGCTCGCTGTTCAGGGACGACCCGGTGCGTTCGGCGGCCCAGGAGCGGGTCTCCGACAGCGCCGCGTACCTGGCCGACCACATGAGCGAGGTGCCCGTGCTGGTGATCGGCGGCATCACCGTGCCCGGCGGGCTGCCCGAGGGCAACCAGTCCGGGCTGTGGGGCTCGCTGCTGCCGGCCGCGTGGAGCTACATGCTGGCCGCCCGCGCCCGCGGACTGGGCACCGCCTGGACCACGCTGCACCTGGCGTACGAGAGCGAGGTCGCCGAGCTGCTCGGCATCCCCGGGAACGTCCGGCAGGGCGTTCTCCTGCCCACCGCGTACTACACCGGCGAGACGTTCCGTCCCGCCAACCGCCAGCCCCTGGACGAGGTGCTCCACCTCGATCGCTGGTAACCCCCGCGGGGCGGGGGCACAGTGGAGGCCAGGACCGACGTGAGGGAGGGCCCCCGTGATCTCCTTGCCGCTGCTGCCGACGTCGCTGGTCGGCAGCTACGCCCAGCCCGAGTGGCTGATCGACCGTGCCAAGCTGGCCGGCCGGTTCCCGCCCCGCGTGCGGGCCAGGGAGTTGTGGCGGGTCCCGCCCGGCCTGCTGTCCCAGGCCCAGGACGACGCCACCGAGCTGGCGATCAGGGCGCAGGAGCGCGCCGGGCTGGACATCGTCACCGACGGGGAGATCCGGCGCGAGAGCTACTCCAACCACTTCGCCACCGCCCTGGAGGGCATCGACCTGGACAACCCGGGTACGGCGCTGGACCGCAGCGGCCACCCGAACCCGGTGCCGCGCATCTCCGGGCCCATCCGGCGGCCCCGCCCGGTCGAGGTGGACGACCTGAACTTCCTGCGCGCGCACACCGATCACGTGGTGAAGATGACGGTGCCGGGGCCGTTCACGATGAGCCAGCAGGCGCAGAACGACCACTACCCCGACGCCGAGGCCGCCGCCATGGACTACGCGGCGGCGGTCAACGCCGAGATCCGCGACCTGTTCGCCGCCGGGGCCGACATCGTGCAGATCGACGAGCCGTACATGCAGGCCCGGCCCGAGGCGGCGCGCGCCTACGGCCTGGCCGCGCTGAACGCCGCCCTCGACGGCGTCACCGGCATGACGGCGGTGCACATCTGCTTCGGCTACGCGGCGATCATCCACGAGCGGCCGGAGGCGTACTCGTTCCTGCCGGAGCTGGCCGGCTGCCCGGTCCGGCAGGTGTCGATCGAGACCGCGCAGTCGGGGCTGGACCTCGGAGTGCTGTCCGACCTGAAGGACAAGACGGTCATCCTCGGCGTGATCGACCTGTCCACGCCGGAGGTCGAGCCGGTCGAGGTGGTGGCGGACCGGGTGCGCCGGGCGTTCGAGCGGGTGCCGCCCGAGCGGATCGTCATCGCCACCGACTGCGGGATGAAGTATCTGCCCAGGGCGTCGGCCGAGGGCAAGATGCGGGCCATGGCCGGCGCGGCCCGCCTGCTGCGCCGTGAACTGGGCCGTGAACCGGGCCGTGAACCGGGCCGTGAACCGGGCCGCGAACTGGATCGCGACATTTCCTGATGATTTTCCCGCCCGTACGGGAAACTCGCAATTAGGATCATGGGCCTGACCCCCTGAAGCATCGCAAGGAGCCGACAGTGCCCGACAGCGAGCAGGAGAGCGCGCCCAGCGGGATCGACACCAGCAAGCCGAGCGTGGCCCGCGTCTACGACTACTTCCTCGGCGGCAAGGACAACTACGAGATCGATCGCCACGTGGCCACGGCGGCGCTGCAGATCGCGCCGGACGCGCCCGAGGCCGCCCAGTCCAACCGGCAGTTCCTGCGGCGCACGGTCCGCCACCTCGCCGCCGAGGCGGGTGTCCGGCAGTTCCTGGACATCGGCTCGGGCCTGCCCACGCAGGGCAACGTGCACGAGGTCGCCCAGTCCGCCGCCCCGGGCGCCCACGTCGTGTACGTCGACCACGACCCGATCGTCCTGGCCCACGGCCGCGCCCTGCTCGCCGTCGACGAGACCACCGCGATCGTCGACGCCGACGTCCGCGAGCCCGAGAAGATCCTCGACGACCCCAGGACGCGCGCCCTCATCGACTTCAGCGAGCCGGTCGGGCTGCTGATGTTCGCGATCCTGCACCACCTGTCGGACGAGGAGGACCCGGCGGGCCTCGTGACCCGGCTCCTGCGCCCGCTGGCCCCGGGCAGCCACGTGGTGATCTCGCACTTCCACAACCCCGGACAGGTTCACCCCGAGGTGTCGCAGCAGGCCTTCACCGCGGAGAAGCTCTTCAACGAGCACCTCGGCACCGGCCGGTGGCGCACCCACGAGGAGATCCTCGCCTATTTCGACGGGCTCGAACTGCTGGAGCCCGGTCTGGTGCCGCTGCCGGAGTGGCGTCCGGACCCCGGCGAGCACCAGGCCGAGCTGGGCATCACGTATCACACCTTCGTGGGAGGCGTGGGCCGCAAGCCCTAGCCGGGGAGCTTGCCCGAAGCCACCACGTCCTTGTACCAGTGGGCGCTGTCCTTCCAGGTGCGCTCCATCGTCTCCCGGTTCACCCGGACGATGCCGAACCGCTTGGCGTAGCCGTGCGCCCACTCGAAGTTGTCCATCAGCGACCACACGAAGTAGCCCCGCACGTCCGCCCCGGCCGCGATCGCCTCGGTCACGGCCGTCAGGTGGCGGTGCAGGTAGTCGACGCGGTCCGCGTCGTGGACCAGGCCGTCGGGGGAGACCGGGTCGGGGAACGCGGCGCCGTTCTCGGTGATCATCGTCGGCAGGTCCGGGTAGTCGCGGTGCAGGCGCAGCAGCAGCTCGGTCAGGCCGGTCTCGTCGATGTTCCAGCCCATCTCGGTGTACGGCCCCGGCTGCTTGACGAACTCGATGTCCTCGCAGGCGATCCACGGGGAGACGGCCCCGTCCTGGTGCCCGTCGGCGGTCTCCCGCGGGGTCACGCCGTCCCACTGCCGCACCAGCGTCGGGTTGTAGTAGTTGACCCCGAGCACGTCCAGCGGCTGGCAGGCGGTGACCTCGTCGCCGTCGCGCACGAACGACCAGTCGGTCACCGAGGCGGTGTCGGCGATCAGGTCACGCGGGTAGGCGCCCTCCAGCATCGGGCCGAGGAAGGCCCGGTTGGACAGGGCGTCCGCGCGCCGCACCGCGTCGGCGTCGCGCTCGGACACGCCGCGCACGTGGTGCAGGTTGAGCGTGACCGACATCTGCGCGTCCTTGGCGGCGGTCGTCCGCAGCGCCTGCACGGCCAGGCCGTGGCCCAGGTTGAGGTGGTGCACGGCGGCCAGGGCGGCGGCCGGGTCGGTCCTGGCCGGGGCGTGCACGCCGGAGGCGTAGCCCAGGTAGGCCGAGCACCACGGCTCGTTCAGGGTGATCCAGGTCCGGACGCGGTCGCCGAGCGCCCCGCCCATGAGCCGGGCGTACTCGGCGAAGCGCTCGGCGGTGTCGCGGTGCGGCCAGCCGCCCGCGTCCTCCAGCTCCTGCGGCAGGTCCCAGTGGTAGAGCGTGGCCACCGGGGCGATGTCCCTGGCCAGCAGGCCGTCCACCAGCCGCTGGTAGAAGTCCAGGCCCGGCGCGTTGACCGGGCCGCGGCCGCCCGGCTGCACGCGCGGCCAGGAGATGGAGAACCGGTAGGCGCCGACGCCCAGCCCGGCGAGGAGGTCGAGGTCTTCCTCCAGCCGGTGGTAGTGGTCGCAGGCCACGTCCCCGGTGTCGCCGTTGGCCACCAGGCCCGGCGTGTGGGAGAAGGTGTCCCAGATCGACGGGCCGCGCCCGTCCTCCGTGGCGGCGCCCTCTACCTGGTAGGCGGCGGTTGCGGTGCCCCACAGGAAGTTCTCGGGGAAGGCAGGCATGTCACTCCTTGGCGCTGACGATGATCTCGATGTGGTCGGTCTCCGGAGCCGCGGCGGCGTTCGTCCCGGCGTGGCGCAGGTTCCAGGGGGCGGGCGTGCCCGCGAGGCGGCGGGCGCTCAGGCGGTCACCCTCGCGGGAGACCTCGAACACGGCCGCGGCGCCGCCGCCGAGCGCCGGCACGGGGGAGGGCACGGGGGAGGGCCCGGGGGAGGGTACGGTGACCGTCCTGGCGGCGCCGTCGGGGAGCTCGTGGACGGCCTCGAACCCGCCGATGTCGTGGCTCCAGAACCCGAACCCGGCCAGCCCCGGCGACAGCCCGCCCCGCAGCGACTCGGCCATCGCCTCGAACAGCGCGACCTCGCCCGGCCCGCGCCGCTCGGCCGGCACGTCGTGCACGGTCTGGTTGTAGAGCAGGCTGTAGTAGTTGTGCATCCGCTCGGGGTCGGAGCCGTCGGCGTAGCCGACGTCGGTCGGGATGCGCTCGCCGAAGTCGGTCTTGAACGCGTCCACCCCCATGTCGAGCAGCCCTCGCAGCTTGCCCGCGTACCAGTCGCGGGCCGCGGGCGAGGTGAAGTCCACCAGCGCCCGCCCGGCCTGCCAGCGATCATCCTGCCAGACCGTGCCGTCCGCTCTGCGCAGCAGGTGCCCGGCCGCGGCCCCCTCCTCGACCAACGCCGACGCCTGCCCGATGCAGGGGTTGATCCACAGGCAGACCCGCAGCCCGCGCTCCTCGAGCCGGCGCAGCATGCCCTTCGGGTCGGGGAACACCGCAGGACCGGCCCGTCGATGGTGCTGCCGCGGTGGACGATCTCCCGCGTGGGGGCGAGGATCCGCAGCGAGCCGGCCTCCGCGGTCACGTCGTGGGCCGCGACGGCGTACTCGCCGCGCACCCCCGGACGCATCCGCCGGTAGCCGTCTTTGACCTTCATGCCAGTCCGTTCTCGGGGTGAGGTCGGGGGTTCAGGGACGTAGGGCGGCGACCGCTCGGGGCGCCAGCGTGACGTGGCCCTCCGCGGGGGAGCCGGTCAGCAGGTCCTCGGCGGCGTGCGGGATCGGCACGCGTACGGTGGCGCCGCCGTGGTTGAGCAGGAACAGCACCTCGCCGCGGCGGATCGCCTCGACACCCTCAGGCAGCCCGGGGATCAGGCCGCTCACGCCGGCGTCGGCCAGCACCCGGCCGGCCAGCGCGCCGAGTGCGGCCGGCTCGGGCATCGTGGCCACGTACCAGGCGACGCCCGCGCCCGCGCGGTGCCGCGTCACGGCGGGCCGCCCGTCCAGGTCGCCCCCGGCGAACTCGGCCACCACCTCGGCGCCCTCGGCGGTGAGCAGCTCGGTCCAGGTGCGCGCGGCGAACTCCGCCCCGTCCTCGGTGCCGTTCTCCGTGCCGTTCTCCGTGCCGTTCTCCGGGCCGCCGTTCCAGCGGCAGCGCACGGGCGGGTCCTCGGGGGCGGGCAGCCACTCCTCGCCGGAGGCGCCCAGCACCTCCCGCAGCGGCGCGGGGAACCGCCCGGTACGCACCTGCGCCCGCGGGTCCACCACCCCGGAGAACGGCCCGACCACCAGCACACCGCCACCGCGCACGTACGCGGTCAGCCCGGCCGCGTCCTCGTCGCTGACCAGGAACAGGTTCGGCGCCACGACCAGCGCGTACGCCGACAGGTCGGCGGCGGGCGGCACCACGTCCACGCTCACCCCGCGCTCGAAGAACGGCACGTAGTAGCTCAGCAGCTGGTCCACGGCGTTGAGCCGGTCACTGGGCCGGCCCCGCTCCTCCAGCGCCCACCAGCTCTCCCAGCCGAACACCATCGCCACCCGCGCCGGCACCGGCTCGCCCGCCAGGTCCGCCAGCTTCCGCAGCTCCTGCCCGTGCGCGCGCACCGCCGCGTGCAGCCGCGTCTCCGCGCCGGCGTGCGGCACCATCGCGGCGTGGAAGCGCTCGGCGCCGAACCGGGAGGCCCGCCACTGGAAGTAGCACAGCCCGTCCGCGCCGCGCGCCAGCGCCTGCAGCGACTCCAGCCGGAACTGGCCGGGCGGCTTGGGCAGGTTGTGCGGGCGCCAGTTGACGGCGCTCGTGGACTGCTCCATCAGCAGCCACGGCCGGCCCCCGGCCAGGCCGCGCATGAGGTCGTGGGTGAGCGCCGTCCTGGCCGGGGCGAGCGGGTCGCCCGGCTCCGGGTACCAGTCGTTGGCGACCACGTCCTCCTCGGCGGCGACCGACCAGTAGTCCACCCGCTTGAACAAGCCCATGAAGTTCGTGGTGACCGGCGTGCCCGGAGTGCGCGCCCGCAGGACGTCCCGCTCGGCGCGGAAGTGGTCGAGCAGCGCGTCGGAGCTGAAGCGCCACCAGTCGAGGCGCTGGGAGGGGTTGATGAGGTACGGGGCGCGGCGCGGCGGCACCACCTCGGCCCAGTCGCCGTACCCCTGGCTCCAGAATGTGGTGCCCCACGCCTCGTTGAGCGTGCCGAGGTCGCCGTACCGCTCCCGCAGCCAGGCGCGGAACGCCGCGGCCGAGACGTCGCAGTGGCAGACCTCGCCCAGCTCGTTGCCCACGTGCCACAGGGCCAGCGCCGGGTGGCCGGCGTACCGGTCGGCCAGGGCGGTCACGATCTCCAGCGCCCGCTCCCGGTAGACGGGGGAGGAGGGGCAGAACTGGTTGCGCGAGCCGTACCAGAGCCGGTGCCCGCCCTCGTCCACCGGCAGCGTCTCCGGCCACCGGTGCCCCAGCCACGGCGGCGGCGAGGCCGTCGGCGTCGCCAGGTCCACCGCGATCCCGTGCTCGGCCATCAGGTCGAGCACCCGGTCGAGCCAGCCGAAGTCCCGCCTGCCCGGCTCCGGCTCCAGCCGCGCCCAGCTGAACACGCCGACTGTGACCAGGTTGACCCCGGCGGCCCGCATCAGCCGGGCGTCCTCCGCCCAGACCTCCTCCGGCCACTGCTCCGGGTTGTAGTCCCCGCCGAACAACAGCCCGCGGCCCTCGGTGAGCGTGTGCATCCCCAGCTCCGACGACGTGACACCCGCACCGGGCTTCATGACGTGACTCCCTCACGTGGCGGCGCGGAGCTGTCCCCGACCACCAGACGGCAGGGCACGAGCCGCTGCCGCGGCGGCGCGTTCCCCTGCAAGCGGTCGATGAGCATCCGCGCGCCGAGCCGCCCCAGCTCGGTGCTGGGCGGCTCCAGCGTCGTGAGCCGGGGGTGGAACATCTCGGCGACCCGGGCCGACGACAGCACCAGCATCAGCGTCAGGTCGCCGGGAATGCGCCAGCCGCGCCGCGCCACGGCCGCGATCACGCCGACCGCCGCGTGGTCGTCCATCACCGCCAGAGCGGTCACGTCGGGGTGCCCGGCCAGCAGCCGGTCGAACGCCTCGGCGCCCTCCTCGGGGGAGCCGGGGTGGAAGTCGTCCACGTACGCGATGCCGGCCTGCCGCGCGGCGGCGGCGAACTCCGCGCCGGCCCGGACCGCGGGGCCGTACCCGGCCGCGTACGCGTCGGCGGAGAGGTTGAAGAAGGCCAGCTTGCGATGCCCGAGCCCGGCCACGTGCGACACGGCGTCCCGGGCCGTCGCGGCGAAGTCGATGTCGGCGTGGTCGATCGGCCCCGGGTCGCGGGTGCGCCCGATCATGCCGAACGGCACCCCGGCCGCCGCCAGGAACTCCGCGCGCTCGTCGTCGAGCCGCACCTCCATCAGCAGCACGCCGTCCACCAGCCCCAGGCCGGTCAGGTGGCGCAGCTCCTCGATCGGGTCGGCGTTCTCGGGGGAGAGCAGCAGGTGGTAGCCCAGCTCGCGGGCCGCCTCGGCGGCGCCGGTGGCGAACTGCATCTCGGTCGGGCCGAAACCGCCGCGCGGGGCCGGGAACAGCAGGGCCAGGATGCGGGTGCGCTTGCTCTGCAGGCCGCGGGCCAGCAGGTTAGGGCGGTACCCGAGCTCTTCGGCGGCCCGCTCGACGCGCCGCCTGGTCGCCGCCGCCACTGGACGGGTGCCGTTGAGCGCCGCGGACGCGGTGCTGACCGCGACCTGGGCGCGCTCGGCCACGTCACGCAGCGAGGTCATGGAGCGAGGCCATGGAGCGAGGTCATGGAGGGCTCCGGGGACGGACCGATACGGGAGTCGAAACGTTTCGCACAACGCTAAAGTCCGGTTTGTGGGGATGTCAATGATTTGTATTCGGATGCCCGAAAAGGAAGCCCTCAGGGCAGCCGCCGGCCCGGGCGGTCGGAGCCTGCCCGGGCCGGCGTCCCCCTAGTACACGTACGGCCAGCCGGCCGAGTCCCAGCCGATGAGGTTGATCCCCAGCTTGGGCGTGCCGTTGTCGGCTCCGTCGTAGTAGTGGTAGACGAGCAGGTCGCCGTCCACGTCGGACATGACGCTCTGGCCGCCGGGCCCGATGTAGCGGCCGTGGGTCTCCAGGACCGTCGTGCCGCCGCCGCTCAGCATGGACCTGCCCGAGCGGTCCACGTACGGGCCGGTGGGGCTGGTGGAGCGGCCGACCTTGATCTTGTACGTGCTGCTCGTCCCCGCGCAGCACCGGTCGTAGGAGGCGAACAGGTAGTAGTGACTGCCGTGCCTGACGATGTCGGGCGCCTCGACGGCGTAGGGGGCGTCGGGCCGGGTGGCCAGGTGGTGCAGCGTCCGGTCGGTGGAGTGGCGCCTGCCGGTCGAGGGGTCGAGCCGGATCATGCGGATGCCGGTCCAGTAGGAGCCGAAGCTCAGCCACCACCGTCCCGAGGAGTCGACCAGCAGGTTCGGGTCGATGGCGTTGTGGTCGTCGCCGGTCGTGGTCGCGTGGACGACGCCCTGATCGCTCCACGTGCCTGGCTGGCCGGTGGGGCTGGTGGCCAGGCCGATGGCGGAGTTGTTGGAGCCGAAGCTGGAGACCGCGTAGTACATCAGGTATCTCCCGCCCTGCTGGGAGATGTCCGGCGCCCACGGGTCGTTGCCCGGCGAGTACGTCCGCCACCACGACGGCGGGGTGCGGAAGGCCGATCCCGCCCGGGTGAAGTCGACCCGGTCGGTGGAGGTGCGGGCCTCCAGGTAGCCGTGGGTGGAGTAGAGCACGTAGCCGGACGACGTGCGGATCATCGTGGGGTCGTGCACGACGACGTCCCCGGTGACCCGGCCGGGAGCGGGGTAGGCGAGCGCGGCGCCCAGGAGCGGGAGCGCGGTCGCGGCGGCGATGACGAGACGGGACAGGCGGCGCAAGGGTCCTCCTCGGCATGGGGGTATGCCGGTTCGCCTGCCGGGGACGCTGCGCCGGTGCGTCGGCCCGCACTTTAGGCGCGGCCTTTCGCGGCCGTCAACCGGCTGTGAAACTTACATCGCCGCCTGTCCTGGGCTGAGCTGCGGCTACCCCGGGCCACTTGGGGCGACCTTGACAGGCCCTGTCAGAGTTCGTAGGTTCGGGCCGCTTTCAACCGGTGATGTTAACGCTAACATCGCCGCCTGCCCGGGACGCTGCGCCGCGTCACCGTCCGGCCGGACCGCTCGTGTCCGGCCGGTTCCCGCCATGGCAGGAGTCAGCTCATGACCGGACTCATCCGTTCGGGGGAGCGGTCGAGCGGCGCTGGATCAGCTCGATCGGGCCGGCCAGCACCTCGGCCACCGTGTCGTCGGGCTTCAGGCTGCCCAGCAGCGTCACGCCCCGCCGGCCCAGCTCCGCCAGCGGCATCCGCACCGTGGTCAGCGCCGGGTAGAGGTAGCTGGCCAGGTCGAGGTCGTGCACGGCGACGATGGAGACGTCCCGGGGGATCTCCATCCCGGCCGCGCGCACCCCCTCCATCGCCCCGATGGCCGAGGCCACGTTCGCCACGAACACCGCCGTCGGCGGCTCGGGGACGGCCAGCAGCCGGGCCATGGCCGCCGCCCCGCCCGCCGGGGTGTAGTCGGCCGCCACGATCGGGCCCTCGGGCAGGCCCGCGTCGCGCATCGCCGCCGAGTAGCCGGCCGACCTGCGGGCGGCCGTGTCGGCGCGCGACGGGCCGGCCAGGTGGGCGATGCGGCGGTGGCCGAGGCGTACGAGGTGCTCGACCGCGAGCGCGGCGGCCCGCTGGTCGTCGAGGATGACGTACCGCTTGACGCCCCTGCTGCGGTTGTTGAGCATCAGCCACGGGATGGCCGCCTGGTCGAGCTGCGCGGTGAGCCCCGACTCGTCGCCGGCCCCGGCCAGCAGCAGCCCGTCGATGCGGCCCTGCCCGATCCGGTCCATGTACTCGCCCAGCCCGGCGCCCGTCGCGCTGCCGGTGACCAGCACGTATCCCTGCGCGGCCGCCTCCGCCTCCGCGCCCTTGATGATCTCGGCGTAGACCGGGTTGGCGAAGTCGGGGATGAACAATCCGAACATGTGCGCCCGCGAGGTGCGCAGGCTGCGCGCGGCGACGTTGGGCCGGTAGCCCAGCGCCTCGATCGCGGCCAGCACCCGCTCCCGCGTCTCCGGCCGGATGTTGAGCGTGGGGTCCTTGTTGACGACGCGCGAGACGACGGCCCGATCCACCTTCGCGATGGCCGTTACGTCGGCGAGCGTGACCCGGGTGCGCTTCATGAGGACGGTCCTGGCCGCCGGCTCTCGCCGCTGTCCATCGAGCGGTAGAGCGCGTCGAGCAGGCGCAGCGTGCCGAGGTTGTCGGCGCCGGAGGTCTCCGGCTCGCCGCCCTCGGCGATCGCCCGCAGCAGTGACCCCATCGGCCCGGCCACCGCGTCGGGCAGCCAGCTCCGGGTCACCGGGTACGGCAGCCAGCCGTCCGTCGGCAGCGCCCGGCTGTTGACCTCCAGGGTGTCGGGGCGGCCGTGCGGATAGTCGTACAGCAGGCCGAGCGTGCCCTTGATCGCGCCCTCGGTCCCGTCGATGCGGAAGGACGCCTCTCCGTCGCCGGCGCGGTTCTCGTGCGTGGCGTGCACCAGAGCGCGCACCTCGCCCGGGTAGACCAGCGTGCTCATCGTGCGCGTCTCGCCCTTGGCGACCTGGCCGGGCGTGCGGCTGCCGGTGCAGAAGACCACCTCGGGGTGGCAAGGGCTCACAAACCGAACAAGAGGGAGGTCAATCGTTTTTATTCGGAAATTTCCCCACCTTTAACGGCTCCTCCAGCCGAGCTCCTCGTAGAACGCCGCCCGGGCCCGCCCGAAGGCGTCCCGGTCGAGCACGGCCCCCTTGTACCGCCCGTCGGTGATCGGCTCGTCGTGCAGCCGCGCCGGCAACTCCTCGTCGAGCGGGCCCGGCCACCCGCCCGGCGCGCCTGCGGCCGGGTGCGGGGAGGTCGTGTGGGGGGCGGGCTCGGGGGCGGCCGCGGGCTCAGGGGTGGTCTCGCGCAGGGCGTACGCGCGCATCCCGTCCAGCCGCGCCTGGCCCGCCGCCAGCAGGTCCTCCCGCGTGAACTCCGTGCCGAGCACGGCCGTGACCAGGGCGGTCAGGTGGTCGATGGTCAGCGGTCTGGTGGGGGAGGAGGCGAACACGCACAGGTTGAGCGCGTCCAGCCCGCTCCACAGCCGCAGCAGCCGGGCGCTGCGCCGCCCCCGCTCCTCGTCCAGCACCCCGGCCGGGGCGGGCTCGGCACCGACCCGGGCGGCCTCGGGGAAGCTGAACGCCAGCCCGGCGACCGGGTCGAAGTCGAGGTCGTGCTCCAGGGCGTCGTAGCGCGGGCCGCCGGGGGCCAGCGCGTACCCGAGGCCGATGCCCGGCTGCGGGCGCGGGTCGAAGCACGGCAGCTCGGCGCCCTTGACCGTCATCGCGTACGCCTCCGCCCCCGGCCCGAGGCGCCGCGCCGCCCGCGCCGACCCCTCGGCGAGCAGGTCGCCCAGAGCCCCGGACCGCGCGGCCACGTCCTCGATCAGCCTCGCCGGCGCGGCCGCGTCACCGAAGGCGGGACCGCCGGGCAGCAGGCCGTGCCCGGCGCACTCCATGGCGAAGGCGAGCGTCCCGCCGAGGGAGACGGGGTCGAGGCCGAGGTCGTTGCAGCGGGCGTTGGCGTCCAGGACGGTGTCGAGGTCGTCGATGCCGAGGTTCCACCCGAGCGACAGGAACGCCTCCTGCCCCAGCCCACCGGCCCGCCGCTCCCCGGCGGCTTCCGCGCGCCCGCCGGGTCGCCGTCCGGCGGGGGGAAGCGGTGGGGCGTACACCTTCAGGCAGTCGTTCGGGCAGCCCGGGCAGGCGCCGGTGGTCGAGACCGCGCGGCCGTCGTAGTCGCGGGCGGCCGGGACCCGCAGCCCCGGCGCGCCCGGTACGGAGAAGTTGCGGACCGAGGCGTAGCCCGGATCGAGCGGATCGCCCGCCCAGCCCGCGAACCCGGGCAGCCCCGCCTGGAGCGCCGCCAGCGGGTTCGTGGCCATGGACGCCCGGTAGTAGGCGGCCAGCCCGGCGAGCGCCTCGGGATCCGCCACCTCGGCCGGCGCGTCGCCGTGGCACACGATGGCCTTGAGGTTCTTGGCGCCGAAGACCGCGCCCAGGCCGTACCGCCCGGCGGCGTAGGCGTAGTCGGTCACCACGCTCGCGTACCGGACGAGGTTCTCCCCGGCCGGCCCGATCGCCGCCACGTGCGCGCTCTCACCGTGCCGGGCCCGCAGCGCGTCGGTCGTGGCGGCGGTGCCGAGCCCGCGCAGGTCGCCCGCGTCGTGCACCGTCACCTCCCCGCCCGCCACCAGCAGGTACGACAGCCGCTCCGCCCGCCCGAGCACGGCCAGCGCCTTCGCCCCGGCCCCCCGCATCCCGGCCGCGAACGGGCCCAGCGCGTGCGCCTCCCCGGCCACCCCGGTCAGCGGCGACTTGGCCAGGAACACCGCCTTGGCCAGCCCGGGCGCCGCCGTCCCGCCCAGCATCCCGGCGGCCACGTAGAGCAGCGCCCGCGGATCGTACGGATCCAGCCCCGGAACGGTCCGCTCGCCCATCAACCGCAGCCCGAGAACGGACCCGCCATAGTGCCCCTTCTCCGAAGATCGGTGTTCCTTCTCCACGTTCCCGCTGGTCAAGTCCACAATGAACGGCATGACAAAGCCTCCTAGAGCCGGCGAGGGGACCAGGAGCGGCACCACATCACACACCACCCGGCCCACGCAACCCTGAGGAGGCTCCGGTGGGCTCCTTCCGGCGGGGGCGCCGACCGCTCGATGAACGTGGCCGCGGGCCGGGGACGGCTCGATGCCGGTCCGCCGGCGGGCGGGCACGACCGGGCAACCTGCGGCGGGAGGGCAGCCGGCCCGTGCGGCCGTGGTGAAGGTGCTGAGCATCGCCGCATTTCGGGCGGCGTAAATGAATGGCGTGCACGGATCCGGCCCGGGTGGCATTTCCCTGGGCCCGCGTCTCGGCGCGACGGCGGGTGTGGACCGGGCCGGATCCTTGGAGGCGGAGGAGGACGCTGGAGAGGGATCAGGGGTGCGGCGCGCGAGGGTGCGGGGCGGGCCGGAGGTTCGGTGAGCGCGTCGGGTACCACCTCCGGGTTCGCGCCCGTCCGGCGCGGAGAGCTCGGAAATCGCCGGACTTGCCCGGAAATTTCGCCCGAGCACCGCATATGTCCGGCATATTTCGGGACGATAGATCCGACTTTTAATTCTTGTCAACATAAGTCGGTCGATCTCCGAAGTAAGGTAGATCCATGCCAAGCGATTCCAGCGGCCAGAGCGCCGGGGCGGGGGCGCTGCTGGCGATCCTCCGGGATGGGCAGGCCCGCACCCGAGGGGAGCTGGCCCGGCTCACCGGGTTGTCCAGGTCCACCGTCTCCCAGCGGCTGGACGGCCTGATCGGCCAGCGCTGGGTCGTGGCCGGCGAGGGCTCGATCTCCTCCGGGGGACGGCCGGCCGCGGTGTTCGCGTTCAACGGCGCCGCGCGTGTCGTGCTCGCCGCCGACCTGGGCGCCACCCACGCCCGCCTGGCCGTCCTCGACCTCGGCCTCAACGTGCTGGCCGAGCGGGCCGCCGAGCTGCTCGTCGACCGCGGGCCGGAGCGCACGCTGGGGGAGGTGGTCGCCGGTTTCCGGGAGCTGCTGGCCGCGACCGGACACGACCTCACGCAGGTGTGCGGGGTCGGGGTCGGCCTGCCAGGGCCGGTCGAGCACGGCTCGGGACGGCCGGTGAACCCGCCGATCATGCCGGGCTGGGACGGCTTCCCCGTGCCCGGCTGGCTCCAGGCGCGGCTGGAGGCCCCCGTGCTGGTGGACAACGACGTGAACGTCATGGCGCTGGGCGAGCACTGGGCCGCCGGACCGGCCGTCGACCACCTGATCTTCATCAAGATCGGCACCGGCATCGGCTGCGGCATCATCTCCGGCGGCCGCCTGCACCGGGGCGCGCAGGGCGCGGCCGGGGACGTCGGCCACATCCGGGTCCCCGCCTCGGAGGCGCCGTGCCGGTGCGGCAACGCCGGCTGCCTGGAGGCCGTCGCCGGGGGCGCCTCGATGGCCGCCGTGCTGCGTGCCGCCGGGATCGAGGCGCGCGGCAGCAGGGACGTGGTCGCGCTGATGCGCGCGGGCGACCTGCACGCCACCCGGCTGGTCAGGCAGGCCGGCCGCGAGGTCGGCGCGGTGATGGCCTCCATCGTGAACTTCTTCAACCCCTCCGTCATCGTGATCGGCGGGGACGTGGCCGAGGCCGGCGAGCAGGTGCTCGCGGGCGTGCGCGAGACGATCTACAGCCGGTCGCTTCCGCTGGCCACGCAGCACCTCGGCATCCGGGCCAGCGAGCTGGGCGACCGGGCCGGGGTCGTCGGCGCCGGCGTGATGGTGGTCGAGCACGTGCTCGCCCCGGACGCCATCGACCGGATCGTCGCCAGATGAGCGCCATTGACCGGATCACCGCGGCGTAGTAACAATGGTGATCGTCTCGAGCTCCAGGGCGGTGGCATGCCCGGGGGACGGGCACAGATCCGCCGCGACGTGGTCGGCGCACGCGTCCCTCAAGGAAGGGAACCCTCGCGTGAGCCATCACCGTGCCCCAGAAGAGCCGACTCCCGACGATCAGGTCCATGAGGAGCGGGAGCGGGCCGAGACGCTCCGCCGCCGGCTCGGGCTGAGCCGCCGCGGGCTGCTCGCCGCCACCACGGGCCTGGCCGCCGCGGCCGCCATCCCGTTCGTCCAGCCCACAGCGGCCGCCGCCCAGACCGCCGGTACGGGATCGAGGCGAGTGCTCGTTCCGCCGGGCAAGCGCGGCATCATCCTCTACACCGTCCGCGACGCGATCTCCCGCGACCCGCTGGCCACCACCCTCCCCTCGGGCTTCCGCCGCGTGCTGGAGGCGCTGTCGGCCATCGGGTTCAGGCAGGTCGAGTTCGCCGGTTACCGCCAGCACGCCAACTCCGAGGGCGGGGCCAACCTGGAGAGCGTCGAGGGCGCCCGGCTGCTGCGGAGCTGGCTGGACGACAACGGGCTGCAGGCCGAGGGCAACCACGGCTTCATCCCGGGCTCGTGGCCGCTGACGCAGGCCGACCTCGACCGGTTCAAGCAGACGCTGGAGATCGCGAACATCCTCGGCCTGGGTCACGTCGGCACCGGCTCCGACCCGACCGGGAGCGCGTACAAGGCCGACTGGGACGTCGCGGCGGAGAAGTGGAACGAGCTCGGCTCGATCGCCTGCCAGGCCGGGATCAAGCTCTACACGCACAACCACGACGCGGCCTACGCGTTCCTGCTCGACAGCGGACCCCTCGACGAGCAGGGCCGGCCGACGCGCTCGTCCGGCATCCGCAAGCTGGAGTACTTCTTCACGATCAGCGACCCCGGGCGGGTCTACTTCGAGATGGACATCTTCTGGGCGCACGTGGCCCAGTTCAAGCACCGCACGTACACCGCGCCCGACGGGTCGGTCCAGACCGACGTCTTCGACCCGCTCGCCACCGTGCGGGCCCAGGAGAAGCGCTTCCCGCTGTTCCACGCCAAGGACGGCGCGTCCAACCCGGCCGTCCCGAACGGCTACGACATGGTGCCGTTCGGCACCGGCCACATCGACTACCGCCGCTTCTTCTCCAAGCTGCGGTCCCCCGGCTACCACAACCCGATGTACGAGCAGGACAACGCGCCCGGCACCGACCCGGCCCAGTCGCTGCGGTTCGCCGAGCTGAGCTACCGGAACATGGCCGCATTACGCGGCTGACGTAGACCGGACCGCCACGGGATCCCCCGCCGTTGCAGCGGCGGGCGTGGCGGCCCGGGTTCGTGACACTCCTCGTCCTAGGAGCGGCATCACCATGCAGCGTACCCTCGCGGTGCTCGGCGGCCTCGTGCTGACCGTCGCCACGCTGGCCTTACCGGCCCGAGCGCACGACCCGGCCACCGAGTGGTCGAGCTACGAGAAGATCACCCTGACCAAGAACGTGGGCGAGCCGATCGACCTGGCCGTCCTGCCCGACCGGCGGGTCCTGCACACCGCCCGCAACGGCGACATCCGCCTGACCGACCCCGCCACCGGCGTCACGAAGGTCGTCAACACGATCCCGGTCTACGCCAACTCCGAGGACGGTCTGCAGACGATCGCCCTCGACCCGGCCTTCGACGACAACAAGTGGGTCTACGTCTTCTACGCGCCCAAGACGATGTCGGCGCCGTACCCGGAGACCACGCCCACCGGGTCGGCGCCCAACACGCTGCCCGCCGGAGCCGACGAGACGTACTGGAACCAGTGGAAGGGCTACAACCAGCTGTCCCGCTTCAAGTGGACGGGCAGCGCGCTGGACCTGTCCACCGAGCAGGTCATCATCAAGGTCGAGGTGCAGCGCGGCCAGTGCTGCCACGTCGCCGGTGACGTCGACTGGGACGCTGACGGCAACCTCTACCTCGCCACCGGCGACAACACCCCCGCCGGCACGCCCGGCGCCAACGGGATGGAGCCCAACAACGACGCCCCCGGCATGAACCCCGGCCTCGACTCCCGGCGCGGCGCGGGCAACAGCAACGACCTGCGCGGCAAGATCCTGCGGATCAAGGTGGCCGCGGACGGGACGTACACCGTCCCGGAGGGCAACCTGTTCGCGCCGGGGACGGCGGGCACCCGGCCGGAGATCTTCGTGACCGGCGTGCGCAACCCGTTCCGCATGGACGTGGACGCCGAGACCGGCACCCTGTCCTGGGCCGACTACGGCCCCGACGCCGGGACCGCCGACCCCAACCGGGGCCCGCTCGGCTACGTCGAGTGGAACATCACCCCGATCGACAAGCCCATGAACAGCGGCTGGCCGTACTGCACGGGCAACAACTTCAACTACAACGACTGGGACTTCGCGACCGCGCAGCCGGGGCCGTGGTTCGACTGCGCGGCCGGGCCGCGCAACACCTCCCGCTGGAACACCGGTCTCGACCAGCTCCCGCCCGCCGTGCCCGCCGACCTGTACTACGGCGACAACAACACCCACCAGCCGGCCGAGTGGGCCGGGCTCGTCGACTTCGACCCGCAGGGCGGGCAGGGGCCGATGGGCGGGCCGGTCTACCACTACGACCCGGACAACCCGGCGCCCGGCAAGCTGCCCGAGTACTGGGACGGCAAGGCGTTCTTCGCCGAGTTCTCCCAGGACTACCTGGCCGCGTTCACCTTCACGGGCGCCGACGGCCCCGTCACGAAGATCGAGCACTTCCTGCCCAACAGCGCGCTGCGCACCGCCGCCCAGCCCATCACCGACAGCCCGATGGACATCGAGTTCGGCCCGGACGGCTCCCTGTACGTGCTGGACTACGGTGACGGGTTCTTCCGCGCCAACCCCGACGCCGGCCTCTACCGCATCGACTACACCCCGGCCAACAAGACGCCCCAGGCCCGGATCACCGTGGACAAGACGTCGAGCAGCACCGCGCCGCTCACGGTCGCCTTCGACGCCACCTCCTCGCGGGACACCGAGCCGGGCGCCCTGACGTACGAGTGGGACTTCGACGGCGACGGCACCTTCGACGGCACCGGCGCCACGGTCACCCACACCTACACCGAGCTGGGCCAGTACGCGGCCCGGCTGCGCGTCACCGACTCCGGCGGGCGGGCCGGGCTCACCTCCGTCGAGATCACCGTGGGCAACACCGCGCCCGTGGTGACCGTCCAGACGCCACCCGACGGCGGGTTCTTCGACTGGGGGAACGCGCTGCCGTACCGGATCGGGGTGACCGACGCCGAGGACGGCGACAACCCGGTGTGCTCGCGGGTGCAGTGGACGTTCGGCCTGGGCCACGACACGCACGCGCACCCGGAGACCACCGGCACGGGCTGTGCCGGCGCCTGGCCGACCCCGGCGAGCGCGCCCGAGCACGGCGAGACGGAGAATATCTACGGCGTGGTCGTCGTGAGCTACCGCGACAACGGCGCCGGCAACATCCCCGGCGCGCTCGGCGAGGACACGCTCACCCTCAACCCGAAGCTGGCGCAGGCCGAGCACGCCGACGAGAGCAGCGGCGTCACGGAGACCCCGGACGACACCGCCTCGGCCAAGGCGAAGGTCACCTCGTTCGACCCCGGTGACTGGATCGCCTACGACCCCGTCCACTTCGCCGGGATCACCGGCGTGCGCACCACGGCCTCCGGCGCCGGCACGCTCTCCCTGAGGTGGAAGTCGCCGACGGCCGAGCCGTTCGCCACCGTGACGATCCCCGCCGGGGACGACTGGCAGACGGTCACCACCGCGCTGGAGGGCCTGCCCGAGGGCACCGGCCGGCTGTACGTCACCTCCTCCGGCGGCGTGGAGCTGGACGCGTTCACCTTCCAGGGCAGTGGCGTGGCCGACACCACCCCGCCGGTCGTCACCGCCGCCCTCGCCCCGGCCCAGCCGGACGGCAAGGACGGCTGGTACACCGGCAACGTCACGCTCACCGTCACCGCCACCGACAACGGCACGGTCGCCGGCCGTCAGTACTCCCTCGACGGCACCACCTGGGCGAACGCCAACAACCCGGTCACCCTGAGCACCGAGGGCGCCAAGGAGGTCCGCTTCCGGGCCACCGACAACGGCGGCAACGTCTCACCGGCCGGCACGCTCACCGTCAAGATCGACAAGTCGAACCCGGTCCTGTCGATGACAGGAGTGGAGGCCAAGCCGTACGGCGACTCGGCGACGGTCACCCCCGTCCTGACGGCGACCGACGCGGTGTCGGGCGTGGCCGGGGTCACCGCCGAGATCGACGGCAAGGCCGTCGCGCCCGGGAAGCCGGTGCCGCTCTGGACGCTGCCGCTCGGCGAGCACCAGCTCACCGGCACCGTGACCGACCGGGCGGGCCGGACGGCCACCGCGACCGTGACGTTCCAGACCACCACCTCCTACGCCGACGTGCGGGCGCTGATCTCGCGGTTCCGGCAGTCTGGGGCGGTGACCGGGAAGGCCGCGTACGAGCTGCTGGAGCAGCTCGAACAGGCCGAGCGGCACGAGAAGAAGGGCAGGCGGGCGCTGGCCGTCTCGGCGCTCGAGCGGTTCGTGAAGATCGCCGAGCAGCGCGGGAACGTGCGGGACGCGGCGGCGCGGGCCGCGCTCGTACGCGATGCCAAGGCCCTGATCGAACGGCTGCGCACGGCGTAGCCGGGTGATCGCGCGCCCGGCCCGGCGATCGGGATCCCGGACCGGGCGCGCCACCCCTTGCCCGCCGGAGGGATAAGGGGCGATCTTGGGGGCAGCTGGCCCGGGATGTCCACCCTCGACCTCATCCTGGCCCTCGGCGGAGCCGCCGCCCTGCTCGCCGCGATCCTCCCCGAGGTGCTCGCCGGCCGCCCCCTCTCCCTGCCGCTGGTCTACCTGCTCGCCGGCGTGGTCCTGTTCGCGCTGCCCATCGGGTTGCCCGACCCCGACCCGATCGCCCACCGCACGGCCCTGGAGCACATCACCGAGCTGTGCGTCGTCATCTCCCTCATGGGCGCCGGCCTGGCGATCAACCGCCGGGCCGGGCCGCGCGGCTGGTCCACGACGTGGCGGCTGCTGGGCCTGACCATGCCGCTGACCGTGGCCGGGGTCGCCGCCGCGGCCATGGCCCTGCCCGGCTGGCCGATCGGCGCGGCGCTGCTGCTCGGGGCCGTGCTCGCGCCCACGGACCCGGTGCTCGCCTCCGACGTGCACGTGGGCGAGCCCGTGGACGCGGCGAACGCCGACGACGAGGTCCGCTTCGCCCTGACCTCGGAGGCCGGGCTCAACGACGGGCTGGCCTTCCCCATCGTGTACGCGGCCATCGCCGTGGCCACCGCCGGCGGCGCGGGCTGGCTGGGGGAGTGGGCGCTGGTGGACGTGCTCTACCGGACCGCTGCTGGCGTCGTCTCGGGGTTGCTGATCGGCCGCCTGCTCGGCAGGCTGTTCTTCCGCGCCAGGTCGGGCGGGCTGCGCCTGTCGGAGCGGCGCGACGGGTTCGTGGCGCTGGCCGCCACGTTCCTCGCGTACGGGGTGACGGAGCTCGCCCACGGGTACGGCTTCGTCGCGGTGTTCGTCACCGCCTGCACCATCAGGCGGGCGGAGCACGGGCACGGCTACAACAACGTCCTGCACGGCTTCGTGGAGCAGGTCGAGCGCCTGCTCACGGCCTGGCTGCTGCTCCTGCTCGGCGGCTTCGTCGCCACCGGCGGCCTGGCGGCGCTCACCTGGCGCGGCGCCGCCGTCGGGCTCCTGCTCCTGCTGGTGATCCGGCCGCTGGTCGGCTGGCTGACCCAGTGGCGCGGCCGGGCGGGGCCGAGGGAGCGGCTGGCGATCTCGTTCTTCGGGATCCGGGGGATCGGGTCGCTGTTCTACCTGGCGTACGCGCTGGGCGAGGCGGGCTTCGGGGTGCCCGCCGAGGAGCTGTGGGCGGTGACCGGCTTCACCGTCCTGGCCTCGGTCGTGCTGCACGGGGTCACGGCCACCCCGGTGATGGACCGCGTGGACGCCATCCGCGCCTCACGCCGGGCCGAGGCTCCAGACCTGTAACAGGCCCCCGTCGTCCGCGCCGGCCAGGACGGGCCGGCCGTCCAGCTCGGCCAGCGCCAGCCGGCGGATCGAGCCGCCCTCGCCGGCCCCCAGGACGCCGATGACCTCGCCGTCGTCGAGGTTCCGGACCCGCACGACGACGTCGCCGCCCCACGGGGCGTGGGCCACGGCGGCGACGGGCACGTCACCGAGCCGCCCCGCCACCAGGGCGGCGGCCCCCCGGTCGTCGGGGCTCCGGACGCTGAAGTCCCACTTCTTCCGGCGCTTGCCCGTCGCCAGGTCGTACACGCGCAGGGTCGCGTCCAGGTGCGTGGACACCAGGACGGGCTTGCCCTTCAGCTCGCCGCAGGCCAGCAGCTCGATGCCGCCGATCTCGCCCGTGTGGAAGGAGTGCGTCTGCCGGCCCGTGGACAGCCGCCACACCCGGACCCGCTGGCCGCCGTCACCGGTGACGAGCACGTCGTGGCCGCCCAGCCTGCCGAACGCGAGCCCGCGGATGCCCTGGAAGTGGTCGTTGATCGTGGGGCCGATCTGCTTGCCGGTGGAGATGTCCCACAGGCGCACCACGCTGCGCAGGTCCTTCATGCCGTCGTACTTCTGCGACACCGCGACCGCCCGGCCCGCGACCGCCCGGCCCGCGACCGTGACGGCCACGATGGGGTCGCCCGCGCGGTGGGTGGCGAGGCTCTCGCCCCGCGGGCCCCACAGCCGCATCCGGCCGTCACCGTGCCCGGAGGCCGTCACCTGCCGGCCGCCCAGCTCGCCGACGGCCATGGCCGTCACCGCGCCACCGCCGTCGCCGAGCGGGGTGACGGCCGCGTTCAGATCCCACGCGACCACCGTCCCCTTGGTGGTCCCGCACACGACGGTGGCTCGGCTCGCGGCCATCGCCGCCGGCTCGCCGCCGCCGCTCGCCACCGGAACGGGCCCCTTGACCGGCGTGCCGAACGGCTCGGCGGCCACGGCCGAGCCGGGCGACGGGGACGCCGACGCCGACGCCGACGCCGACATGGACGGAGGTGGCGACGTGGACGCGGTGGCCGACGGTGACGTGCCGCCGTCCGCCCGCAGCGAGCCGCTTCCCGGGCGGAGGACGGCGAACGCCGACACACCGATGGCAGCCGCGGCGGTGAGCCCCCCGATGAGCGCCCGCCGGCTGACCGGCCGCCCCTCGCTCGGCGCCGCGTCCTGCGCCGGCCTCACCCCGGAAGGAGGCAACGGCGGAGCCCCGGCATCCACCCGGCCCGGAGACACAGGCGCCGCATGTGAGGCGGGCGCAGGGGCACCGTGCGACGGGGACGCGGGCGCCGCCTGCGACGAGGCCGCTTGGGACGGGGTCGCCTGGGATGAGGCCGCTTGGGACGGGGCCGCCTGCGATGAGGGTGCCTGGGACCAGGCCGCTTGGGGCGAGGGTGCCTGGGGCGAGGGTGCGGGGTCGGGGGAGGAGGGTGGCGGGGACGTGGGGGCGGGGGCGGGTACGGACGCGGCGGCGCTTGCCGGCCCGATCAGCCGTCGCAGCAGGTCCGTAGGCTGTGGCCGCTGCGCCGGGTCCTTGGCCAGGCACCGCTCGATCAGCTCGCGCATCAGCCGCCCGGGCACCCCGGACAAGTCAGGAGTCCCGGTGAGGATCGCGTTCATGATGACCGGCACCGAGTCCCCGGCGAAGGGCGGGCGGCCGGTGGCGGCGAAGACCATCGTCCCGGCCCAGCTGAACACGTCGGAGGCGGTGCCGACCCGCTCGCCCCTGAACTGCTCGGGCGACATGTACGCGGGCGTCCCCACCGCGCCGGAGGTCCGGCTCGTCGCGTCGAGCGCCTTGGCGATCCCGAAGTCGATCACGATAGGCCCGTCCGGCCCGATCAGGACGTTGCCCGGCTTGAAGTCCCGGTGCACGATCCCCGCCTGGTGGATCGCGGCCAGCGCGGTCAGCGTGGAGATCGCCAGCCGGTCCAGCGCCCCGCCGCGCCGCGGCCCGGAGGCGCGGACGGCCGCGTACAGCGTGTCGCCGGGGACGTATTCGCTGACGATGTACGGCCGCTCGTCCAGCACCCCGACGTCCAGCACGGCGGCCGTACAGAACGCGGCCACCCGCCGCGCGGCCTCCGCCTCCCGCAGGAACCCGCGCGCGATGGCGTCGTCCTGGACGAGGTGCGCGTGCAGCAGCTTGATCGCCACCTCACGCCCCGACCCGGTCACCCCCCGGTAGACCACGCCCTGCCCGCCGGACCCGAGCACGCCGACGAGCCGATGGTCACCGATCCGCTCGGGATCCCCCGGCCGGAGCGGGCGCAGGTCGGGCATCCCACTCCTCTCTCAGGCCCCCAGTCTCTCAGACCCGGATGACGCGGCGATCGCCGCCGTGAGCCCGGGAAGCCCGTACGCTGCGCCCGTACACCGCTCATCTCGCGCTGAGAGGGCGCATGTCGGTCCACACCTCCTCGATGTACGCCAGGCAGTCGTCCCTGCCCCCGGCGAACCCGGTCGCCCGCCACCCGGCCGGGATCTCCCGGTCCGCGGGCCACACCGAGTACTGCTCCTCACCGTTGATCACGACCTGGTACTCGTCCACCTTTTCTCCTTCGCCAGGGCCCCGCGGCTGCGCAGGGCCTCGAATCCGATCACGTCGTCGGGCAGGGCGTCGGGCACGAGGTCGTCGAAGTCCCACAGCACCCGGCGGCGCCGGGCGACCAGCACGCACAGCGCGATGGCGGCGCCCAGCAGCAGGTACAGGAAGCCGATGCCGCGGCCCTCGCCGGTGCCGATCAGCAGGCCGACCGTGTCCGCGAGCGCGCCGCCCTCGGCGAACATCGGCTCGAACAGGGCGGTGCCCACCGGCGCCACGACCGCGTACCCCAGTGGCAGCGTCGAGAAGGCCACGAGCTGGTTGAGCGCGAAGACCCGCCCGTGATAGCGCTGCGGGATCTTGACCTGCACGATCGTCGTGTAGACCCCGTTGAGCAGGGTCAGCGACAGGAACAGGCTGAACACCCCGGCGGTGATCACGACGAGGTCCTCCCGGACCCCGATCACCACCGCCGACACCGCCAGCGTCAGCGTGAACATCAGCTGCCCGCGGAACCGCCGCACGCGCGGCCCGCCCCACACCGCCATGCCCAGCCCGCCGAGGAACACCCCGAGCCCGCCGAAGAAGGAGACCCGCCCCACGTCGGCGAGCGACCCGAACGACAGCACCAGCGGCGAGATCATCAGGAACAGCGCCGCCATGAACAGGTTGACCACCGCGAAGAACGTGACCATGCGGCGGAAGCCCTTGTTGCCCCAGGAGTAGCGGAAGCCGTTCACCAGCTCGGCCGCCATCGACTCGCGGCGGCGCAGGCCCATGGTGGCGGGGAAGCGGATGAACAGCAGGGTGCCGATGGCGATCGCGTAGCTGATCACGTCGATGGCCAGGATGCCCTCCAGGCCGATGACCGCCATCAGCCCGGCCGCGGCGAGGGGCACGATGAGCTGCGCGACCCCGTTGATCATGCCGACCACGCCGTTGGCGTGGCCGAGGAAGCGCTTGGGCACGAGCTGCGGGATGGCCGAGCCGTACGCGATCCGCTGGAAGGACAGGGCCACCGACAGGCAGAACAGCAGCGGGTAGATGTGCCAGGTCTGCAGGTTGCCGGTCCACAGGAGCAGGCCCAGCGCCAGTTGCGAGCCGCCGGCGCCGACGTCGCCGAGCAGCATGACGCGGCGCCGGTCGCTGCGGTCCACGACGGTGCCGGCCAGCGGCGCCACCAGCATCCCGGGTACGAGCGCCAGCACGGAGAACAGCGCGAAGTCGACCAGGGAGTCCGTGGTCAGGTAGATCCAGATGGGCACGGCGAACTCGGTCAGCGCCGAACCGACGATCGACAGCGCCTGCCCGGCGGCCACCCCGAAGAAGCGCCGCATGCTCGGCCGCGGCCCATCCCGCTCCGCCGTCCGCACGCCCACGCCACCCGAACCGCCCGCCCGCCCGTTGCCATCGGCGTCGTCCGCGCCGCCCGCCAGGCCGTGGCGATCCGCGCCGTCACCGCTGCCCGCGACCTCCGGAATGCCGGCGGTGGCGAGGGTGCTCGGGGTGCGGGGGGCGTTCGAGGTGCCGGGGGATGCCGTCGAGACGCCCTCCAGCCACCACGTACGCTCCCCGTCCCCCCGTTCCAGCCCGGTGGTCCCGCCGGTCGTGATGGCCACGTGCGTACGGGTGACGATCTCCGCCAGCTCCTCCGCCCGGTACCGGAGGAAGAAGTGCGCGGCCTCGTCCAGCACCGCGCACCCGGTGACGGGCGACAGGACGTGCCACTCCCGGTACCGCTCCTGGTAGTACTCCATGACCGGATCCCGCTCCCCGGCCACCGCGATCACCGGCGCCGCGAGCCGCTCGGCGTCCTCCTCGAACAGCCGGGTGAAGTACCGCTCCGCCGCCCGCGTGCCGTGCCGCCGGTTGCGGACGATCAGCTTGAGCTCCTCCGGCGTCAGGTCGGAGACGTCGAGCCCGGCCGCCGTGAGCGCGTTCACCCGGCCCTGGTCGCCGCGCAGATCCTCCAGCCGGTGCCGCAGCCGCGTCAGCCGTCCCTCCGGCCGCGCGAACGGGAAGATCCCGCCCAGGTAGACGGCCTCCACCGCGCGCCCCTCGGCGTGCAGCCGCCGGGCGATCTCCGCGGCGATCATGGCGCCGAGCCCGCAGTGGCCGTACAGGACGAGCGGCCCCCGGACGTTCGCCAGGATCTCCCCGGCGCAGGCCCGCGCCACCTCGTCCGGCGGCATGGGCTCCTCGCCGAGCTCGTGACCGGGCACGGCGATCGAGTACAGCGCCCAGTCGTCGGGCAGGGCGTCCGCGAGCGGCTTGTAGATCACCGCGCTGCCCCCGCCGTACGGGGCGCAGACGAGCGTGGTCGCGGCGGCCCGGGGCGGCGTGAGGAGGTGCAGCAACCCGCCCGCCGCGGCACCGGACCCGCCGTCGAGCAGCGCGGCCAGCTCCGCGACGGTGGAGTGCTTGAACAGGTCCATCAGCGTCAGCCGCCGGTCCGGGACGGCCTTGCGCAGCCGGGCCAGCACCCGCATGGCCAGCAGCGAGTGCCCACCCAGCTCGAAGAAGTCGTCCAGCGCGCCGACCCGGGCCAGCCCCAGCACGTCGGCCCAGATCGCGGCGACGCTCGCCTCGGCGGGGGTACGCGGCGGGACGAACCCGGCGTCCCCGGCGAGCCGGTCGTCGCCCGGGTCGGGCAGCGCGGCCCGGTCCACCTTGCCGTGCGACTTCAGCGGCAGGTAGTCGAGCCAGACGAACCGTACGGGGATCATGTAGTCGGGCAGCCGCTCACGCAGCCACGCCCGCAGCTCGGCGGCGGGAGCCCGATCGGCGCTCCCGGAAGGGCCGTCGGCGGGCAGGAGGTAGCCGACCAGCCGGTCGCCGCGCAGCTCGGCCACGGCCTGGGCGACCCCGGGCAGCTCCGCCAGCACGGACTCGACCTCGCCCAGCTCCACCCGGTATCCGCGCACCTTGACCTGAAGGTCGCGGCGCCCGAGGAACTGCAGGCTGCCGTCGGGCAGCCACCGCCCCAGGTCGCCGGTGCGGTACATGCGCGCCCCCGGCCCGCCCCCAGGATCGGGCAGGAACCGGTCGGCGGTCAGCGCCGGCTTGCCCAGGTACCCCCTGGCCAGCCGGGCGCCGCCCAGGTAGATCTCGCCGATCACGCCCACGGGCACTGGCCGCAGCCGCTCGTCCAGCACCTGGACGCGCGCGCCGGGCAGCGGGCGGCCGATGGGCAGCGTGGTCTCCCGCGCGGGCTCGGCCGGGTCCACCGGGAACGTGGTGATGCCGACCGTGGCCTCCGTGGGGCCGTAGTGGTTGACCACCGCGCAGCGGCCGAGCGCGGCCAGCTCACGCGCCCAGGCCCAGCCGGACGCCTCGCCGCCGAGGACGAGCAGCCGGCGCGGCAGCAGGTCGGCGGGATCGGCCTCGGCCAGCAGCGCCGCCAGGTGCGACGGGGTGATCTTGAGGTAGTCGGCGGGCGCGCGGCCGAAGTACTCGGCCAGCTCCGGGGCCGACGTCCTGGACGGGATCAGGTGCAGGCAGCCGCCGGTCATCAGGGCCAGGTAGAAGGTGGTGACCCCGAAGTCGAAGGCCAGCGACTGCAGCAGCGCGAAGGAGGAGCCGGGCTCGACCGCGAAGCGCTCGCGCACCCCCGCCAGGTACGTCACCACCTCGCGGTGCTGGATCGCCACCCCCTTCGGCCGCCCGGTGGTGCCGGAGGTGTAGATCACGTACGCCAGGTCGGACGGGCCGATCCCGGCCGCCACCGGCTCGGCGGGCCCGTCCGGCGGCTCCGGGCCGTCGATCGGCACCTCGGTGAGCCCGTCCGGCAGCGGCCCCCGGGACCCCGCCGACGTGATCGCGGTGCGAACTCCGGCGTCGCCCGCCATGTACGCGATCCGCTCGGCCGGCTGCTCCGGGTCGAGCGGCACGTACGCCGCCCCGGCCTTGAGCACGCCCAGCAGCGCGACGGCCAGCTCCGCCGACTGCTCCAGGCACACCGCCACCCGGTCGCCCGGCCGCACCCCGGCCCCGCGCAGCTGCCGCGCGAGCCGCCCGGCCCGCCGTTCGAGCGCCTCGTAGGTCAGCGTCCGCCCGCCGAACACCACCGCCGGCGCGCGCGGGGTGCGGGCCGCCTGCGCCGAGACCAGCTCGTGCAGCAGCTCGCTCCCCGGCGGCGCGGGCGCGGGGGCCGTGCCCAGCGCGGCCAGCCGGTCCCGCTCGGCGGCGGGCAGCAGCTCCAGGTCCGCCAGGCGGGTGTCCGGCGCGGCCACGGCCGAGCGCAGCAGCGCCGCCAGCCCCGCCGCCAGCCGCTCGGCCGTGCCCTCCTGGAACAGCGCGGTGTTGTAGACCAGCGTCCCGTCCAGCCCGCCGCCGGCCTCGTGCAGGTACAGGCTGAGGTCGAACCGGCTGACCACCGTGTCCGCGGCGAACCACGACAGCTCCCGCGCCCCCGGGTCGACCGGCTGGGCGGTGTAGTTCTGCAGCGCGAACATCACCTGGAACACCGCCGGCCGGGAGACGTCCCGCTCGACGTGCAGCTCGTTGACGAGCTGGTCGAACGGCAGCTCCTGGTGCGCGAACGCGTCCAGCGCCGTGTCCCGCACCCTCGACACCAGCTCGGCGAACCCCGGATCCCCCGCCAGGTCGGCCCGCAGGGCCAGCGTGTTGACGAACATCCCCACCAGGCCGTCCAGCTCCGGCAGCCCGCGCCCGCTGACCGGGCTGCCCACGGCGAACGAGCTCTGCCCCGACCACCGCCCCAGCAGTGCCTGGAACGCGGCCAGCAGCACCATGTACGGCGTCGCCCCCTGGGCCTCGGCCAGCGCCCGCACCCCCGAGACCAGCCCGGCGTCCAGCCGGAACCCGTGGGCGGCCCCGGCGAACGCCTGCTCGGCCGGCCGCGGCAGGTCGGTGGGCAGCTCCAGCGGCGGCACCCCGCTCAGCTGCCGCCGCCAGTAGTCCACATCGGCCAGGTAGCCAGGGGTGCCGACGCGCTCGCGCTGCCACAGGGCGTAGTCGCCGTACTGCACCGGCGGCGCGGCCAGGGGCTTCCCGTCGTGCAGCGCGAACAGCTCGTTCAGCACCACGTCCCAGCTCCACCCGTCGGCGACGGCGTGGTGCGCGGCCAGCATGAGCACATGGTCGGCGGCGTGATCAGCCGGGCCGAGCCGTACCAGCAGGACGCGCAGCAGCGGTCCCGCCGCCAGGTCGAACGGGCGGGCCAGCACCGCCGACACCAGCGCGCGGGCCTCCTCCGGCGACCCCGCGGAGGTCGTCCAGAACTCGGGGGCCGCCACTGGGTCGATCACGACGCGCGGCATCCCGTCGTCGGAGGTGACGAACCGGCTGCGCAGGCTCTCGTGCCGGGCGGCCACCTCGTGCACGGCCCGCCGCAGCGCGTCGTGGTCCAGCTCGCCCCGGACGCGCGCGGTGCAGGAGACGGTGTAGGCGGGGGTGCCGGGGACGTACTGCTCCAGGAACCACAGCCGCTCCTGGGCGTGGGACAGCGGCGGCGCGGTCCCCTCCGGGCGCGGTGGGATCGTGGTCGTGGCGGTGCGCCGCCGCAGCCGCTGTGCCAGCAGTGCCTGCTTGGCGGGGGACAGGCCGGTCACGACACCTCCGTGGAATCGAGCAGGCGGATGGCCTCCTCGTCGGACAGGCCCTCCAGGTCGGCCAGGAGGAGGTCCTCCATCGCGGCCGCGAACTCCTCCACCGTGCGATGGGTGAAGAACGTCCTGATCGGTACGTCGACGTCGACGGTGGCGCGCAGGCGGGCCGCGGCGCGTACCGCGAGCAGGGAGTGGCCGCCGAGGTGGAAGAAGTCGTCGGCCGCCCCCACGCGGGAGACGCCGAGCAGGTCGCTCCACACGTCGGCCACCAGCGCCTCGGCGTCGGTGCGCGGGGTGACGTACCCGGGCCGGAACCCGCGCCCCGACCCGCCCCCCGACCCGCCCACGGTGGCCGCGGCCGGCAGCCGCTCCACCCGCCCGTCCGGCCCCGGCCGAGCCCGCTCCCCGGTCGCGCGCGGCACGCCGTCCGCCCCGGCCTCCCACACCTCGCCGACGTCCCCGGGCGCGACCGGAACGCCCCACGGATCCAGCACCCGCACCGGCCCGGCCGCCCCATCCGCGGCCGGGCCGTGCGCCTCACCCCCGGCCGCCCCATCAGCGGCCGGGCCGTGCGGCTCGCCCCCGGCCGTCCGGTCGGCGGCGGGCGTTGCCAGTTCGGAGAGGTGCCGGTTCGGGGCGGCCGCCACCTCGTCGAGCAGCGCGGCGTACCGCCCGGCGAGCCGCTCCACGCCGGCCGCGTCCAGCAGCGAGGCGTCGTACCGGAAGGCCAGCGTGAGCCCCTCGCCCCCGGCCCAGGCCTCCAGGGCCAGGTCGTAGACCGTCTCCGGCGGCCGGGGCGCGAAGGGCACGTGCTCCAGCCCGCCGAAGGTCCCCGGCTCCGGCGGCGCCTCGTGCAGCGTCAGCGTCGTCTGGAACAGCGGCTCCTGCGCCGGATCCCGCTCCACGCCCAGCGCGGACACCAGCCGCTCGGGCGACAGGTCCCCGTGCTCGGCCGCCTCCCGCTCGGCCGCCCGGGTACGCCGCAGCAGCTCCGCGAACCCCGGATCCCCCGACAGGTCACCCCGGACCACCAGATGCCGGGTGAGGTGCCCGACCACCCCCTCCAGCCCGTCCGCCTCGCGCCCGCTCACCGGCCGCCCCACCATGAACCCCGTCTGCCCGGCCCGCCGGGCCAGCACCACCTGGTAGGCGGCCAGCAGCACGGTGTACAGCGTCCCGCCGGCCTCCCGCCCCAGCCGCTCCAGCGACGCGGCCAGCTCCGCGGTCAGCCGCAGCTCGACGAGCCCCCCGGTGCGGGCCGGTGGCCGGGGCCGGTCCAGCGGCAGATCCAGGACCGGCGCCCCGGCCAGCCGCCCGCACCAGTGCTCCAGCCCCGCCTCCGCCGCTGCCTCGCGCCGGCCTCGCCAGAGCGTGACGTCCCCGGCCTGTACGGGCGGCGCGGGCAGCTCGCGCCCCTCGTACAGCGCGGCCAGATCGCGCACCAGCACGCCCAGCGCCCACGCGTCGGCCACGATCGGATGCGCCGCCACGCACAGCACGTGGTCCTCCGGCGCCAGCCGGATCAGCGCCATCCGCACCGGCGGCGCCGCGGCCAGGTCGAACGGCTCGCCGGCGCACGCGCCGACCAGCCGCGCGGCCTCCTCCTCGGCGTCCGGCCGCCCGGTCAGGTCGTGGCGGGCGAGCGGCGGCTCGAACGTGTCCTGCACCACCAGCAGCGGCCGGCCCTCGTCGCCGGGGAACCGGCTCCGCAACCCCTCGTGCCTGGCCGCCACCCCGGCGACGGCCGCCGCCAGCGCGCCCTCGTCCAGCGGGCCGCGCAGCCGGTGGGCCACGCACAATGGGGCGGCGCCCTCCCCGCCGAGGTAGTCCAGGAACCAGAGCCGCTCCTGCGCCGGGGACAGCGGCACCGGCGTGCCCGCGCCCCGCGCGCGTAGCGGCACCTCCGCGCCGCCCGGCGCGGGCAGGGCCTTGCGGTCGACCTTGCCGTTCGGGGTGAGGGGCAGGGCGTCGAGCGGGACGAAGACCTGGGGGATCATGTACGGGGGCAGGCTCGCGGCGAGGTGGGCGCGCAGCGCGGCGGGCTCGGGGGCGTCGCCCGCCACGTACGCGATCAGCCTGTCCTGGTGGACGGCGGCGACGGCCTGGCGGACGGCGGGGTGGGTTTCGAGGGTGGATTCGATCTCGCCGAGTTCGATGCGGTGGCCGCGGAGTTTGATCTGGTTGTCGGTGCGGCCGAGGTAGTGGAGGGTGCCGTCGTCGTGGAGGCGGACGATGTCGCCGGTGCGGTAGAGGCGGGCTCCTGGTGGGCCGTAGGGGTCGGGGATGAAGCGGTCGGCGGTGAGGGCGGGGCGGTGGTGGTAGCCGTGGGCCAGGCCGAGGCCGCCGATCAGCAGCTCGCCCGGGGCCCCGGCGGGGACCGGCTCCAGGCGCTCGTCGAGCACGTAGACCTGGGTGTTGCCGATCGGGCTCCCGATGGAGACGCGCCCGACCTCGTCCGGCACCTCCCAGGCGGTGGACCAGATGGTGGTCTCGGTGGGGCCGTACACGTTGAACAGCCGGCCGGTCCTGCTCCTCAGCTCGGCCGCCAGCGGCTCGCTCAGCGCCTCGCCGCCGACCAGGGCCGTCACCGCGGGGTCGGCGTACCCGCCGGCCAGCAGCACCCGCCAGCCCGACGGGGTGGCCTGGACGTGGGTGACGCCCTCCCGCCGGATCAGCTCGGTCAGAAGGGCGCCGTCCAGGGCGGCGCCGGGATCGGCGATCACGGTCCGGCCGCCGGTGATCAGCGGCAGGTACAGCTCAAGTCCGGAAATGTCGAACGAGAGTGAGGTCAGGGCCAGCCAGGCGTCGTCCTCGGCCGCGTCCAGCAGGGTTCGCATCGACACCAGGAAGTTCAGCAGCGCCCGGTGCGGCACCACCACGCCCTTCGGCCGCCCGGTGGAGCCCGAGGTGTACAGGACGTACGCCGGATCGGCGGGATCGACGGAGAGGTTCAGGTCGCCCGGGTCGTACGCCGATGAACCATCACCTGTTTCCAGCACGGTGCCGTCGAAGGCGGGCAGCCGGTCGCGCAGGGGTCCGGGCACCAGCACGGTGCGGGCGCCGGAGTCGGCGAGCACGAGCTCGATCCGCGCGGCGGGGTAGCCGGGATCCAGCGGCAGGTACGCGGCTCCGGCCTTGAGCACCGCCAGCATGGCCACGAGCGCCTCGGCCGACCGCCCGGCGAAGATCGCCACCACGCCCGGATCCCCGGTGTCGAGCAGGCGACGGGCCAGCCGGTTGGCCGCCGCGTTCACCTCCCCGTACGACAGCGCCCGGCCACCGTCCACCACCGCCACCCGCTCGGGAGCCTTCGCCGCCCAGGCCTCGAACAGCGGCACCATCCCCGGCAGGGCCGGCAGCGGCAGAGCCGTGTCGTTGACCCCGTACAGCAGCCGCTCCCGCTCGTCCCCCGTCACCCGCGACAACCACGACAGCCGGGCACCGGGCGCGGCGGCGACGTCCCGCAGCAGGGCGGCGAACCGGTCGGCCAGGTGCTCGATCGTCGCCGGGTCGAACAGCGAGGATTCATACCCGAACGCCATCTCCAGCCCCCCGGCGTCGGGCCAGGCGTCCAGCGTGAGGTCGAAGCGGGCGGGCGTGTAGCCGGCGTGGAAGACCTCGGCGGTGGCGGCCCCGAGCCGCGTCGTGCCGCCGTCGTCCTGGGTGTGCAGAATCAGCATGGTCCGGAACAGCCCGGACCCGCCGCCGAGCCGCTCCATCGGCACGTCGCCGTGGGTGAACGCGTCGAGCACGGCGTGCCGCGTACGTACCAGGAGGTCGGTGAAGGCGGGGTCGCCGGACAGGTCGCCGCGCAGCACCAGCGTCTCGGCCAGGAAGCCGAACAGCGGCTCCAGCTCGACCCGGTCCCGCCCGGCGACGGCGGTGCCCACCGCGAGGTCGTGCTGCCCGCTCAGCCGGGCGAGCAGCGCCTGGTAGGCGGCGAGCAGCACCATGAACAGCGTCGTCCCGGTGCTGCGGCCGAGGTCCTCCAGCGCGGCCACCGTCTCGCGGGGCAGGCTGGCCCGGTGGACCGCGCCGTGCCGCTTCGTCCCGGCCGGGCGCGGGCGGTCGGCGGGCAGGTCGAGGGCGGGGAGCCCGTCCAGTCTCGCCCGCCAGTACGCCAGCGCGGCGTCACCCTCACCGGCCGCCTCCCGCTCCCGCCTCCAGTACGTGACGTCGCCGTGCTGCAGCGGCAGAGCGGGCAGCTCGCGGCCCTCGTAACAGGCGGCGAGGTCGGACAGCAGGACGTTCTGCGACCAGCCGTCGCCGATGACGTGATGGAACACCACGCACAGCACGTGCTCGCCGGCCGCCAGGCGGATCAGGGTGGCGCGCAGTGGGGGAGCGGCGGCCAGGTCGATGGGGGTGTTCACCCGTACGGTCACCAGCCGCCGCGCCTCCGCCTCGCGCTCGCCGGGCGGCAGGTGGGCCAGGTCGAGCCGCTCGACCGGGACCGGAGCGGGCGGCTCGACCACCGCGACCGGGATCCCGCCCGCCTCGGGGAAGCGGGTGCGCAGCGTCTCGTGCCGCGCCGCGACGCGGGTGAGCGCCGCGGCCAGCAGGTTCGCGTCCAGCGGCCCGCGCAGCCGCCGCGCCAGGTAGACGTTGTAGGAGGCGTCCTGCGGGTCCAGCCGGTACAGGAACCACAGCCGCTCCTGAGCGGGGGAGAGCGGCGGGGCGGTGCCGGCCGGCCGCGGGCGCGGCGGCGCCGACGGGGCCTCCAGGTCCTGTACGGCGGCGGCCAGCGCCTCCACCGTGGAGTGCGCGAAGAACGCCGCGACCGGCACCTCCACGCCGAGCCGCCGCGTGATCCGCGCCGCCGCCCTGGCCGCGAGCAGCGAGTGCCCGCCCAGCAGGAAGAAGTCGTCCCCGGTGCCCACCACGTCCAGGCCGAGCACCTCCGCGAACACCTCGGTCACCTGCCGCTCGACGGCCGTCCCCGGCACCCGCCCCGCGCCGCTCTCCGCGAGCTCCGGCGCGGGGAGCGCCTTGCGGTCGACCTTGCCGTTCGGGGTGAGGGGCAGGGTTTCGAGCGGGACGAAGACCTGGGGGATCATGTACGGGGGCAGGCGGTCGGCGAGGTGGGCCCGTAAGGCGGGGCCGTCCGGGAGGTCGCCGACGAGGTAGGCGACCAGGGTCTCGCGATGCACGGCGGCGACGGCCTGGCGGACGGCGGGGTGGGTTTCGAGGGTGGATTCGATTTCGCCGAGTTCGATGCGGTGGCCGCGGAGTTTGATCTGGTTGTCGGTGCGGCCGAGGTAGTGGAGGGTGCCGTCGTCGTGGAGGCGGACGATGTCGCCGGTGCGGTAGAGGCGGGCTCCTGGTGGGCCGTAGGGGTCGGGGATGAAGCGGTCGGCGGTGAGGGCGGGGCGGTGGTGGTAGCCGTGGGCCAGGCCGAGGCCGCCGATCAGCAGCTCGCCCGTGGAGGCCGGTCGGAGGCGGTCATCGACGATGTGGATCCGGGTGTTGCCGATCGGGCGGCCGATGGAGACGTGGTCCGGGTCGCCGGGGACCTCCCAGGCGGTGGACCAGATGGTGGTCTCGGTGGGGCCGTACACGTTGACCAGCCGGCCGGTCCTGCTCCTCAGCTCGGCCGCCAGCGGGACCGTCAGCGCCTCGCCGCCGACCAGGGCCGTGACGGCGGGGTCGGCGTAGTCGGCGGCCAGCAGCACCCGCCAGCCCGACGGCGTGGCCTGGACGTGGGTGACGCCCTCCCGCCGGATCAGCTCGGCCAGGCGGTGACCGTCACGCGCCGTGCCCGCGTCGGCGATCACCGTACGGGCGCCTGTGACGAGCGGTAAATACAGCTCAAGGCCGGAAATATCAAAGGAAAGCGAGGTCAGGGCCAGCCAGGCGTCGTCTTCTCCGGCGTCCAGCAGGTTTTCCATGGAGACCAGGAAGTTCAGCAAGGCCCGGTGCGGCACCACCACGCCTTTCGGCCGCCCGGTGGAGCCGGAAGTGTAGAGAATATAAGCGGGATCAGCCTCATCAATAACTTTGTCCAGATTACTGGCGCTATATGACGATAAATCGTCACCTGTTTCCAGCACGGTGCCGTCGAAGGCGGGCAGCCGGTCGCGCAGGTGTCCGGGCACCAGCACGGTGCGGGCGCCGGAGTCGGCGAGCACGAGCTCGATCCGCGCGGCGGGGTAGCCGGGATCCAGCGGCAGGTACGCGGCTCCGGCCTTGAGCACCGCCAGCATGGCCACCAGCGCCTCGGCCGACCGCCCGGCGAAGATCGCCACCACGCCCGGATCCCCGGTGTCGAGCAGGCGACGGGCCAGCCGGTTGGCCGCCGCGTTCACCTCCCCGTACGACAGCGCCCGGCCACCGTCCACCACCGCCACCCGCTCGGGAGCCTTCGCCGCCCAGGCCTCGAACAGCGGCACCATCCCCGGCAGGGCCGGCAGCGGCAGAGCTGTCTCATTCAGCTCTGCCAAGGCAGCCAAGGGGCTGGTGGGTGGATCGGGATCTCCCTCTGCGGCATTTCGCGCATCGCGCCATCCTTCGTCGGACAGGCGTGCTCGCCCCAGCTCGGAGGTGGGACCAGACGCCCGCTACGAGCACCCGCGGAACAGATTTCGTGGGAACGCTCCCACGGGCAGTCAGGTTAAGGAGGCGTTCGCTCTGCGGTCAACATCAATTGAAGATTTAACTTGATTGGTCTACCAAAAGGCCGCTATGTGCTCTCTAGCTGGGATTCCTTACAACGGCGTTTCGGAAACATTACTGAGACTGTTCTCTTGACATCTCTCCGCCGTGATCCCAGGCTCGTCCTGGGGGCCTTCCAGGGGCGTTTTTTGGGAGCGCTCCCACGACTCTGCCTGCCCTCTGAACGTCCGGAGAACGGTAATGACACCGACAGAGGAAGCCGTCATGGGGATCTGGACCGAGCTCCTGACCACCCCGCCACGCTCCCTCACCGACGACTTCTTCGCGCTGGGCGCGCAGTCGCTCACCGTGGTGCGGTTCCTGGCGAGGGTCCAGGAGCAGTACGGCGTCGAACTGCCCGTGGACGAGCTCTTCTCCGCCGAGTTCACCGTGTCCGCGGCGGCCCGCCTCATCGACGATGCGCTGCTCGGCGGGCTCGCCGACGACCAGCTCGCGGAGCTGCTCGACGAGCTGGACGGCATGTCCGAGGAGGACGTACGGGCGCTGCTGGACGAGACCTCGCCGCTCGGCGAGACCTCGACGTGACGGGCCCGGCGACCGCACCCGCGTCGAGCATGCTGCTGGTGACCCACGGGTCGGACGGCGACGTGCTGCCGTTCGTCCGGCTGGGCCGGGTGCTGCGGGAACGCGGGCACGAGGTGACGCTCCTGACCCACTCCCCGTACCGGGGGCGGGTCGAGGAGGCGGGGCTCGGGTTCGTACCGATCGACACGCCGGACGGGTTCGAGCGCTACTCCGCCGACACCGCCCTGCTGCCCGGGGGGAAGGCCACGCTGGACTGGCTGGACTTCTACCGCCGCAACGCCCTCTTCGACCAGCTCGCGACGGAGTGCCGCGCGCTCGCCGCCCGTGTCCTGCCCGGCCGCACGGTCCTGGTCGGCCGGCACACCTCCGCCCTGTCCGTGCTCCTGGTACGGGAGCTGCTCGGGGTACCCGCCGCCTGGGTGGCGGTGGCCCCGATCCAGCCCATGGCCACCGACGTCGCCCGCCACCTGCACCAGCACGTGCTCGCCGGCGGCATCGACGAGGTCCGCGCCCGCCTCGGACTGGGGCCGGTCGGGGACTGGCGGGCCTGGTTCTCCTCCGCCGACCTCCAGCTCGGCCTCTGGCCCCGCTGGTTCGACGAGGCCGGCCCCGGCACGGGCGCCGCAATCGTCCTGACCGGTTTCCCCCTCCCGGACGACCCCCCGAACCCACCTCCCACGACCCGCCCCCAGCCCGCCCCCGACCGCCGACCCGCCCCGGGAGACACCTGCCCCGGGCCCGAGCGCACCGATCGGGATGGCGACCCTGGGCCTGAGCCCCCTGACCGGGGCAGCGGGTTCGGGCGGGGGCCCGTCGAGGGGTTACCCGCGGAGGTGGTGGAGTTCCTGGCCGGGCCGGTGCGGCCGGTGCTGGTCACCGGGGGCACCGGGCGGATGTTGCACGAGGGGTTCTACCGGGCGGCCATGGGCGGGTGCCGGATCGCCGGGCTGCCGATGTTGCTGGTGGTCCCGCACGCCGAGCTGGTCCCCCAGCCCCTCCCGCCGGACGTTCGGTGGTCTCCCCGGCTGCCGTTCCGCACGGTGATGCCCCAGGTCGCGGCGGTGCTGCATCACGGCGGGATCGGCACCCTGACCAGGGCGCTCGTCGCCGGGACCCCGCAGGTGATCCTGGCGCACGGAGCCGACCGCCCCGACAACGCCGCGCGCCTGGCCACGGCGGGTCTGGCCCGCTGGCTCCCGGAGCACCGCTGGACCGCCGAGGAGGTGGCCGAAGCACTGGCCGCCGCCTTGAAGGACGGCCGGGCCCGGACCGGCATCGTCCCCCAGGACGCCGCCGGCAGCCTGGTCGTCGCCGCCGAACACCTGGAGTCCCTCCTGAAACCGTCCGCCACCCGCCCACCCCTGAACAACCGGCCGGCCCTCACCCCACAGGCCCGGTCCGCGCAGTCCCTCCCCGCGCAAGCCGCGCCCGGACAGTCCCTCCCAGCGCAAGCCGCGCCCGCCCAAGCCGCGCCCGCGCAGGCCTCGCCCGCGCAGCCCCCGCCCGTCCAGCCCTTGCGCGTCCAAGCCCTGCCCGTCGAGCAGCGGCGGGTGCTGGCCGCGCGGCTGCGCCGCCGCCGGGCAGAGCGGGGCGCGTCGTGAGAATCCTGCTCGCCCAGAACATGATCCACCTCCCCTCCCACGGCGGCGCGAACAAGTCCAACCGCCTCCTCATGGAGCGGCTCGCCGCCCGCGGTCACGAGGTGCACGTGGTGGCCCCCTTCTCCGGAGCCATGCGAACCACCTCACCCGAGGCGGGGACGGCGGAGCTGGTACGGCGCGGCGCCCGGCTCGTCGAGACCGGCCGGCCCGGCGAGGTCGGGTACGGCCACGAAGGCGTGACCGTGCACGCCGTGACCGAGCCGTCCCTGCTGGCCCGGCGGGTCGCCGACGTGGCCGCCGGGCTGGCGCCCGACTGGACGCTGGTCCCCTCCGACGACCCCGGCCTGGTCGTGCTGGGCGCGGCGCTCCGCGCGACCCCCGAGCGGGTCGTCTACCTGGTGCACACCCTGCAGCAACTGCCGTTCGGCCCGGGCGCGTTCTATCCGAGCGCGGCCGGCGTGCGGATGGTGCGCCGCGCGGCCGGGGTGGTCGCGGTCAGCCGGGCCGCGCAGGACTACTGCCTGCGCCACGCCTCCCTGGAGTCAACACTGATATATCCACACATTTACGAGGACACCGGCCACCAGACGGCCCCCGCCCCGTACGTCACCATGATCAACCCCTGCGGCTACAAGGGCCTGCCGATCTTCCTGGCCCTGGCCGACGCCTGCCCCGACGCGCCCTTCCTGGCCGTCCCGACCTGGGGCACCACGGACGCCGAACGAGCAGCCCTGGCCGCCCGCCCCAACATCGCCGTCATCCCGCCGAGCGACGACATCGGCGAGATCCTCGGCCGTACCAAGGTCCTGCTCATGCCCTCCCTCTGGGACGAGACCTTCGGGTACACCTGCGTCGAGGCCATGCTCCGCGGCGTCCCCGTCCTGGCCTCCGACGTGGGCGGCCTGGCCGAGGCCAAGCTCGGCGTCCCGTACCTGCTGCCCGTCAACCGCGTGGAGCGCTACCAGACGGCCGGGCACGCGCGCCCGGCCCCCGTGCTCCCCGCGCAGGACCTGGGCCCCTGGCTGGCGGCGCTGCGGCGGCTCCTGGACGACCCCGGCCACCACCGCGACCTCGCCGCCCGCTCCCGGCAGGCCGCCCGCCGCTTCACGGACGGCCTGGAGAAGGACGCACTGGAGCGGTACCTGACCACGCTGACCCCGGCCCGCCAGGCCCTGTCCGGACGGCGGGCGGCGCTGGCCAGGCTGGCCGCCGCCCGGGCCAGGACGGGAGGAACGGCATGATCGTGGCAGGGCTGGAGCGCGGCCTGTCGCCGCTCGCCCAGGACGACCTCGGCCGCCTCCTGCTGATCCGGCACTTCGAGCACGCCCTGCTCCGCCTCTTCGCCGAGGGCCTGCTGAGCGGCACCACGCACACCTGCCTGGGCCAGGAGTACGTGCCCGTCGCCCTGACCCCCCTCCTCCGCGAGGACGACTTCACCTTCAGCAACCACCGCGGCCACGGTCACTTCCTGGCCCGCTACGGCGACGAGGCCGGCGGCCTGCTGGCCGAGATCATGGGCAGGCAGGGCGCGCTGTGCGGCGGCGTGGGCGGCAGCCAGCACGTCTACCACCGCAACTTCATGTCCACCGGCGTGCAGGGCGAGAGCCTGCCGGTGGCGACCGGCATGGCCCTGCGCCTGCGCAGGACCGGCGGCGGCGCGCTGGTCTGCGCGTACGTGGGCGACGGCACCTGGGGCGAGGGCGCGGTGTACGAGGCGCTCAACCTGGCCGCGCTCTGGAGAGTGCCGCTGCTGGTCGTGGTGGAGAACAACGGCATCGCCCAGTCCACGCCCACCGGGAACGCGATGGCGGGCACGATCGCCGGCCGGGCGGCCGCGTTCGGCATCCCGTACCGGCGGATCCACTCGATCGACGTGAACGCCGTGCGCGCCGAGCTGGCCGCGCCGGTCGCGGCGGTCAGGGAGGGGTTCCCGCTGGTGGTGGAGTTCGTCACGCATCGGGTGGGGCCGCACAGCAAGGGCGACGACACCCGTGGCCCGGGCGAGCTGGCCCGTGTCAGGGAGAACGACTGGTACGAGCGTTACGCCGCCGCCTTCCCCCGTCAGTTCGCGGCGGCCGACGAGAGCGCGCGGCGGCACGTGGCCGCCCTGGTGGCCGAGGTGTCGGCGCGCCCGCCCGCGCCCTGGACGGCGACGTGACCGGGCCGGTCCGGGCCGAGCGGGTCGCCGAGCACCTGAACCGCGCGCTGCACGACGTCCTGGCCGCCGACCCCGGCGTGTACGTGCTGGGCGAGGACATCACCGACCCGTACGGCGGCGCCTTCAAGGTCACCAAGGGCCTGTCGTCGCGGTTCGGCGAGCGCGTGCGCTCCACCCCGCTCAGCGAGGGCGCCATCGTCGGCGCCGGAGCCGGGCTGGCGCTGGCCGGCGACAAGGCCATCGTCGAGATCATGTTCGCCGACTTCGCCGCGCTCGCCTTCGACCAGCTCCTGAACTTCGCCGGCAAGACCCCCACCATGTACGGCCGCCCGGTCCCCGTGCCCCTGGTCGTCCGCTGCCCGTCGGGCGGGCACCGGGGATACGGGCCGACGCACAGCCAGAGCCCGCAGAAGCACTTCATCGGCGTCCCGGGCCTGTCGGTGCTGGAGCTGACCCCGTTCCACGACGCCCGCGCCCTGCTGGAGCACTGCCTCGGCACGCGGCGGCCGTGCCTGCTCTTCGAGGACAAGGTGCTGTACACGCGGCGGATGTTCCGCGAGGGGGTGGTGGACGACCTGTTCCGGTTCGAGGAGGTGGGGGAGCGGCCGGGGGTGGCCCGGGTGTTCCTGGAGGGGGTCGCGGACTACGACTGCACCCTGATCGTGCCCGGCGGGATGGCGCACCGTGCCCTGGAGGCCATGCGCGAGCTGCTGCTGGAGCACGACGTCCTGTGCGAGCTGCTGGTGCCCGCCCGGCTGTACCCGTTCGAGCTGGGCGGGGTGCCGCCGCGCGGCCGGCACGTCTGCGTCGCCGAGGACGGTGGCGCGGGCGGCACCTGGGGCGCCGAGGTGGCGGCCCGGCTGCACCCCGTGCTGTGGGACCGGCTGACCCGGCCGATCACGCTGGTCAGCGCGGCAGCGGGCATCATCCCCGCCGCTCCTCACCTGGAACGCGAGGTGCTCGTGCACGCACATACCATCCGCCGGGCCGTCCTGGAGGCGCTGGCATGACCGGCGTCGTCGTACCGAAGATCAACAGCAACGACGCGCGGTACCTGCTGCTGGAGTGGGTCGCGAAGGACGGCTCCACGGTACGGCCGGGGGACGTCCTGGCGCTGATCGAGACGTCGAAGACGGTCGAGGAGCTGGCGGCCGAGACCGAGGGCCTGCTGCGGCACCTGGTCGGGGAGGGCGCCGAGTGCCTCCCCGGCCAGACCATCGCCACCCTCGCCACCCCCACCCCCTCACCCGCCTCCACCGCCGCGCCCGCGCCTACCCTTGAGCCCGCGGCCGGGATGGCTCCCGACGTGGTCATCACCGCCCCCGCCCGCACGCTCATGGACGAGCTGGGCATCGGCGAGGACCGGGTCCGCGCCCTGGGGAAGCGGCTGATCCGCCGAGCCGACGTGGCCGCCCTCCAAGACGGGGCCGCCCTGCAAGACGGGGCCGCCCCGCAACCGGCCGTCCCCGCAGCCCTCGGCGGCGCGGACGCGGCGGAGCTCGTCCTGCCCAGGACCCAGCGGCGCATCGCCGACGTGGTGAGCCGGACCCACCGCGAGGTGCCCGCCGCCTACACCGTGGTCAAGGTCGACGTCGAGGACGCGCTGCGGCTGGCCCGCGACCTCACCACCAGGGAACGCACCCTGGTCGGCCTGCCCGAGCTGCTGGTCAAGGCCGTGGCCGGGCTGGTCGGGCGGTTCGAGGTCGCGTACGCCACCCCGATCGCCCCCGGCCGCCTGCGCCGCGCCGCCACCGCGCACGTCGGCGTCACCATGGACGCCGGGAAGGGGCTGTTCGTCCCCGTGGTGCACGACGCCACGAACCGCTCGCTGGGCGAGATCTCCCGGACGCTCATGAAACACCGGCTGGCCGCGATGCGCGGCGCCTTCCGCGAGGAGGACCTGTCGGGCGCCAACATCGTGGTGACCCTGCACAACCAGGGCGCGGTCACGCTGGCGATCCCGATCGTCTTCCCCGGCCACGTCTGCGCCCTGTCGCTGGCGGCGCCGCGGAGGGAGGCGGTGCCGGTCGGGGACGGGTTCGAGGCGCGGCACACCGTGCACCTCGGGCTGGCCTACGACCACCGCTACGCCAACGGGCACGACGCCGTCCAGTTCCTGGAGGCGATCAGGGCGGCGCTCGAGTCACCGGCCGCGCTCGTCGAGGACACCCCACGACAGCCGACCGAGCGGCGAGGAAGCCGATGACGGAGCTCACCGACCGGCGGCGCGAGCTGCTGACCAGGCTGCTCGCCAGGAAGGCGGCGGCCACCGCCATCCCGCCCGTGCCCAGGACCGGCGAGCCGCTGGAGTGCTCCCACGAGCAGCGCAGGATCTGGCTGGCCGCCCAGGCCACCCCGGACGCGGCCCCGCCGAACGTCACCCTCGGCCTGGCCCTCACCGGCGAGCTGGACCTGCACCGGCTGTCAGTAGCGCGCACCGCGCTGGTGTCCAGGCACGAGGCGCTGCGCACCCGCTACACCGCCGTAGACGGCCTGCCGCACCAGGTGATCCGGCCTGTGCAGCCGGTGCCGCTGGAGCTGCTCGACCTGACCGGCCTGCCCGAGGAGGAGGCGCTGCGGCTGGCCCGGGCGGCGGCGGGGGAGCGGTTCGACCTCGAACGTGGCCCGCTCCTGCGGCTGACCGTCTACCGGCTCGGCCCGCGCGAGCACCGCCTGTTCCTGGCCTGCCACCACATCGCGGGCGACGGCGGCTCGGTGGCGCTGATGGCGGCCGAGCTGGCGGCGCTGTACTCGGGCGCGGACCTCCCGCCGCCCCCGTCCGTCCAGTACGCCGACTACGCCGCCTGGTCCCTGGCCAGGGCCGCGGAGCGGGTGCCCGGGCGGCTGCCGTACTGGCGGGACCGGCTGGCCGGGATCGAGCCGCTGTTCCCGCGCGTCCCGCCCGCGCGGGGCGGCAGCGCGACCGCCGTGGTGCGGGCCGGGCGGGAGGTGGTGGACGGGCTCCGCGGGGGCGGGCCGGTCACGCCGTTCGCCGCGCTGCTGGCGGCGTACCTGGTGCTGCTGCACCGGTTGAGCGGGCGCGGCGACCTGGTGGTGGGCACGGTGACGAGCGGGCGCGCCCGCCGCGAGCTGGAGCCGGTCGCGGGCTGCTTCATCAACCTCGTGCCGCTGCGCGTGCGGGTGCCGGACGGCTTCCCGGCGCTGCTCGCCCGCGTCAGGGAGGCCGTCGCCGGGGCGCTGGCCGCGGAGATCCCGTTCGACGCCCTCGTCTCCGGTCTCGGCGGCCACCGGCTGCCCGGCGTGCACCCGTCCTTCCAGGCCGCGTTCGTCCACCGCGACGACCCCGAGCCGCCGCCCGGCTGGACCGGCCTGTCGGCCCGCGTCTGGGAGCACGAGGTGGACGACGCGAGCTTCGACCTCGGCCTGACCGCCACGCCGAGGGGCGGCGAGTACGAGCTGGCGCTCACCGGCAGGCTCGCCCGCTTCACCCCCGCCGAGCTCGCGGACCACGCCAGGACCCTGCTCGCGATCCTGCACGCCCCGGACGCGTGACAAGATTTCGGCCCGCGGAGGGCGGGCGTTATCGCCCGCGGCACCACCGCGCCACGTACGACGATCATGGTGCTGGCGGCACCCTGAAACGGAGTACGACACATGTCCCACCCCTCCCTCGGCCGCCGGGCCCTGCTGACGGCGGCACTCGCGGCCCCCGCCGCCGGGACCCTCGCCGGCATGACGGCCCCGGCCCACGCGGCGACCGCCGACGCGGCGACCGGCGGCAGGTTCGACCGCCGGAGCCCGCGCTTCACCATCGGCGTGCTGCCCGACACGCAGTACCTCTTCGACGAGGACCGCTCCGACCCGGCCCCCGTGCGCCAGACGTTCCGCTTCCTCACCGGCGAGCGCGAGAGCCGGAACATCGCCTTCATGACCCACCTCGGCGACGTCACCGAGCACGGCACGGAGCAGGAGCTCGGCCTGGCCGCCGACGCGTTCCGGGCCCTGGACGGCCGACTGTCCTACAGCGTCCTGGCCGGCAACCACGACGTGAGCTCCGGCACCGACGACCAGCGCGGCGACAGCGCCTACCTCAAGGCGTTCGGCCCAGCCAGGTACGCCAGGATGCCCACGTTCCGCGGCGCGTCGCCCGACGGGTACAACAGCTACCACGTGCTCGACGCGGGCGGCCGGCAGTGGCTGGTGCTCGCGCTCGACTGGCGGATCTCCGCCAAGGGCCTGCAGTGGGCGCAGGGCGTCATCGACGCCAACCGCACGCTGCCCGTCATCCTCACCACCCACGACCTGGCCTGGGCGGGCGAGGACGGGGTGGCCGCGCTGTCGCAGTTCGGGCAGCGGTTGTGGGACGGGCTCATCAGGCGCAACGACCAGATCTTCCTGACGCTCAACGGCCACTACTGGCCGCCCGGCCGTACGGTGCTCAAGAACGACGCCGGCCACGACGTGCACGTGCACATCGCCAACTACCAGGACCGCTACTACGGCGGCGCGGGCATGGTCCGGCTCTATGCCTTCGACCTCGTCCGCAACGTGATCGACGTCGAGACGCTGTCGCCGTGGCTGCTGGAGCGTGACCCGGACGAGCGCACGCCGCTGGAGGCCGAGCACCTCGAGCTGACCGGCCCCGTGGACCGCTTCAGCATCGAGATCGATTTCGACGTGCGCTTCGCCGGGTTCGCCCCGCGTACCCCGGTCCCGCCCCGGCCGGCGCGGGAGGTGATGCCGAGGGGCACGGTGGCGTACTGGCGGTTCGACGGGGAGGGCCTGGCGGGCGCGGGAACGGACGGCGCGGTCGTCCCGGCCGGCACGGTCGCCCGCGACCTGACCGGCGGCGGCAACGACCTGACCATGGAGCTGCTGCACGCCAGCGCCCCCGAGACGCTGAAGTGGTCGGCCGAGCACCACGAGGGCCAGCCCGCCCACGCCAGCCTCCGCTTCGACGGCGGCAAGAACCCCGACCGGGGCGCGGTGCTCAGGTCGGCGGCGAACGCGCCGATCAACGCCATGACGTTCGAGTCCGGGTACACGATCGAGGCGTTCGTCAAGCTGCCGAAGCCGTTCGAGGGCGACCACGCGTGGATGGGCATCCTGAGCTGGGAGGGCCGCAGCGGCGACGCCGGCAAGTCCAGCGGCTGGTCGCCCGACGAGCCCACGTGCAGCCTGAACCTGTCGCCCGAGCGATTCCTGCAGTACGTCGTCTACCCGACGGACCGCGACGCCGACCCCACCTCGTGGAGCCACGCCCTGCCGGTGGGTCGCTGGATGCACCTGGCGGTGGTCAACGACGCGCGGCGGACGGTGGTGTACGTGGACGGCTCGAGGATCGCCCGCAACCCGTCGCAGCCGTCGAAGGGCATCTCGACGCTGGGCCGGCCGTTCGCGATCGGCGGGACGCAGTTCGCGCTGAAGTACGGGCAGGGCTACTACGGCTGGATCGGCGACGTGCGGATCGTCGCGCGGGCCCTGCGGCCCGGGGAGTTCCTCACCCCGTACGCGTGACCGCCGTGGGCTCGCGGCGCTGCCGGGTGCGGGGGGCGATCCGGGGCGTGGGTGCCGGGATCGATCTGGGACGGGCGCCGCGTACCGGGTAGGTTGGCCGTCCATGGAGGCACGCCAGAAGCAGCTGAGACGCCCGGGCCGCGGGGCTGCCGCAGCCGTCGCGGTCGCCGCGCTCGCCGGGACGGCGGCCTGCGGAGCGCCCGACGGGAGCGGCTCCGCGGCGCCGCTCCCGTCGTCGGCCCAGTCGTCAGCCCAGTCGTCAGCCCAGTCGTCAGCGCCGTCGTCAGCGCCCAGCGCGACGGCGGGCGCCCCGGAGAAGGCGCTTCCCGAGCCCGGCGAGAAGGTCCCGGCGAGCGCCGCCAGGATGGCCGCGGCCCTGAAGGAGACCACCGCCGCGCTCAACGACGCCATCGACGCCTGGACCGGCGACGGGGCGGCGGCGCGCGGCGCGCCGCCCGAGGACGTCGAGCTGCTGGCCCTGTACCAGCAGCGCATCTACCGCCATGCCGCCCGCCACCCCGAGGTCGCCTCCCGGGCCTTCGCCCGCCTGCCCTCCGCCCTGGCCGCCCAGGCCAGGGACAACACCGGGGCGATCCGCGAGCTGCTCGCCCTGGCCCGCCCCATCAAGCCCACCGCCGTGTTCCGGACCCAACCGGCCCGCCCCGCCGCCGAGCTGCTCGGATTCTTCAAGAAGGCCGAGCGCCGGTTCGGGGTGGAGTGGGAGGTGCTGGCGGCGGTGATGTTCGCCGAGACGAAGTTCGGCCGGGTGAAGTCCGACAGCCACGCCGGGGCCCAGGGGCCGATGCAGTTCATGCCCGCGACCTGGAAGGCGTACGGGCTGGGCGGTGACGTGCAGGACCCGCGTGACGCGATCATGGGCGCGGCCAACTACCTCAAGGCCACCGGCGCCCCTCGCGACTACCAGCGGGCGCTGCACGCCTACAACCCGTCGCAGGCGTACGTGAACGCGATCCTGCTGCACGCCCGCCAGATCAAGCGGGACCCGCGCGCGTTCTACGCCTACTACAACTGGCAGGTGTTCGTGCTCACCACCGAAGGCGAGCGCCGCCTCACCGGCCCGTAAGAGGCTCAGGTGTGGTCGGCGCAGCAGGGAGTCGGGTTCGGCACCTCGGCGGGGGCGAGCCGGCCACCGGCGGCCGGCATGGTGAGCAGGGTCATGAGCCCGTCCCGCCAGACCGGCCTGACGTGCTCGTTCGTCACGATGAGCACGTCGTCGGCGGGCGGGTCGGGTGAGGCGAGCACCAGCACCCGGTCGATGGCCGAGCCACTGCGGAGCTCACCAGCGCTGAGGGTGCCGGTGAGCAGGTCACGGCCGGGGAAGGTGACGATCCGGCCGCCGCGCCGCGCGGCGTGCTCGGCCGCCGCCAGCGCCGCCCCCGCCGCCAGCGGCCCGGTACGCGCGTCGCCGAGCGCCCACGACGTGGCCGCCGGGGGAGGGGTCACCGGGCCCGGCACGGCCAGCGAGCAGGCCACGTGCGGCTCCTCGCCCGCCGGTCCCGCCGGGACGAAATGGGTGCAGCCGACGGCGTCGCCCGGCAGGCCGAGCTCCCGCGCCACGGTGTGGAGCAGGTGCTCGGCCTCGGGGAGCGTACGCGCGCCCGTGTCGAAACCGAGGATCATCGGCGCGGCAGGACCCAGATGGGGTTGCTGTAGAACCACAGGTCGTTCCACGGGTCGGCGTCGCCGTACACGTCGATCTGCGGGCCGTTCGGGTCCACCGCGGCGCCCAGCAGGCCGGGGGCGCCGCGCTTGCCGTCGGTGCCGCGCAGCCGCACGTACACCGGGCGGTCGACGGCGCCCAGCTGGTACGTGAAGGTGACGGTGCCGCTGTTCCTGCCCACCTCGAACGACTTCACGACCTTCGTGCTCGGCGTGGTGAAGGCGTCCTTGTCGGCGGCGGGGCCGGTGACGTCGCCCTGGATGACGTCCACCCGGGCCAGCGCGGGCACGAACTGCGCCCAGTTGGGCCGCCCGGCCAGGGTGATCTCGATGGCCAGCTCGACGCGGGCGCCCCTGCGTACGTGGAGGGTGTCGCCGAGCGTCACCCCGCGCTGACCGGTGCCGGCCGCGCGGGCCCGCACCACCAGGGCGCTGATCAGGCCGCCGTGGTCCACCCAGACGCGCCCGGCGCGCAGGCCGTCCATGACCGCGCGGTAGGAGAAGTCCTCCGCGCCGACGTGGGTCCTGCTGTAGTAGCCGGGCCAGAAGTCGCCGGAGCCGAAGTTGGCCACGCCCTTGTAGATGGGGTCCTCGTAGCGGCCGTTGGCGTTGAAGTCGCTGTTCGGGCCGCGGTCGCTGGTGTCGGCGTGCACCCAGTGGGCGTCGGAGTTCGCCGTGATCCACCACGGCTTGCCCTCGGCCAGCAGGCTGTCCCAGAGCCCGCCCACGGTGGCGGTCATCCAGTCGAACCCGCCGAAGGTCTTGTAGCTCTCGGCCGGGTAGCCGGGGAAGGAGTCGGGGCCGGGGTTGCTGTCGTAGATGCCCCGCCCGCCGCCGGGGCCGTTCGGCTTGGGGATGCCGGCGGCCTGGTGGCCGGGGGCGCCCTCCATGCCGACCGCGATCGACGGCTGGGCGTCGCGCCAGCCGCGGATCTCGTGCGGGGAGTCGATGCCCTTCCTGGAGGGGTGGTTGGCGAGGAACAGCGCGTCGGGGATCCGGCGCTTCCTGACGGCGTCGGCCAGGAAGTTCAGGCCGGCGATGGCCAGCGCCTCGTTCTGCGGCGTGTTGGAGCTCGCGCCCTTCACCGAGCCGTCGAAGGAGTTCTCGAACTCCTTGAGCGTCTCGACCTCGCCCCGGCCGGGGGCGACGAACACGGTGCCGTGCTCGGCGGCCGGGATGTTCCACTCCAGGCCCTGGAAGACCAGCGTGTCCTTGACGGACTCGCGGGCCGCCACGATGTCGGGGTTGACCTTGTCCACGCCGATCTTGGCGTGCGTGGCGCCACCGTGGTCGGTGATGACCATCCAGCCCAGGCCGTACGCGTTGCCGTGGCGGACCTGGTCGATGACCCGGTAGATGCCGTCGGAGCTGTACTGGGTGTGGATGTGGTGGTCGCCGGCCAGCCACTGGTAGCCGTCCCTGGGCTCCCGGCCGCGTCCCTCGTCCCCAGGGGTGGTGGCGGCCGCCGCCTGGCCCTGACCCCCCAGGACGCCGGCGGCGGTCAGCCCGGCTCCCAGCAGGCCCGCCCGGCGGAACATCCGCCGCCGGGAGAGCTGCCCGGGCGGCAGCTCGCCGTCCGGGATCGAAAGGTCCCGCGCCTGTGCCGCCTCGTTGTCTCCGAGGTCCTCGTGCACATGGTCGTGCGTGTGCCCGTGCCCGTGCCCGTGCCCGTGCTCGTGCTCGTGCTGATGGTGATGGCCGTGACTCATGAAGGTGCTTTTCTCCGTCCCGCCGAAAGGGTGCTCCGGCTACGGCGGGAGCGTGGCGGAACCGGATGAATCGGACATGAACGGCGGAAGATCAGCAAATGCCGGGCAGATGCCGGGCCGTCTCGCGCGGGGGACGGCCCGGTTCAGGCGGGTGATCTGCTACGACAGGGCGCGGGCGGCGTGCACCAGAGGCACGTGGCTGAAGGCCTGCGGGAAGTTGCCGACCAGGCGGTCATATCGCGGGTCGAACTCCTCCGCCAGCAGGCCCACGTCGTTGCGCAGCGCCAGCAGCCGCTCGAACAGATCCTTCGCCTCCTCCTTGCGGCCCTGCATCGCCATCACCTCCACCAGCCAGAAGCTGCACGCCAGGAACGCGCCCTCGCCACCCGGCAGGCCGTCCACGTCGTTGTCGGCGGCCAGCGGGTAGCGCAGGACGAAGCCGTCGGACATGAGCTCCTTCTCGATCGCCGCGACCGTCCCCGCCACGCGGGGGTCGTCGACGGGCAGGAAGCCCACCACGGGGATCATCAGCAGGGCCGCGTCCAGCTCGGAGGAGCCGTACGACTGGGTGAAGGTGTTGCGCTGCCGGTCGTAGCCCTTCTCGCAGATCTCCGCGTGGATGACGTCGCGCAGCGCCCGCCACTTCTCCACCGGCCCGGTACGCCCGAAGCCCTCGACGTATTTGACCGCCCGGTCGAGCGCCACCCAGCACATCACCTTCGAGTGCACGAAGTGCCGGCGCGGCCCCCGCACCTCCCACAGGCCCTCGTCCGGCTCGTCCCAGTGGTCCTCCACATAGTCGAGCAGCTGCCGCTGGATGCTCCAGGCCCGGTCGTCGGGCGACAGGCCGCGCGAGCGCGAGACGTAGAGGCAGTTCATGACCTCGCCGTACACGTCGAGCTGGAGCTGCTTGACCGCCTCGTTCCCGATCCGGACGGGGCGGGAGTCCTCGTAGCCGTCGAGCCAGTCCAGGCGCAGCTCGGGCAGGCGGCGCTCGCCCGCGACGCCGTACATGATCTGCAGGTCCTGCGGGCGGCCGGCGATGGCGCGCAGCAGCCACGCCCGCCAGTCGGCCGCCTCCTCCAGGTAGCCCGAGCTGATCAGCGCGTCGAGCGTCAGCGTCGCGTCGCGCAGCCAGCAGAAGCGGTAGTCCCAGTTGCGCACCCCGCCGATGTCCTCGGGCAGGGACGTGGTGGCCGCGGCCACGATGCCGCCGGTCGGCGCGTACGTCAGCCCCTTCAGCGTGATCAGCGACCTGACCACGGCCTCCCGGTAGGGCCCCGAGTAGGTGCACTTGGCCACCCACTCCGCCCAGAACGCCTCGGTCTCCGCGAGCTGCTCATGGCAGTCGATCTGCGGCGGCATCGGCTCGTGCGAGGGGTGCCAGGTGAACACGAACGGCAGCCGGTCGCCCTCCTTGACGGTGAAGGTCGCCCGGTGGGCGTAGTCGCCGCCCTTGAGCGGCACGGGGGAGTGCAGCCACACCGAGTCGGGCCCGCCGATGGCCTGCATGTGCCCGTTGGTCCGGCGCACCCACGGCACGATCCGGCCGTAGTCGAAGCGCACCCGGAGCTGGGTGGAGACCTCCACGGTCCCGGAGACGCCCTCGACGATGCGGACGACGTCGGGGTTGCGGTCGCGCGGCGGCATGAAGTCGATCACACGGACGGTGCCCGTCGGGGTGTCCCACTCGCTCTCCAGGATGAGCGTGTCGGGGCGGTACCGGCGCCTGGTGGCTGGCTTCCTCCCGGTGGGCCCGAGCCACCAGCTGCCGTTGCGCTCGGTGCCGAGCAGCGCCGAGAAACACGACGGCGAGTCGAACCTGGGCAGGCAGAGCCAGTCGATCGAACCGTCCCTCCCCACCAGCGCGGCCGACTGCATGTCTCCGATCAGGGCGTAATCCTCGATCCGCATGCCTAGACGCTACTGCGAGGAGGGGTGATCCCGTGGCCGGGCCGATCATGTCGCGTCATGATCGGCCCGGCCACGAGGATCACGTCAGAGGGAACCAGCGGGTGAACAGCTGCGTCAACGGCCCGATGGCCAGCGCGAACGCCAGCGTCCCCAGGCCCACCGTCCCGCCCAGCAGCCAGCCGGCGATCAGCACGGTGACCTCGATGAGCAGCCGCGAGAGCCGTACCGACAGGCCGAGGCGCATCAGGCCGGTCATGACGCCGTCGCGGGGGCCCGGGCCCATGCCGGCGCCGATGTACAGGACCGTGGCCAGGGCGATGGAGGTGACGCCGAGCGCCACGTACAGGGCCTGCAGCACGACGTTGCCCGGGGCCGGGAGCAGGAAGATCGCGGCGTCGGCGAACAGGCCGAGGAACACCACGTTGCTGATCGTCCCGAGACCCGGCTTCTGCTTCAGCGGGATCCACAGCAGCATCACCAGGGCGCCCACCGCGATGATCACGGTTCCGATGGACAGCCCGAGCCTGAGGCCGAGGCCCTGGTGGAAGACGTCCCAGGGGTCGTTGCCCAGCCCGGACTCGACCTGGAGGCCGATGCCGGCCCCGTACAGGGCCAGGCCGCCGTAGAGGCGGAAGAGGCGGGCGGGCAGTGAACTCCGCTCGGGGACGGTGGTGGTCTCGCTCATAGTGGACCCAGATTGGCATCTTGCCACTTGCCAAAACAGGGCCAATAACGAAAAGTGGCCTTATGAGACATGTCTCAGCGACGCAGGTGGCCCGGCTGGTCGGCATCGGCCCGGACGCGCGGCCGTACTACCGCGCCCTCGCCGACGGCGTCCGCGGCCTGATCATGGACGGCCGGCTCCCGGTCCGCGTCCGCATGCCCGCCGAACGCCACCTGGCCGAGGTCCTCCAGGTCAGCCGCACCACCGTGACCTCGGCCTACGACCTGCTGCGCGAGCGCGGCTACCTGGAGAGCCGGCAGGGCTCGGGCAGCTGGACCGCCCTGCCCGACCCGGCCACGACGGCCGAGAACCCGTGGCTCAGCACCGACGGCGACAGCCTCGTCCAGCTCCACTGCGCCGCCCCGCCCGGCCCCACGGCGCTCACCGCCGCCATGGCGGAGGCGGTCGAGGACATCCCCCGGTACGGCATGGGCAACGGCTACGACCCCATGGGCCTGCCCGTGCTCAGGGAGCGGATCGCCGCCCGGTACACCGCCAGGGGAGTGGCCACCAGGCCCGAGCAGATCATCGTCACCACCGGCTCCCAGCACGCCATCCAGCTCGTCATGGGCCTGCTCGTCGGCGCCGGCGACGCGGTGGTGGTGGAGTCGCCGACGTACCCGCACGCCATCGACGCGGCCCGCCACCGCGGCGCCCGCATCGTCCCGGTCGGGATCTCCCACGAGGGCTGGCAGCAGGACCTGGTCGCCGGGGCCATGCGGCAGTCGGGCGCCCGCCTGGCCTACCTCATGCCCGACTTCCAGAACCCGACGGGCGCCCTCATGGAGGACCCCGTCCGCGCCGCCGTCGCGGGCGCCGCCCGGCGGAACGACACCATGGTGCTGGTGGACGAGACCTGGTCGGAGCTGGCGCTGGACGAGGTGCCCCGCACCTCGCCGATGGCGGCGTTCGACAGCGACAGCCGGATGATCAGCATCGGGTCGGCGTCCAAGCTGTGGTGGGGCGGGCTGCGCATCGGCTGGATCCGCACCACCGCCGCGCTCGCCCGCCGCCTGGCCACCTTCCGCTCGTCGGTGGACATCGCCAGCCCGGTGCTGGAGCAACTCGTGGTGGCGCGGCTGTTCGACCGGCTGGAGGAGACCCGCGCCGAACGCCGCCGCACCCTGCGCGCCTCACGCGACGCGCTGGTCGCGGGCCTGCGCGAGCACCTGCCGGAATGGACGTTCGAGCTGCCGCGCGGCGGCGGCACCCTGTGGGTACGCCTGGACGCCGGCGGCTCGACCCCGCTCGCCGAGGCGGCCGCCTCCCACGGCGTACGCCTGGCGCCCGGCCCCTGGTTCGGCCTGGAGGGCACCCACGAGGGCTACCTCCGCCTCCCCTTCACCCAGCCGCCCCAGGCCCTGACGGACGCGGTCGTCCGCCTGCGCGCCGCCCGCGACCACGGCCCCTCCGGCACCCCCCGCCCCCCGGACTCGCTCATCGCGATGGTGTGACCTCACTCGTTGAGGCCCCTGGCCAGCGGTGCCTGCCACTTGCGGCGCATGGCCGCGATCCGCAGGCCGAACGCCAGCATCGCCGCCGCCAGCACCGCCGGCCACCCGTGCAGACCGTACGACGACAGCCCCGCCATCACCCCCGACCCCAGCATGGCCGGCACCGCGTAGAACTGCCGGTCGTACAGGAGCGCGGGGATCTGCCCGGCCAGCACGTCGCGGAGCATCCCCCCGCCCACCCCCGTCGTGACGCCCAGCAGCGCCGCGTGCAGGGGGCTGAGGCCGTACTCCATGGCCTTCTCCGTCCCGACCGCGCAGAACAGCCCGAGCCCGGCCGCGTCCAGGACCAGGATGGCCGGCATCACCCGGGCCACGTGCGGGTGCCAGAAGAAGACGATCACCGTCGCCACGACCGGCACCAGCACGTAGCCGACGCTCTGGAAGGCGATCGGCCGCACGTTGAGGATGAGGTCGCGGACGACGCCCCCGCCCAGCGCGGTCATCTCGGCCAGCACCCCCATCCCGACCACGTCGAGCCGCTTGCGTACGCCCATGAGCGCGCCGGACAACGCGAAGACGAAAATGCCGGCTAGATCCAGAATTTCGGACACGATCGAAATGTCTACCGCATGGCGGGTTCGTGATGCTCGGCCATCATCACCCGCAGCCTCCGCGTGAACATGAACAGCGCGATCCCCGCCACGACCGCCATCGCCGCCAGCACCAGGTAGTACATCGGCTCGGACAGCACCCGGTTGAGCCGCCCCGTCTGCCCGCCGACCGCGTCGCCCACCGACACCGCGATGAACCAGATCCCCAGCATCTGCCCCTTGAACGCCTCGGGCGCCAGCTTCGTCGTCACCGACAGCCCGACCGGGCTCAGCGACAGCTCCCCGAACACCTGGACCAGGTAGACCAGCACCAGCCACCACACCGAGACCCGCCCGGCCCCGGCCAGCCCCGCCGCCACCGCCATGACCACGAAGCTCAGCCCCACCATGACGAGCGCGAACCCGAACTTCTGCGGCGTGCTCACCCGCGTGCCCAGCTTCACCCACAGCGCCGCGAACACCGGCACGAAGATCATGATGAACAGCGGGTTGAACGACTGCGTCGTGGCCGCCTGGATCGGGACGCCGAACAGCGACAGGTCGGTGTGGTCCGCGGCGAAGAACAGCAGCTTGCTCGGCGCCAGGTCGTAGAGCATCCAGAAGACGGCCGCCGCCACGAACAGCCAGATGTAGGCCTTCATCCGGATGCGCTCGTCCTCGGTCAGGTCGTGGCTGCCGAGCATGATGTACGCGAAGTAGGCGATGGGCACGATCAGGATGACCACCGTGATCGCCACGGTGAGCCGGTCGATCGTGAGCGTGCCGGTCGCCGCCCAGGCCGCCAGCGCGATCGCCACCGCCGCCGTGCCGAGGGTCACGACCCGGGCGAAGCGCAGGCGTTCGCGGCGGGTCAGGCGCAGGCCGGGGCGCTCGCCGACGCCGCGCAGGTTGCGGCCGCCCCAGACGTACTGGACCAGGCCCAGCGCCATGCCGACCGCCGCCGCGCTGAACCCCAGGTGCCACCGGTCGCCGGCGGCCAGCCAGCCCACCACGATGGGCGCGAAGAAGGCGCCCAGGTTGATGCCCAGGTAGAACAGCGAGAACCCGGCGTCCCTGCGCGCGTCGTCCTCGTCCGGGTAGAGCCGGCCGACCATGACGGAGATGTTCGGCTTGAGCAGGCCCGTGCCGGCGATGATCAGCAGCAGCCCCAGCCAGACGAAGAACGGCGACGTCACCGGGATCGCCATGCTGATGTGCCCGAGCATGATGACGAACCCGCCCCAGAACACCGACCGGCGCGCCCCGAGGATGCGGTCCGCGATCCACCCGCCCGGCAGCGCCACCAGGTAGATGAGCGCGCCGTAGACGCCGACGACCGCCTGGGACGTCTCCTGCGACAGGCCCAGGCCCTGGTGCGCGGGCGACGCGGCCATGAAGGTGGCCAGGATCGCCCGCAGGCCGTACCAGGAGAACCGCTCCCACATCTCGGTGCCGAACAGCGTGGCCAGCCCCCAGGGATGCCCGAAGAACGTCCTGCCGCCACCGTCGCTCATATACCCCCCTGTCGAGCACTTTCCGCATGCAAGTGATCACTCTACGTGAAGCTCGCGGATCTCTCTCCGCAAGCACTTGCCGCTGCTCCGGGGGTGTGGTGCGATGCATCCCATTCATGCAAGTGAATACTGACTGGAGGCGGGTGCCATGGCCGAAGTCCTCGAAGTCCGGGCCGAGATCGAGCGTCAGATCGCCGGCCGTACCGTCTGTGAGCAACTCAGACAGGCGGCCGAGCAACACGGTGACGCGCCCGCCTACTCCGATCCGGACGGGGACGGCTGGAAGACGCTGACCTACGGCCAGGCCCGCCGGCGGATCCTGGAGATCGCGGCCGCGTTCGCCGCCCTCGGGCTCCGGCCCGGCGAGGCGGTGGCCCTCATGATGGTCAACCGCAGTGAGCACGTGCTGGCCGACCTCGGCGCCGTGCACGCGGGCGGGGTGGGCTGCACGATCTACTCGACGTTCGCGTCCGACCAGATCGCCTTCGTGGCCGGCGACGTGGACGCCCGGTACGCCGTCCTCGGCGGCCCGGCCGACCTGGCCCGCTGGGAGCCGGTGCTCGACGGGCTGGACGGCCTCCGCAAGATCATCATGCTGGACGGGGCGCCCGCCGGCGACCGGTTCATGACCTGGGCCGACTTCCTCGACCTGGGCCGGGAGCGGCTGGCCGCGGACCCGGACACGGTCGAGGCCCGCTGGCGCGCGGTCACCCCCGACGACGTGGCCACCGTCCTCTACACCTCGGGCACGACCGGCACCCCCAAGGGCGTGCCGCTCACCCACGCCAACATCTTCTACGAGGTCGCCGCCACCGACCGCCTCACCTCGCTGCCCGTGCGCGGCACGCAGATCTCCTACCTCACCTACGCCCACATCGCCGAGCGGATCCTCAGCCTCTACCTGCCCCTGGTCAAGGTCTCCCACGTGCACTTCTGCACCGACCTGGCCAACCTCGGGGCCACATTAGGCCAGGTCAGGCCGATGATGTTCTTCGGCGTGCCGCGCGTGTGGGAGAAGATGATGGCCCGCCTGCTGGCCGTGCTCGCCACCCAGCCGGAGGAGCAGCAGGCCGCCGTGCGCAAGGCCATGGAGGCGGGCGCCGCGTACGTCGAGGCCGGCCAGTACGGCCGCACGATCACCCCCGAGATCCAGGCCGCCTACGACCAGGCCGACGCCTCGCTCCTGTCCGTCATCCGCGGCATGATCGGGTTCGACCGCGCCGAGTGGACCGCCACCGGCGCCGCGCCGCTGGCCCCCGAGGTGCAGCACTTCTACGCGGGTCTCGGGCTGAAGGTCATCGACGTGTACGGCATGACGGAGACCACCGGCGCCTTCACCGGCAACAGCCCCGCCTGCTACCGCCTGGGCACCGTCGGCAGGGCCGAGCCCGGCGTCGAGATCCGCATCGCCGAGGACGGCGAGATCCTCACCCGCAGCCCGCTCAACACCGGCGGCTACCTCCACCGCGCCCAGGCCACCGCCGAGCTGCTGGACGCCGACGGCTGGCTGCACACCGGCGACATCGGCACGGTCGACGAGGACGGCTTCTACCGCGTCGTGGACCGCAAGAAGGAGCTGATCATCACCGCGGGCGGCGAGAACATCTCACCGGCCGAGATCGAGAACCACCTCAAGGAGCACAGCCTCATCGGCCAGGCCCTCGCCTACGGCGACAACCGGCCGCACCCGGTGGCCGTGCTGACGCTGGACGCCGAGGTGGCGCCCGGCTGGGCGCAGGCGCGCGGCATCACGTTCGACTCGCTCGCCGAGCTGGCCGAGCACCCGGAGGTCCTCAAGGAGGTGGAGTCGGCGGTGATGGCCGCCAACGCCAAGCTGGCCAGGGTGCAGCAGGTCAAGAAGTGGGCGCTGCTGGGCGTGGAGTGGACGGCCGAGACCGAGGAGCTCACCCCGAGCCTGAAGCTGAAGCGGCGCATCATCCACACGAAATACGCCGACATCATCGAAAGGCTCTACGGGTAACCGCATCCGGCCGGCCGGATGCGCGTCTCTTCGGGTTGAGCCGGTTTTGCCATTAGGGGCGTGTGTTGTGGTCCTGGTCATTACCGGACGGTTCCTACCGTCTCGATCATGACCAGAAGCTTTCTTCTCGTCTCGCTCGCGGCGGGGTCGCTCACGGTGCCCGCACCCGCCTTCTCCGCCGCGAGTGAGCTCGACATCAGCGCCATCACCGTACGCCCCGCCGATCCGGTCGTAGGGGCGCAGGGTTCCGTCCGCCTGGTGATCGACGTGATCGCCAAGGGGGCGCGGGGCAAGGACGGCGTCACCGTCAAGGTCGAGCCCGGCGCCCCGCCGGCCCACGTACCGGACCTGTCGAAGACACCCCCGTCCGCGCCTTCACCCGCGGACCCACCGGCCCGGCCCCCTGTCCAATCCCCGGTACGGCCTCCTGTCCAGCAACCCGACCAGCCGCCCGCCCAAGCACCACCTCAGACGCCTGCTCAGTCGCCGGCCCAGGCGCCGGATCAGGTCCCCGCCCAGCCTCCGGCGCACGCGCCGGATCAGGCTCCCGGCCAGGCCCCGGCCCAGGCTCAGGCGCCGGTCCTGGCCCCGGGCCAGGAGCCGGCCCAGGCCTCGCCGCTCACCCCGGCCCGGGCGTCGGGCCGGACCGACGGGACGGACCCGGTTCACGGGTCGGGCCAGTCCCGCGGGTCGGCTCAGGCCCCCGCCGCGGACCCGTCACCGGGTCTCGCCCCGGCCGAGGACTCGGCCCCGGCCCCGTCGCCGGGCCTCGCTCCAGCTCCCGCGCCCGATCCGGGCACAGGCACAGGCTCAGGCCCGGGCACGGGTGCCGCGCCGTCGCCCGCCGCGCCGGGCGCGGCCGGTTCCGTTGCCGACCCCGTTGCCGGTTCCGTTGCCGACCCCGTGGCCGACCCGGTGGCGGATCCCGTCCCGGCCGGCGCGGGCCCCAAGGACGGCGTTCCCGCGCAGTCGCACCCGCAGATCCCGCCGCGCCTGGTGTGGCGCCTGGCCCCGCCCCCGCCGGCCCGGATGGCCGACGGCTGGCAGACCTGGAGGTTCCTGCCGGACAAGAAGCTGAACCGCTTCTACCCCGCGGGCACCTGGACGATCACCGCCACCGCCAGGGGCGCGGGCGGGGCGACGATCACGGAGTACGCGTCGTTCGAGCTCAGGCGCGAGACCAGGCTCTCGGAGGTGCGGGCGGAGAAGTCGGCCCGTACGGACGGCGTACGCATGCGTGGCTCGCTCACCCGGGTGGACCCGCGCGGCCTCACCGACTACGGCCCGTTCGCCAAGCAGCGGCTCGAGATCCTCTGGCGTCCGGACGAGGCCGCGGCCTGGGAGACGGTGGGGGAGACGACCACGGACGCGGCCGGCGCGTTCATGGGCACGGTGCAGGGTCGTACGGGCGGCTACTGGCGCGTCCGCTACCCCGGAACAGGACACTACGCCTCAGATGTCTCTAAATCCCGACAAATCGCGCAATAGTGCCTGAACCAAAAAGCGCATCAAACGCCACACGAAACGCCGTTGCCGAATCGTGATCAACTTTGTCGCAACTTTTCCTTCCCCTTACGCGTCATTGGCGGTGACGTGCCCCGGCTTGGGGCGCGTTTTCCAGACGGGGAAGGAAATCTGATTTTGATGATGCGACGCCTAGCCGCCGGTCTGGCGGCTGCTGCCCTGGGCGCCACGATGGTGGCCACCGCCGCCTCGCCCGCGCTCGCGGACCCGGACCCGGGCCTGGACCCCGACGTCGCGGGCGGCTACACGACCCTGCAGTTCGACGCGAACCCGGAGCCCGCGTGGCGGGGCAAGCCCCTCACCCTTGAGGGCAAGCTCTCTGTGCAGTGCGACGAGGACTACATCAGCGGCTTCGTCTCGGTGCACCACGCCGACACCTGCAAGAAGTCGGAGCGCTGGCACCGCCTGGCGTACAAGCGGATCGTGATCCTCTTCCAGCCTGACGGCAGCGGCCGCTGGGAGCACGTGGACACCGTCCGCACCGGCGGCAAGGGCTACTTCGGCCTGAGGGTGCCGGCCCGCACGTCGGGCACGTGGCGCGCGGTCTTCGAGGGGAGCCGCTACCTGGCGCCCTCGGAGGGCAAGGACTGGGTCAAGGTCGTCGGCCACCGCCACTAGTCACACCCGGACGCCCGGCCGACCCCGGCCGGGCGTCCGCCATGTCCGGGGCCGTGAACGCCGTCAATAGGACACGGCGACCTGAACCCGGTGATGCCGGGGACGGTCCACCTCGTCCACGAGCGCCACCGCCAGATCCGCGTACGAGAACGCCGGATCCCCCTCCCCGGACTCCGGCACCCGCCCGTCCCCGAACCGGTACCGCCCCGTCCTGCCCGCCTCGGCGTCCAGGAACACGGGCGGCGGCGCGATCACCACCCAGTCGAGCGCCGACCCCTCCAGCACCTCCAGCTCCGCGGCGTGCCCCAGCGAGAACGCCCGCGCGTCGGCCGGGAACCCCGGCGTGTCCACGAGCCGCACCCCGGGCGAGACCTCCAGCAGGCTCCCGATGCCCAGCGCCACCAGCCGCGGCACCCCGGCCCGCGCCAGCCCGTCCACCAGGGCCCGCGCGGCCGCGGTGTAGAACTCCTCCGACGGCATGTCCAGCCGCGCCGCGACCTGCAGCGCCGCGTCGTGCCCCGCCGCGAGCCCGGCCACGCCGGCGGCGTCGGTGACGTCTCCCGCCAGCACCCGCACCCTCTCGCCGCCCAGATCCGGATATTTCCCCGGATCCCGCACCACGGCCGTCACCTCGTGCCCGCGCCCGGCCGCCTCCGCGACCACCTTCACCCCGGCCCGCCCGCCGGCGCCGAACACCACGATCCTGCTCATGCCACACACTCCGTCCACGCGATCCCGACCGGCGGCCGGATCGCCCGGCCGCCTCCGCAGACGGTAGATGGGGAGATGTCGCTTTCCGCAACGATAGTTGCCTACGATGACGGGATGGCCGAGCCCCTCGATCCGGACATGTTCACCGGCTGCCCGCCGGTCGCCGCGCCGATCCGCATCGGCGACAAGTGGACCGCGAAGATCATCCGCTGCCTGGAGCTCGGCCCGCGCCGCTTCAACGAGCTCCAGACGGTCCTGCGCGGCATCACCCCGAAGGTGCTCACCGAGTCCCTGCGCGCCATGGAGCGCGACGGCCTGCTCACCCGCACCGCGTACGCCGAGATCCCGCCCCGCGTCGAATACGCGCTCACCGACCTCGGCCGCAGCCTCCTGGAGCCGATGAACGCCGGCTGCGAGTGGTCGCGCAAGCACCTGGCGGAGCTGGTGCGCGCCCGCGAGTCCTGGCACGCCGCCCTCTGACCGACACCCACGCGCTCTCGGGGCGCCGGCGCCATGTCCCGCCAGGACGTGTACGAGGCACCCACGAGACCGCCGACCGCCCCCCGTACCGATCACCGACGACGCCGCGCCCGCGCCGCCGCCCTGGTAGACGGCTGATGCCGCGCGAAGGACTGCGGACCGCCGTCCGGAAACGCCGGAAACGTCCCCCACCGGCAAGGAATCGATCTAGGGAAGAATGTGTTGTCGTGCGATGAAGAGGCGGATTTTGAGCGCAGGCCGACCGCCGACGTAGTCTGGCCCTCTGGCTCAAACGAACAGGAGGTGACGCCCCGTGTTGCGAGACTCGTTCGGACGGGTGGCGACAGATCTTCGGGTGTCCCTCACGGACAAGTGCAATCTGCGCTGTACGTACTGCATGCCTCCCGAGGGCCTCGACTGGCTGCCCAACGCGAAGCTCCTCACCGCCGACGAGATCGTCCGGCTCGTGACGATCGCCGTCGAGCGGCTCGGGGTCACCGAGGTCCGCTACACCGGCGGCGAGCCCCTTCTGCGGCGTGAGCTGGTCGACATCGTCGCCCGCACCACCACGCTGTCCCCCAGGCCCCAGATCTCCCTGACCACCAACGGCATCGGCCTGGCCCGCCTCGCCGAGCCGCTGGCCGCCGCCGGCCTCCACCGGGTCAACGTCTCCCTCGACACGCTCGACGCCGGCACGTTCAAGCGGCTCGCGCACCGCGACAGGCACGCCGACGTTATCGACGGGCTCGCCGCCGCCGACGCCGCCGGCCTGCGCCCCGTCAAGGTCAACACGGTGCTCATGCGCGGCGTCAACGACCACGAGGCCGCGCCGCTGCTGCGCTGGTGCCTGGCCCGGGGCTACGAGCTGCGCTTCATCGAGCAGATGCCGCTCGACGCCCAGCACGGCTGGAGCCGCGAGGACATGGTCACCGCCGACGAGATCCTCGGCCTCCTGTCCGCCTCCTTCGACCTCACGCCCGACGACCTGGAGGAGCGCGGCAGCGCCCCGGCCGAGCGGTTCCTCGTGGACGGCGGGCCCGCCCGGGTCGGCGTGATCGGCTCGGTGACACGGCCGTTCTGCGGCGCGTGCGACCGGGTCCGCCTCACCGCCGACGGCCAGGTGCGCAACTGCCTGTTCGCCACCGAGGAGTCCGACCTGAAGACGGCGATGCGCGCCGGGGCCTCGGACGAGGAGCTGGCCGAGCGGTGGATGGTGGCGGTGTCCCGCAAGCGTGCGGGCCACGGCATCGACGACCCGTCCTTCCTCCAGCCCTCCCGCCCCATGTCCGCCATCGGCGGCTGAAGCGCCATGCCCGGCGCCCCGGCACCGCCCGCCGCTGCTCAGACCGGCGTGCCGGGCGCTGCCGGGCCGCTCCGTCTGGCGGGCCGGGTGACGGCACTTCCGCGCCGGCCGGCGGCTCGGGCCCCCTGGCCGTCGCGCGTCCGCCTCGCACCGCCGGGAACGGACGCCCCTGGTTCGACCAAGACACAATGAACGACCTGGAGGAGGCTCATATGCACGTGCTGAACGAATGGACCAGCCTGGCCTGCAAGGAGCTGGGCATCGACCCGGCGCTGGTGGACCGGGACCAGATTCTCGAGCTCACCAAGGAGGTCGCCCACGGCGTCGCCAGGCCGGCCGCGCCGCTGACGGCGTACCTGCTCGGCCTGGCCCAGGGCGCCGGCGTGGCCCCTGAGGACGCTGTGGCGCGACTGACCACATTGGCGAAGAACTGGGGTCAGGCGACAACTGAGACGCTGACAGACGGCTAAGACTCGAACGAACTCTTGAAGTCAAGCTCGCCACCCGCCTGAAGATTTCCTGGGAATAACGAGGCGGGGGCGAGTGTAAACGATTTCGGGAAAGCCGCCCTATCCAACTGCGTGGATCGCGTGGAGTGATCAAATCACGGCCGGGAAAAGGGCGACGCCGGGTGGTTACGGGGGCAAACCACCCGGCGTCGCTTCATCGGCGTTCCGACGGGGGCCCGGAACGCCGGCACCAGCACTCCGACGGGGGACCGGAGCGCTATGGCTAAAGCGTACACCTACAACCCGTGGGATGCGTCAAGACTTAGTCACGACCCGATCTCGCGTCGATGCAGCGGTATCTCGGTTTGGTTAGCCTCAGGGGACTGAAAGGTAGGTGGCGGGCCTGCCTCGCCCCTCTCATTGGCCCCGATTACCGCTATGTATGGCAAAAAGACCGCCGCCGCGATGAACAGCAGCCGGTACGGCCACGGCACCGGCACCACCACGGCCAGGATCAGGCAGAGCGTGCGGATCCCCATCTTGATGAGGTAGCTGATCTCCCGCTTGCGGATGTCGGACGTCAGCGACGGCTTGGCGTCCGTCACCTGGTGGACATCCGGTTTCTTGCGCCACCCCTTCATAGTTCCCACGGTAGACCCAGGAGGGCCGGGTCGCCACGGCACCCCCGGGCGGGGAGGGAGGTCATGCGATCATGGCCTTCGAGTAAGGAGGATGTGGAGATGACGGATCGTACGTACCGGGTCACCGAGATCGTCGGCACATCGGGGGAGAGCGTCGACCAGGCCATCCGCAACGGCCTCAAGAGGGCGTCCGAGACCTTGCGGCACCTCGACTGGTTCGAGGTGACCGAGATCCGCGGGCACCTCGACGCGGGAGAGGTCGCGCACTTCCAGGTAGGCATGAAGGTGGGCTTCCGCCTCGAGGACACCTGAGCCGCCGGCCGCGGGGCGGGACGGCCGTCCGCCACCCGCTCCGCCGGCCCGCCCGCCGGAACGCCTCAGCGCCCGTCTCAGCGCCGCGCCCACGCCCAAGAACGCCTCAGCACCGCACCCGCGCTGAGGAACACGCTCAGTGCCACACCCGCGCCCGGGAACGCCTCAGCGCCACACCCGCGCCCGGGAACGCCTCAGCGCCGCGCCCGCGTTCGGGAACGCCTCAGCGGCCCCCACGGCGCCGGCGCCCGCCACGAATCTGCCCCACCCGGGACGGCGGGAGCGATTAGATTGGCGGGCGTGAGTGGTGAGTTCCGCATCCTGCTGGTGTGCACGGCCAACATCTGCCGTTCCGCCATGGCAGAGGTGATCGCCAAGGCGATGCTCCACTCCGCGGCCATGCCCGTGGCCACGGGGAGCGCGGGCGTGCGCGCGCTGGTCGGCCACCCGATGGCCCCCCACGCGGTCGCCGCCCTGGGCAGGCTGGGCCTCGACGGCCGCACGCACCGGGCCCGCGTGCTGGACCTCGATCTCGTCAGGTCCTCCGACCTGCTGCTGACCATGGAGAACGGGCACCGCGCCGTGGCCGTCTCCCTCGACCCGCAGGCGGCGCGCAAGACGTTCACGCTGCCCGAGTTCGCCGCGCTGGCGGCCGGCGCCGGAGGGCGCCGTTACCGCTCCGACACGGCGGAGCGGGCGCGCGCGATCGTCCAGTCGGCCGCCGAGCGCCGCGAGGAGCGGCGGGCCCTGGAGGTGTACGACCCGTACGGCGGCCCGCCCGAAGGCTACGAGGCGTGCGCCAAGACGCTCGGCGAGTCGCTCAGCCACGCCCTGGCCGCCCTCCTGGGCCCCCGCTGAGGAGGGCCCGTGAGGGGCGTCAGCTCGCCTGGCTGACCGTGGACATGTTGAAGTCGGGCACCCGCACCGCCGGCATGATCGTGCGCTGGAAGTAGTCGTTCCACTCGCGCGGCAGCGTCCGCCCGGCGGCGCCCACCTCCGTCAGCCGTCCCAGCAGGTCCACCGGGCTCTCGTTGAAGCGGAAGTTGTTCACCTCGCCCACGACCTCGCCGTGCTCGACGAGGTAGACGCCGTCCCTGGTCAGCCCGGTCACCAGCAGCGTCTGGGGGTCGACCTCGCGGATGTACCACAGGCAGGTGACCAGCAGCCCGCGCCGCGTGGAGGCGATCATCTCCTCCAGCGACCGCCCGCCCTCGGGCCCCGACATGATCAGGTTGTCGATGCCCGGCGTCACCGGCAGCCCGCTCAGCTCCGCCGAGTAGCGGGTCTGCAGCAGCGACTCCAGCCGCCCGTCGCTGATCCAGTCGGTCGGCCCCAGCGGCAGCCCGTTGTCGAACACCGAGCTCTGCCTGCTGGAGGCGTGCGCCGTCACGAACGGCGCGCACGCGATGCCCGCCGCCCCGGGGTCGCTCGACAGCGAGACGGGCAGCCGGGCGAGCTGCTCGCCCACCCGCGTGCCCCCGCCGGGCTTGGCGAACACCGAGCGCCCGTCCAGCGCGTCCCTGGCGCCCGCCGACCAGAACAGGTAGATCATCAGGTCGGCCACCGCGCTCGGCGGCAGCAGCGTCTCGTAGCGGCCCGCCGGCAGGTCCACCCGGGTCTTGGCCCACTCCAGGCGCTGGGCCAGGGCGGAGTCGAGGGCGGCCACGTCGACGTCGGTGAAGTCCGGCGTGGACACGCCGGTCCACGCCGAGCGCTTCAGGTCGGCCGACTTGGCGTTGAGCTCCAGACGGCCGGTCGGCTGGTCGTGCCGCAGCCGCACGCCCGTGGAGGTGCCGAGGAAGGTCGAGGTCAGCGAGTGCTCCGCGAAGCCGTACAGCCTCCTGCCGCCGGCCTCCGCCGCGGCGAACGCGTCGCCGAGCGCCGGCGCGAACCCCTCGTAGACCCCGATGTCGGTCGGCCGCACCTCCTCGTCCCAGTGGGGCGAGGCGGCGCCGCCCGTGACGAGCTCGCGGGCGTCCTCGGCGGGCTGCGCGTCGCGCGCCGCCGCGTCGGCCGCCGCCACCACGTCGGCGAGCTGCTCGTCGCGTACGGCCGACCGCGACACCACGCCCACGCCCTGTCCCGCGATCGAGATCACGGTCAGCTGCGCGGACCGGGCGACGCCGTTCGTGGTCAGCGTGTTGCCCGCGAAGCGCAGGTTGGCCGTGGACCCCTCGTCCACGAGCACCACGCAGGCGTCGTTACCGGAGAGCTCGAGTGCCCTCTCCACCATCTCCTGAGGCGTCACTTCCCGCCCTCCTGCACCGTGTTGAGGATCCGCACGCCCCTGAACAGCGCCGACGGACATCCGTGGCTGACCGGCGCGACCTGTCCCGGCTGTCCCTTGCCGCAGTTGAAGGCGCCGCCGAGCACGTAGGTCCCCGGCCCGCCGACCGCCTCCATCGACTGCCAGAAGTCCGTCGTCGTGGCCTGGTAGGCGAAGTCCCTGACCTGCCCCGCCAGCTTCCCGTGCGAGATCCGGTACGCCCGCTGCCCGGTGAACTGGAAGTTGTAGCGCTGCATGTCGATCGACCAGCTCTTGTCGCCGACGATGTAGATGCCCCGCTCGACGCCCGCGATCAGCTCGTCCGTCGAGGGCCCGTCGGGCGCCGCCGCCAGCGACACGTTGGCCATGCGCTGGATCGGCATGTGGCCCGGCGAGTCGGCGAACGCGCACCCGTTGGACCGCCCGAACCCCTTCATCAGCGCCATCCGCCGGTCGAGCTGGTAGCCCACCAGGATGCCGTCCTTGACGATGTCGAAGCTCTGCCCCCGCACGCCCTCGTCGTCGTAGCCGATCGTGGCCAGGCCGTGGGTGACCGTCCTGTCGCCGGTCACGTTCATCAGGGGAGAGCCGTAGACGAGCTCGTTGAGCTGGTCGAACGTGGCGAAGCTGGTGCCGGCGTAGGCCGCCTCGTAGCCCAGCGCCCGGTCCAGCTCCGTGGCGTGGCCGATCGACTCGTGGATCGTCAGCCACAGGTTGGACGGATCGATCACCAGGTCGTAGTCGCCCGCCTCGACCGAGGGCGCCGCCAGCTTCTCCGCCAGCAGCTCGGGCAGCCTGGCCAGCTCGTCCGGCCAGTCCCAGCCGGTGCCGGTCAGGTATTCGTACCCGCGCCCGACCGGCGGCGCGATGGTCGACATGTCGTCGAAGCCGCTCTCGGCCGCCTTCATCGCGTTGAGCTTCGGATGCACCCGAACCCGCTGCTGCGTGGTCACGGTGCCGGCCGTGTCGGCGTAGAACTTCTGCTCCTTGACCTGCAGCAGCCGCGCGGAGACGTGGTCGGCGCCCTTCAGCAGCCCGGCCGACCACTCCGCCAGCAGGCCCACCTTGTCGGCCGGGGCCACGTCGAACGGGTCGACGTCGTAGGCCGACACCCACACGGCCTCCGCGTGCGCCGGCTCGGGCGCCAGCTCGATGGGCTCCCGGTTGATCGGGGCGCTCACCTCCGCCACCCGCACCGCCTGCTCGGCCACCACGGCGGCGGCCTGCGGCGTCAGGTGGATGCCGGCGGCGAACCCCCACGTGCCGCCCTTGACGACGCGCACGGCGTAGCCCAGGTCGTCGGCGTCCATGGCGCCCTCGAGCCGGGCGTCGTACAGGCTCAGGGTCTCCGCTCTGACGCGTTCGAGCCGGAAGTCGGCGTGCTCGGCGCCGAGGTCGCGGGCGCGCTGCAGGGCGGCGTCCGCGAGCTGCCGCAGCGGCAGTTCCAGGAAGTCGGGATCGATCTGGCGCATGTCCACGATCCTAACCCTGTGATCTTGTCTCACCCGGACAAGCCGATACCGGCGGGTAGGAGATAGCGTCAGGTCTCATGGCACGCTCTGTACTCGTCACCGGGGGCAATCGCGGCATAGGCCTCGCGATCGCCCGTGAACTCGCCGCGGCAGGCGACGCCGTCGCGGTCACCTACCGATCCGGGGAGCCGCCCGAGGGCCTGTTCGGCGTGCGCTGCGACGTCACCAGCATGGCCGACGTCGAGGCCGCGTTCGAGAAGGTCGAGGCCGAGCACGGCCCGGTCGAGGTCCTGGTCTCCAACGCCGGCATCACCAAGGACACGTTGCTCGCGATGATGAAGGAGGAGACCTTCACCGACGTCATCGACGCCAACCTGACCGGCGCCTACCGCGTCGCCAAGCGGGCCATCAGGCCCATGATGAAGCTCAAGCGCGGCCGGATCGTTCTCATCTCCTCCGTCGTCGGCCTGAGCGGCCAGGCGGGCCAGGCCAACTACGCCGCCTCCAAGGCCGGCCTGGTCGGCTTCGCCCGCTCCCTGGCCCGCGAATACGGCTCCCGCAACATCACGGTCAACGTCGTCGCGCCGGGCTTCGTGGCCACCGACATGACCGCCGACCTCGACCAGGAGGCGATCGTGGCCAACATCCCGCTCGGACGGCAGGCGGTCCCCGAGGAGGTGGCGCGCGTCGTGCGCTTCCTGGCGAGCGACGACGCCTCCTACATCACCGGGGCCGTGATCCCCGTCGACGGCGGACTCGGAATGGGGCACTGACGTGGGAATTCTCGAAGGCAAGCGGATCCTCGTCACGGGCGTCCTGACCGACGCCTCGATCGCCTTCTCGGTGGCCAAGCTGGCCCAGGAGGAGGGCGCCACGGTCGTCCTGACCGGTTTCGGGCGGCTGAGCCTGGTGGAGCGCATCGCCAAGCGCCTGCCGCAGCCGGCGCCGGTGCTGGAGCTCGACGTCCAGAACAACGAGCACCTCGACACGCTCGCGGCCCGGGTGGGGGAGCACGTCGACGGGCTCGACGGGGTCGTCCACTCGATCGGCTTCGCCCCGCAGACGGCGCTCGGGGGCAACTTCCTCAACACCTCGTGGGAAGACGTCGCCACGGCGCTGCAGGTGTCGACCTACTCGTTCAAGTCCCTGGCCGTGGCCTGCCTGCCGCTGATGAAGGAGGGCGGGGCGGTGGTCGGCCTCGACTTCGACGCCTCCAAGGCGTGGCCGGTCTACGACTGGATGGGCGTGGCCAAGGCCGGGCTCGAGTCCTGCAACCGCTACCTCGCCCGCGACCTGGGCAAGCAGAACATCCGGGTCAACCTGGTGGCGGCCGGGCCGCTGCGCACGATGGCGGCCAAGTCGATCCCGGGCTTCAAGGAGTTCGAGGACAGCTGGCCGGAGAAGGCCCCGCTGGGCTGGGACCTGTCCGACACGGTCCCGGCGGCCAAGGCCTGCGTGGCGCTGATGTCCGACTGGTTCCCGGCGACGACGGGTGAGATCGTCCACGTCGACGGCGGCGTCCACGCCATCGGCGGCTGACCCCCTGAACCCCCGAGCCCGCGGGCTCGGGGGCTCGGGGGACGGTCAGGCCAGGCGGTGCCGCCCGCTGCCCGCGCGCGCCGGCTCGAACGGGATCGACTCCGTCGGCTCCGTACGGTGCCGGCGCTGCTGCACGATCCGCGTGGCCAGCACCGCCGACCCCAGCAGCGCGATGGTCAGCACCGTCCCGATCACGTCGGAGGCCGGCGGGCTCGGCCGCACCACGCGCTGATCCTGCATCGGCACCGCCAGCTCGTGCGCGAACGGGTTGGGCCACAGCAGGTCCACCCGGGGCTCCTCGGCGTGCGCGGTCTTCTTCTCGGCCACCGGCCGGCCCGTGTCCACGAGCTGCGGCCGGCTCTCCGGCCGGGAGGGCTGCGTGGTCGGCACCGCCGAGGCCCGCTCCTCGCCCTCCAGGCGCCCGCCCGTACGCCCGGGCGACGGCGTGGGCGTCGGCCGCGGCGTCGCCCTGCCGACGACCCCCTGGTCCTCGCAGGCCAGCACCGGCAGGCAGACGTCATCGAGCGTCTCGGGCACCAGCCCCGTCCTGGTCGGCGACGAGCTCGGCGTCGATGACGGCTTGGCCGGCCTGCCGGGTGTGGTCTTGGTGGTCGGCACCGCCTCGCCGACGCGGCCCAGCACCTCGTCGGTCGTCTTGTCCAGCCCGTCCGTGACCTTGTCGGTCGTGCCGCCGGTCAGGGTGTCGACCGTGCCCGTGACCGCCTCGACGACGTCGCACAGGGTGTTGGTCACCCCCGAGAGCAGACCCCCGTCGCGCGTGCAGTCCTGGGCCGCCGCCGAGGCGGCAGGCGCCGCCACCGGGACGGCCGCCAGCGCCACCGCGAGAACTCCAGCCGAGATCGCGGTCCTGCTCCCCATCCGTCCCCTCCTGCGTCGCTTCCGGGGGAAATCTTTATGGACATCGCGCGTCAGACGCAGGTGTTTACCGGGTAAAGTTGCGATTCGGTATCGACTAGTGATACGCGAGAGAGTCTCTCGTTCCCTGTCGGCCGGGGGCCGGCGGCTCCCGTCCATCGGGTCAGTCGAGGGACGACACGTCATCGAGGGCCTCTCGGATCTCAATCGGCAGCACCACGTCTTCCGCCGGAAGAACGCCTTTGAGCTGCGCATGCGTACGGGCGCCGACGATGGCCGAGGCGACGCCCGGCTGGTCGCGGACCCACGACAGGGCCACGGCCAGCGGGGACACGCCGAGCCCGTCGGCGGCGGTCATGACCGACTCCACGACCCGGCGGCTGCGCTCGTCCAGGTAGGGGCGGACGAAGTCGGCGAAGTGCGGGGTGGCCGCGCGGGAGTCGGCCGGGATGCCGGTGCGGTATTTGCCGGTCAGCACCCCGCGCCCCAGCGGCGACCAGGCCAGCACGCCCACGCCCAGATGGGCCGCGGCGGGCAGCAGCTCGCGCTCCGGCTCGCGGGCCAGCAGGGAGTATTCGGCCTGGGCCGCGGTGATCGGGATGCGGCCGGGGACCATCTTCTGGGTGACCGCGGCGGCGGCGAGCTGCCAGCCGGCGTAGTCGCAGACGCCCGCGTAGACGGCGCGGCCCGAGGAGACGATCGCGTCGAGCGCGGCCATGGTCTCCTCCAGCGGCACCTCGGCGTCGTACGTGTGGAGCTGCCACAGGTCGACGTAGTCGAGCCCGAGGCGGTTGAGCGAGTCGTCCACGGCGGCGATCAGGTGGCGCCTGGAGGCGTCGCGCGGGCGGCGGCCCGTCGGCGTCACCACGGCCTTGGTGGAGATCACCAGCTCGGAGCGCGGCACGGAGTCGCGCAACATCCGGCCCAGCAGCCGCTCGGAGTCACCGCCGGTGTAGACGTCGGCCGTGTCGACGAGATTGCCGCCCGCGTCAAGGAACGTGCGGAGCTGGGCGGCGGCCTCGTCCGCGTCGGTGTCACGCCCCCAGGTCATCGTGCCGAGCCCCAGCCGGGACACCGACAGGCCACTGTGGCCGACATAGCGCTGCTCCATGATCCCGCCAGGTTACCGTTCAGGTCGATGAAACGTTGTGATCGACGCCTGCGACACTTGCTTGATGACCACGCTGCTTCTGGCCCGGCACGGGCTGACGGACCTCACCGGGCCGGTGCTGGCCGGCCGCACCCCGGGTGTGCATCTGAGCGAGGCGGGACGGGCGCAGGCCGCCGCGCTCGCCGGGCGCGTCGCGGGCGTCAGGCTCGACGCCATTGTCTCCAGCCCGCTGGAGCGCTGCCGGGAAACGGCGCAAGCGGTCGCCGAGGAACGCGAACTCGATGTGGTGACCGACGACCGCTTCATCGAATGCGGCTACGGCGAGTGGACCGGGCGCCCGCTGAAGGAGCTCGCCAAGGACCCGTTGTGGCAGGTCGTGCAGGCACACCCGAGCGCGGTGACATTTCCGGAAGGGGAATCGCTGGCCGGAATGCAACATCGCGCGGTCGCGGCGGTCCGCGAATGGAACCAGCGCCTCGGGGTGAAGGGTGTCTACCTGGTGTGCAGCCACGGCGACGTGATCAAGGCGATCGTCGCGGACGCCCTGGGCCTCCACCTCGATCAATTTCAACGGATAACGGCCGATCCGGCGGCCCTCACCGTCATTCGCTATGCCCCCTTGCGTCCCTTTGTTCTCAGGGTCAACGATATGGGGGAATTGAGGCTTCCCGAGGATTCGGAGGAGAAAGACGGGGGAGAAAACATCACCGGGAGCGATGCCGCCGTCGGCGGCGGACCCGGAACCACGTAAGGTCAGGCTATGCCGGTCTTCGACTACGACCCACCAGAGAGGTTCGTCGCCGGTGCCTTGGGGCAGCCGGGCGCACGGGTCTTTTTTCTGCAGGCCAGGGCCGAGGGCAGACTGACCACGGTGACGCTGGAGAAGCTGCAGGTCGCCGCACTCGCGGGCAGGCTCGACGAGCTGCTCGACGAGGTGCTGCGGCTCAGCGGGGGCACCGCGCAGGTGCCCGCGCTCGCCCCCGCCGACCTGGCCGACGACGCCCCTCTCGACGTGCCGGTCGCGGAGGACTTCCGCGTCGGCACCATGGCGCTGACATGGGACGCCGAGAAGTCCCAGGTGGTGATAGAGGCGCAGGAGGTCATCGACGAAGACGATCTGGAGACTCCCGACCCCGCTGTGCTGCGCGTGCGCATCAGCGCGGGAGCCGCTCGCGCCTTCACCCAGCGAGCCCTCCAGATCGTCGCGGCGGGCCGCCCGCCGTGTCCCCTGTGCGGGCAGCCGCTCGACGCCGCCGGACACGTCTGCGTACGTCTCAACGGCTACCGCGGGGGTGAGGCGGCTTCATGACCGCTCCCGAGAGCGAACCGGCCATCAAGCCCTCCCCACCGCCGTCCATGCATGACGAGGAGGCGCTCGCGCTGCTGCGCGACGGCAGCCTGGAGGTCGCCGGCCGCCTCGTCGAGGCGACCAACATGACGCTCTACTGCTCGGTCAAGCTGGGTGCGCGCTCGGCCGCCTGCGTCTACAAGCCCGTACGCGGCGAGCGCCCCCTGTGGGACTTCCCCGACGGCACCCTCGCCGCCCGCGAGGTGGCCGCCTTCGAGGTCTCCCAGGCGACCGGCTGGCGCATCGTGCCGCCCACGGTCTACCGCGACGGGCCCTTCGGGCCGGGCATGTGCCAGCTCTGGATCGACACCGAGCGCGAGATCGACCTCATGCGGCTGGTCAGGAGCCGCAACCCGGTCGTGCGCCGGATGGCGGTGTTCGACGCGGTGGTCAACAACGCCGACCGCAAGGGCGGTCACCTGCTGCCGCTGCCCACGGGCCACGTCTACGGCGTCGACCACGGGGTCTGCTTCTCCGTCGAGGACAAACTGCGCACCGTGCTGTGGCAGTGGCGCGGCAAGCCGCTGGCCCGCGAGGCGGTGGCGGTGCTGGCCAAGCTCGAGCGCGACATCGAGTCCGGCTCCCTGGGCCGCAAGCTGCGCGAGCTGCTGACGCTGGCCGAGGTGGAGGCCACCTGGCAGCGGGTCAGGCGGTTGCTGGACACCGGCGTGCATCCGTACCCGTCGGAGGGGTGGCCCGCCATACCCTGGCCCCCCATATGAAAGAGCCAAAGCCCGTTTAATACTCTTTGCCCATGTGCACGCTGATCGTGAGATCCGGGCAGCCGCTGACCCTCATGGGCGTGCGGGACGAGTTCGCCGACCGGCCCTGGGAAGGGCCGGGGGAGCACTGGCCGGAATACCCGGGGGTGATCGGCGGGCGCGACCTCAAGGCCGGCGGCACCTGGCTGGCCGTCAACCCGGCGGCCCGTCGCGCCGCGGCGCTGCTCAACGGGCACGGCCGGGCGGCCGAGGAGACCACGAAGGTCTCGCGGGGCGACCTGGCGCTGCGGGCGGCGTGCACCGGGGAGCTGCCGGGCCCCGACCTGAGCCGCTACGACCCCTTCCACCTGGTGCTGGCCGACCTGACGCGGGTGCGGATGTGCAGCTGGGACGGCGAGCGCGCGTCCGTCTCCGAGCTGCCCGCGGGCACCAGCATGGTCGTCAACTCGGGCCTCGACCCCGCGAGCGAGCGGGTCCTCGCGTACCTGCCCAGGTTCCGGGACACCGCCGAATGGCGGGAGCTGATCAGGGCGGAGCCGTCCTCCGACCGCGGCGCGCTCATCATCCGGCACGAGCTGCCGGACGGGCGGATCTTCGCCTCCCTGTCGGTGATGGAGGTCGCGATCGCGCCCGGCGGCGTGACGTACGAGTTCACCGACCTGACCGCCGATCGGGACGGATAGGCTCAAAGGCATGAGATCGTGGTCTGCCCCGAACGTCCCCAAGCTCCCAGGTGAGAGCATTCCGCTGCGTCTCTACGACACCTCGGCGAAGCAGGTCCGGCAGACCGATCCCGGGCCCACCGCCAGGATGTACGTCTGCGGCATCACCCCCTACGACGCCACCCACCTCGGCCACGCCAACACCTACCACGCCTTCGACCTCGTGGGCCGGATGTGGCGCGACGCGGGCCACGAGGTGCACTACACGCAGAACGCCACCGACGTGGACGACCCGCTGCTGGAGCGCGCCGCGCAGACCGGCGTCGACTGGCAGGAGCTGGCCGAGCGGGAGATCGAGCTGTTCCGCAGCGACATGGAGGCGCTGCGGATCGTGCCGCCCCGCGAATACGTCGGGGTCACCGAGGTCGTCGGCGGCGTGGCCGAGCTGATCGTCCAGCTGGCGGCCAAGGGCGTGACCTACGACCTCGACGGCGACGTCTACTTCAGCGTGGCCGACGCCCCCAAGTTCGGCCAGGTGTCCGGCTACGACGAGCAGGAGATGCTGGCCCTGTTCGCCGAGCGCGGCGGCGACCCCGACCGGCCGGGCAAGCGTGACCCCCTCGACTGGCTGCTGTGGCGGGCCGAGCGGCCGGGCGAGCCCGCGTGGGAGTCACGGCTGGGCCGGGGCCGGCCCGGCTGGCACATCGAGTGCACCGCGATCGCCCTCGACAACCTGGGCCCCGGCTACGACGTGGCCGGCGGCGGCTCCGACCTGATCTTCCCCCACCACGAGTGCGGCGCCTCCGAGGGGCACGCCGCGACCGGCGAGTGGCCGTTCGCGAAGTTCTACACCCACGCCGGGATGGTGGCGCTCGACGGCGAGAAGATGTCGAAGTCCAAGGGCAACCTGGTCTTCGTCTCCAAGCTGCGCCTGGAGCACGACCCGATGGCCGTCAGGCTCGTGCTGCTGGCCCACCACTACCGGGCCGACTGGGAATACGTGCCCGAGCAGATGGCCGAGGCCGAGCGGCGGCTGGCGCTGTGGCGCTCGGCGACCGGGCTGTCCGCGGGTCCGAACGCCGACGACCTGCTGGCCACGGTGCGCGAGCGGCTGGCCGACGACCTCGACTCGCCGGGCGCGCTGGCCGCGATCGACGCCTGGGCCGACCAGGCCCTCACCGGCCCCGGCACCGATCCTGGCGCCCCCGGCCTGGTAAGAGACCTCGCCGACGCCCTGCTGGGCGTCAAGCTCTAACTTAACCGGCCCGCCCCGGCCCGCACTGGCTCAGGACGGTCGCGGGTCACACCGGCTGCACGGGCCTGCACCGGCTCAGGCCGGTCTCGGGCCACACCCTCAGCAGCCCGAGAGCGCACCCGGGGCGCACCTGAGCGTCCCGGCGTGAACCCAGGGTGCGTTGAGCGTCCCGGCGAGCGCACCCCTGGCGCCCTGAGCGGCTTCCGCCCGAACCGGGGCGGAACCTCAGCGGCTCCCGAGCGGGCCGCCCGAGCCCTGGGCGAACGACGTGTCGGCCAGGGCAGCCTCAAGCCTGCACGCCCCGACACGTCCGCGTGCCCCGCGCCGCGCCTCGCTGTGCCCCGCGCCGCGCCTCGCTGTGCCCCGCGCCGCGCCTCGCTGTGCCCCGCGCCGCGCCTCGCTGTGCGCCGCGCCGCGCCGTGCCCCGCGCCGCGCCGCGCCGCGCACGACGCGTGCGGCGGCGCCGACCGCGTCCCGCCACCCATGCCGCCCACCGCGTGCCGGGTGCCGCGTGCCGGTCTCCCCGGTCGGCCGTCTCATCGATCACCTCCCCGACCGCGAGATCGCCTTCAACGCTCATTGCACACGGGAGCCGAAGGTCTCCCGCCGGTCCTGCGGCCCCGGACGCGCTCGTGCGCATCCAGCGCCGCCGTGGCTCCACTACCGCTGCGTAGCATGCTAGCCTGATTATCAGTAAAGCTGATGATCTGAAAGGCTGACCATTGATCCTGATCACCGGCGGGCTGGGCTTCATCGGCACGCACACCACCCGCGCCCTCCTCGACCTCGGCGAGTCGTGCGTGCTCGTCCAGCGCCGCCCCGCAGAGGTGCCGGCGGCCTTCGCGGCCGAGGCCGGTGAGCGGCTCTTCGTCGAGCGGGCCGACCTCACCGACGAGCGGTCACTGCTCGACATCGGCGACCGCCACAAGATCACCGGCATCGTGCACCTCGCCGGGTCCGTACCGTGGCCGCCCGGCGCGTACGAGCCGCTCGAAGGGGCGGAGAAGTCGGTCAGGAGTCTGCTCAACGTGTTCCGGGCGGCCCGCGACTGGCAGGTGCGCCGGCTCGGGCTGGCCAGCACCATCGGCGTGTACGGCGGCGTCACCGCGGAGGGCGCGCTCGGCGAGGACCTGCCGCTGCCGATGACCGCGTACCACCCGATCCCCGCGTTCAAGAAGATCGGCGAGCTGATGGCCGGCCACCTGGCCGGCGCAATGGGCGTCGAGGCGGTCACCTACCGCATCGCCGCCATCTGGGGGCCGCTCGGGCACACCCCGTCGCCGTTCTTCGCCGCGCCCCAGCTCGTCCACGCCGCCGCCCGCGGCGCCGAGCCCGACCTGTCCACCCTCCGCGCCGGCGGGCACACCGACGACGGCATCGACCTGTGCTACGTCAAGGACTGCGGCCGGGCCATCGCGCTGCTGCAGGTGGCGGAGCGGCTGCGGCACCGCACGTACAACGTGGCGTCCGGGCGCCTGACCACCAACGGCGAGGTGGTCGCGGCGATCAGGGGGCTCGTCCCGGACGCCCGCGCCGGCCTGCCCGAGGGCCGCGACCCGTCCGGGCACGACACCTGGCTCGACATCACCCGGCTGCGCGAGGACACCGGCTTCGAGCCCGCTTACGACACCGGGCGCGCGGTGGCCGACTACCTCGCCTGGCTCCGCGCGGGCAACCAGCGCTGACCCGGACAGCGCTCACCCGTCAGGGCCCCGGCGGCCGTCAGACCTCCAGCCGTTCGAGCTGCTTGATCGCGGCCAGTTCCATCGAGAACCAGTCGATCGTGCGCCGCAGCCCCTCGGTGGCCGGCACCTGGGCCCGCCAGCCGAGCCGCTCGGCCGCGAGTGACGTGTCCGGCCGCCTGACCTTGGGATCGTCGGCCGGGCGGTCGATGAACCTGATCTCCGACGACGACCCGGCCAGGTCCCGGATCAGGGTGGCCAGCTCCATCATGGTCAGCTCGTCGGGGTTGCCGATGTTGACCGGCCCGGCGAAGTCGCTGCGGGCCATGGCCAGGATGCCCGACACGGTGTCCTCGACGTAGCAGATGGAGCGCGTCTGGGAGCCGTCGCCGGTGATGGTGATCGGCTCGCCGGTCAGCGCCTGCCGGATGAACGTCGGGATCGCCCGGCCGTCGAACGGGCGCATGCGCGGGCCGTAGGTGTTGAAGATGCGTACGATCCCCGTGTCGGTCCCGCGCGACTGGCGGTAGGCGGTGGTCAGGGACTCGGCGAAGCGCTTGGCCTCGTCGTACACGCTGCGCGGGCCGACGGGGTTGACGTTGCCCCAGTACGTCTCGCGCTGCGGGTGCTCCAGCGGGTCGCCGTACACCTCGCTGGTCGAGGCCAGCACGAACCGGGCACCCTTCTCCCTGGCCAGCCCCAGCGCGTGCAGCGTGCCGACGCTGCCCACCCGCAGGGTCTCGATCGGATAGCGCAGATAGTCGGCCGGCGAGGCGGCCGAGGCGAAGTGCAGGACGAGGTCCAGCCGGTCAGGTACGTGCACGTACCCCGTCAGGTCGCACTCGATGAGCCGGAACTCCGGCCGTTCCAGCAGGTGCTCGACGTTGCGCGGCCCGCCGGTGAGGAAACTGTCCATGCAGACCACGTCCGCACCCTCGTCCAGCAGGCGTTCGCAGAGATAGGAGCCGAGGAACCCGGCGCCCCCGGTGACCAGAACCCTCACGATGTGACCTCCATGGCGGCGTCGACGACTTCGGAAACCTCGATCTTCAGCAGGCCGGGGTCCGGCCGCTCCCCGTGCGGGTCGCCGTTCTGCCCGGCCCACAGCGCCACGTGGCGCCAGCCCGGCGGCGGTCCCCACAACGCGGGGGAGACCGGCCCGAACAGCACCACCGACGGCACGCAGAACGCCGTCGCCAGGTGCGCCACGCCGGTGTCGCCGCAGACCACCAGCTTCGACCTGCTGACCAGGTCGACCAGGTCGGCCATGCGGGTCCGTCCGGCCAGCATCCGCTCGGGCGGCAGGCCCGCCAGCTCGGCGACCCTTCTGGCCAGCGGCACTTCGGCCGCGGTGCCGGTGACCACCACGTCGTCCAGCGCGGAGGCCACCTCGGCGAAGCGCTCGGGCGGCCAGCGGCGCGCGGGATAGGCGGCGCCCGGATGCACGATCGCGGGCCCCGTACGGTCGGAGATGCCCAGCGTCAGGTCGGCCGGGTCGGCGGGCACGCCGTGCCATTCCAGCAGGCCGCACCAGCGCCGCACCTCGTGCACGCCGTCCTGCCACGGGGGGCCGGTGCCGAAGCTGATCAGCCGCCCCGGATCCGTACGGCGCAGCGCCTCGATGCTCTGCGGCCCCTTCCCGTGCAGGTTCACCGCGATGTCCGGCCGCTCGAACGGCAGCGCGTCCGGCGGGATGGGCCCCGGGCCCGACACGTCCACCTGGGCGTCCACCGCGCCGGTCAGCGGCGGCAGGGCGTCCAGCGCCCGGGGCGCCGCCAGCGTGATCCGGTGCTTGGGGAAGCCCTGGCGCAGCGCCCGCAGGGCGGGCACGGCCGTGAGCAGGTCACCCAGGCCGAGCCCGCGCAGCACCAGGAGTTCTAGGGCCATGACGTCTCCGTGGACGGGCAGACGACGAGCTCCCTCACCTCACATCCGGCCGGCTGCCGCAGCGCGAAGACGATCGCCTGGGCCACGTGCGCCGGATCGTTCAGCCCTGCCTCGGGTCCCGGTTTGTACTGTTCGGGACGGCCGTCGAAGAAGCTCGTCCGCATGCCGCCGGGGATCAGCAGGGTCACCCCCACCTCCCCGCGCAGCTCGATCGCCAGCCCCCGGGTGAAGCCGACCACGCCGAACTTCGAGGCCGAGTACGCCGAGGCGTCGCTGAGCGGCCGCAGCCCCAGCGTCGAGGCGCAGGTGACGACCTTGCCGCGGGTGTGCTTCAGGTACGGCAGCGCGGCCCGCACGACCGCGGCCGTGCCCAGCAGGTTCACCCGGATGACCCGCTCCCAGTCGTCGGCCGGGACGTCCTCCAGCCGCCCGCACGCGTCGATGCCCGCGGCCGTCACCACGCCGTCCAGGCCGCCGGCCCGCTCGGCCAGCTCGCGTACCGCGCGCTCGGCCTGCCCCCGGTCGGCCAGGTCCGCCGTCACGTGCTCGAAGCGCTGGTCCGGCTCCCGCACGTCGACGACCAGGGCCTTCCAGCCCTCCTTCTCCACGGCCTCCGCGGTGGCCAGGCCGAGCCCGGAGGCACCCCCGGTGATCAAAATATTCACTGGATCTCCCTGATCAGATTGGTTGTCGAACGCCCCGGCAGCGTGCTCAGCACGACGGTCTCCGCGCCGAGCCTGCCGAGGACCTCGGATTCGGGCAGCACTTCCCCCTCGTAGTCGCCGCCCTTCACCCACACGTCGGGGCGGAGCAGCTCGATGGCGGTCGCGGGGGTGTCCTCGTCGAACACCAGCACCGCGTCCACGCAGCTCAGCGCCCGCAGCACCTCGACGCGGTCGCGTACGTCCACGATGGGCCTCGGCGGGCCCTTCAGCCGGCGTACCGAGTCGTCGGAGTTGACGCAGACGACCAGCGCGTCGCCCAGCGCCCTGGCCCGCCGCAGCAGGCTCACGTGGCCGGCGTGCAGCAGGTCGAAGCAGCCGCCGGTGGCGATCAGCCGGCCGCCGTACGCGCGGGTGAGCCGGGCCACCTCGATGGCCGTGCGCGGCCGGTCGCCGAGCCGCTGCTCCTGCACCTTCACGCCGGCGGCCCCGCCGCGCTCGACGAAGCGGGAGGCCTCGCCGACGCCGATCGTGACCGCCTCCTCGGTGCCGGCGCCGTCACGCAGTGCCAGCGCCGCGGCGCCGGCGAGCCGGTCGCCCGCGCCGCACGCGTCCTGGCCGCCGGCCCGGACCGGCGGCGGGACCTGGGTCAGGGGGCCGCCCTCCACGGCCAGCGCGGCTCCGCGCTCGCCAGTCGTGACGGCCACCGCTCTGGCCCGCAACGCCCGGACCAGGCGGCGGGCCGCCTGGTCGGGGCCGTGGTAGGAGCCGGACGGGCACAGCAGTCGCGCCTCCGCCTCGCTGGGCGTGAGCAGCGCGCAGCCGGGCATCGGCCGCTCGCCCCGGGGATGCGGGTCCCACACGACCGGCACGGTGCTCTCCTGCAGCAGCTCGTGGGCCATCCTGGCCACGCCCCTGCCGTAGTCGGAGACCAGTACGGCGCCGGCCCGCTCGATCGCCTCGGCCGCCTCGGCGGTGGGCGAGTACCTGGCCGTGCCGTCGCCGGTGTCCAGCCTGACCAGCGTCTGGCCCCTGGACCTGACCCGCGTCTTGCGTACGGTCCCGCCGCGCAGCGGCAGCCGGACGAGGTCGAGCTCCTCCGACAGCAGCCCGCACAGGCGGTGCCCGTCGGGGTCGTCGCCGACCGCCGTGATCAGCACGACGTCGGCGCCGTCGCGGGCGGCCAGCAGCGCCGCCAGCCCGGCCCCGCCGGGCCGGCCCTGCTCGGCCGACACGTCGAGCACCGGTACGGGCGCGTCCGGGCAGAGCCGCTCGGCCTCGCCCTCGACGTCCACGTCGAGCACCGTGTCCCCGATGACGACCAGCGGCCCGCCCGTCACAGCGCCTCCTCCACCGCGTCACACAGCAGGTGGATCAGCGCGAGATGCACCTCCTGCACGGTGGCCGTCTCCTCGGCGGGCACCGCCACGGCCTCGTCGCACACCTCCGCCAGCGGGTTCGGTGCGGGCCCGGTCATGCCCCAGGCCACCAGCCCGGCCTGCTGGGCGGCCCTGGCCGCGGCCAGCACGTTCGGGCTGCCGCCGCTGGTGGACAGGCACAGCAGCACGTCGCCGGGCCGGCCGTGCGCCCGCACCTGGCGGGCGTAGACCTCCTCGGCGCCGAAGTCGTTGGCGATCGCCGTCAGTGACGAGCCGTCGGCGTGCAGCGGGATCGCCGCGTACGGCTGCCGGTCCTCCCTGAACCTGCCGACCAGCTCGGCCGTCAGGTGCTGGGCCTCGGCCGCCGAGCCGCCGTTGCCGCAGGCCAGCAGCCTGCCCCCGGCGGCCAGCACGCCGGCCAGCTTGCCTCCCCAGGCCCGGACGGTGACCGCGTGGTCATCGACCTTCTCCAGGGTGTTCCAGAGTTTCTCCAGATGAGCATCCATGATCAACCCCCCAGGGCGGCCAGATGGCAGACCTTGCCGTCGATGGCCTGCGTGTACACGGCCTCGGTGCGTTCGGCCACGTGCGGCCAGCCGTACCGTTCGCGGGCCCGGCGGGCTCCCGCCGCACCGAGCGTCGCCCGCCGGTCCGGGTCGCCGAGCAGCTCCTTCAGGGCTCTGGCCAGGGCGCGCGGCCGGCGCGGGGGCACCAGCACGCCGCAGCCCGCCACCGTGTCCAGGTGGCCGCCGACCGCCGAGGCCACGACCGGCACGCCGCAGGCCATCGCCTCCACCGGGACCATGCCGAACGGCTCGTACCAGGGCACCGTCACCACGACGTCGGCCGAGCGCATCAGGGCCGGCACGTGGGTGCGCGGCACGCTGCCGATCACGTGGACGCGGCGCTCGATCCCGTACCCCTCGGCCAGCTCGCGCAGCCGCGCCGACTCCTCGTCGTCATCGGCCCCGCCGGCGATCACCAGGTCGGCGCCGGGAAGCTGGCGCATCGCCCTGATCAGGGTGTCCACGCCCTTGCGCGGCACCATCCGGCCGATGCTGAGGACGACCTTGCCCGCCGGGCGCGGCGCCACCGGCCCGTCGGGGCAGAACGCCGCCAGGTCCACCCCGCACGGCACGACCGCGATGCGCCGCTCGGGGATGCCCATCGCGCACAGCTCGCTCACCTCGTCGCTGCAGGTGGCCAGCACGGCGTCGGCACGCAGGCCGATCTCGCGCTCGGTGTCGATCCGGTGCGATGGGCTGGTGTCCGCGTCGCCCTGCCAGCGCCGCTTGACGGTGCCGAGGGCGTGGAAGGTCTGCACCACCGGCAGCGCGCCGGCCGCCGCACGCAGCGCCGCCTGCCCGCTCATCCAGAAGTGCGCGTGCGCGACGTCCGGCGGGCGGGCGGCCCAGCGCTCGGCCAGCCGCTCGGTGAACTCCGGCATGTACGGGGGCAGCTCGTCCTTGGGGACGGGGGCCGGGGGACCGGCCGTGACGTACTCGACCGTGACGCCCGGCGCCAGGCTCACCGACTTGGGTTGCGACTCGGAGGAGCGCCGGGTGTGGACCGTTACCGTGTGCCCGCGCTCGGCGAGGGCCACGGCCAGCGCGGCGACGTAGACGTTCTGGCCGCCGGAGTCCACGCCGCCGACCGTGGCCAGCGGATCCGCGTGCTCCGAGATGAGATCGACCTTCACTGCGTCAGCTCCCTCACTGCCTTGACCACCTGCTCACTTGTCACCTGGGACAGGCACGGGTGCCCGGGCACCGGGCAGGTGCGCGCCCTGCTTCCACGGCAGGGCGCGTGTTGGTCACCCAGCAGCACCACGGGCACGCCGTACGGGGCCCACCGCGCCGCCGGGACGACAGGGGCGAACAGGCTCACGACCGGTGTGCCGACTGCCGCGGCCAGGTGCGCGGGGCCGGTGTTGCCCGCCACGAGCACGCTGGCACGTTCGATCACGGCAGCCAGTTCTGCGAATGTGGTCACGCCGCCCAGGTTGACCGCGACATCGCTGGCCACGTAGGCGGTGAGGTCACTTTCCGTTCCGGTCACGACGACCTGGTGCCCGTCTTCGGCCAACTCCCGGACGGTCTGGCGATGCCTGTCGGCAGGCCAGGTCCGGGCGGGGGCCGAGGTCCCTGGGTGCACCACGACATACGTGCCTTTGTCGGCCACGCCGCCGACGCCTAGAAAGTGCCCCGTAAATTTCTCTATATCCGGCAATGGCCGCTGAACAGCGAGTTCGCCGTCATCGCCCGCCGGCAGCTCGAATCCGGCCGCCCGCGCGACCGCCAGCATCCGCTCCGCCTCCGGCACGTCGACGCTCTCGTCCACCACGTGCCGCACGTCGAGCAGCGAGCCCGGGTAGTCGTTGCTGATGGCGGTGATCCTGGCCACCCCGGCCAGCCTGAGCAGCAGCGCCAGCGGCAGCGCCGACTGGTGGAACGAGGTGAGCAGCACCGCCTCGTCGATGCCCCGCAGCTGCCCGGCGAGGTCGGCGACCAGTTCGGGGGTGACGGGTGGCGGGGTGTGGTCGATCCAGGGGGCGTGCCAGCCGATCACCCGGTCCACGCCGGGCAGCAGCTCGGCCGCGGCCCGGCCGTTCGGGCCGGCGAGGAACACCACCTCGCGGGCCTGCGTCCGCACGGCCCGTACGGCGGGGCCGGCCAGCAGCACGTCGCCGGCGTCGTCGAGCCGCGCCACGAGCACGCGCCCCCGATCCCGCCCGTCGCGCCGCCGTCGCCGGGCCGTCCCGCGCGCGGGCGCACTGCCGGGCGCACTGCCGGGCGCGCTGCCGGGCGCCGCGCCGCGCGACCCGGGGTCTCCCGACGTGGTCTCGGGTGCCGGGGGGTCGTGCGTCGCCGTCCCGCGGACCTCGACGCCGCTCGGCGCCGCGCCGCGCGGGGTCGTACCGGTCATGCGACCGCTCATCGCCGCACCCTCCATTCCCCCCGCACCCGGTGCGCGCACGCGACCGGCGGGATCACCACGCTGGTGACGGCCATCCGCAGCACCTCGCCCGGGGTACGCGGCCCCGGAGCGACGCGCCGCCACGCGAACTCGGCGGTCAGCGCCGCCCACGCGCCTCCGGCGGCCACCGCCAGCGCGGGCAGCACCCGCGGGGCCGCGGGCCGCCGCCGGATCGCCGCGAACAGGCGGTCGGCAGGGCGGCGGTCGGCGGGGCGGCGGGTGGCGGGGCGGCGGGTGGCGAGGGCGGCGCCGGCGAGGAGGGCGGCGGCCAGCCCGGCGGCGGTCGTGAGTGCGTGCAGGCGCAGCCGGCCGGGCCCGCCGCCGATGGCGGCCCGCCACTCCGGCCCGTGCAGGCGCCGCATGAGCGCGTCGTCGGCGTTGCCGCGCTGGAAGCGCACGCTCGCCCAGAACCCGTCGGACCGCACCGGATGCGCCGTCGCCCGCGCGCCCCTGACCAGCCGGTGCCCGGCCCGCGTCACCCGCAGCGCCAGGTCGGCATCCTCCCGGTACGCCCGGGGGAACCGCTCGTCGAACCCGTCCAGCGCCTCCAGCACCGTACGCCGGTAGGCCATGTCGGCCGTCACCCACAACGCCTCGGCCAGCCCGGCGGTGTTCCGCTCGGCGTCGGTGGGCCGGCGGCCGGCGGGCAGCGGCACCACGATGCGCCCCTGGCTGCCCGCCACGTCGTCCGGCAGGTCCACCAGGTCCTTCCAGACCGCCTCGGCCCACCCGGGCTCCGGGATCACGTCGTCGTCGAGGAACACCACCCACGGCGTCTCCGCGGCCCGCCACCCGGCGTTCCGTGCCGCCGCGGGCCCCCGCCCGCCCGACCGGACGACGCGTACGTGCGCGGGCAGCGAGAGCCCGGGCGCGTCCGCCGGCTTCCGGTCGTCCACCACGACCACCGGCACGCCGGGCCCCACGGCCGCCAGCGTGTCGCGGAGCGTGGGCCGTCCGATGGTGGGGATCACCACGGTGATCACGAGGCGAACACCTCCGCCCGCCGTACCAGGTACGGTCCCAGGGCCAGCACGTCCACCGGCGAGGAGCCGAAGCACTCCAGCGCGTCGCGCGGGTCGTCCACCATGGGCCGCCCGGCGGTGTTGAGGCTCGTGTTGACCACCACGGGCAGCCCCGTACGCGCCTCGAACTCGCTCAGCACCCGCGCCATCAGCGGCTGCTCCTGCGGCGAGACCGTCTGGATCCGGGCCGTCCCGTCCACGTGCACGACCGCCGGGATGCGCGCCGCCCAGTCGGGGTGCACGTCGTGGACGAACAGCATGTACGGCGAGGGCACCGGCCCCCGCCCGAAGATGTCCCCGGCCCGCGACTCCAGCACCATCGGCGCGATGGGCCGGAACTGCTCGCGCCCCTTGACGTCGTTCAGCCGCTCGGTGTTGCGGGCGTGCCCCGGATGCGCCAGCAGCGACCGGTGCCCGAGCGCGCGCGGCCCGTACTCGGAACGGCCCTGGAACCAGGCCACGATCCGGTCGGCCGCCAGCTCGGCGGCCACGGCGGCGGCCAGGTCGGCCGGGCGGGTGTGCGGCACGCGGGCCACGTCCAGCCAGGCCCCGAGCTCCTCGTCGGTGAAGCCGCGCCCGAGCGCCGCCCCGGGCATGGGCGCGGCCGGCTCGCCGTAGGCGTGCGCCAGGTGCAGCGCCCCGCCCAGCGCGGTGCCGGAGTCGCCCGCGGCCGGCTGGACCCACAGCTCGTCGAACGGCCCCTCGTCCAGCAGCCTGGTGTTGGCCACGCAGTTGAGCGCCACCCCGCCGGCCAGCGCCAGGCGCCGCTCGCCGGTCCGCTCGTGCAACCAGCGCACCAGCTCCAGGAGCACCTCCTCCAGCCGCGTCTGCACGCTGGCGGCCAGGTCGGCGTGGTCGGAGGTCCAGGGGGCGCCCTTCTTGAGCGCCTTGGCGTACACGTTCCAGTCGACCGGCTCGACGCGGAACCCGCCGTCCCCGGTCGTGTGGATCACCTCGCGCAGCGCCTCCAGGTGGCGGGGACGGCCGTAGGAGGCCATCGCCATCACCTTGTACTCGTCGCTGGAGCGCAGGAAGCCGAGGTGCTCGGTGACGTCCTCGTACATGAGGCCCAGCGAGTGCGGGAGCTCCTGCGTGGCCAGCACCTCCAGGTCGCCGCCGCGGTAGACGCCCGCCAGGTGGGAGACGTTCTCGCCCCGCCCGTCGCACACCAGGACCGCGCAGTCGCGCCAGGGCGCGGCCAGGCCGGCCGAGGCGGCGTGCGCCACGTGGTGCGGCACGTAGCTGACCTGGCCGGGATCCAGGCCGGGCAGCGCCGTGGCGAGGAAGGCCGGGGCGCGCACCGCGTACCTCGTCCGCAGGTCCTCCCAGTCGCCCTCCGGCTTCTGGACCACCAGGGACGGGTCGTAGGAGTAGGCCACGGCGTCGATGTCCTCGGGGGCGAGGCCAGCCTCGCGCAGGCACCAGGCGGCGGCCTGCTCGGGCAGCTCCCACGCGGAGAACGCCAGCGGCCGCTTGCCGTGCTTGCGGCGGCTGAAGCGCTCTTCCTCCGCCGCGGCGACGATCCTCCCGTCGACCACCAGGGCGGCGGCCGGGTCGTGGAAGATCGCGTTGATGCCGAGAAACTTCATGCTTCCTCCCCCTAAGGATGTCGAGAACCGCTACCGAGAGAAGCGGTCCTCAAACATTCCGCGAGCTCCCGAGATGCGGAAACAGGCGCGGCCGCCTGGGATTGGTCACCCTGAGTAGTTGTTTGCCGGGGCAGGCGCCGGGTAGCTGCCGGACACGCGACGGAGGTGAATGGTGTTCGAAAAGCGACGTCCCGGCGCCGTGCTCTTCGACCGGGACGGAACCTTGATCAGGGACGTGCCGTACAACGGTGATCCGGACCTCGTCGAGCCCATGCCGGGCGCGGTCGAGGCGCTCGGCCGGCTCAGACGCGCCGACGTGCCGGTGGCCGTGGTCACCAACCAGTCGGGCGTCGCCAAGGGCCTGCTGTCCCCGGACGACATGGACCAGGTGAACGCCAAGGTGGAGGAGCTGCTGGGGCCGTTCGACGCGTGGGCGATCTGCGTGCACGACGACGGCGACGGCTGCACCTGCCGCAAACCCGCTCCCGGGCTCGTGATCAGGGCCGCCGCCGTGCTCGACGTCAGCCCCCGCGACTGCGTGGTGGTGGGCGACATCGGCCGCGACATGGAGGCCGCCAGGGCTGCCGGAGCCAGGGGCATCCTGGTGCCGACGAAGGAGACGCTGCGGCGGGAGATCCAGGAAGCCGCCGAGGTCGCGGACGACCTGACCGACGTCGTGGACCGCGTGCTGAGCGACGCGGCGGCGCCCGTGCCGGCCGTGTCGGCGCCCTGGGCCCGCGCCATGGGCTGGAGCCGCTGGTGAGGATCCTCATCTGGCACGTGCACGGCTCCTGGACCAGCGCGTTCATCAGGGGCTCCCACGACTACCTGCTGCCGCTCGTTCCCGGCCGTGGTCCCGACGGCCGGGGACGGGCGGCCACGTTCGACTGGCCCGGCAGCGCCCGGGAGGTGCCCTGGGACCGGCTGCGCCACGAACCCGTGGACGTCGTCGTCTACCAGCGCCCGCACGAGATCGACCTGGCCCGCGAGTGGCTGGGCCGCGAGGTGCCCGGCGTGTACGTCGAGCACAACACCCCCGCCGGCGACGTGCCGCGCGCCCGGCACCCGCTGGCCGGCCGGAGCGACGTCACGCTCGTGCACGTCACCAACTTCAACGAGCTCTACTGGGACAACGGCCGGGCGCCCACCCGCGTGATCGAGCACGGCATCCCCGACCCCGGCCACCTGTACACCGGCGAGCTGCCCAGGGCGGGCGTCGTGGTCAACGAGCCGGTACGCCGCACCAGGGTCGCCGGCACGGACCTGCTGCCCCGCTTCGCCGAGCGGGTGCCCCTCGACGTGTTCGGGATGAAGGTGGCGGAGCTGACGGCGGCGGGGCTGCCGTACGGCGCCCACGAGGACCTGCCCCAGCACGTCATGCACGCCGAGCTGGCCCGCCGCCGGGTCTACCTGCACCCCTACCGCTGGACCTCACTGGGGCTGGCCCTCATCGAGGCCATGACGCTGGGCATGCCCGTGGTCGCGCTCGCGGCCACCGAGGCGATCGAGGCGGTGCCGCCGGAGGCCGGCGTGCTGTCCACGAAGGTGAACGTGCTGGCCGACGCGTTGCACGCGTACGCGGAGGATCCGGAGACGGCGCGCCAGGCCGGCAAGGCGGCCAGGGCGGCCGCGCTGGCGAGATACGGGCTCGGCCGGTTCCTGGCCGACTGGGATCGGCTGCTCAGCGAGGTATAGCGCCCAGGTCAGTGGGTAGGCGTCAAGGTCATGATGATGCTCGACTGGACACGCAGGGCCGCCTGCCTCGACCTGGACCCGGAATTGTTCTTCCCGATCTCCATGGAAGGTCCGAGCCAGTATCAGGTCGAGCGGGCCAAGCGGGTGTGCGACGGCTGCCCCGTACGCGAGCCGTGCCTGAACTACGCGCTGAACACCAGCCAGGCGTACGGAGTGTGGGGCGGCACCGACCCCGCCCAGCGGAGGGAGCTCAACCTGCGGGCAGAGCCTCCGAGAGAAAGCGTTCCCGCTCGGCCGCTTCGAGGTGGTCGCTGAACAGCACGCCGTCGAGGTGGTCGGCCTCGTGCTGCAGCACCCTGGCCAGCACGCCGAGCGCCCGCACGGTCACGGGTTTGCCGAACATGTCACGGCCGCGCGCCGTGACCATGTAGGAACGTTCCAGTGGCCACCACACCCCGGGCGCCGAAAGGCATGCCTCGTCGGCGGTGACGCGCCGCTCCGACAGCTCCAGCCGCGGGTTGACCAGATGGCCCGACTTGCCGTCGTAGGAGTAGACCACCACCCGCACCGGCTCGCCGATCTGCGGCGCCGCCAGGCCGGCCCGCCCCGAGACGGCCCGCATGGTGGCGGTCAGTGACTTCACCAGGCGCCGCAGCTCCCGATCGAAGTCCTGGACCGGCGCCGCGACCGAGCGGAGCACCGGATCATCGAACATGCGAATAGGGCGAACCGTCACCCGCAACTCCCCGATAGGCGGCGTCGTCATGACCTACGTTTCCCTGGACCGCCTCCCGTCAACCCCGAAGCTCCTGCCTTGTAGCACAGCGGTAACAGAAGAGACCCAGCGGTGAAACCACCCGAAAGCAGTATCGGAGGGTGATCTCACTTGCGTCACACGCGCCTGTGATGCCTGGCCGGGTGCTCGGGGCCCGGCCAGGCATCCACGACTACCTGGACGACCTGGAGGTGCAGGCATGAGTGCGCTTCCCCTGGAGGGCGGCTCTTCCCCGGAGACGGCGCCCGACGCCCTGTCGGGCTTCACCGTCGGCGTGACCGCGACCAGACGGCGGGAGGAGTTCGGGGCGCTGCTGGAGCGCCGCGGCGCGCGCGTCGTCAGCGCCCCCGCGATCCGCCTCGTCCCGCTGGCGGAGGACACCGACCTGCTCGCGGCCACCCGGCTCAGCCTGGAGGCGCCGCTGGACGACGTGGTGGTCACCACCGGCGTCGGCTTCCGCGGCTGGATGGCCGCCGCCGAGGGCTGGGGGCTGTCCTCCGACCTGGGCGAACACCTGGCCACCGCCCGCCTGCTCACCCGCGGCCCCAAGGCCAGGGGAGCGGTGCGAGCGGCCGGGCTCAACGACCACTGGACCCCCGCGACCGAGTCGTGCGAGGAGGTCAAGCAGTATCTCCTGGCCCAGGACCTGCGCGGGCGGCGCATCGCGGTGCAGCAGCACGGTGAGCCGCTCAGCGAGTTCGTGGCCGAGCTGCGCGGGGCCGGGGCCGAGGTGATCGAGATCCCGGTCTACCGGTGGCTGCCCTACCGCGACATCTCGCCGCTGCGCCGCCTCATCAGCCAGACGATCTCCGGCTCGGTGGACGCGGTGGCCTTCACCAGCGCGCCCGCCGTGCACGCCATGCTGGGCGCGGCCCGGGCCGAAGGGCTGGAGGAGGCGCTGCTGGCCGCGTTCAGCGGACCGGTGGTGGCCGCCTGCGTGGGCCCCGTCACCGCCGACCCGCTCACCTCGCGCGGCGTGCAGACGCTGCAGCCGGACCGCTCGCGGCTCGGCGCGCTGGCCCGCGCCCTGGCCCGGCACCTGCCGGAGCACGGCGTCACCAGGGTCACCGCCGGTGACCACCAGCTGGAGATCCGCGGCCACGCCGTGGTCGTGGACGGGGAGCTGCGGCCGCTGCCGCCCGCCCCGATGGCGGTGCTCAAGCGCCTGGCCGACAAGCCGGGGCACGTGGTGTCCCGGGCCGACCTGCGTACCGTGCTGCCGGGCAGCGTCGCCCGCGACTCGGCCGAGCACGCCGTGGAGATGGCCATCACCCGGCTGCGCCGGGCCCTCGGGCCCAGCGGGATCGTCGAGACGGTGGTCAAGCGCGGCTACCGGCTCGCCTGCCTGTACGAGGCGGGATTTTGACCCGCACGCCCGTCCGTTCCGCTGAGGAGTCCACCATGTCCTGGGGCACCGCGTCCCCCGGCCGCGCCCGTTCCGGCGGGGGAGCCCTGTGACGCCCGCACTCGTCCTGGCCGCGCACGGCACGCGCAGCGCCGAGGGGGAGCAGACCCTGTCGTCGCTGGCCGAGACGGTCAGAAGGGCCCGTCCCGGGCAGCGCGTGGAGCTGAGCTACCTGGAGATCAGCTCGCCCCTCCTGTTGGAGGTGCTGCCCGCGGTGCGCGGCCCGGTCGTCGTGGTCCCCCTCCTGCTGGCCGGCGGCTACCACGCCCACATCGACCTGCCGGACGTCATCGCCGAGCACCGCCCCGACGCGGTCGTGGCCGGGTGGCTGGGGCCGCACCGGCTGCTGACCTCGGCGCTGGCCCGCAAGCTGGCGCGGGCCGGGCTGCGCTCCACGGACGCCGTGCTGCTCGGCGCGGCCGGCTCCTCCGACCCGGCGGCCCTGGCCGACGTGCGCGCCGCCGCCCACCAGCTCGCCGTGCGCCTGGCGCGCCCGGTGACGGCCGCCTTCGCGTCGGCGGGGACGCCGACGCTGGAGGAGGCCATGGAGCGGCTGGGCTCGACCCCGGCCGCCCGCGTGGCGATCGCGTCGTACGTGCTGGCGCCCGGCTTCTTCCACTCCCGGCTGGTCTCGGCCGGGGCGGGGCTGGTGAGCGCGCCGCTGGGCGCCGATCCCGACGTGGCGGCGCTGATCTGGCACCGCTACGACGAGGCCCTGCGCCGCCGCCGGAGCGCCGCCGGCCTGAACGTCGCCGCGGGCAGGGCCTGATCGGATGGCGGGGGAGGGTGGTCAGGCGGGCTGGACGACCGGTTCCAGCCGCAGCTCCCGGACGATCTCCTGGGCGGATTCGTCCTGCCCGGGCCCTCCGTCGGAGCCGATGAACATCTCGATGTAGGCCCGGTGGAAGCAGCCCGCGATCAGCAGTCGCGCGCTGGCCTCCGGGTCCACGTCGTGCCGTACCCTTCCCAGCTGCTGCTCGGCCGCCAGGTAGGCGGCCAGCGGCGCGGTCTCCGTACGGGGCCCGAGCCCTGTCTCGCGGATGGCGTGGCGGAAGCGGACGGTCACGTTCGGGGAGGTGAAGGCGGGAAGTGCGGCACTTTGTACGTCTATGTAGTATTCGATGCCCGCACGAGCGATTGGTAGAAGGTTGTCCGTTACAGACCCTTTTCCAATGCGGTGGGATAAATCGTGAAGAATGCTCAGCCAGAACGGGAGCCGGTCCTGCAGCAGGGCGAGGAAGTAATCCACCGAGCCGCCGCTGCGGTCCTCCCTGAGTGAGACGGCCATCTCGAGGATGCGCCGCCTGGTGTCCTGGCTCCTCTGGTGCGGATCTACGTGGGATGTCGCCATGGCATGCCTAACGTGCGCGGTTAGTTGAGTAGGCATCACGTGCGAAGCCGGGTTTCAGGTTTCGGGTGACTTAAATCTGGGGTCCCAACTTGATGTAATCTTGTACGGGTCCCCGATTATTACCCGAAACCGCGAAAAATTGTCGGATTTAATCCCTGAAGATTAGCTGTCAGTGTCGCGGTTGTCCCTGCGCCGCAGGTAGCGCTCGAACTCGGCCGCGATCGCGTCCCCGCTGGCCTCCGGCAACTCGGCGGCGTCCTTGCGCTCCTCGAGCTCCTTGACGTATTCGGCCACCTCGCTGTCCTGCGAGGCCAGCTCGTCCACGCCACGCTCCCACGCCCGCGCCTCCTCGTCGAGGTCGCCCAGCGGCATCGGGATCTCCAGCACATCCTCCAGCCGGCGCAGCAGCGCGAGCGTGGCCTTCGGGTTGGGCGGCTGGGCGACGTAGTGCGGCACCGACGCCCACAGCGAGATCGCGTCGAGCCCCGCCTGGCCGAACGCGTGCTGCAGCACCCCTACGATCCCCGTCGGGCCCTCGTAGCGGCTCAGCTCCAGGTTGGTCGAACGCGCCAGCCCCGCGTCGGTCGCGCCGCCCAGGATGGGCACGGGACGGGTGTGGGGAGAGTCGTTGAGCAGCGCCCCGAGCATGACCGCCAGCTCGACGCCCAGCTCGCGGCAGATGTAGATGATGTCGGAGCAGAACGAGCGCCAGCGCATGTTGGGCTCGATGCCGCGCAGCAGCACGACGTCGCGCTCCAGCCCCGGCGGCCGGGCGCGCAGCAGCCGCGTCGTCGGCCACACGATCGACTGGGCCAGCCCGTCGTTCATCTCCACCACGGGGCGGGTCACCTGGAAGTCGTAGTAGTCGTCGGGGTCGAGCGCGATCAGCGGCTCGGCCTTCCAGGCGGACTCGAGATGGGCGATCACACCGCTGGAGGCCTCGCCCGCGTCGTTCCACCCCTCGAACGCGGCAATGAGCACCGGGTCGACGAGCTCGGGGAGCCCTTCGAGCTCTATCACGTGTCGCCTCCTCTCTCCATCGTCCCGCTAAGCCTATGCGGTAAGGAGGCATCACCGTCACCGATCTCTCCGCGAACGCCCGCCGGGCGCGGCCTCGCGGTACACCGGCCGGCGGGGGAGCGGCGCGGCCTCGCCGGCCCGGGATCGCGGGGGCCGGTGGCGGGGGCCGGAGGCGGGAGAGCGGTGGAGGCGGGTAGCGGCTGGTCGCCCCGCACACCGCCCCGCGTCCCCGCACCCGGGCCGCCGGGTGGCCGTCGCGCCGGCGCCGGGCGTTCGCCCGCCCTCCGCCCGCGGCCGGCGTCCGGCCCCCGCGCATGCCGTTCGCGCCCCGCGAAACCCGCTCGCCCGGGGGCCTGTGAGCGCTCCCGGGCGAGGACCGGCTATATAGAGGTGTGCCGCCCGCCGGCGGGCGGGCGGGGGTCAGCGGCCGCCGGCGGTGGTGTGCACGACGAGCACGTCGCACGAGGCCCGATGGGTGACGCCCGACGGCACCGACCCCAGCAGCCGCCCGGCCAGGCTGTTGAGCCCCCGGTTGCCCACCACCAGCAGGTCGGCGCGGTGCCGGGAGGCCAGGGATATGAGCACGTCCACCGCCTCACCCTGCTCGGCCGCCAGGACCAGCTCGGTGGCGCCCGCCGCCACGGCGTGCTCGCGCGCCGCCCGCAGGGCGTCGTCCGCCGGGGTGGACCCGCTCACCTTGTACGCCAGGTCGCCGAGCCGTTCGGCCGCCGCGGCCCGCTCGCTCTCCCGCATCGGCAGGTACGCGCACGCCAGCACGAGCGTGGCCCCGGTCGCCCCGGCCAGGGACGCCGCCGCCGAGACGGCGCGGAAGGAGGAGGCGGACCCGTCGGTGCCGACGAGGACGGTGCGGTAGGCCATGGAGCCCCCAATTAGACGTCCTGTCAATGACGTGACGTACGATAGCGCTCGTCCCCGGAAGGCGACAGCGCGAGCGCCCCGAAGCCGGCCCGCCCGGCACTCAAGCCGCACTCGAACGGCGCTGGAAGCGCACCCGATAAGCTCTACCCCATGAGCATCTCCCCGTCCTTCCGCGAAGTGTTGTCCCAGCGTGTCATCGTGGCCGATGGCGCGATGGGCACGATGCTCCAGGCCCAGGACCCGACGCTCGACGACTTTCACGGCCACGAGGGCTGCAACGAGGTGCTCAACGTCACCCGGCCCGACATCGTGCGCGGCGTCCACGACGCCTACTTCGCCGTGGGCGTCGACTGCGTGGAGACCAACACTTTCGGTGCCAACATGGCCGCGCTCGGCGAATACGACATCTCCGACCGTGTCTATGAATATTCAGAGGCGGGCGCCAGGATCGCCCGCGAGTCCGCCGACCACTGGTCCACCCCCGACCAGCCCCGCTTCGTGCTCGGCTCCATGGGTCCCGGCACGAAGCTCCCGACCCTCGGCCACCTGCCCTACGCCAGCCTCCGCGACGCCTACCGCGACAACGCGGCCGGCCTGATCGCGGGCGGCGCCGACGCGCTGATCATCGAGACCTGCCAGGACCTGCTCCAGGTCAAGGCCGCCGTCGTGGGCGCCAGGCGGGCCATCGAAGACGCGGGGCGCGACGTCCCGATCATCGCCCAGGTGACGATCGAGACCAACGGCGCGATGCTGCTGGGCTCCGAGATCGGCGCCGCCCTGACCGCGATCGAGCCGCTCGGCGTCGACGTGGTGGGCCTCAACTGCGCGACCGGCCCGGCCGAGATGAGCGAGCACCTGCGCTATCTCGCCCGCCACTCCCGGCTCCGGCTGTCCTGCATGCCCAACGCGGGCCTGCCGGTGCTGACAGCCGACGGGGCGTACTACCCGCTCACCGCGGAAGAGCTGGCCGGCGCCCACCAGTCCTTCACCCGCGACTACGGCCTGTCCCTGGTCGGCGGCTGCTGCGGCACCACGCCCGAGCACCTGCGCCAGGTGGTCGAGAGGGTGCGCGGCAAGGAGATCGCGAACCGCCGCCCGCACCCGGAGCCCGGCGCGTCCTCTCTTTACCAGACCGTCCCGTTCCGCCAGGACACCTCCTACCTGGCCATCGGCGAGCGCTGCAACACCAACGGCTCCAAGGCCTTCCGCGAGGCCATGCTGGAAGGCCGCTGGGACGACTGCGTCGAGACGGCCCGCGACCAGGCCCGCGACGGCGCCCACATGCTCGACCTGTGCGTCGACTACGTCGGCCGCGACGGCGTGGCCGACATGAAGGAGCTGGCCTTCCGCTTCGCCACCGCCTCCACGCTGCCGATCATGCTCGACTCGACCGAGCCGGAGGTGCTGCGGGCCGGGCTCGAGATGCTGGGCGGGCGCGCCGCGGTCAACTCCGTCAACTACGAGGACGGCGACGGCCCCGACTCCCGCTTCCAGAAGATCATGCGCCTGGTGAGCGAGCACGGCTCGGCCGTGGTCGCCCTGACCATCGACGAGGAGGGGCAGGCCCGCACCGCCGACTGGAAGGTGCGCGTGGCCACCCGCCTGGTGGAGGACCTGACCGGCAACTGGGGCATGCGGGTCGAGGACATCATCGTCGACTGCCTCACCTTCCCCATCGCCACCGGCCAGGAGGAGACCAGGCGCGACGGCCTGGAGACCATCGAGGCCATCCGCGAGCTCAAGCGCCGCTACCCGGGCGTGCAGACCACGCTGGGGCTGTCCAACATCAGCTTCGGCCTCAACCCGGCCGCCCGCATGGTGCTCAACTCGGTGTTCCTCAACGAGTGCGTCAACGCCGGGCTCGACTCCGCCATCGTGCACGCCTCCAAGATCCTGCCGATGGCCCGCATCCCCGACGAGCAGCGCCAGGTCGCGCTCGACATGGTCTACGACCGGCGCCGCGAGGGCTACGACCCGCTGCAGAGGTTCATGGACCTGTTCGAGGGCGTCGACGCCGCCGCCATGCGCGCCGGCAAGGCCGAGGAGCTGGCCGCGCTGCCGCTGTGGGAGCGGCTCAAGCGGCGCATCATCGACGGCGAGAAGAAGGGCCTGGAGGCCGACCTCGACAGCGCGCTGGACCAGCGGCCCGCCCTGGAGATCATCAACGAGGTGCTGCTCGACGGCATGAAGACGGTCGGCGAGCTGTTCGGCTCCGGGCAGATGCAGCTGCCGTTCGTGCTGCAGTCGGCCGAGGTGATGAAGTCCGCCGTGGCCTACCTCGAGCCCCACATGGACCGCGTCGAGGGCGAGACGAAGGGCCGCATCGTGCTGGCCACCGTCAAGGGCGACGTGCACGACATCGGCAAGAACCTCGTGGACATCATCCTGTCCAACAACGGCTACCAGGTCGTCAACCTGGGCATCAAGCAGCCGGTCTCGGCCATCCTCGAGGCCGCCGACGAGCAGAAGGCCGACGTCATCGGCATGTCCGGGCTGCTGGTGAAGTCGACGGTCATCATGAAGGAGAACCTGGAGGAGATGAACTCCAGGGGCCTGTCGGAGCGCTACCCGGTGCTGCTCGGCGGCGCCGCCCTGACCCGCGCCTACGTCGAGCAGGACCTCGCCGAGCTGTTCGAGGGCGAGGTGCGTTACGCCCGCGACGCGTTCGAGGGGCTGCGGCTGATGGACGCGTTCATGGCGGTCAAGCGCGGCGTGGCGGGCGCGACGCTGCCGCCGCTGCGCGAGCGGCGGGTCAAGACCGGCGCGGTGCTCGCCCGCACGCCGGTCGGGGAGCTGCCGGCCCGCTCCGACGTGGCGGCCGACAACCCCGTGCCGACGCCGCCCTTCCACGGCGAACGCGTCGTCAAGGGCATCTCGCTGGGCGAATACTCCGCCTTCCTCGACGAGCGGGCGCTGTTCCTCGGCCAGTGGGGGCTCAAGCCCACCAGGGGCGGCGACGGGCCCGGCTACGACGAGCTGGTCGAGACCGAGGGCCGGCCGCGGCTGCGCATGTGGCTGGAGCGCATGCAGACCGAGGGGCTCCTGGAGGCGGCCGTCGTCTACGGCTACTTCCCGTGCGTCTCCGACGGCGACTCGCTGATCATCCTGGGCGACGACGGCAACGAGCGCACCCGCTTCACCTTCCCGCGCCAGCGCCGCGACCGGCACCTGTGCCTGTCCGACTTCTTCCGCTCCAAGGACTCCGGTGAGGTCGACGTGGTCGGCTTCCAGGTGGCGACCATGGGGTCGAAGATCTCCGAGGCCACGGCCGAGCTGTTCGCGAAGGACGCCTACCGCGACTACCTGGAGCTGCACGGCCTGTCGGTGCAGCTCACCGAGGCGCTGGCCGAATACTGGCACGCCCGGGTGCGCTCCGAGTGGGGGATCGGCGGCGAGGAGTCGCTCGACGACATGCTCAAGGTCAACATCCAGGGCTGCCGCTACTCCTTCGGCTACCCGGCCTGCCCCAACCTGGAGGACCAGAAGCAGCTGTTCGAGCTGCTCGAGCCCGAGCGCATCGGGGTGTCGCTGTCGGAAGAGTTCCAGCTCCACCCCGAGCAGGCCACCTCCGCGCTGGTCGCCCACCACCCCGAGGCGAAATACTTCAACGTCTGACCCTCCCCCTGCCGGATCCCGGCCGGGGGAGTGCCCGGCGGTCACGGGCGGCACGGAGGGGCGCCAGGAGGCGTTCCGAGGGGCGTCGGGCGTTCACCGGCGGCACGGGAGGGCGCCAGGCGTTCGGAGGAGCGTCCGGGCGTTCCGAGGAGCGTCAGGAGTTCCGAGGAGTGCCGGGCGTTCACCGGCCGGTACGGAGGGGCGCGCCGGGCGTTCACGGGCGGGCGGTGGCGCTCTCGCCCGCCGTTCACGCACACCGGGCACAATCTCACGCAGGCACTACGGATCGGGGGCGGGGCTTGGAAGCGGTCTTCTTCGACATGGACGGGCTGCTGGTCGACAGCGAGCGGGTCTGGCTGGAGATCGAGACCGAGGTGATGGCCAGGCTCGGCGCCGAGTGGACGCTCGCGCACCAGGCCCACCTCGTCGGCGGGTCCATGGAGCGGACGGTCGACTACATGCTGGCCGTGTCCGGGGCCGACGTGCCGCCCGAGACGGTGAGCGAGTGGATGACCGGCGGGATGGTGGCGCGGCTGACGGACGGGGTGCACGTCATGCCGGGCGCCTCCGAGCTGCTCGAGGCCCTGCGCGCCGAGGGGGTGCCCGTGGCGCTGGTCACCTCCTCGCTCCGGCAGATCGCCGACGCCGTGCTCAAGGGCTTCGGCAGGGAGCGCTTCGACTGCGTCGTGACGGCCGACGACGTCACCCGTACCAAGCCGGACCCTGAGCCGTACCTGACGGCCGCCCGGCTGCTCGGCGTGGAGCCGGTGCGCTGCGTCGTCCTGGAGGACTCCCCGAACGGCGTGGCCGCCGCGACCGCGGCGGGCTGCGCCGTCGTGGCCGTCCCGAGCCTGCTGCCCGTCGAGGCGGCGCCCGGGCGGCTGGTGGTCTCGTCCCTGACGGAGATCAGGGTCGAGGACCTGAGAACTCTGGTGGGCTCCTGAGCGTTCCCCTAAGGGAAAAGTGGTTCTCACGGAGGAGGCGGACGGGCCTCCGCGTGCCAGGATGGACATCAGGAGCCACGACAAGGGGGCGGCGAGATGGGTACCTTCAATGCGATCGCCTGGCTGCCACTGTGCGCCGGAGTGAGCATCGCCGGGCTGGTCCTGGCGTTCCTGGCCTTCAAACGCAGGGGAGCGGCCGCGGGCATGCGGATGGCCGCCTGGGCCCTGCTGCCGGTGGCGGCCTACCTGACCGGCGCGCTGCAGGCGCTGTGGACCATCGGCACCACCGTGGTGGGCTTCGTGACCAGCCTGGTCTTCAACCCGACCGTGTGGATCGGCGTGGCCGTGGCGGGGCTGTCGGCGGTGCTGTTCGTGGTGTCGGGCGTCATGCGCGGCCGGAAGCTGGGCCGCCGCAGGAAGAACAAGAGCGCGCCGGAGGCGGGCGAGGGACAGCGTCCCGTTAAGCCCTCAGCTGAAAAGCCGGCCGTCGCGAGCCGGCCGCCGGCCGCCGCCGCGGCACCCAAGACGTCGCAGAAGGCGAAGGGCGATGACGACTTCTCCGACATCGAGGAACTGCTCAAACGCCGTGGAATCAGTTGATCCCGCGTTGTGTCACAGTTCCGAGACGCAACCGGGACAGGGCCCGGACATTCAGATCAAGATCGATACGAATGAGTTTCGCGTCAATCACAGTTGAGCCACATAGCAGCCGGAGGGACTAGTCAGTCCAGCTCAGGCCATAGATTCTGCCTCCTGAGGTCGCGACTCGCGGTCTAAAGTCAGTACGCGAAAAAGACGCGTCGTTTGGGCAGCAGGGGGCAATTCGGCATGACCGCACCGCTAGACGTTTCCGGTTCCGCCGCAGAAGCGCATCCGGAGTCGGTGCTCGTGGGAGCGGGCAAGGCCATCCAGGGCCGCTCGCTCACCCGGATCGCCTGGATGCGGCTACGCCGTGACAAGGTCGCCCTGGCCGGCGGCGTGGTCGTCGTGCTGCTGATCCTCGTGGCGATCTTCTCCACGCCCATCATCGCCGCGTTCGGTCACCCGCCGCTGGAGTTCCACCAGGACGCGATCGACCAGAGCACGCTCCTGCCCAAGGGCTCCTTCGGTGGGATGAGCGGCGAATACCTGCTCGGTGTCGAGCCGGTCAACGGCCGTGACATCTTCAGCCGGATCGTCGCGGGCGCGTGGATCTCGCTGCTGATCGGCTTCCTGGCCACGATCCTGTCCGTCATCATCGGCACCACGCTGGGCGTCATCGCCGGCTACTTCGGCGGCTGGGTCGACCAGGTCATCGGCCGCCTCATGGACGTCTTCCTGGCCTTCCCGCTGCTGGTCTTCGCCATCGCGCTGGCGGGCGTCATCCCCGACAAGGGATTCGGCCTGGAGGGCAACGGCCTGCGCATCGCGATGCTGATCTTCATCATCGGCTTCTTCAGCTGGCCCAGCATCGGCCGCATCGTCCGCGGCCAGACCCTGTCGCTGCGCGAGCGCGAGTTCGTGGACGCGGCCAAGAGCCTGGGAGCCCGTAACGGCTACATCCTGTTCCGCGAGGTGCTGCCGAACCTGATGGCGCCGATCCTGGTCTACTCGACCCTGCTCATCCCGACCAACATCCTTTTCGAGGCCGCGCTCTCCTTCCTGGGCGTCGGCATCAACCCGCCCACCCCGACCTGGGGCGGCATGCTCTCCGAAGCGGTCCGCTTCTACACGTTGCCCCACTTCGTGCTCTTCCCGGGTCTGGCGATCTTCATCACCGTTCTCGCGTTCAACGTGTTCGGTGACGGACTGCGGGACGCCTTCGACCCGCGCGCACGCTGATCTTCGCCATCGCTCCATCCCCCATCTCACTAATCAAGGGGTTAGTCAATGAGAAGGAAACACGCACTGGCAGGAGCCGCGACAGCGGCGCTCGCCCTGGTGCTCTCCGCCTGTGGCGGCGGAGGTGGCGGCACACCACAACAGCCCGCCCAGTCGGCGTCCGGCGGTGCCGCGCAACCCGCGTTCAACGCCGGTCTGACCCAGGTGTACAACCCGTCCACCAAGAAGGGCGGGACGCTCAAGGCGGCCCACTCCGCCGACTGGGACAGCCTTGACCCGGGCGACACCTACTACGGTTACTCGTTCAACTTCGGCCGGTTCTACTGGCGGACGCTGACGATGTACAAGACGGGTCCCGGCCCTGAGGGCAACACCGTCGTCCCCGACCTGGCCGAAGGGCTCGGCACCCCCAGTGACGACGGTAAGACCTGGACGTACAAGCTCAAGAGCGGCCTGAAGTTCGAGGACGGCGCGGCGATCACGGCCAAGGACGTGGCCTACGCCGTGGCCCGGTCGTTCGACAAGGAGACCTTCCCCCACGGTCCCTCCTACCTGAACGAGCTGCTCGACTGGCCGAAGGACTTCAAGGGCGTCTACAAGACCCCCGACGTGGACTACAAGTCGGCCGTCGAGGCGACCGACGACTCGACGGTTGTCTTCCACCTGAAGAAGCCGTTCGCGTCCATGGACTACATCGTGCAGATGCCGATGACCGCGCCGGTGCCGAAGGACAAGGACACGGGCGCGAAGTACAAGGAGAAGGTCGTCTCCTCCGGCCCGTACAAGTTCGAGACGAACGAGATCGGCAAGCGTTTCACCATGGTCCGAAACGACCAGTGGGACCCCGCGACCGACCCGAACCGTCCCGCGCTGCCGGACCGGATCGAGGTCCAGCTCAACGTCAACGCCGATGACCTGGACAACCAGCTCATCTCGGGCAGCATCCACCTGGACATCCCCGGCACCGGCATGCAGCCGGCCGCCCTGGGCAAGGTCCTTCCCGACCCGGCGCTGAAGGCCCGTACGGACAACCCGACGATCCCCAGGCTCTGGTACGTCTCGGTCATCCCGGACACGCCGCCGCTGGACAACGTCGAGTGCCGCAAGGCAGTCCTCTGGGCCGCCGACCGCGTCGCCAACCAGACCGCCTACGGAGGCCCGCTCGCCGGCGGTGACATCGCCACCAACGTGATGCCGCCGCCCATCGTCGGCCAGGAGAAGTTCGACCTGTACGCCACCCCGGAGAACAAGGGTGACGTGAACAAGGCCAAGCAGGCGCTGGCCGCCTGTGGCCAGCCGAACGGCTTCTCCACCACCATGGCGTTCCGCTCCGACCGGCCCCGCGAGAAGGCGCTGGCCGAGTCGATGCAGCAGGCGCTGGCCAAGGTCAACATCAAGCTCGAGCTCAAGGGCTTCCCGGGCTCCAGCTACTTCTCCGACTACGCCGGCAACGTCGACTACGTCAAGAAGAACGGCATCGGCCTGGCCGGTCACGGCTGGGGCTCCGACTGGCCCGACGGCTACGGCTTCATGCAGGCCATCGTGGACAGCCGCACCATCCGCGACGCGGGCAACTACAACCTCAGCGTCAAGAACTCCGAGGTCGACAAGCTCATCGACCAGGCCTCGGCCGAGCTCGACGAGGCGGCCCGCGCCAAGCTCTGGGTCGACGTCGACAAGAAGGTCATGGAGGACGCCTCCATCCTTCCGGTCGTGTGGGCCAAGTCGCTGCTCATGCGGGGTCAGGGCCTGACGAACGTCGCCTACAACGAGGGCCAGAGCATGTACGACTACGTGATGCTCGGCGTCGAGTGACCAGGCGGGGTTCGGGGATCTAGCGAAGGCAGGTGAAGGCAGGAGTGGCCCGCCCGGCGGCGGGCGGGCCACTCGGCCGGTAGCGGTGGTCACATACATCATCAGGCGTCTAATCGGCGCGTTCGCCATGCTGATCGTGATCAGCATGGTCACGTTCGGCATTTTCTTCGTCGTGCCGCAGTGGGCCGGGGCGACACCCGAGGCCCTCGCGTCGCGTTACGTAGGCCGGGCGGCCACACCGGAGACGGTCCACCTGGTGGCCGAGCGGCTGGGCTTCAACGATCCGGTGGTCGTGCAGTACGGCAGATTCGTCAAGGGCATCTTCGCCGGCGCCGAGTACGACTACGGTGCGGGCGTCGAGCAGTGCCCCGCCCCCTGCTTCGGTTACTCCTTCATCAGCGGGCAGCCCGTCTGGCCTGACCTGGTCGACCGCTTGCCGGTGACCTTCTCCCTGGCCATCGGCGCCGCGCTCATCTGGGTGGTGGCCGGCGTGAGCGTGGGCGTGCTCTCCGCGCTGCGCAGAGGCAGCTTCTTCGACCGCCTCTCGATGGGCACCGCGCTGGCCGGCGTGTCGCTGCCCATCTTCTTCACCGGCATGATCTCCCTGGTCGTCTTCAGCTACGGCCTGGGCTGGACGCCGCCGGGTGGCGCGTGGACGGACTTCACCGCGAATCCGGCGCAATGGGCCTACAACCTGCTGCTGCCGTGGATCACACTGGCGTTCCTGTTCGCCGCCGGTTACGCCCGCCTGACGCGGGCCGGGATGCTGGAGACGATGGGCGAGGACTACATCCGCACGGCCAGGGCCAAGGGCCTGTCCGAGAGCCGGGTCGTGGTCAAACACGGCCTGCGCGCCGCGCTCACCCCGATCCTGACCCTGTTCGGCATCGACTTCGGCCTGCTCATCGGCGGCGCCGTCCTCACCGAGACCACCTATACTCTGCCCGGGCTCGGCCAGTTCGCCATTCTGGCCATCAGGAACCAGGACCTGCCTCAGGTCATGGGCGTGGTTCTGGTCGCCGCCGGTTTCGTGGTGGTGGCGAGCCTGGTCGTCGACCTCCTGTACGCGGTGGTCGACCCGAGGGTGAGGTTGTCATGAGCTTCCTTGACGTCAAGGACCTGAAGATCCATTTCCCGACGGACGACGGTCTCGTCAAGTCCGTCGACGGGCTGACGTTCAGCGTCGAGCGCGGTCAGACCCTCGGCATCGTGGGCGAGTCCGGCTCCGGCAAGAGCGTGACCAGCCTCGGCGTGCTCGGCCTGCACAAGGGCGGCCGGGCCCGGATCTCCGGGGAGATCTGGCTCGACGGCGAGGAGCTGAACGGCGCCTCCGCCGAGCACGTGCGCCGGCTGCGCGGCAAGAAGATGGCGATGATCTTCCAGGATCCGCTGTCGTCGATGCACCCGTACTACACGGTCGGCCACCAGATCATCGAGGCGTACCGCATCCACAACGACGTCTCCAAGCAGGTGGCCCGCAAGCACGCCATCGACATGCTCGGCCGCGTCGGCATTCCCGAGCCGGCCGGCCGGGTCGACAGCTACCCGCACGAGTTCTCCGGCGGTATGCGGCAGCGCGCGATGATCGCCATGGCGCTCTCCTGCGACCCCGAGCTGCTCATCGCCGACGAGCCGACCACCGCGCTCGACGTGACCGTGCAGGCCCAGATCCTCGACCTCATGCGTGACCTGCAGCGGGAGTTCAACTCCGCGCTGATCGTCATCACGCACGACCTGGGCGTGGTGGCCGAGCTGTCCGACGACATCCTCGTCATGTACGGCGGCAAATGCGTCGAGTACGGCTCCGCCGACGACATCTTCTACCGGCCCGAGCACCCCTACACCTGGGGTCTGCTCGGCTCCATGCCCCGCCTGGACCGCGAGCCCACCGAACGGCTCCTGCCGATCAAGGGCTCGCCGCCGTCCCTGATCAACGTGCCGCCGGGCTGCGCCTTCCACCCGCGCTGCCCGTACGCCGAGCGCACCGGGGACAAGGCCGCCACCGAGGTGCCGGCCCTCGCCGAGACCGAGGGAGGCCACCTCGTACGCTGCCACATGAGCAGGAGCGAGCGGCAGGGCCTATGGGAGAACGAGATCAAGCCAGTGCTGGAGATCCAGTGAGCGAGAATGAGCCGCTTCTTTCCGTGCATAACATGGAGAAGCACTTCCCGGTGACGAAGGGCCTGCTCAAAAGGCAGGTCGGCGCCGTCAAGGCCGTGGACGGGATCAGCTTCGAGGTGTTCAAGGGCGAGACGCTCGGCCTCGTGGGGGAGTCCGGCTGCGGCAAGTCGACCACGGGACGGCTGGTGACCCGGCTCCTCGAGCCCACCGCCGGCGAGGTCGTCTTCGAGGGCCAGGACATCACGCACATGAGCCAGGGCCGGCTCCGGCCGCTCCGGCGCGACATGCAGATGATCTTCCAGGACCCCTACTCGTCGCTCAACCCCCGCCACACGGTGGGCGCCATCGTGGGCGCGCCCTTCCGCATCCAGGGCATCAGGACCGAGAACGGCACCAAGAAGGCCGTCCAGGACATCCTTGAGCTGGTCGGGCTCAACCCCGAGCACTACAACCGCTACCCGCACGAGTTCTCCGGTGGGCAGCGCCAGCGCATCGGCATCGCCCGCACGCTCGCGCTCAAGCCCAAGCTGATCATCGCCGACGAGCCGGTCTCCGCGCTCGACGTGTCGATCCAGGCCCAGGTCGTCAACCTGCTCGAAGACCTGCAGAAAGAGCTGGACCTGACCTACGTGGTGATCGCCCACGACCTGTCGGTGGTGCGGCACATCAGCGACCGGGTGGCGGTCATGTACCTGGGCAAGATCGTGGAGATCGCCGACCGCAAGCGGCTCTACAGCTCGCCCATGCACCCGTACACCAACGCCCTGATGTCGGCCGTGCCCGTGCCCGACCCGAAGGCGCGCAAGGAACGCGAGCGCATCCGGCTGACCGGCGACGTGCCCAGCCCGCTCAACCCGCCGCCCGCCTGCCGCTTCCACACCCGCTGCTGGAAGGCGCAGGAGATCTGCAAGCAGGTCGAGCCGCCGCTGGAGGAGCTCGCCAGCGGCCACCGGGTGGCCTGCCACTTCCCGGAGAACGCCCCGGCGACGCCGGAGGTGGCCGGCAAGGCCGGCTGAGCCTGCCTGAAACGCCGGGCGCCCGCTCAGAGGATGGCGCCCGGCGTGACCGGCATCGAGGGGATGGCGCCCGGCGCGATGCCCTCAGGAGATGGGCGTGACCGGCCTCAGGAGATGGCGCCCGGCGTGATCAGGCCGGTCTCGTAGGCGAGCACCACGGCCTGCACCCGATCGCGCAGCCCCAGCTTGGTCAGCACGTTGCCGACGTGGGTCTTCACCGTCGTCTCGCTCACCACGAGCTTGGCCGCGATCTCGGCGTTGGACATGCCCTTGGCGATCAGCCGCAGCACCTCCAGCTCCCGCTCGGTCAGCCGGTCGAGCCGCGCCGGAGCGGCCTGCTCGTACGCCGACGGCAGCCGCGTGGCGAACCTGTCCAGCAGCCGCCGCGTCACGCTCGGCGCCACGATCGCGTCGCCGGCCGCCACCACCCGGATCGCCTGCACCAGCTCGTCTGGCGGAACGTCCTTCAGCAGGAACCCGGACGCGCCCGAACGCAGCGCCTCCACGATGTACTCGTCCAGGTCGAACGTCGTCAGCACCAGCACCTTCGGCACGTGCGCCGCGGGCGCCGCCTCGCGCACGATGCGGCGCGTGGCCTCGATGCCGTCGACCCCGGGCATCCGGATGTCCATCAGCACCACGTCGGGCAGCAACGCCCGCGTCTGCTCCTGCGCGCCCTTGCCGTCGCCGGCCTGCCCCACCACCGTGATGTCGGGCTCGGCCTCGAGGATCAGGCGGAAACCGGTACGCAGCAGCGGCTGATCGTCCACCAGCAGCACTCTGATCGTCATTGGCCGTCCTTCAACGGGAACCTTGCCCGCACCCCGAAACCGCCCCCCGGCAGCGGACCGATGCTCAGGATTCCACCATAGAGGGCCACCCGTTCGCGAATCCCCACCAAACCATGCCCTGGCGGCAGGGACATCTCCCCGGCCGGCTCCCGCGGCGCGCCCTGGCCGTCGTCCTCCACCCGCACGTCCAGCTCGTGCGCGTCATGGCGGACGGTCACCACGGCCTCCGCCCCCGCGCCCGCGTGCCGCAGGCTGTTGGTCAGCCCCTCCTGGACCAGCCGGTAGGCCGCCAGGTCCACACCCGCGGGCAGCGGCGCCGGCTCGCCCTCCGTCCGCAGCCGCGTCGGCAGCCCCGCCTCCCGCATCTGCTCCACCAGTGCCGGCAGGTCCCGCACACCCGGCTGCGGGCCCAGCTCGGCCCGCGCGTCCGCCCGTGAGTCGGTACGCAGCACGCCCACGATGTTGCGCATCTCCGTCATCGCCATCCGGCCCGTGTGCTCGATCGCCGACAGCGCCTCGCGCGCCAGCTCGGGGTCGGAGGCCAGCACCCGCCGCGCCGCCGCGGCCTGCACGGTCATCACGCTGACGTGGTGGGCGACCACGTCGTGCAGCTCGCGGGCGATCCTCGACCGCTCCTCCGCCCGCGCCGCCCGCGTGTCGGCCGCGTGCGCCCGCTCCAGCCTGGTCGCCCGGTCCTTCAGCTCCTCCAGGTACGCCCGGCGCAACCGCAGGCTCCGGCCCGCGCCCCACACGGCCACCAGGACCACGGCGACGACCACGTACTCGTTCCAGCCGGCCGCCCGCACGGGCCCGGCGACGGCGCCGGTCACGTACGTCACCAGCGACAGCAGCAGCGCGCCCAGAGCGATCGCCAGCCCCCGGTAGGACGCCACCGAATACAGCAGCACCAGGCCGGACAGGCTGGACATGCCGGTGCCGTAACCGAACACGTTGAGGAACGTCTCCGGCACCAGCCCCGCGCACAGCGCCGCCAGCGGCCAGCGACGGCGCACCGCAACCGGGACGCACGCCAGCACCACCAGCAGCACCCCGAGCGCGTCGGGCCGCCGCATTCCCCCGACAGGCAGCCCCTCGGCCTGCAGGCGATCGGGCCCGTAGAGCACGAACAGCGCCACGGAGATCGCGGCCACGAGCCCGGCGAGCACCGTGTCGTGGAGCCTGCTCCGATCTATGCGCACGGCTTCACTGTAAGACCAGGTGAGAGCCCTCAACCTCCTCCCTCGGGAGGATAAGCCCCCAAACCCGCCCACCCACGCACCCGAGTCCGCCGCGGACCATCCGGGACGACCCACGCCACCAGCCCCCCACCGGCCGCGCCGCACCTCAGCCACCCTCGACCCCGCCCCGTCCGCGCCCGCTCCGTCCGCCGGCCCCGCCTGTCGGCGCCGCCAGGATGCCGGGCGGCCTCCAGGCCCTGAACCCGCGCGCTCCCTCGGGCCCCGCGCATCGCCGCCGCCCCCGCCTCACACCTCGCGTGCCGCTAGGGCATCCGCGTGTTGGTGGGTGCGCCTTTGGACGTCCGCGCGCCTCAGTGGGACAGTCGCGCGCGTCAGAGGGACGGTCGCGTGTCGGAGGGACGGCTGCTCGCCAGAGCGGTCGGCCACGTGTCGGACGGACGGTCGTGGGTCAGTACGGACGGTCGTCGGTCAGAGTTCGTCGGTGGCCGAGCGGCGGCTGCTGCGGACCGTGTCGCCCGGTTGCCGGTCGGGCACCGGCGGTGGGGTGCCGCCGAACTCCGGGCACAGTGCCTGGTGGTCGCACCAGTCGCACAGCCGGCTGCGCCGCGCCCGCCACTCGCCCGTCTCCAGCGACCGCTCGATCGCCGCCCACAACGCCATCACCTTGCGCTCGGTGGCCAGCAGGTCGGCCTCGTCGGGCGCGTACCGCAGCACCTCGCCCTGGCCGCCCAGGTAGACCAGCTGCAGCAGCCGCGGCACCTGCCCCCGCACCCGCCACAGCACCAGCGCGTAGAACTTCATCTGGAACAGCGCCTTGGCCTCGAAGTCGGGACCCGGCGCGCTGCCCGTCTTGTAGTCGACCACCCGCACCTCACCGGTGGGCGCCACGTCGAGGCGGTCGACGTAGCCGCGCAGCATCAGCCCGCCGTCCAGCACCGCCTCCACGTAGAGCTCCCGCTCGGCCGGCTCCAGCCGCGTCGGGTCCTCCAGAGTGAAGTAGCGCTCCAGCATGCCGCGCGCCTGCCCCAGCCACTCGGCCTGCTCCGCGTCGTCGGTGAACATCCGCGCGTATTGCGGGTCGTCGGCCAGCAGCCGCTCCCACTGCGGCTCCAGCAGCTCCAGCGCCGCCCGCACCGAGCGCCGCGGCGCCGGCAGGTCGTAGAGGCGCTCCAGGACCGCGTGGACCACCGTGCCGCGCACCGCCGCCTGCGACGGCTTCTCGGGGAGCTGGTCGATCACCCGGAAGCGGTAGAGCAGCGGACACGTCATGAAATCGCCCGCCCGGGACGGGGAGAGAGCTCCGATGATCACCGGTTCGGTCAACGTCATGCACCGCACTCTAGGTCAAGACCCCGACAGAATAACGCCCGCGGGACGAGGATCACGTGATCCGGCGCGTAGCATCAAGGCAGCAACAGCACGTAATGGACGTTCAAGGAGTGCGGTGAGCGAGCAAAGCCCGCGGCGGGAGTTCTCCGGTCTTCGGATGGGGAAGCCGTTCGGCATTCCGGTGTACGTCTCGTGGACATGGTTCCTGGTGGCGGCGTTCATCACCGTGATGTTCGGGCCACAGATGCGGCAGATGCTGCCCGAGCTCGACAGCGTCGCCGCGTACGGGGTGGCGTTCCTCTTCGCGGTGCTGCTGTACGTCTCGGTGCTGCTGCACGAGCTGGCCCACAGCGTCCTGGCCAAGGCGTACGGCCTGCCGGTCCGCAGGATCACCCTCTACCTCCTCGGCGGGGTGTCGGAGATCGAGAAGGAGCCGCCCACGCCGGGCAAGGAGTTCATGGTCGCCGCCGCGGGGCCCGCGCTGTCCCTCGGGCTGGCCGGGATCGGGCTGGCCGCCGACGTCTGGGTGATCAACAACGGCGGCATCCTCGAGGTGCTCACCTGGCAGCTGTGGTTCGCCAACCTCATCGTCGGCGTGTTCAACCTGCTGCCCGGGCTGCCGCTCGACGGCGGCCGGATGTTGCGCGCCGGAGTGTGGAAGCTCACCAGCAACCCCGGCTCCGGCACCATCGTGGCGGCCTGGGGCGGGCGGGTGCTGGCCGCGCTGCTGGTGGTGTTCCCGGTCGCGACCGCGCTGTCCAGCGGGCGCGACATCGACCCGGTCGACCTGGTGTGGCCGCTGGTGCTGGCGTCGTTCATCTGGATGGGCGCCAGCCAGTCGCTGCGCATCGCCAAGATCCGCCAGCGCATCCCGCAGGTCAACGCGCGCGCCCTGGCGCGCCGGGCCATCCCCGTGAGCGCCGAGACGCCACTGGCCGAGGCGCTGCGCCAGGCCACCGAGCGCCGGGCGGGCGCCCTGGTCGTCGTCGACCACGAGGGCAGGCCGCTGGCGATCGTCAGCGAGGCCGCCGTCCAGGCCACCCCCGAGCACCGCCGCCCCTGGGTGAACGTCGGCTCCCTGGCCAAGACCCTGGAGCCCACCATGATGCTCGCGGCCGACCTGACCGGCGAGCCGCTCATCGAGGCCATGCGCGCGGCCCCGGGCAGCGAATACCTGCTCGTCGAGGACGGTGGCGAGATCTACGGGGTGCTGGCCACGGCCGACGTGAACAGGGTTTTCACCGGCGTCTGATTTGTCCCACTCGTTTAAGCGGCGGGCCATCGATAGGGTCGTGTCCAGCAGTTTCGGGTGGGCCGGAGCCGACTCCGGCGATTTCTGCGATGCGACGACTGGCCGATAGTGTGCTGTTTGGCCAAACTTGCACAGTTGAGGGGTTTGCCGCGGTCCACCGGTTCACCGAATCGAGACGAGGGGGCCGCGACACGGCCTCGTCGTCTGGGTATGCGTATGGCTGGTGGCCAGCACGGCAGTGCGGGTGCCGTAATATCGCCGGCTTCCGGGGAGGAGAGTTGAGTGACCGAGCGCAGCGAGGGCACCAATGAGCGCAGCACGGTCGTCATGAGGGAGGACGCATGACCGACCACGGCCTCGGAGTGGTGCGTCCGCTTCCTGGAAACGGGCTGGTCGCCTATGTCGGCGGGCTGCTGCTCGTGTGCGATTCGGCCGAGTCGGCCGCCGATGACCTGCTCGAGGCGCTGCGCGAGACGGCCGCCTCCGGTGGCGACGGCCGGGCGCTGGCCCGCCGCGCCGCTCAGGTGCTCGCGGCCAACATGGCGGGCGACCCGGCCACCTGCGCGGTCGCCGGTCCCGTCGGCGGCGGCGTCGCCGTCCTGGTCAGCGGCTCGGCCGCGGCCACCATCACCACCGCGGCCGGCGAGACCCGGCTGGCCGGCAGCGACTCGCTGACCTGGGCCGACCGGCTCGTCACCGGCACCGTCGAGCGCGTCGAGCTCAGCCTGCCCGGCGCCGGCAGCCCGCACCCCGCGGTCCGCTTCGAGGGCGGCGTCGTGCACGGCGGCGGCCTCGTCGGCGACTTCACCGACCGGCCCGCGCCCTCCGCACCGTCCGCGCCCTCCCGGCCACTGACCAGCGAGATGCCCAACACGGCCTTCCACATGGAGGCCGACCTGATCCAGCCGCCGGTCCAGCAGCCCGTGGAGCGTCCTCCCTACCCACTGGCCGACCAGCCGCCGGTCGTCCCCGGCCCGCCCTCGGGTCCCCAGCCCGCGCCCCCGGTCATGGACCAGCCGTACCACACCCCGCAGGACCCGCCGCCCTACCACACTCCCCAGGACCAGCCCCCCTACCTGCCGCCGCAGGAGCCCGCCTACCACCCGCCGCAGGAGCCCCCCTACCAGCCCCCGCAGGACTACCAGGAGCAGCCGCCGCCCCTGCACGAGCAGCAGCAGTTCCCGTCCTACGACGAGCCGCCCTCCGGCAACGGCGCCGCCGACCAGCCGGTCCCGCAGCACATGGGTCCCGGCGACCACTACGACCAGCCCGCGCCGCCCGTCCTCGGCCCGCCCGACCACTTCGACCACCCGGGCCCGCCGCAGCAGGACCAGCAGCCCGAGCACGGCGACCGCCCCCTGGTCTACGGGGTCGACTGCAAGAACGACCACTTCAACGACCCCCGCGCGCCCTACTGCGCGGTCTGCGGCATCGCCCTGGTGCAGCGCACCCTCGTCCCCTACAAGGGCCCGCGCCCCTCGCTCGGCGTCCTGGTCCTCGACGACGGGACGGCGCTCCCCCTGGAGAGCGACTACCTGCTCGGCCGCGACCCGGAGCGGGCGCCCGAGGTGGCCGGCGGCACCGCCAGGCCCGCCAAGGTGACCAGCCCGGACGGCTCGGTCTCGCGCCGTCACCTGCGGGTGGCGCTCGACGGATGGGACGTCAACCTGGTGGACCTGGGCTCGGTGAACGGCACCCAGATCCAGCCGCCCGGCGACCCCAACTTCTACGACATCCCGCCCAACGAGCCCGTCACGATCGCCCCGGGCACCACGGTCCGCGTCGGAGTGTCCCGCACGCTCCGCTTCGAGGCGCACCGGGGGTAGGTCTCGTCGAACGCCCGCGTTCCCCGGGGTTCCGGGGCGCGGGCGTTCGCACGTTCGGGGCGTGGCGCCGCCTCACGAGGTCGTGTCCCGTACGGTGCGGCCGTCCGGCGCCGCCGCGTGCCGGGCGGCCGGCTCCGCCAGGAACTCCCGGGCGCCGCGGAGCCGGGTCCCCAGCCGCCGCCGCGTCGCCGAGCAGTCCAGCCGGACCTCGAGCGGCCCCGGCACCCCCGCCTCGGCCCGGCTCCCGGCGACCAGGAGAGCCTCGTCCAGGCCGTCCCGGCGGGCGATGAGCACGCCCAGCTCGTAGCGGCTGACCGCATCGGCCCCGGCGACGTGCAGCACCCCCGGGCACCCCCGGACCGCCACCTCCGCCAGCGCCGCCGCCAGGTCGGAGACGTGCACGGGACACCGCACGTCATCCGCGAACAGCACCCCCGAACCCGGCCGCGCCACCAGCGAGTGCACCAGCGCCTCGTGCGCCGATCCACCGCGCCCGATGATCAGGGACGTCCTGGCGATGGCGGCATCGGGCAGCACCGCCCGCACGGCCGTCTCGGCGGCCGCCTTGGCCGCACCGTACGGGCTGATCGGGTCGGGCACGCACGCCTCGGCGTACGAGGGCGCGGATCCGGAGAAGACGGCGTCGCTGGAGACGTGCACCAGCCGCCCGCCCGACCGCGCGACGGCCACGGCCACGTGGGCGGCGCCGTCCGCGGTGGCCGTCCAGTCCGACGAACGGTACGCCGTGTTGATCGTCACCTCCGGCCGGAACGCGTCGAACACGGCGGCCACGGCCTCCCGCGACCGCACGTCCAACGGCAGCCACCGCGCGTCCGGGTCGTTCCCCGGCCGGGTGTGACAGGTCGCGCCCACCTCGTGGCCCGCCACCACGCACAGTCGCACGAGCTCGCCGCCCAGATGGCCGCTCCCGCCGACGATGAGCATCCTCACGGGCGGAAACGTTACTCTCCGCCGGGCGTTCCGTCTCAGGGAAGTGCCGCGCCGGGGTCTCGGACACCGGGTCATGCGGGGTGGGGGCGCCAGCCGGGCCGGGCGCCGTCGCGCAGGGCCTTCGCCTGCGCTCTCGCCTCCGTCGCGAAGAGCCGCAACCCCGTGGCGTCGAACCCGGCCGCGACCTCCGCCAGCGCCGCCGCGTCGCCTTCGGCCAGGGCGCGGGCATGGCGCGCGGCGAGGCGTACGCGCGGCCCGTCCAGGACCGCCGCCAGCTCGCTCAGCCGGGGGAGCGCGCTGATGGGGGCGCCCAGCCGTACGGCGTCGTGCAACGCGATCGCCTCGAAGAACGCGGGCCCGCCCTCCCGGCACTCCTCCGCGTGCGCCAGGGCGAGCTCCACGGCCCGTGACGGTCCTCCCGACGCGGCCTCCGCCCAGACCTCCGCGAGCGCCCTCCAGTGCCGGAGCGCGGTCCACGTGGCGCGTCCGCGGGCCGCCTCCAGCGACGTCCGCGCGCCCGCCGCGTCCCCGTGCAGCGCCTGGGCCGTCGCGTACGCCGCCATCCGTTCGGCGGTGTCCTGGGGCGTCTCCCGCCGGGCCGGGGTCCGCAGGATGAGGAGCGCGGCTCCCAGCTCGCCCCTGAGCATCGCCAGCCGTGCCTGTGCGAGGGCCTGCTCGTTCCGGCCCGGCCAGCCGTGCTCGCCGGGCGGCCGGCGCATGGCGGCGATGGCACGGGCGGTCAGGTCCAGGTCGCCGGAGAAGCAGCCGCACATGGCCGACGTCGCGTACGGCGACGTGTACGGCCGCCCCGGGCCCTCCTCGGCGCGCGGCGCGTCCTCGACCGCTCCGGCCGCCTCGCCGGTCCGGCCCGCGTGGCAGAGGGCCAGCGCTCGTGCCCCTGCGACCTCCGCGTCCGTCACCGCGCCCGAACCGGCGCTGAGGCCCCTGTCCGTGCCGCGCGCACGGCCGATGAGCCTGAGTGCCTCGTCGGCTCGGGCGGCTTCGGCCAGCAGGACCGCCCGCGCCGCGTCCGCCTCCCGCCGCGGGCCGGGGTCGGGGACCTCCTTGCGCGTGGTGGCCAGCAGGTCCAGCGCGTCGCCGAGCCGGTTCAGGCCCCAGGCCAGGTTCTCGGCCCTGGCCACGGCGAGCCGTACCCGGTCCCGATCGTCACCGGACCAGCGCTCCTCCGCCCGCAGGAGCACCGCCTGCGCCTGGTGCGGCTGCCCGGCGTCCTCCAGGGCGGCGGCCAGTTCGACGGCCGCACCCGTGCCGCCGCCCGCGCGTACGGCGGCGCGGCCGAGCCGGATCGCCGCCGGGTGATCGTGTACGCCGCCCGCCAGCCGGCACGCGCCCAGCAACGGCCCGGGGTGGGCCTCCAGCCCGCCGGCCAGGCGCCACCCGGCGAGCACGGCCGGATCGCCGCTCCCGTCCGCCTCCACGGCGGCAACCAGCCTGGCGTACCGGTCATCGCGCCGCTCGCGCGGGCAGCGTTCGCGGGCCGCCGACCCGTACAGCGGGTGCGCCGGTCGTGCGACCTCCCCGCGTCCCTCGGCCGCCACGGTGATCAGCCCGCCCTCGGCCGCCTCCCGCACCGCCGTCCCGGAACACAGGGCCGCCAGCGCAGGCATCCCTACCGGCTCCCCGAACGCCGCGTACTCCAGCACCTCCCCGACCTCCGACGGCAACGCCCCCACCCGCCGGCCGACGAGCTCCTCCGGCCCCCGCGCCTCCGGCGGCTCCCCGGTCAGCCGCCACACCCCCCCGGTCCGCTGGAGCGCTCCAGCCGCTCGGGCGAGCTCCACCGTCTCGCGCAGCCACAGCGCGTTCCCTCCGGTGAGCTCCGCCAGCCGCGCCACGGCAGTCTCATCGACCGGGCCGTCCAGCGCCGCCGCGAGCACGGCCGCCACGTCGCCCTCGCGGAGAGGCTCCACCTCGAACCGCCTGAGCCGCCCGTCCCGCCACAGCTCCACGACCGGCCCGTCGGGGGGCTCTCCGGAGCACACGGTCGCGATCAGCCGGATCCGCCCGGTGCGTACCAGGGTGGCCACCACCTCGGCCGAGTGGCGGTCCAGGAGGTGCGCGTCGTCCACCGTCACGACGGCGGCGCCGGCGTTGCGCAGCAGCCACTCACCGCACCGCTGCACCGTTTCGGCCGCCGCGCAGGCCGGGCCGGGCGCGGGGGTGCGGGCCGTGCCGGGATCGGGCGGGAGCGAGGTGGTCAGGGCGCCGCCGGGCACGTCCCGCAGTGCCGTGGCGGCCCTGATGGTGCGGACGCCCCCGAGCAGCCCGGCCGGCAGCTGCTCGGTCAGGTGCGTGGCCAGGGCGGTCTTGCCCGCTCCCGGTGGTCCCGCGAGGAGCACGCCCTGGGCGGTGGGGTCGCACGCGAGGCGGAGCAGGTGCCCGAGCTCCTCTCCGCGCCCGGCGAACGGCCAGGTGGTCCCCATAAGGGCAGGTTACGCCCTAGATGCGAGAAGGTGATCAGCTATTTCCGTGTTTATAGCCTGACGAGGACTAAAAGCGGCACAAGCCGGGACAGGTGCCGCCCGCCCAGGGCCGTCAATGACGCGCCGAAAGGCCGGGGAGGACGCGGTGGGGCGGGCAGTGCGGGCCGGATCGGCGGCGCCGGCGGGGTGCGGGTGGCGATGGCGGGGGAGTGGTGCAGGTTGTATTAGGACTACTCGCGAAAAGTCGGGGAATATATCGCTTAATCCGGTAAATGGTGAAGATCTTTCGGAAAATGAACGGTGGGAAACGAGCCTGCCATGTGGTGATTGGCGGGGAAATGCGGCACGGTACCGGTCGTCCTGATCCTGGTGATCCGGTCCGTCTCGAAGCCGCGGGGCCCGGCTAGGCCGGTCGGAAAGACCGTACGCCCCGCAACAGACGTACCGCCGCCTCCAGCCCGCTGGCCGCCTCCAGGGCCCGCCCCGTCGCGGTCGCGAAGCGGCTCAGCAGATGCTCGTCCCTGTCGCAGAACCCCCGCCCGGCCACCCACACGAACGTGTGGTCCCGAGCCGCCACGGGCACGGGAGTGGCCAGGAACCCCGGCTCGCCCATCGAGGCGTCGTGCGCCAGCCGTACCGTCACCGACGACGCGGCCAGCTCCTTCAGCACCCCCGATTCGGCCAGCCACCGCCGCAGGCCCAGCGGGTCGCCGGGAGGGGCGTGCACATGGACGGCGCTCGCCTCCTGGCGCAGCGCGTCCACCCGGACGAATCCGGAGTAGCCGGTGCCGGCGACGGCGGCGGCGGTACGCGCCAGCCGTTCGAGCAGGTCCCCGGCCTCCAGGCAGGAGAACGAGGCGATGAGTTCACGCACGGCGACATCGACACGGTTGTATGGCATCGCGGTGGTCCCTCGGAGCGGAGGGGCGAGATCGCGCAGCCCGATCACGCGAAGCTCGCCTGCGGGTGCCCTGACTATCACCCTCGACGCGGCTCTTGACTAGCCCTCAACAGGAAATCAGGATTTTTGACCTTTTCGGCCCGCCGCCAGGCCCCCGCCGCAACGCCCGCATGCGCCAAGGACGGGCCGGCCGCGACCTCGACCAGGGCGGGCGCCCACCGGCGACCCCCGCCGCGGCAGCCCGCGCCTACGACGACCGCAGCCGCACCCACTGCACGTCGTCGGCCCTGGTGCCGTCCGGCCTGGGGAACAGCTCCCGGTGCACGCCCTCCCGCTCGAACCCAGAACGTTCCAGCACCGCGTGCGAGGCCGTGTTGTCCACGTCGGTCCCCGCCACTATCCGGTGCAGGCCCGTGTTCGCGAACGCCCACTCCACCAGCAGCCCGACCGCCCGCGTCATGAACCCCTTCCCCCGGAACTCCGGCACCAGCGAATAGCCGATCATCGCCTGCCCCAGGGCCGGGACCACCTGCATCAGCTGCAGATGCCCCGCGAACGCCCCCGAGGCCGCGTCCCTGACCGCCAGCTCCACCCGCTGCCCCGACACCCACCAGTAGCCGGTGTACCGGCAGCGCCGCTCGTCGTCCTCCAGGGTGGTCGGCGGCGCCAGGGAGTAGGCCCGCACGCCCGGCTCGGCCATCATCCGGTGGAAGTCCCCGGCGTCCCCGGCCGCCATCGGCACCAGCCGCACCACGCCGTCGCTCAGCTCCCCGCCCGGGAAGAACGGCAGGTACGGTGCCACCGGCGCGTCCCCCTTGAGCCTGGCGAACGTCACGAGATCGACGTACCGCCCGTCCCGCAGCCGCTTGGCCGCCCGCCGCCGCCCCTCCTCCTGGAACCCCGCCTTGTACGCCACCCGCAGGCTCGCCACGTTCTCCACCTCGGCCTGCAGCTCGACCCGGCGCACCCCCTGGTCGAACAGCCAGTCCGACACGGCCCGGGTCGCCGTCGTGGCCACGTTCCGGCCCCGCGCCCACGGCGCCACCAGGTAGCCCAGCTCCGCCACGCCCCAGTGGTCCGCCGGGCGCACCCCGATCGACCCGGCGAACCGCCCGTCCTCCGTGATCGCGTACTCGGCGCCGCCGTCCTCCCACTTCCCCGTGGAGCTCTTCACGTAGTCGAGCGCGTGCTCCAGCGTGTACGGCCGCGGCAGCAGCGGCATGAAGCGAACCGTCACCGGGTCGTCGCACATCTTCACGATCGGCTCGGCGTCCGCCTCCACGGGAGGACGGAGGATCAGGGAGCCGGACGAGATCACATCACGCGGGAGCATCCCCCATAGATATCGTGCGTCCGGACCTGCTCGAAAGCCCTATAACCTTGCCGCCATGGGTTTCCGCAGGCATGGGCCTTTCCAGGTGGGGGATCAGGTGCAGCTCACCGACCCCAAGAACAAGCGCCACACGATCACGCTCAAAGAGGACGGCGTCTTCCACACCCACAAGGGCGCCATCCCGCACAGCGAGCTGATCGGGCAGCCTGAAGGCTCCGTCGTGCGCTCCTCCGGCGGCACCCAATACCTGGCCTTCCGCCACCTGCTGCAGGACTACACGCTGGCCATGCCGCGCGGCGCGGCCGTCATCTATCCCAAGGACGCCTCGATGATCGTCGGCATGGCCGACATCTTCCCCGGCGCCCGCGTGATCGAGGCCGGCGTCGGCTCCGGCGCGCTGACGTGCTTCCTGCTGCGCGCCGTCGGCCCCGAGGGCCGCGTGACCTCCTACGAGCGCCGCCCGGAGTTCGCGGACGTGGCGCGCAAGAACGTGGAGAAGTTCTACGGCGGCCCCATGGACGACAACTGGCGCCTGGTCGTGGGCGACCTGGTCGCCTCCATCGACGAGGTCGACGTCGACCGCGTCATCCTCGACATGCTGGCCCCCTGGGAGTGCGTCGACGCCGCCGCCAAGGCGCTCACCCCCGGCGGAGTGATCTGCTGCTACGTGGCCACGACCACGCAGATGTCCAAGACTGTCGAGGTCATTCGCGATCACGGGTGTTTCACCGAGCCACATGCGTGGGAGACCCTGGTTCGCGACTGGCATGTCGAAGGACTCGCGGTGAGACCGGATCATCGGATGATCGGTCACACCGGTTTCCTCGTCTCCGCCCGCCGCATGGCCGACGGCGTGACCCCGCCGCCGCGCCGTCGTCGACCGAAGGGGACCACCGAGGAACTATGACAATTTGGCCACGAGGGTGCTTTGGTGCGTGACACGGGAACAGATCGCCGTGTTCATATGCTGGGAGTATTAAACGCACCATTAGGCATTATTCAACGAACACTGAATGTCACTCGACGAACACTGCCCGGCCAGGTTACGGAGGGGCCCGAGATAGGTAAGGTCCTTAGTAGTCGCCCTCGACTGGGAAGGAGGTGACGGGGCGTGGCAGCTCGCGATGATGCTGAGGCTCGAGCCGCGCAGCGCGAACGGGAGGTCGCTGATCTTTCAACACAGGTCTCCTTCCTCCAGGAGGAGATCACCGCGCTGAGGCGGAAGCTGGCCGAGTCACCCCGTCAGGCCAGGGTCCTCGAAGAGCGTCTCCATGAGGCACAGGCGAATCTCGCGGCCGTTACAGGCCAGAACGAGCGCCTGGTGGCAACCCTCAAGGAGGCCAGGGACCAGATCGTCGCTCTCAAGGAGGAGGTCGACCGGCTGGCGCAGCCGCCATCCGGCTTCGGCACCTTCCTTGAAGCCAGAGAAGACGGCACGATCGAGGTGTTCACCGGAGGCCGCAAGCTCCGGGTGAACGTCAGCCCGGCCGTCGACGTCGACTCGCTGCGGCGTGGCCAGGAGGTCATGCTCAACGAGGCGCTCAACGTGGTCGAAGCCCTCGGCTACGAAGAGGTCGGCGAGATCGTGATGCTCAAAGAACTGCTCGACGAGGGCAAGCGGGCCCTGGTCATCTCGCACGCCGACGAGGAGCGCGTCGTGCGACTGGCCGAGTCGCTGGTCGGCCAGCCCATCAGGGCCGGCGACTCGCTGCTGCTCGAACCTCGTTCCGGCTACGTCTACGAGCGCATACCCAAGTCCGAAGTCGAAGAGCTGGTGCTCGAAGAGGTCCCCGACATCTCCTACGAGGAGATCGGTGGCCTCATGCGGCAGATCGAGCAGATCAGGGATGCCATCGAGCTGCCCTACCTGCACGCCGACCTGTTCCGCGAGCACAAGCTCCGTCCCCCGAAGGGCGTGCTGCTGTACGGCCCGCCCGGATGCGGCAAGACGCTCATCGCCAAGGCCGTCGCCAACTCCCTGGCCAAGCAGGTCGCGGAGAAGACCGGCCAGTCCGGCAAGAGCTTCTTCCTCAACATCAAGGGTCCGGAGCTGCTCAACAAGTACGTCGGTGAGACCGAGCGGCACATCCGCCTGGTCTTCCAGCGGGCCCGCGAGAAGGCCTCAGAGGGCACCCCGGTGATCGTGTTCTTCGACGAGATGGACTCGATCTTCCGCACCCGAGGCTCCGGCGTGTCCTCCGACGTGGAGAACACCATCGTCCCTCAGCTGCTGTCGGAGATCGACGGCGTCGAGGGCCTGGAAAACGTCATCGTCATCGGCGCCTCCAACCGCGAGGACATGATCGACCCGGCGATCCTGCGGCCCGGCCGCCTGGACGTCAAGATCAAGATCGAGCGGCCGGACGCCGAGGCGGCCAAGGACATCTTCTCGAAGTACCTGGTCGCGGACCTCCCGCTGCACCCGGATGACCTCACGGAGCACTCCGGCTCCCGCGAGTCCACCATCCAGGGCATGATCCAGAGCGTCGTGGAGCGGATGTACACCGAGAGCGAGGAAAACCGCTTCCTCGAGGTGACCTACGCCAACGGCGACAAGGAGGTCCTCTACTTCAAGGACTTCAACTCGGGCGCGATGATCCAGAACATCGTCGACCGGGGCAAGAAGATGGCCATCAAGCAGTTCCTCGAAAGCGGCCAGAAGGGCCTGCGGGTGCAGCACCTGCTCACGGCCTGCGTGGACGAGTTCTCCGAGAACGAGGACCTGCCCAACACCACCAACCCCGACGACTGGGCCCGCATCTCCGGCAAGAAGGGCGAGCGGATCGTCTACATCCGCACGCTCGTCTCCGGCAAGCAGGGCACCGAAGCCGGCCGGTCCATCGACACCGTCGCCAACACCGGTCAATACCTGTAGAACCCCTGGACGGCAGGGCCGCGCGGAACCATCCGCGCGGCCCTGCCGCCTTTCCACCGCGAGCGCCTTGTGTCCGGTTGCGCGGCAAAGGCGAGGGTGCTCCCGGGGCGAAGGCGCGGTGAAGGCGCGACGACACGGCCGATACGCATGCACGCCATCCCGATGAAGCGCACACTGGGCCTGTGACCACGCTCAAACGGGTAGACGTGCACGTCGAAGGCATTGTCCAGGGGGTCGGCTTCCGGCCCTTCGTCTACTCGCTCGCCAACCGGCTGGGGCTGGCCGGGCGCGTGCACAACGACGTCAACGGCGTACACATCGAAGTCGAAGGAGCCCTGGCCGGGGTCGAGGAGTTCCTGACCGCCCTCGAACGCGACGCGCCCGCCCTGTCCGAGATCGAGCGGGTCACCGTCGTCAGCGGCGAGCCCGCCGGGCACAGCGGCTTCACCATCGCCGCCAGCGACCCCTCCGGGCTGCGCCGCGCCCTCGTCTCGGCCGACGGCGCCACCTGCGACGACTGCCTGCGCGAGCTGCACGACCCGGCCGACCGCCGCCACCGGTACCCGTTCATCAACTGCACCAACTGCGGGCCGCGCTTCACCATCGTCCGCGGCGTCCCGTACGACCGGCTGCTGACCACCATGGCCGGCTTCAGCATGTGCGACGCCTGCGCCCGCGAATACCACGACCCCGCCGACCGCCGCTTCCACGCCCAGCCCACCTGCTGCCCCGACTGCGGGCCCCAGCTGCGGCTGCGCGACGCGCGCGGCACCGAGCTGTGCGGCGACCCCGTCGCCTGCGCCGCCACCCTGCTGCGCGCCGGGCGCGTCGTCGCCGTCAAGGGCCTGGGCGGCTACCACCTCGCCGTCACCGCCTCCGACGAGCGGGCCGCCGCCGCGCTGCGCGGCCGCAAGCACCGAGAGGACAAACCGTTCGCCGTCATGGCCGCCGACCTGGCGCAGGCCCGCCGGCTGTGCGAGATCGACGACGCCGCGGCCGCGCTGCTCGCCGGCCGCGCCCGGCCCATCGTGCTGCTGCCCCGCCGCGCCGGCGCACCCGTCGCGCCCTCCGTCGCGCCCGGCCACCGCCGCCTCGGGCTCCTGCTGCCCTACACGGCCCTGCACCACCTCCTGCTGGCCGAACTCGGCGAACCCATGGTCCTGACGAGCGGCAACGTCTCCGACGAGCCCATCGCGTACGAGGACGCCGACGCCCTGACCCGCCTCGGCGGCATCGCCGACGCCTTCCTCGTCCACGACCGCGCCATCCACACCCGCACCGACGACTCCGTCGTACGCCCCGCGCCCGGCGGGGTCACCGTGCTGCGCCGGGCCCGCGGGTACGCCCCCGAACCGCTCGCCCTGCGCCGGCCCGCGCCCCGGCCCGTGCTCGCCTGCGGCGCCGAGCTGAAGAGCACCTTCTGCCTCGTCCAGGGCCGGCGCGCGTTCGTCTCCCAGCACATCGGCGACCTGGAGAACCAGGACACCCTGCGCTCCTTCGTCGAGAACATCGACCACTACTGCGGCCTGTTCGGCATCCGCCCCGAGGTCGTCGCGCACGACCTGCACCCCGGCTACCTGTCCACCAGGCACGCCCTGGAGCTCCCCGGCGTCGAACGCGTCGGCGTCCAGCACCACCACGCCCACATCGCCTCCTGCCTGGCCGACAACGGCGACCAGGGGCCCGTGATCGGCGTCGCCTTCGACGGGATCGGCCACGGCACCGACGGCACCCTCTGGGGCGGCGAGTTCCTCCGCGCCGACCTGGCCGCCTTCGAGCGCCTCGGCCACCTCGCCCACGTCCCCATGCCCGGCGGCACCGCCGCGATCAGGCACCCCTGGCGCATGGCCGCCGCCTACCTGCACGACGACCACCCCGGCCTGGACGTGTACAGGCGCAACGCCGAACGCTGGACCGACGTGCTGCGGCTCGCCGACAGCGGCCTCGCCTCGCCCCTGACCTCCAGCGCGGGCCGCCTGTTCGACGCCGTCTCGGCGCTGCTCGGGATCCGCGACAAGATCACGTACGACGGCCAGGCCGCGATCGAGCTCGAACAGCGCGCCGACCCCGGCGAGACCGGCGTCTACCCCGCCGCCATCACCACCCCCGGCCCGCTCGTCGTCGAGGGCGCCGACCTCGTCCGAGCCGCCGCCGCCGACCTGACCGCCGGGGTCGACCCGGGCGTCATCGCCGGCCGCTTCCACAACGGCGTCGCCGCCGCCATCACCCGCGCCTGCGTGGAGCTCAGGCAGCGGACCGGGCTGACCGCCGTGGCGCTGTCCGGCGGGGTCTTCCAGAACGCCCTGCTGCTCGAACGCACGGCCGAACGGCTGCGGGCCGCCGGGTTCCGGGTGCTCAAGCACGTACGGGTGCCGCCCAACGACGGCGGCCTCAGCCTGGGCCAGGCCGCCGTCGCCGCCGCCCGCGACCACGCCCTGTGACGGCACCCCACGGCACCCTCGGTAGGGCTGCACTGCTCGGGCGGGGTCGACCGGAGGCCACGCGGGCTGCGCCGATGGGGCAGCGCCGGAGCAAGCGGCGCCCGTACATGTGCTCGTGTGCCCCCGGCGTGTTGCTGATGGGAACAAAGGGCCCGATGGAACCAAAGTGATCAGGGTTACGTCAAAGATGGCGTGCATTCCCCCAACCGGTCAAAGCATGCTCGGGGAGACGGCCGGTTGGCCGAACTCGACCTCCTGCGCTTCCTCGCCGCCCTGGCGGTCGTCGCCTTCCACTACCTGGTCGCGTACGCCTCGGTGTGGGGAGACAGGCCCGCCGAGCTGTTCCCGGCGCTGGCGCCCATCGCGGGGCTCGGCATCCTCGGCGTCGAGCTGTTCTTCATCATCAGCGGGTTCGTCATCCTGATGAGCGTCTGGGGGCGCGGACTCGGCGCGTTCGCCCGCTCCCGGCTGGTCCGCCTCTACCCCGCGTACTGGCTCAGCCTGGCCGCCATCGCGGCCCTCTACGGCCTCACCGGCGCCAAGGCGCTCGACCCAAAACTTTCACCAGGCGAATACCTGGTGAACGCCACCATGTTCCAGCGGCTGTTCAAGCTCACCGACGCCAGCGGTGTCTACTGGTCGCTCTGGGCCGAGCTCCGCTTCTACCTGCTGATGGCCATCCTGGTGATCATCGGGGTCACGCGCGGGCGCGTCCTGGCCTTCTGCGGCATCTGGCTCGCCGCCGCGCTCGGGGTCAAACTGCTCGAGGAGTACGAGATCTTCGAGAACGAGCTCGTCCGCGAGATCGTCATGCCCGGCTACGCCGGATACTTCGTCGCCGGCATGGCCCTCTATCTCGTGCACAAACACGGCGGCGGCTGGTTGCCCTGGCTCTACGTCGCCGTCTCCTACGGGCTTTCCCTGCACTCGGCCCTCGGTCGCGTGCACGGCCGCATCGAGCTCGCCGGATTCAAGAACATGCCCGTCACCGACCTCAGCGTGATCGTCACCCTGACGCTGATCTTCGTCGCCATGGCCCTCGTCGCACTCGGCGCGGTGCGGATGCGGACCTCCCGGGTGCTCACCGCGCTCGGCGGCACGACATACCCGCTTTACCTCTTCCATAGCGTTGTCGCGGTGGCCCTCATCCCGCTGCTCACCGGCGATCTGCCCCCCTTGGCCGTCGCCACGATCACGACCCTGGCCGCGATCCTCCTGTCATATCTCGTCTACTCCTTTGCCGAACGCCCCATCCAGCGGCTACTCAAGCCCCGCAGACGTACACAAACCCCATCAGCTCCCGTCGTACAGGGTGAAAAGGCGTCGGTGCCATAACTCTGTGGCCCTGGGGCACTGTGAAGGGCATAGGCTCGGGCATATAAACGGCGGATAGACAGACCCGGACGAACAGAGGGTGTTGCATGACGGTGCGTCGGGTGATGGGCATCGAGACCGAGTACGGCATCTCCGTACCAGGTCAGCCAGGCGCCAACGCGATGGTGACCTCCTCCCAGGTCGTGAACGCCTACCTGGCCGCCTCGGCGGCTCGCGCGCGCAGAGCACGATGGGACTTCGAGGAGGAGAACCCGCTCCGCGACGCGCGCGGCTTCGACCTGGCCAGAGAGGTGGCCGACACCAGCCAGCTCACCGATGAGGACCTTGGCCTGGCCAACGTCATCCTCACCAACGGCGCCAGGCTCTACGTCGACCACGCCCATCCGGAATACAGCTCGCCCGAGTGCACCAACCCCCGGGCGGCCGTCATCTGGGACAAGGCCGGCGAGCGCGTCATGTACGACGCCGCCACCCGCGCCTCCGCCATCCCCTCCAACGCGCCCATCCAGCTCTACAAGAACAACACCGACGCCAAGGGCGCCTCCTACGGCTGCCACGAGAACTACCTGATGCGGCGCGCCACCCCCTTCGCCGACATCGTCCGGCACCTCACCCCGTTCTTCGTCTCCCGGCAGGTCGTCGTCGGCGCCGGCAAGGTCGGCATCGGCCAGGACTCCCGCGGCGAGGGCTTCCAGATCAGCCAGCGCGCCGACTTCTTCGAGGTCGAGGTCGGCCTCGAGACCACGCTCAAGCGGCCCATCATCAACACCCGCGACGAGCCGCACGCCGACCCGGAGAAATACCGCCGGCTGCACGTGATCATCGGCGACGCCAACATGTCCGAGATCTCCACGTACCTGAAGCTCGGCTCCACCGCGCTCGTCCTCGCCATGATCGAAGAGGGCTTCCTGACCCGCGACCTCGCCGTCGAGAACCCCGTGCAGGCCCTGCGCGCCGTCTCCCACGACCCCAGCTGCCGCTACGAGATCCCCATGCGCGACGGCCGCAAGCTCACCGCCGTCCAGCTCCAGATGGAATACCTCGAGCAGGCCCGCAAATACGTCGAAGAGCGCGGCACCGCCCAGGACGAGATGAACAAGGACATCCTCGACCGCTGGGAATCCGTCCTCACCCGCCTCGCCGAAGACCCCATGCAGCTCTCCCGCGAGCTCGACTGGGTCGCCAAGCTCGAACTCCTCGAGGGCTACCGCAGCCGCGACGGCCTGGCCTGGTCCCACCCCCGGCTCCAGCTCGTCGACCTGCAATACTCCGACATCCGCCCCGACCGCGGCCTCTACAACCGCCTGGTCGCCCGCGGACGCATGCAGCGCCTCGTCACCGAAGAAGAGGTCCAGCGCGCCGTCGAGAGCCCGCCCACCGACACCCGCGCCTACTTCCGTGGCCGCTGCCTGAGCCAGTACAGCGAATCCGTCGCCGCCGCCTCCTGGGACTCCGTCATCTTCGACATCCCCGGCAGGGAATCACTCCAGCGCGTCCCCACCCTCGAACCGCTGCGCGGCACCAAGGCCCACGTCGGAGAGCTCTTCGACCGCTGCCACACCGCCGCCGACCTCGTCGCCGCCCTCACCGGCGGCGACTGACCCGCCCACCGCTCGCTCCCGGGGCCGGCCGGCCGTCACAGCAGGCCGATCCCCAGCGTCAGCGTGCCCACCGCCAGGCACGCACCACCGGCGACCGTCAGCCAGATCAGCTTGCTCGGCTTCGTGTCGCTCGGGCGCACCACCGACAGGAAGAACCCCAGCGGCATCAGGATCGGGGCCGCCACGATCAGCGTCCTGGTCAGCGCCTTGAGGCCCTCCGGCAGGCCCGACTGGTCCACGTACAGCATCGCCACCAGGGCGAACAGCACCAGCACGCCCGCATGGGCATGACCCGCGCGCCACAGGCCGCGGCGAACCGGGTTGTCCAGGTAGCCCGGGACGTTCTTCATCAGGAACGACAGCAGCGACACGCCACCGAAGGCCACCAGCGGGACTGTGATGAGGAGCACACCAGCCGTGCTCAGGGACGAAGGGGACATCTCAACCTCCTGTGTCTACGGGGGTTCATTATTGGATAGGACTGCTATCTAGTCAACCCGGCAAGATCGACGGGCGATCGGCGCGAAATGTCGCCCGGTTCGGGGAAGATATGCCTAGAGGCAGTCCCCCAAAGCGGAGGTAGGACATGGCAACCAAGGACACCGGCGGCCAGAAGCAGACCGGCCGTCGCGAGAGCGAAGTCGAGGAGACCGAGGCCTCGGCGGCACCGGACGTTCAGGAGCGGCAGGAGAAGCTCACGGACGATGTCGACGCGATTCTGGATGAAATCGACGAAGTTCTCGAAGAGAACGCAGAGGAGTTCGTGCGCAGTTACGTCCAGAAGGGCGGAGAGTAGGGCACAACGGACAGGCGCAAGGGGTAGATCTGGTGGAGTCGCCGGGTGATGCGACGTGGTGTCCGGACCGTGGTGAGCTCAAGGCGATCGACGGGTTCGGGCTCAACAAGCGCATGGCCGATGGGCGGGCGCGCTACCGCAAGGTCTGCTTTCGGCGGCGTTCCACTCAGAGTCATCGGAAGTGGAAGGCCGATGTGACGCGTGAGAACAAGGCCGAGAAATACCGCTACGGCATCACAGAGGACGACTTCGCGCGCATGCTCGCCCACCAGGGCGGGCTCTGCGCCATCTGCCGGGTCGTTCCGGGCACCTTCGTCGATCACAGTCATGAGACCGGGCAGGTGCGGGGTGTTCTCTGTTTCCACTGCGACAACGGGCTCGGATCTGGACGGGGAGGTGCTCTGGCCGGAGTTCGTGGTTCTGCCGGAGAGGCGCGGTGACGTTTCTGTGGTTTGAGGTTCGGGTCTCGGCGTTCTGTCGGCGGGTGACGCGGGCCGGTCAGCCCGCCTGTCCGATCTGTCAGCCGGGCATCGTGTAGTCGACGGACACGCCCACGAGGCGGATGGGGCGGGTGAGGTCGTGGCGGTCGAGGATGGCCAGGGCCGTCCGGGTGACGGTGTCGGGGTCGGTGGTGGGGTGGGGGAGTTTTGACTGGCGGGTGCGGGTCAGGAACGGGGTGGAGCGGATCTTGACCCGGACCAGGGTGATCTCGCGGCCGGCGGCGGTGGCGTCGTGGGCGACCTGCTCGGCCAGGGCGGTGAGGTGGCGGGTGAGGTCGGCCCGGTCGGTGAGGTCGTGCGTGAAGGTGGTCTCGCGGCTGTGGCCGCGGGCGATCCAGGGAGTGGTGACGACTTCGGCCTCGCCCTTGCCGAGGGCGAGGTAGCGGTACCAGGGGCCGTTGGTGGGGCCGAAGCGGCTCGCCAGGTCGGCGGGGTCGGCGGCGGCCAGCTGGGCGACGGTGTGCAGGCCGAGGGCGGCCAGTTTCCTGGAGATCCGGGCGCCGATGCCCCAGAGGGCGTCGGTGGGGCGGTCGTACATGACCTCGGCCCAGTTGTCGCTGGTGAGGCGGTAGATCCCGGCGGGTTTGGCGAGGCCGGAGGCGAGTTTGGCCTGGTGTTTGTTGTCGCCGATGCCGACGGAGCAGTCGAGGTCGGTGCGGGCGCGTACGGCCTGCCGGAGGTCGGCGGCGAGGGCTTCGGGGTTGTCGGTGGTGGCGCCCAGGAAGGCTTCGTCCCAGCCCCAGATCTCGACGCGGACGGGAAATTCGCGCAGGACGGCCATGACGCGTTCGGAGGCGGCCTCGTAGGCGGGTGGGTCGCTGGGCAGGAAGACGGCTTCGGGGCAGCGTCTGAGGGCGGTGCGGAGCGGCATGCCGGAGTGGATGCCGTGTTCGCGGGCCTCGTAGGTGGCGGTGGCGGCGACGGTGCGGGGCTGGGTGGGGTCGCCGGAGCCGCCGACGACGACGGGTTTGCCGCGGAGCTCGGGGTGGCGCAGGAGCTCGACGGCGGCGATGAACTGGTCGAGGTCGACGTGCAGGATCCAGTCCCTGGTGGACGTGGTGCCCATGTGTCCAGTATGGCCGGGCCGGGGTGGGGCGCCGGGGTAGGCCGGGTCAGGGGAGGGTCGTGAGGAGGTCGTCGTCGCGGTAGAGGAGGGCGCGGCGGGGGACGGCCCAGGCGGGGGTGCCGAGGGATGGTTCGTCGCCTTCGGGGACGACGAGCTGGATGAGGGTGTCGGGGGCTTCGAGGGTGACGAGGGTGTGGGTGCCGAGGTTCTCCAGGACGGAGATGACGCCGGGGAAGGCGTCGGGGCGTTCGGTGGCGGACAGGTCCATGTATTCGGGGCGTACGCCGTAGGTGAGGTGGCCGTCGCCGGCGGCGAGGGCCGTGGGGGCGGGGAGGGTGGCGCCGGCGACGTGGAGTGCGGTGGCGGTGGCGTGGGCGGGGAGGAGGTTCATCGGGGTGGAGCCGATGAAGGAGGCGACGAAGGTGGTGGCGGGGCGGTGGAAGATCTCGGCCGGGGTGCCGACCTGGATCATGCGGCCGTGCGACATGACGGCGATGCGGTCGGCGAGGGCGAGGGCCTCGGCCTGGTCGTGGGTGACGAAGACGGTGGTGACGGCGAGTTCGCGCTGGAGGCGTTTGAGGAAGGTGCGGGCTTCGAGGCGGAGGCGGGCGTCGAGGTTGGAGAGGGGCTCGTCGAAGAGGAAGGCGGTGGGATGGCAGGCGATGGCGCGGGCGAGCGCGACGCGTTGCTGCTGGCCGCCGGAGAGCTCGGAGGGGCGGCGATGGAGGAGCTCGGTGAGGCTGAGGCGGGCGGCGACGCCGGCGGCCTTGGCGGTGCGTTCGGCGCGGGGGACCTTCTTGATGCGCAGGGGGTAGGCGATGTTGGCGGTGACGTTCATGTGGGGGAAGATCGCGTAGTCCTGGAAGACCATGGCGACGTCGCGGTCGCCCGGGGGGAGCGCGGTGACGTCCGTGTCGTCGATGCGGATCTGCCCTCTTGTGGGGGTCTCCAGGCCGGCGATGGTGCGCAGGAGGGTGGTCTTGCCGCAGCCTGAGGGGCCGAGCAGGGCGAAGAACTCGCCGTCGGCGATGGTGAGGTGCAGGTCGTCGAGGGCGTGGACCCCGCCGGGGAACACCTTGGTCAGGCCGTGCAGGGAGATCACCGTTTGATCCCTCCGTGGAAGCGGAAGCCGTAGCGCTGGGAGACGAACAGGTACATCGCGACGACGGGCAGCGAGTAGAGCAGCGAGAAGGTGGAGATGAGGTCGAGCTTGGGCGCGCCGCCCTCGGTGTAGAGGGTGTAGAGGATGACGGAGCCGGGGGCCTTCTCGGGGTCGCGCAGCAGGATGAACTGGAAGAGGAAGCCGCCCCAGACGCTGGCCAGGGCCCAGACGGCGATGGTGGCCAGGCCGGGCCGGACCAGGGGGACGACGATGTGGCGCAGGATCTGCAGGGACGAGGCCCCGAAGACGCGGGCGGACTCCTCGTACGAGGTGGGGGTCTCGTCCATGAAGTCCTTGAGGATGAAGATCGCGGCGGGCAGCAGGCCGCCGGAGACGACGAGGACGACGCCGAGGTGGGTGTCGATGAGGTCGAGCCGGGTGGCGAGCTCGAAGATGGGCACCATGGCGGCGGTGCCGGTCACGACGGACGACAGCAGCAGCAGGACGTAGAGGAGGGCGTCGCGGCCGGGCACGCGGACGCGGGACAGCGCGTAGGCGGCGAGCGCGGCCAGGACGACGACGAGCGCGGCGGCGCCCCCGCCCTGGATGAGGGAGTTGCGGATGGAGCCGAGCGCGTAGGGATTGTCGAGGATGGCGCGGAAGTTGTCGAGCGTGAACTCGGGGACGGACGTGGTGATGGTGGGGGTCTCGTCGAAGGGGGCGCTGGCCAGCCAGAGCATGGGGAGGGTGAAGAAGGCCAGGACGACGGCGATGAAGACGGTGGCGGCGAGCCTGCCGACGGTGTGGCGGATCATGCGGGTGGCCCTCCGGCTGCGGCGACCTCCTGTTGCCGGCGCTGGCCGCGCAGCAGCCGCAGGTACGCCAGGGCGAAGACGAGGTTGATCAGCAGGATGAGGAAGGAGATGGCGGCTCCGACGCCGAGCTGGCCGTCTCTGAGGGCGACGCGGTAGACGTACACGGGCAGGATCTCGGAGCGGCCCTCCGGCCCGCCGCCGGTGAGGACGAACGGCGTGAAGTCGTTGAACGTCCACAGGCTGATGAGCAGCAGGTTGGTCAGGATGTGGCGGCGGATGCGGGGGAAGACGACGTCGCGCAGCTGCTGCGGGACGCGGGCCCCGGCGAGGCGGGCGGTCTCCAGGTGGGACGGCGGCACGTTCTCGAGGGCTGCGGAGTAGAGCATCATGGAGAACGCGGTGCCGCGCCACACGTTGAAGATGATGATCGACAGCAGCGGGTGGTCGAGCAGCCAGGCGAACCCCGGGGTGTTCAGGAGCGCGTTGAGGGTGCCTTCGTCGCGGTCGAGCAGCGCGTACCAGAGGAAGCCGACGACGGTGCTGGGCAGGATCCACGACAGCAGCACGACGCCTTCGACGATCCGGCGGACGGGGCCGGTGCGGGAACGCAGGATCCAGGCGAGGGCGAAGCCCAGGCCGGCCTGGCCGATGATGGCCGAGCCGCCGACGTACAGGAGGGTGAGCCACAGCGAGCTGAGGAAGCGGGGGTCGGTGAGGGCGCCGCTGTAGTTGTCGAGGCCGACGACCTGGGGGTTGGCGGCGGCCAGGCCGGTGAGGCGATAGTCGGTGAGGCCGAGGTAGACGGTCCACAGGGCGGGGAAGATCAGGAAGACGGCGATGAGGACGAGGGCGGGCAGGACGAACGCGACCGCCCTGCCCCTGCCGAGCCCCGCGGCGTCAGCCGCCGACGTTGGCCGCGCCACCGACCAGTCCCTCCAGCTTGCCCTGGTAGGCGACGGCCGCCTCGTCCGCGCTCTTGCCGCTGATGACGGCGGCGGTGGCCTCCTGCAGGGCGGTGGAGACCTGCGGGTAGACGGCCAGGCCGGGCCGGTAGGCGGTGATGGGCAGGACCTCGTCGGCGATGTACTTGAGCATGGGGTCGGCGGTGAGGACCTCGTCGTTGACGTCGGTGCGGGAGCTGATGCGCGCCTGCCCGGCGAGCTGCGACTTGGTGGCGGCGGCCGAGTGCATGAAGGCGAGCAGGTCCCAGGCCAGCCTGGGGTTCTTGGAGAACGGGTTGAGCACGCGTACGGCGCCGCCTGACATGCTGACGAAGTCCTGGCCGCGCAGGCCGGCTCCGGGCTGCTTGGCGGGGATCTTGGCGTAGCCGACGGCCTGGTCGCGGTCCTTCATGGGGGCGACGCCGGCCTGGGGCTCGATGACCGAGCGCCAGAAGTAGTCGCTCTCGGCGAGGATGCCGATCTTGCCGGCGGCGAACTGGGCGAAGGACTTGTCGCGGCCCTTGGCCTCCTGCTGGAGCCTGGGGTCGCCGAGGCCGCTGCCGCCGTAGATCTGCTGGTAGAGGCCGAGCGCGTCCTTCATGGCCTGGGAGGCGCCGGTCCATTTGCCGTCGGCGTAGATCTCGGCTCCGGCTCCGGCCAGCAGCGGGAGCACGCCCTGCATGGTGGTGGCCTCGCCCATGGCGGTGCCGGCGTTGAGCTGGATGGGGGTGGGCACGCCCGCGGCCTTGAGCTTGGTGCCGGCGTCGATGATCTCCTGCCAGCTGGTGGGCTGCCAGGGGTCGGGCAGGCCGGCCTTCCTGAACAGCGTCCTGTTGTAGAACAGGACGCGGCCGTCGGTGCCCTGCGGCAGGCCGTACTTCTTGCCGTCGAAGATGCCCAGGCCCTGCACGGCCTGCGGGATCTGCGCCCAGCCCTCCCACTGCTCGACGGTGGCGCCGCCCACCTCGGCCAGCGGTTTGATGTAGCCGGCCTGGGCGAACTCGCCGACCCAGATGCCGTCGACGTCGATGACGTCGGCGCCGGTCCTGGACTTGAGGTCGAGCGCGATCTTGGTCTTGTACTGCTCGTCGTCGACGCCGCTGGGCTGGAACAGCACCTTGACGTCGGCGTGGGTCTTCTCGAACTCGGGGATCACCCACTGCTTGATCCACTGGGCGGATTCGGCGTTCTTGCCGCCCTCGATGGAGTTGGCCGCGATGGTGAGGGTGATGCTGCCCCCGCCTCCCTCAGACCCGGTGCCGGTGCCGCAGGAGGTGAGGGCGAGAACGGTGATGGCCCCGATCAGCACAGGTCGGCTGGGGAGTCTCATGTCGGCCTCCTGTTCAGGACGTGCAGACATACCGACAATCGCATGGGCGGTGGCGGCCGTAAAGAAACGATCTGAACACGGACCTTCCGCGTTAATCGGATCTTCAAGGCGGTATCGCGGGGATGGTTCGCCGTGAGCTGATCGTGGGAAGTGCAGACAGCAACCCAACATGAGTAGGGTCGCCCTAGGAACACTGAACGTTTGGAGGGAGTCGCGTGGCATCGCACAGGGATCTGCCCGTCGGCTTGGTGAATCAGCTTTTCCGGAACACCGGGAGTTCCTCGTTCACGGAGTTCGTCGCCTCACATGCGCCCGAGTTGCTGCCACGGCGGGACGAGGTGCTGGCCACCCCGATCGGCGACCAGGTTCCGCACGCGACCACGATCGTGGCCGCCACCTTCGCCGGTGGCGTGGTCGTGGCGGGCGACCGGCGGGCGACGTCGGGCAACATCATCTCGCAGCGTGACATAGAGAAGGTGTTCCGCGCCGACGACTACTCGTGCATGGGCATCGCGGGCACGGCCAGCACCGGCATCGAGATGGCCCGGCTCTACCGGGTGGAGCTGGAGCACTACGAGAAGCTCGAGGGGCGCACGATGTCGGTGGCCGGCAAGGCCAACCGGCTGGCCACCATGATCAGGAGCAACCTCGCCATGGCGATGCAGGGGCTGGTGGTGGTGCCCCTGTTCGCCGCCTACGATCCCGACAGGGACGAGGGGCGCATCTTCAGCTACGACGTGGCGGGCGGGCCCTACGAGCGGGAGAGGTTCGACGCGATCGGGTCCGGCTCGATCTTCGCCCGCGGGTCGCTGAAGAAGCTCTACCGCGACGGCGCGACGGCCGACGACATGGTGATGACGCTGATCCAGGCGCTGTACGACGCCGCCGACGACGACTCGGCGACCGGCGGGCCCGACGTGACCAGGAAGATCTGGCCGATCGTCTCGGTGATCGACGCCGACGGCTACCGCCGGCTGTCCGAGGACGACGTGGCCGGTTACGTCCAGTCGATGCTCGACGCCCGCCTGATCTCGCCCGACGGCCCCATCGCCCCGCTGCGCTAGCAAAGGATCACCACTGTGTCCATGCCTTTCGGATATGCGTCCCCCGAGCAGATCATGCGGGACAAGGCCGACTACGCGCGCAAGGGCATCGCGCGGGGCCGTTCCGTCGTCGTGCTGCAGTACGTGGACGGCATCCTGTTCGTCGCGCCCAACCCGTCGCGGGCGCTGCACAAGATCAGCGAGATCTACGACCGCATCGGCTTCGCGGCCGTGGGGCGCTACAACGAGTTCGAGGAGCTGCGGCTCGGCGGCATCCGCTACGCCGACATCAACGGCTACACCTACGACCGCTCCGACGTGACCGGGCGCGGGCTGGCCAACCTCTACGCCTCCAACCTGGGCCGCATCTTCACCGAGTCGATCAAGTCGCTGGAGGTGGAGGTCGTCGTCGCCGAGGTGGGCGAGACCAAGGACGGCGACGCGATCTACCGGCTGACGTTCGACGGGTCGGTCTTCGACGAGCACGGCTTCGCGGCCATGGGCGGCCAGGCCGAGGCGGTGTCGACGCGGCTGAAGGAGCGTTACCGCGAGTCGATGTCGCTGGCCGACGCGCTGGAGGTGGCGCTGGCCGCGCTGACCGAGCCGGGCGGGGAGCGGCCGCCGGTGGGGCAGCTGGAGGTGGCGGTGCTCGACCGCAACCGGGAGCACCGCAAGTTCCTGCGGCTGACGGGCGCGCGGCTGGATCGGCTGCTCGCCCAGACCACCACCCCGCCGCCCGCGGCCACCACCCCGCCGCCGTCCTCGGAGGGCACCTCCCCTGAGGCGCCTCCGACGGGGCCTGAGGGCGACGTGGACGACGGCTCCTCACCGCTGTAGGCCCGGGCCGGGCCAAGGGGCGCGGGAGCCGTTCCGGCCGCTGCAGGGCACCGCACGGGGAGGGCTTCCCGCCGCTGCGGGGCGGTTGGGGTTCCTGGCCGTCGTGGTGCGGGACGCGGACTTCTCGGCGGGGGTCGCCAGTGGCGGCCCCCGCCGCCTTTCGTACGACACTGTCGGCGAATCTGGGTTTGGTGCCTACGCAGCGTCTTGTCGTACGGGGCGGGGGCCGTTCCGGTGTGAGCTGTTTCACTCCGGTACGCCCGAACTCACCACGGTGATCGAGGATCTTAAGATCCGTGAACACTCCACTGCGCGGCCTCCTCGCGGCCGGCGCCGCCACGGCCGTGATGCTCACCTCCGGGGTGGCCGCCGAAGCCGCCACCACCGCGTTCCCGAAGTACAAGGCGCCGAAGACCTTCGGCACCACGTTCCAGGCCGACCCGAAGCACGACTTCACCAGGGGCATCCACCCCCGCCACAACGGCATCCTGCGCGGCTGGATCACCGACGTGCGGGGCGGCGTGGCCGAGTACGCGCCCATCAGGTGGAAGAAGGGCACCCACACCGAGGGCTACTTCGAGGGCCCGCCCGAGGGCGACTCCATGGCCTACGCCTCGCCGATCGCCAAGGACGTCGTCTTCCTGTCGGCGTACGGATGCAAGACCACGCTGTCGGACCTCACCGTCAGCCGCAGGACGGGGCTCGGCGCCAAGCGCTGCTCCAGGACCACGCTGATCAAGCGGCACGACCGCGAACGTCGGCCGGCCCTCATCACCGTTCACCAGGGGAAGATCGTCCAGGTCCAGGAGATCTACACTCCCTGACCCGTGCACCCGCGCCCCGTGGGGGCGGGCGCGGGGGGCGAAGGGGGCATATGCGGCGGTCATCGGGGGCCGGGCGGGAAAACACCTGGGAAGATCTCTCCCGCTCGCCGATCCGTGGGCATAGTGTGAGGTGATGGATCGTCGCATCTTCGGGCTGGAGAACGAGTACGGCGTGACCTGCACGTTCAGGGGCCAGCGCAGGCTGTCCCCCGACGAGGTCGCGCGCTACCTGTTCCGGCGGGTCGTGTCCTGGGGCCGATCGAGCAACGTCTTCCTTCGCAACGGCGCACGTCTCTATCTCGACGTGGGCAGCCATCCTGAATACGCAACACCCGAGTGTGACAACGTCATCGAGCTCGTCACCCACGACAAGGCCGGGGAGCGCATCCTCGAGGGCCTGCTCGTGGACGCCGAGAAGCGGTTGCGTGAAGAGGGCATCGCGGGTGACATCTATCTGTTCAAGAACAACACCGACTCGGCCGGCAACTCCTACGGTTGCCACGAGAACTACCTGGTGGGCCGGCACGGGGAGTTCGGCCGGCTGGCCGACGTGCTGATCCCGTTCCTGGTGACGCGGCAGATCGTGTGCGGGGCCGGGAAGGTGCTGCAGACGCCGCGCGGCGCGGTCTACTGCGTCTCGCAGCGGGCCGAGCACATCTGGGAGGGCGTCTCCAGCGCCACCACCCGGTCCCGGCCGATCATCAACACCAGGGACGAGCCGCACGCCGACGCCGAGCGCTTCCGCCGCCTGCACGTGATCGTGGGCGACTCCAACATGAGCGAGACCACCATGCTGCTCAAGGTCGGCGCCACCGACCTGGTGCTGCGCATGATCGAGTCGGGCACCGTGATGCGCGACCTGTCGCTGGAGAACCCGATCCGGGCCATCCGCGAGGTCTCCCACGACATGACCGGACGCCGCCGGGTCCGCCTGGCCAACGGGCGCGAGGCCTCCAGCCTGGAGATCCAGCAGGAATACCTGTCCAAGGCGAAGGACTTCGTCGACCGCCGCGGCGGCGACGCCATCGCCCACCGGGTGCTGGAGCTGTGGGAGCGCACGCTCAACGCGGTCGACACCGGCAACCTCGACCTGGTCTCGCGCGAGATCGACTGGGTGACGAAATACCAGCTCATCGAGCGCTACCGGAAGAAGTACGACCTGCCGCTGTCCTCGCCCCGCGTGGCCCAGCTCGACCTGGCCTACCACGACGTGCACCGCAAGCGCGGCCTGTTCTACCTGCTGCAGAAGCGCGGCTCGGTGGAGCGGGTGGCGTCCGACCTGAAGATCTTCGAGGCCAAGTCGGTGCCGCCGCAGACGACCAGGGCGCGGCTGCGCGGTGAGTTCATCCGCAAGGCGCAGGAGAAGCGGCGCGACTTCACCGTCGACTGGGTGCACCTCAAGCTGAACGACCAGGCCCAGCGCACCGTCCTGTGCAAGGACCCGTTCCGCAGCGTGGACGAGCGGGTGGACAAGCTGATCGCCGGCATGTAGCTGGGTGGAGGATGGGCGGCGGGTGGCCGGCCAGCTCCCGGGCGAGCCGGTCGGCTCTCGGGTGGGCCGGTCGGCTCCCGAGCGGGCCGGACGGGCAGCTGGGCTGTTCGCGGGTCCGGACACGCGTGGGCGGGCAGCCGGTCTGTTGGCAGGCCCGGACACGCGGTGGGCGGGCGGTCTGTTCGCGGGCGTGAGCCGGGCGGGTGGGCGGCCTGTTCCCGGGCGCGGACGCGGGCCTGGCGGGTGGGCGGCTTCCTCGCGGGCCGGGTTCGCGGCCTGGACGTGGGGTTCCGTTTACCCCGGCCCTACCGGGAAGTCGGGTAGGGTGACGCGAATCTGACGTCTTTCCGAGGGAAACCCATGCGCCGCGCTCTGGCCGTACTGGCCGCCGTGCCATTGATCTTGTTCGCCGCCGCGTGCGGCTCCGACGACGGCGCCGGCACCAGCGCCACGACCGGCGGAGCGACCAGCGGGTCCTCCGGGCTCAAGGTCACCGGCACCGTGGGCGCCAAGCCCACGGTGACCTTCCCGTCCGGCTCGCCCGCGACGAAGTCGTCCTACGAGGTGATCCAGCCGGGCACCGGCACCGGTGTCAAGGCCGGTGACCGGGTGATCGTCAACCTGACCGTCTACAACTGGGACGGCAAGGGCAACGCCGCCGCCGGCTCCTCCTACGACACCAAGGCGCCGGAGACGATCGCGGTCAACGAGCAGCTCCCGCAGGTGCTGCAGGAGGGCTTCACCAAGGTCAAGCACGGCGGCCGGCTGCTGGCGGTGCTGGCCAACGACTCCGTCCCCCAGCAGCAGACCGCGCCGGCCGAGCCCACCAAGGTGTTCGTGTTCGACGTCGTCGGCACCCAGCCGCCGGCGCTGAAGGCCGCCACCGGCAAGGAGGTCGGCGAGTCCATCAAGGGCGTCAAGGTGGAGAACCCGGGCGGGGAGAAGGCCCCGACGCTGACCACGAAGACCGACGAGAAGGCGCCCAAGGAGCTCGTCGTCAAGACGATCATCCAGGGCACCGGCGCGAAGGTGCAGGCCAACCAGACCCTCAGCGTCCACTACACGGGCAAGATCTGGGGCACCGACAAGCAGTTCGACTCGAGCTGGGAGCGGGGCCAGCCGGCCGAGTTCCCGCTCGGGCAGGTGATCCAGGGCTGGCAGAAGGGCCTGGCCGGGGTGCCCGTCGGCAGCCGCGTCGTGATGAGCATCCCGCCGGACCTCGGCTACGGCGACCAGGAGCAGCAGGGCATCCCCGCCAAGAGCACGCTGGTGTTCGTGGTGGACGTCCTGGGCGCCTACTGACCCCTGGGCGCCTGACCGACCCGGGGCGCCGAGAGACCGACCCGGGCCGGTCGCCCGGGTCCGTCCCGGGCGCTCACAGGCCCGATCGCAGGCATCCGGCCCAGGCACGGGCGCCCGTCGTGAGTGCGGGCGTCCGGCTCGGGCGGCTGCTGGGCCGGTCGTGCGCGGGCGTCCTGAGCGCTTGCTGACGCGCGATCTTGTGACGCGGTAGCATCGCGAGCCCGGCGGCGCGGTGCCGCCGGGCCGCTTCGCGTTGGGAGGGCCGATGCGCCGCCGCCGTGCCACCGCGCTTCCGCTGCCGCGCCCGCCGTCCGTGGCCCCGCTCTCGGTGGCCCTGCTGCTGGCGCCCCTGCTGGTGACCGGCTGTACGGGGGAGCCCGCCGGGGCGCTGGACCTGAAGGTGGGCGGCTCGTTCGGCGCCCGGCCGACGATCGTCTTCCCCGACGGCAAGCCGGCGGCCGGGCTGCAGGTGGACGAGCTGGCCGCGGGCAAGGGCGAGCGGCTGGCCACCGACGACGTCGCCATCGTCCAGTACACCGCGCACGTGTGGGACGGCAGGGACAACCGCCTGGTCGACTCCAGCTTCAACCGGGGCACCCCGGCCGCGTTCCCCGTGGGGGAGCTGCTGCCCGGGCTGGAACGGGCCCTGCGGGGCCGCAGGGTGGGCAGCCGGGTCATCGCCGCCATCCCGCCCGAGGACGGGTTCGGCGCCAACCCGCCGCAGGGCATCGGCACCGAAGAGGAGCTGTTCTACGTCGTCGACATCCTCGGCGCCCACCACAAGGGCGTCTCGGTGAAGGCGGCCGGCGGGACGCTCGCCGGAGTGCGCGTCGGCGGCGGCGCCCGGCCCGCCCTGGCCGTCCCCGCCACCCCGCCGCCCGCCCGCTTCACGGCGAAGGTGCTGGCCAAGGGGAGCGGCCGCAGGACACAGGCCGGGCAGCTCGTGGTCACCCAGTACGAGGGCGCCCTCTGGAGCCGCCGCCGCGTCTTCGACGCGACCTGGACGACGGGCCGGCCCAAGGCGTTCAAGCTCGGCGACGGCAGCGTGATCAAGGCCTGGGACAAGGCGCTGGTCGGCGTGCCCGTCGGCAGCCGCGTCCTGATGATCGTCCCGCCCGCGTACGGGTACGGCCCCGGCGGTCACCCCGCGTACGGCATCAAGGGCTCCGACACCCTGGTCTTCGTCGTGGACGTCATCGCCGCCTACTGAGCGGACGGCGGCGGCTCGGTCGAGCCCGGCCGCTCTCGCGCCGATGAGCACGCCGGGCGCGAGCTTTCATAGACTCCCGCTGTGAGTAGCGACGACCTCGAGGCGCTGGCCCTGTTGCACGACCCCGTCCGCCGCAGCCTGTACGACGTCGTCGCATCGAGGGGCGGCGACGTGGGCCGCGGGGAGGCCGCCGAGGCGGCGGGCGTGTCCAGGACGCTGGCCGGGCACCACCTCGACAAGCTCGTCGAGGCCGGGCTGCTGGAGAGCGGCTTCCGGCAGCAGGAGCGCAAGGGGCCGGGCAGCGGCCGGCCCGCCAAGGTCTACCGCCGGGCCACGGGAGAGCGGTCGGTGAGCCTGCCGCCGCGCGACTACGCCACCCTCGCCTCCGTTCTGGCCGACGTGGTGGACCTGCTCGGCGCCGAGGAGCGGGCCGAGGAGGTGGCGCGCGGCGCGGGCGCCAGGATCGCCAGGAAGCACCGCGGCGAGCCGGTGGAGCGGGTGCTGAGCGAGCGCGGCTACGAGCCGTACGCCGAGGAGGGCACGCTGCGGCTGCGCAACTGCCCCTTCCACGTGCTGGCCGAGGAGCAGCCGCTGCTGGTGTGCTCCATGAACCTGGCCCTGTGCCAGGGGCTGCTGGAGGGGCTCGGTGACGATCCGGGCCGGGCGGCGCTGGATCCGCGGCCGGGGGAGTGCTGTGTCACCCTTTCTAAAACAAATAATGATTGACATAGAAGGCCGGGGGATGGTGTGCTGAGCGTCATGCACATCGCCGAACTCAACATCGCCCACTTGCGCGCGCCCATCGACTCCGACGAGCTGGCCGAGTTCGTCGCCCTGCTCGAGCCCATCAACACCCTCGCCGACGAGGCGCCCGGGTTCGTGTGGCGGCTGAAGGAGAGCGAGGCCGACCCCACCGCGACCGTCGTCCACGACTACGGCGACTACCTGCTGGTCAACTTCTCGGTGTGGGAGTCGCAGGAGTCGCTGTGGAACTACGTCTACCGCAGCCCGCACCTGGGCGTGCTGCGCCGGCGCAGGGAGTGGTTCCTGCGCATGGCGGAGCCGTACATGGTGATGTGGTGGATCCCCGAGGGGTACATCCCGTCGCTGGCCGAGGCGATGCAGCGGCTGGAACGCCTCAGGACCGAGGGGCCGAGCCCCGAGGCGTTCACGTTCAAGGACTTCTACGACAGCAGCGAGGCCGTCAGCCTGCCCGCCGCGGCCGAGGCCAGGAAGTAGGGCAGGTCCTCCTCCAGCCCCCTGCCCATCGTCGACAGCCGCACCGGGGACTCCCGCAGCGCCTCGTGCAGGCCGTCCACCGGGACGGAGACCAGCCGGTGGCGTACGGCCAGCAGCTCGGCCTGGTCCCTGACCCGCTCCCCGAACTCGCCCGGCAGCTCCGGCACCGGCACGTCGGCCGGTGACAGCGCGACCCGGCCGTAGGCCGTCAGCGAGTGGTGCGAGACGCCGTAGTGGCGCTCGCGCCGGTCACCCTCGCTGACCCGCAGCGCCGCCACCGGCCGCCCCAGCAGCACGCCCGCCGCGTTCACCGCCTCGCCGGCCGACACCCCCGAGAAGCCCCACCGGGTGCCCGTGCCCAGGTTGCCCGGCCCCTGCGTGACGATCGCCACGTCGGCCTCCAGCACGTGCCTGGCCGCCAGCAGCCCGGTGTGGGCGGTGACCGCCTCGACGTCGCCGCCGAACGACTGGCCCACCGTCACCACGCCCGCCAGCCAGCCGATCTCCCGCAGCCGGGCCGCCGCCATCGAGAACCACACCGGCAGCGCCCCGCCGTCCAGCATCACGTACGCCACCCGCACGCCGGGCCGGTCGGCGTACAGCCCGCACAGGATCGGGGCCAGCGCCGAGTGCAGGTCGGCGACCACCACGGGCATGCCGTCCAGCGAGTCCGCCTCGCGCAACCTGGCATGATACGGGGAATCCTGCTCGTCGGCGCCCAGCACCGTGGCCTGCAGCGGGGTGTACCTGGCCTTCACCAGGTGCCCCGGTCCCTGCGGATCTTGCGGCAAACGGTTCGGGACGGCCACCACCATGGCGTAACCTCCCGTACCGAGACCCATCGCGAGCGCGGTCGTGTTGAGCAGCACCTCGTCGCCGGGTTCCGGGCGCCCGACCAACGGCGGATACGCCAGCGCCCGGCACTCCCCCTCGGGGACGGCGACGTCCAGCTCCACCGCTCCCGGCCACTCGCGTCGGATCCGTAGGACCTCGCCCTTGCGCCATCTGATCACGGGGGCAGGGTAGCGTCGATGAAGGAGGAGTGAGGCAGATGTCGCGCCGGAAGACAGAACGGTTGCTCAATCTGGTGATCTGCCTGCTCGCCACCCGGCGCCCGCTGTCGGCCGAGCAGATCCGCCAGGCCGTCCCCGGATACGACCGCGATGGCGACGAGGCGTTCCAGCGCATGTTCGAGCGGGACAAGAACGAGCTGCGCGAGATCGGGATCCCGATCGACGTGGTGCGCGACCCGTGGGAGGACGAGCCGGGCTACCGGATCGAGCGGCAGTCGTACGAGCTGCCCGAGATCACCCTGGAGCCCGACGAGGCCGCCGTGCTGGGCCTGGCCGCCCAGGTGTGGCAGCGCGCCAGCCTGGCCGAGGCCGCCTCCGGCGCGCTGCTGAAGCTGCGGGCCGGCGGGGTCTCCACCGACCAGCCCGTCGGCACCGGGGCGCTGGAGCTGCGGGTGGACACCCGCGACCCGGCCTTCCCCGCGCTGTGGGACGCCGTGCGCGACCGGCGCGTGGTGCGCTTCGACTACCGCGGCGCGGGCAGCGAGACCGTGCGCAGCCGCACCGTCGAGCCGTGGGGCGTGGTCAGCCGGCGCGGCCGCTGGTACCTGGCCGGGTTCGACCGCGACAGGGACGCCCCCCGCGCCTTCCGGCTCAGCCGCATCACCGGGCAGGTCGCCACGCTCGGCCGGCCGGGCGCGGTCGAGGTGCCCGAGGGCGTCGACCTGCGGGCAATGGTGGGCTTCCCCGACGAGCCGATGGAGGAGCGGGTGGCCGTCGTCCGCGTGCGCCAGGGGGCGTGCGAGGGGCTGCGCCAGCTGTCCAGGGCCGTACACCCCGGCGCCGACGGGTGGGACGAGGCCGAGCTGACCTTCTCCGACCCCGAGCGGCTGGCCGGCTGGATGGCCAGCCTCGGCGCCGACGTCGAGGTGGTCGAGCCGCCGGATGCCCGCGAGGCCGTCATCCGCAGGCTGAAGGGGGCCATGGCGTGAGCGGGCGAACCATCGGGCACGGCAGAGGTCCGCTCGTGCGGGCGGCGGAGGAGGGGGCATGAGCGGTTCGGCGGACAGGCTGCCGAGGTTGCTGGCGCTGGTGCCGTACCTGATGTCCCATCCCGGGGCGCAGGTCGGCGAGGTGGCCGCGGTGTTCGGGCTGAGCGAGAAGCAGCTCATCGACGACCTGCAGCTCGTGTGGATGTGCGGGCTGCCCGGGCACACCCCCGGCGACCTCATCGACGTGTCCTGGGACGGCGGCGAGATCCTCATCGACAACGCCGACACCATCGCCAGGCCGCTGCGGCTCGGCATCGACGAGGCCAGCGCGCTGCTGGTCGCGCTGCGCATGCTGGCGGCCACGCCGGAGCTGGCGGAGGTGCGGGGCGACGCGCTGCCGCGCGTCATGGCCAAGCTGGAGCGGGCGGCCGGCGAGGGCGCCGCCACCGTGAGCAGCCAGGTCGCCGTGGACGTCGACGCCGCTCCCGACGCCCTGCCGCGCGTGCGCGAGGGGCTCACCAAGGGCCGCCGGCTGTCGCTGCGCTACTACGTGCCCGGCCGCGACGAGGTGACGCCGCGCGAGGTGGACCCCATGCGGGTGGTGGTCGTGGACGGCCGCGCCTACCTGGAGGGATGGTGCTACCGGGCCGAGGCGATGCGGCTGTTCCGGCTCGACCGGGTGCTCGGGGTCGACGTGCTCGACGTGCCCGCCGACCCGCCGGACGAGGCCGAGCCCATCGACGTCACCCGGGGCGTCTTCCGGCCCTCCCCGACCGACGAGCTGATCGAGCTGGAGCTGAGCGCCGCCGGGCGGTGGGTGGCCGAGTACTACCCGTGCGAGCAGGTCACCGAGCTGGGCGAGGGGCGGCTGCGGGTGGCGCTGCGGGCGCGCGACGAGGACTGGATACTCAAGCTGGCGCTGCGCCTGGGCGACACCGGCCGGGTCGTCTCGCCGCCCGACATGGCCGAGACCGTACGCCAGGAGGCCGAGCGCGCCCTGGCCCTGTACGCTCACCGGTCATGACCTGGATCTACCTGTCCGCCGGGCTGGGCGTGGCCGGGCTGGCCGTGCTCGGGGTCGCCGGTGCCCGCGTCGTCGTCGCGGCACGTACTCTGAAGAGGGAAATCGCCGAGGCGACGGCCGAGCTGGAGCCGAGGCGGGCCAGATTGGCGGGCCAGGGGGATGAGACAACGCCCAAGGCAGCGTACGATCGTGGCTGAAACAGGCAACTCGCTAGAAAGGGCGTTTCATGCCGAACCTCGGAGTTCCTGAACTCCTGATCATCCTTCTGGCGCTCGTGCTGCTGTTCGGTGCGAAGAAGCTGCCCGACATGGCCAGGGGCGTCGGCCGTTCGCTGCGCATCTTCAAGTCGGAGACCGCCAAGCTCCGCGACGATGACGACGACGACGTGCAGCACACCGTCCAGGCCCAGGCGCAGGCCCCGGCTCAGCCGCAGCCGCAGCCGCAGCCCGTGCAGCCGCAGCCGATCCAGGCCGCCCCCGCTCCGGCCCTCTCGGCCGAGGAGCAGGCCCGTCAGCTCGAGGAGCAGGCCGCCAGGCTGCGCGCCGGCGCCGCCACGCAGGCCGACAAGCACGCCTGATCCCCGTCCCTCCTCGTCACCTGGACTGCTAGATGGCGCTGCTCAAACGGTCGAGCACTTCGGCAACCGACCCCGAGGGTCGCATGCCTTTGATGGAGCATCTGCGGGAGCTGCGCAACCGCCTGCTCGTCGCGCTGGCCGCCATGATCGTCGGCATCGTCGTGGGCTTCATCGTCTTCGATCCGGTGTGGGCGTTCATCAAGGAGCCGTTCTGCGAGACGCCGCAGGCCGGTCAGCTCCGCCCCGGCGAGTGCACGCTCATCTTCGGCGGCATCTTCCAGTCGTTCTTCCTGACGCTGAAGGTCTCGGCGATGGTCGGCATCGTCGTGTCCTCACCGGTCTGGCTCTACCAGCTCTGGGCGTTCGTGACGCCCGCGCTCTACCGCAACGAGAAGCGTTACTCCATCACCTTCCTCGGGCTCGCGGTCCCGCTGTTCCTGCTCGGTGCCGCGCTGGCGTACTTCATCATGGACACCAGCCTGGCGATCCTGCTGGGGTTCGCGCCGACCGACTCCGTCGCGGCCATCCAGATCGACGAGTACGTCAGCTACGTGCTCATCATGCTGGTGATCTTCGGGATCTCGTTCGAGTTGCCGCTGCTGCTGGTGTTCCTGAACATCATCGGCGTCCTGTCCCACGCCACGGTCAAGAAGCACCGCCGTACCGTGATCTTCGTCATGTTCATCTTCGGCGCGATCATCACGCCGGGCGGTGACCCGCTGACGATGATGGCGCTGGCCATGCCCATGATCGTGCTCTACTTCGTGGCCGAGGGCGTCATGTTCCTGCGCGAAAGGCGCAGGCCCGCCACGGAGGACTTCTCCCACCTGTCCGACGACGAGGCATCCCCGCTGGTCGAGGACGACTCGCCGCTCGACGACGGCACGCCCGTGGGCGATGTCACGCCTGTAGGCGACGCCACGCCTCTCGAGGAGGACCCGCCCGGCACGGACAAGCGGTAAAGGGCATTCCGGATCCGTCCCGTAGGCGATAGGTTCCGGGCGTGTCCCCACAACTCGCCCTGCTCGTCAACCCCGCCGCCCGCGGCGGGCGTACGCTGCGCCTGCTCGAGCCCGTGGCGCGCCGGCTGCGCGCCGGAGGGGCCGAACTGTCGGTGATCGTCGGTGACGACGCCGCCGACGCCCTGGAACGCGCCTGCACCGCCGTCTCCGAGCGCCCCGACGCGCTCGTCGCCTTCGGCGGCGACGGGCTGGTGCACCTGGCCGTCCAGGCCGTGGCCGGCACCGACGTGCCGCTCGGCATCATCCCCGCCGGGACCGGCAACGACATCGCGGCCGCGCTCGGCCTGCCCCGCAAGGACCCCGTCGCAGCCGCCAGGACCGTGCTGCGCATGAAGACCCGGCTGGTGGACGCCGCGCGCATCCGCGCGGGCACGGTCGAGGAGCTGTTCGCCGGGGTGGTGTGCTGCGGCTTCGACTCGCGGGTCAACGAGCGGGCCAACCGGCTCACCCGGCCGCCGGGCATGGCCCGTTACCTGGTGGCGATGGCGCAGGAGCTGCGCTCGTTCCGGCCGATCCCGTTCCGGGTGACGCTCGACGAGAAGCAGGTGATCGAGCGGGAGGCCATGCTGGTGGCGGTGGCCAACACCCGCTCGTACGGCGCCGGGATGCGGGTCTGCCCCGACGCCAGCCCCGACGACGGGCTGCTGGACGTGATGATCCTGGAGGCCGTGTCCAAGGGCGAGTTCCTGCGCGTGTTCCCCAGCGTCTACCGGGGGACGCACGTGACCCATCCGGCGGTGTCGGTGCGGCGGGCGCGCACCGTGCGGGTGGAGGCGGCCGACGTGGTGGCCTACGCCGACGGCGAGCGCATCGGCGCGGTGCCGCTGGACTGCGAGGTACGGCCGGGAGCGCTGCGCGTCATCGTTTGAAATCTACAATGTAAAGGCGCCCGCTCGGCGTCCCCCACGCGCCGAGCGCCGAAAACCCCGCGGCGAAGCCGGAATGGGCGGGACGGACCGGAATGGCGATTTCGGTAGGCTGACGGGTATGACAACGCCAGCGGAACGCTACGCGGCCTTCCGTCAGAAGCACGGGGACGACGGGGCCGCTCTCAGATCGTTCCGAGGTCTCTACGACTTCGAGCTGGACGACTTCCAGCTGGACGCCTGCCGGGCCTTGGAGGCCGGTGACGGCGTCCTGGTGGCGGCGCCGACGGGGTCGGGCAAGACGGTCGTCGGCGAGTTCGCCGTCCACCTCGCTCTGGAGCAGGGACGCAAGTGCTTCTACACCACCCCCATCAAGGCGCTGTCCAACCAGAAGTACAACGACCTGGTCAAGCGCTACGGCACCGCCAAGGTCGGCCTGCTGACGGGCGACAACAGCGTCAACGGCGAGGCCCCGATCGTGGTCATGACCACCGAGGTGCTGCGCAACATGCTCTACGCGGGCTCGGCCACGCTGGCCGGGCTCGGGTTCGCCGTGATGGACGAGGTCCACTACCTGGCCGACCGCTTCCGTGGCGCGGTGTGGGAAGAGGTCATCATCCACCTGCCCGAGTCGGTCCGGCTGGTGGCGCTGTCGGCGACGGTCAGCAACGCCGAGGAGTTCGGCGAGTGGCTGGGCGACGTGCGCGGCGACACGACGGTGATCGTCGACGAGCACCGCCCGGTGCCGCTGTGGCAGCACATGATGGTGGGCAACCTGGTCTACGACATGTTCATGGCCGACGACCTGACGCCGCGCATCAACCCGACGCTGATGCGGGTCACGCGGGACGCCGAGCGGCTGATGCAGGGGCGGGGCCGGCGCGGTTACGGCCGGCCGCAGCGCTCGCGCCCGCCGGACCGCGTGCAGGTGATCGAGAAGCTCGATTCCGAGGGGCTGCTGCCGGCGATCACGTTCATCTTCTCCCGAGCCGGCTGCGACGCGGCGGTCCAGCAGTGTCTCAACGCCGGGATCCGGCTGACCAGCGACCGGGAGCGGCACGAGATCAGGCAGCTCGTGGACGAGCGGACCGCGCACCTGCCCGACGAGGACCTGGCGGTGCTGGGCTACCTGGAGTGGCGCGACTGCCTGGAGCGGGGCCTGGCCGCGCACCACGCGGGCATGTTGCCGGCGTTCAAGGAGGTCGTGGAGGAGCTGTTCACGCGGGGGCTGGTCAAGGCGGTGTTCGCCACCGAGACGCTGGCCCTGGGCATCAACATGCCGGCCCGCAGCGTGGTGATCGAGAAGCTGGACAAGTGGAACGGCGAGACCCATGCCGACCTGACGCCGGGGGAGTACACCCAGCTCACCGGCCGGGCGGGGCGGCGGGGCATCGACGTCGAGGGTCACGCGGTGGTGTTGTGGCAGCCGGGCATGGACCCGCTGTCGGTGGCGGGGCTGGCGGGCACGCGGACATATCCGTTGCGGTCGAGCTTCCAGCCGTCGTACAACATGGCGGTCAACCTGGTCGGGCAGTTCGGCCGGGAACGCGCCAGGACGTTGCTGGAGGAGTCGTTCGCGCAGTTCCAGGCTGATCGGGCGGTCGTGGGGCTGGCCAAGCAACTGCGCAAGCACGAGGAGGCGCTGGAGGGCTACCAGGAGGCCATGACGTGTCACCTGGGGGACTTCCCGGAATACGCGGCGCTGCGGCGCCGCCTGTCGGACCGGGAGGCGGAGCTGTCGCGCCAGCGCGGCGCCGCGCGCCGGGCGGCGGCGGTGCGGTCGCTGGAGGCGTTGCAGCCGGGTGATGTCATCCGGGTGCCGGGCGGGCGGCGGGCGGGTCTGGCGATCGTGCTGGACCCGGGGCGCAACCCGCGCGGCACGGGGCCGAGCCCGCTGGTGCTGACGATCGGCAAGCAGGTCAAGAAGCTCGATCCGGCCGACTTCCCGGTGCCGGTGGAGCCGCTGGAGAAGCTGCGCATCCCGAAGAACTTCAACGGCCGCTCGCCGAAGGAGCGTGCCAATCTCGTCTCCACGCTGCTGGCCAAGATGGGTGACCGGGATCTGGGCAAGCCGGTCAGGGCGCGTGACCACACGGTGGAGGACGACGAGGTCAACGAGCTGCGCCGGCGCATCCGCCAGCATCCGTGCCACGGGTGCGACGAGCGTGAGGATCACGCCCGCTGGGCCGAGCGCTACTACAAGCTGCTGCGTGAGACCGAGGGGCTGCGCCGCCGGGTCGAGGGCCGTTCGCATGTGATCTCGCGGACGTTCGACCGGATCTGCTCGGTGCTGGAGCAGCTGGGTTACCTCGACGGCGAGGCGGTCACCGATGAGGGGCGCCGTCTGGGCCGGCTGTACACCGAGCTGGACCTGCTCACGGCCGAGTGCCTGCGCATGGGGTTGTGGGAGGAGCTGGAGCCGGCGGAGCTGGCGGCGTGCGTGTCGGCGCTGGTGTTCGAGTCGCGGGCGGCGGACGACACGCGGCGGCCGAAGATCCCCGCCGGGCGGGCGCAGGACGCCCTGTCGGCCATGATCAGGCTGTGGGGGGAGCTGGAGGGCATCGAGTCCGACCACGGGCTGTCCACGATCAGGGAGCCGGATCTGGGGTTCGCGTGGGCGGCGTTCCGCTGGACGAAGGGGCACACCCTCGACGCGGTCCTGATGGAGGGCGTCAACGGCAACGAGCTGGCGGCGGGTGACTTCGTGCGGTGGGTCAAGCAGCTGATGGACCTGCTGGGCCAGCTGGGCAACGCGGCGCCGCCGGGGAGCAAGATCAAGCAGACGGCGGGCAAGGCGGTGGACGCGATGCGGCGCGGGGTGGTGGCGTATTCGTCGCTGACCTGAGCCGTCGTCCCCTGGGCGAAGATGCTTCTGAGAACCACTTCTCAGAAGCATCTTTTGCTTCGGCCTGACCTCCCCCTGTCGTTTTACTTCTCCTCCGGCGACTTTACGCATTCGCCGTCATGGCCTTTCCGCTCGGGTTTTACCAGTCAAGTCTCTCTGAAATCGGCGAATATCTGCTGATTTATCGCAATTCGGGTGCTAGCGTCCGATTTGTCAGTGTTCAGCCAACGGGGGAGGAATCATGGCGAACACGCAACTGTCCCAGGCCGGATACCAGCAAGGATGGGGATGCCGTCGTAGGCGCCGCTGCTACCGGAGGTGGAGCTGCTGTGGCCGCCGTAGGTGGTGGGGGTGCTAGAGCGCCCCATTGATGAGAGTCGGCGGCCCGGCCGCCGGCTCTCATTGAGCGTCTCCGGCCGTGAACTGGCGCCGGCGATTTCCATTCGCCGGACATTTCGCGAGTTCTGGCCGGACACCCGCGGATTGCGCCGGCTATTCGCCGCCGGAGTGGCGTTCGCCATCCTGGCCGCGCTCTGTGAGGTCGCCGCGATCCGCCTGTTCGGGCACATCACCGACGAGGTGCTCACGACCAGGAACCTGGAGGCCTTCTGGGTCCCCGCGTTCATCTGGCTGGGGCTCGCGGTGATCGCCGGGGGGATGGCCTTCGCGGGAGCGTACGCCACCGCCCTGGGTGCCGAACGGTTCCTGCTGGCCCTGCGCGACCGGGTGTACACGCACCTCCAGACGCTCGCGCCGGACTTCTCCGAGAAGCGGCGGCTGGGGGACCTGATGGCCCGCCTGACGGACGACATCGAGGCCATCGAGGAGCTCGTCGGGTCCGGAATGGTCAGGGCGATCACCACGGCCGCCAGCGTCGTCTTCTTCGCGGGGGCGGCGTTCTTCATCCGGTGGGACCTCGCGCTCGTGACGATGGCGCTGATCCCGCTGTTCCTGGTGGTCTCGAAGGTCTTCGCCGGCCGGTTCAGGTCGGCGGCGGCGCGCGAGCGGGCCAGCAACGGGGCGATGAACAGCGTCCTGGAGGAGGGGCTGGCCAACCAGCCGCTCGTGCAGGCGTACAACCGGCAGGACGCCGAGTCCCGGCGCCTGCACAGGGAGGGCCGCGGCTGGCTGCGCGCCAACATGGCGCAGGCCTGGCTGGCGGGCCTCTACAGCCCCGCGGTCCAGGTCATCGAGACCATGTGCCTGATCGTCATCCTCGGGTTCGGGGCATGGGAGATCGCGGCGGGCCGGCTGACGCTCGGCGGGCTGCTGTCCTTCGCGGCGTACCTGGCCCTGCTCTACCCGGCCGTCCAGGGCCTGGGTGAGCTGGCCCTGAACGTGGCGGAGGCGGCGGCCGGGTCCGACCGCGTCATCGAGGTCCTGAGTGCCCGGCCCGCCGTCACCGACGCCGCCGACGCCGTGCCGGTGGGTCGCAGCCACGGCCGGATCGCCTTCGAGCGGGTCGGCTTCGCCTATCCGGGGCGCGGGCGGCCGGTGCTGCGGGACGTGTCGTTCACCGCAGAGCCCGGCGAGGTCGTCGTCCTCACCGGGATCAGCGGGGCGGGCAAGTCCACGCTGGCCAAGCTGCTGCTGCGCTTCTACGACCCGGACAGGGGGCGCATCCTGCTCGACGGCGCCGATCTCCGGGGCCTGACGCGGAAGTCGGTGCGCGACAACATCACGATCCTGTACCAGGAGACGATGCTGTTCTCGGGATCGGTGCGCGACAACATCGCCTACGGCCGGCCGGACGCCTCGTTCGACGAGGTGATCAGGGCGGCCGAGGCGGCGGGGGTGCACGACTTCGTCAAGCTGCTGCCCCAGGGGTACGACTCGCCGGTGGGGCAGCGGGGCCGGCTCCTGTCCGGCGGGCAGCGGCAGCGGATCGCGATCGCCAGGGCCATCCTGCGTGACACGCCGGTGCTGGTGCTCGACGAGCCCATGACCGGGCTGGACGAGGCGACGGCCGCACAGGTGATGAAGCCGCTGCGGCGGCTCATGGCCGGGCGGACGACGCTGCTCATCACGCACGACCTGCGGCAGGTGCCGGAGGGGGCGCGCGTGGTGGAGCTGGAGCCGGTGCCGCGGCAGGAGCGGATCCGGCTCAAGCGCGTCGGCGTACCGTTCCGGGGCGCCCGCTCGACCACGGCCTGGTGAGCCCACGGTCTGGTGACCCTGCGGTCTGGTGGGACGTGACGGCAACCGGCACCCGCTCCGAATCCACGGGGCGGGTGCCGTCGTTCCGGGGTGTATGTCCGGGATTCTCCTCGATAGAATCGGAGAGCTCTCTCCGTTTGTCCGAAGGCAGGTCGAGGTCATGGGCGACGATCACAGCACCGCCAGGCCGCTGCGCGCCGACGCCCGCCGCAACCGCGAGCGGGTCCTGCAGATCGCGCAGGAGGCCCTGGCGAGTGACGGGCTGACCATCTCCTTCGACGAGATCGCCCGGCGGGCCGGGTTCGGGGTCGGGACCGTCTACCGGCACTTCCCGACCAAGGAGGCGCTGTTCGAGGCGGTGCTGCTGGGGCGGATCGAGCGGTTCGTGGCCGACGCCCGCGCGCTGGCCACCGCCGAGGACGCGGGCCGGGCGTTCTTCGGCTGGTTCACGCAGGTGGTCGAGCAGGCGGCGGGCAACCAGGCGCTGTGCGACATGCTGGAGAGCGGCTCGGGCCTGACGCTGCGGCCGGGCTCCACGCTGGAGGACGACTTCGCCGCCGCGCTGGGCCGGCTGCTGGCGCGGGCGCAGCGGGTGGGAGCGGTGCGCGGCGACCTGGTCACGCAGGACGCGCACGACCTGCTGCGGGGGTGCCTGGTGGCCGAGCGGAGGGCGCGGGCCAGGGGAGGGGCGGTGCGGATGACGGAGGTCGTCTGCGACGGGATGCGCGCGAAGCGGTGACGCCGCTCCGATCGTGCGGGTGAGCAGGACGCGTGGCCAGGTGCCGCCGCTGCGATCGTGCGGTCAGGGGCTCGCGTGGGCGGGGCTGTGGCGAGGCCGTGTGCCCGCGGGCTCAGGTGGCCAGGGTTCAGGTGGTCAGGGTGAAGCGGACCTCGCGGGTGGCCGGGTCGGCGCGGGAGAGCCGTACGGTGACCTGCTCGCCCAGGGGCAGGGGCCCGTCGCAGCGGGCGATCACGGCGGGATCCACGAGCTGCACCTGCCCGCCCCCGCGCCGCTCGTCCACGTCGATCACCACCGCCTCGAACGCCTGCCCGATCCGGTCCCGCAGCAGGAACGCCTCCACCAGGTCCACGCACGCCCGCTCCACCGCCCCGGCCCGCCGCCCGGAGGCGGACATGAGGTCCGGCAGGGCCGCGAGCCCCGCCCGCACGTCGGACGGCACCGGCTCGCCGGCCGCGATCGCCAGGCACACCTCCGTCGCGTAGCGGTCGACCAGGCGCCGCAGCGGGGCCGTGACGTGCGCGTACGGGGCCGCCACCGCCGAATGCTCGGCCAGCCGGGGCGGCGCGCCGTCGAAGGCCACGTAACCCGCGCCGCGCAGCAGCACCTTCGACTCGTGCAGGAACGCCGCCTGCCGCCCCACCTTCGGGTCCAGGTCGTGCACCACGGCCCCGTAGCCGGCCCCCTCCGGCCACGGCACGTCCAGGGCCCGCGCCACCCGGCGCACCTTGGCCAGGTCGCCGCGCTGCGGGCGGGGCAGCACGCGCAGGATGCCGATCTCGGCGTCGAGCATCATGGTGGCCGCGGCCATGCCGGTCAGCAGCGAGATCTGCGCGTTCCACGCCTCGGCGGGCAGCGGCAGCCGGAACTCCAGCCGGTAGCCGCCGTCGGTGTGGACCACCTCCTGGTCGGGCGTGGGCAGGGTGACGCCGCCGCGCTCGCGTTCGAGGGCGAGCCTGAGCTCGCCGATCTCGGCCAGCAGCTCCAGGACGCCGTCCGCGGTGCCGGTGTCGAGGACCGCCTGGACGTAGCCGTAGTCGTAGCGCTCGCGGCTGCGTACGAGGGCGCGCTGCACGTCGGCGCCCACCATGCGGCCGTCGGAGTCGAGGTCGATCCGCCACACCGCGGCCGGTCGCAGCGCGCCGGGCAGCAGGCTGGCCGCGTCCTCCGACAGCGCGGTGGGGTGCAGCGGCACCTTGCCCGCCGGCAGGTAGACGGTCTCGCCCCTGCTGCGGGCCTCGGCGTCGATCACGCCTCCCGGGCGGACGAACGCGCCGACGTCGGCGATGGCGTACCAGACCCGGTATCCGGCGCGCAGCCGCTCCAGGTGCACGGCCTGGTCGAGGTCCATCGAGCCGGGCGGGTCGATGGTCACGAACGGGACGTCGGACATGTCCTTGGCGTCCAGCCGGGGCACGCGGGCCACCCACGCGGCCTCGTCGAGCACGGCGCGGGGGAAACCGCCGGGCAGCTTCAGCTCCCGCCTGATCCGTTCGAACCCGTCTTCCAGCTTGAGAGGTATCTCATCGGGAACCTGAATCGTTGGCACGCGTGACAACCTACAGGCGCCCCCGACCGGGGAGCGGAGGGCGGGCCCGCCGGATCAGGTGAGGTGCTGGTCGAGGCCGGTGATCCGGAGCAGCCGCCGCATGGCCGGCGGCACGCCCGCGATGTGCAGCGGTGTGCTCTGGCTCATGGCCTGGTTCTGTACGGAGACGAGGATGCCGAGCCCGGCGGCGTCGATGAAGGACAGGCGGCTCATCTCGATGACCAGCCCCATGCCCGGGCGCCGCGAGCGGGCCGCCTCCTGCAGCAGGGCGAGCAGGTGGCTGCGGAACAGCTCGGTGTTGGCGATGTCGAGCTCGCCGGACACGCTCACGATCACGGTCCCGTTGCTGCGGCTGGTGGTCAGATGAAGTGGGTCCATATCCGGCTCCGCGCTCTCTCAGGGCCGGGATCATCTGGAGGTAGCGCGGACCCGCCCTTGCCGAAGGCACCAGAATGTCATGCTTGCGTTACATAGAGCGACTGTGTGCTTCCGGAATGGAGTGTACCTCCCTGTTCGCGCACGTCGAGAGGGTGGCTCCTGCTCGGGTAGACAAGAGAATCACTCAGGAAAACAATTCCGGTTACCAGGGTGAAGAATTTTCACCCTTGGCGGGGTTCCAGCCCGAGCAGGATGAGGTCGCACAGGGCGGCGAAGTCGTCCTCGATGCCCGGCCGGCTCCAGCCGGCGGCGTGGGCGGGGTTGTGGAAGGTGGCCGTGGCGTGGAAGACGGCGCGCGCGGCCAGGCGGGTGTCGGGGGCGGAGAACTCGCCCCGCTCGGCGCCGGCGGCGATGATCTGCTCGATCTGGTCGACCAGGTCGTCGACGTGCCGGTTGATTACCTCGCTGGCCTCCTGCACCAGCACCACGTACGTGGCGAACAGCTCCGGGTCCTCCAGCGCCCGCCGGCGCTTGGCCCCGAACAGCGTGGCCAGCCAGTTGCGCAGCCGCTCGGCGGCCGGGCCGTCCTTCGCCACGACGGCGGCCAGCCCGGAGTGCGCCTCGTCCAGCCAGCGCTGGGTGACGGCCTCGCGCAGGGCCGTCTTGCTGGCGAAATGGCGGTAGACGCTGCCGTGGCTGACGCCGAGTGCCCGCGCCACGTCCACGACCGTCGCCTTGGCCGGGCCGTAGCGGCGCAGGACGTCTTGGGCCGCCGTGAGGATCTGCTCGGCCGTCAGGATGCCATCTGTCACATTTCCAATTCTGTCAGCTGTTCGAGGGTGCGTGTCGCTACGGGTACGGCTGATCGTATTTTGGGGAAATTTCCGGGCTTGCGGCGGTTGATCACACTACGCTGCTAGCCCTGTCATCACACGGGGTCATTACGAGGGGAAAGCGAACACATCGTGTTAGTCGCAGTCGTGGTCGTGGTGCTGGCCGCCGCCGTGGTCGGTGCGCTGGTCTGGTGGCTCCGCCGGGATCCGGTGGGCGGAGGCGACTCCGGCAGGTTCGAGGCGGAGCGGAAGTGGGGCTGGGAGTTCCTGCTGGGGCCGGAGGCGGAGGCGGCGTTCCTGGAGGGCCTGCGGGCCTACCACGAGGCCGGTGGCGCGTTGCGGGTGGACGCGGAGGAGGGGGTGCTGACGACGTACGAGCCGCCTCGGCTGATCTCGCTGCACCTGCTCGCGGACGCCTTCGCGGCCCGGGGGGACGCCGCGATGCACGACCCGCAGGGGACCGTCGCGACCCTGATGGACCAGCTCGCGTCGGCCGAGCGGCCGGGGGTGCTGCACCTGCGGCCGGGGTGGCTGGAGGGTGAGGTGGACGGCATGGACGCCGCCGCCTTCGCCGCCGCGGTCGGCGAGGTCGTCGGCGGCGCTGGCGGTGGGAGCGGCGGGGAGCGGTCGGGCGAGGCGGGCATTGGAGCGTTGCACGTCGCCGTCCCGGGCGCGGGCCCGGCCGCCGAGGGCGTGCTGTCGCACGTCAACGGCACGCCGCTCAAGACGGTGAGCAAGGACGCCGCCGCCGGAGCTCCGGAGCCGCCCGCGCCGGAGCGGGCGAAGGGCGAGGCCAACACGCTGATGCTGGACCTGGGGAGGGTGCTCGACCTCTACCGGGAGGCCCGCGAGCGGCAGCCGGACGCCGATGCGGGGGCGCTGCTGCGCGAGGTCGTCCCCGCGCTGATCGCCGCCGGCGGCCCCGGCCTGACCTGGACGAAGCCACCCACCCCCGCCGAACTGCGGGCCGCACTCGGCACCCCGGCCGCACCCCGGGCGGCCGGTGGCTCACCGGCGCCGCGCGGGTCGGCGGATGGCGAGCCGGAGGCGCGCGACACGGCCGAGGACGCCTCCGAGCCGCACTGACGCGCCGGCCGCCGGGGGGCTGCGTCGGCCGCCGGGCTGTGCTGGCCGTCCCGGCTGTGCCGGCGGCGACGGTCCGGTGGGCCGTGCCGGCCGGTGTCGCGGCTTCCGAAGGGCGCGAATGCGCGGAGGGGAGCCGGGCCGGCGGCAGGGTGGTTACTCGTTGTGCTCCGAGCGGCCGTGGCGCCAGTAGCCCATGAAGGCCACCGAGCGCCGGTCCATGCCGCGCTCGGCCACCAGGTGCCGCCGCAGGGTCTTGATGACGGCCGCCTCGCCGGCCAGCCACGCGTACAGCGGCCCGTAGTCCGTGGTCTCCTGCGGCACCTCCCACAGCTCGTCCGTGTCGACGTCCACGTCGTCGAAGGTGTCCGGGACGGGCAGCGGCGGCAGGAGGCGGCCGGCGGCGGCGCGGACGGCGGGGACGAGGCCGGCGCCGCGTTCGCCGCCGTTCCTGGCCAGCCAGGTCACCTTGACCGAGGCGGCCGTCTCCACCGGCAGGAAGTCGTCCTCGCAGGGCACCTCCATCAGCACCTCCCCGGCCAGGTCGGCGGGCAGGCGCTCCAGGACGGAGCAGATGGCGGGCACGGCGGTCTCGTCCCCGGCGATGAGCACGCAGCCCGTGCCGGCGGGCGGGTGGAACTCCAGGCCGCCGTGGCGGCCCTCGTAGCGGGCGTCCGGGCCGAACAGGGCGGCGAGGTCGCCGGGCCGCACGCGTTCGGCCCAGCGGGCGACCGGGCCGCCGTCCGGGTGCATGACCACGTCCACGTCGACCTCGGCGGCCTCGGGGCGGACGAGGCGAGCGGTGTAGGTACGCATCGGGTTGCGCTTGTCGTCGTCGAGCGCCCGCCACCGCATGAACCAGTCCGGGCCGGTCGGCAGGTGGGCCAGGCCGTGCTCGGGGAGCGGAAGGATGAGCTTGAGCCGCTGGTCGAAACCGTTGTCTGCGAACAGGTGCAGGTCGTCGCCGGTGAAGGTCACCCGCAGGAACGACGGGCTGAGCCGTTCGAGCCGGTCCACCCGTACGTCGAACATGCGAAAAGGCTCGGTCATCCCCGAATACTCCGATCGTAGTTAGGCGAGGCTAACCTAATCGATCGCCGGGATTTAGGCCAGCCGGGGAGCGCTTGCCGGCTGTGTCCGATGCGTTGCGATGGGTGGAAGTTCGCAGGTGAGAGTGGTTCCGCACATCCGCGAACGGGGCGGAATCGTGCGAGAGAGAATCAACCGCAGAACAGCCGCCCTCGTCGCGGGCGTCGCCGTCGCCCTGTCCGGCACCACGGTGGCCGGCGTCGCGGTGGCGTCGTCGGCGGCCGCCGCACCGGCGTCAGGGACGCCAGCATCTTCGCGGGCAAGGCCGTACAGCAGGAGAGCTGCACCGGCGCCTCCGCCCGGCAACCCGACCGGGCTGGTCGGCTGGGCCACCCAGGGCGGCGGCACCAGCGGCGGCGGCGGCGCCTCGCCGGTCACCGTCACCAGCGCCTCGGCCCTGACCAGCGCGCTGTCGTCCGGCAGCGCCGCGGTGATCCGGGTGTCGGGCACGATCTCCTGCTCGGGCATGCTGCGCGTGGCCTCCAACAAGACCGTGCTGGGCAACTCGGGCGCGACGATCAGCGGTTGCGGGTTCAACATCTCCGAGGCCGCCAACGTGATCGTGCGCAACCTCACCTTCCGCGGCTGGAACGACGGATCTCCGTCTGACGGCCACTCCCCACGGCCCCTCCGGCACCCGCCGCCGGAGGGGCCTCGTCGTGAGCGCGCGGGACCGGGGACGGTAGCGTCGTAGCGCTGAAGCCGTTACAGGCGCCGGGCCGCGCCTGCCCCCGAGATAGGAGCCCGACTTGTCTCCCGTGATCCTCTCAGCGGCGGGCGCCGCGCTGGTGCTCGACGATCCCGATCCGCAGTGGGGCCTGCCGCGGGTGCGGCACTTCGGCGCGGCGCTCGGGCCCGTGTCCGGTGCCGCGCTGCTGCCCGCGCTGGCCTCTCCCGCGCCGCCGCTGCTGCCCGCCCAGGGGGACTCCTGGTACGGCCGGCCGGGCCTGTCGGGTGGCCGGGACGGCGACCAGTGGCCGGTCCGGTGGAGCCTGGACCGGCTGGACGCCGACACCGTGTCCGGCTCCGGCGGCACGGTGACCATCACCGCCTCCGACGCCAGGGCGGGCCTCGGGCTGGTGTGCGAGCTGGTCATGGACGGCGGCGGCCTGGTGCGGATGCGGCACGCGGTGACGAACACGGCCGCCTCGCCGTACCGGGTGGACGGGCTGGTGTGCGCGCTGCCGGTGCCGGGGCGGGCCGCGGAGCTGCTGGACTTCACCGGCCGGTGGGCGCTGGAGAAGGTGCCGCAGCGCGCGCGGTTCCGGCACGGGGTGTGGTCGAGGGAGAACCGGCGGGGCCGCACCGGGCACGACGGCACCGGGCTGCTGGTGGCGGGGACGGAGGGGTTCGGCTTCCGCGGCGGCGAGGTGTGGGCGGTGCACGCGGGCTGGAGCGGCGACCACGTGCACTACGCCGAGCGGCTGCCCGAGGGCGTGTCACTGCTGGCGGCGGGCGAGCTGCTGGAGCCGGGCGAGGTCGTGCTGGGGGAGGGGGAGAGCTACCGCACGCCGTGGGTGTACTTCACCTGGTCCGGCGCCGGGCTGGACGACGCCGGCGCCCGCCTGCACGATCACCTGCGGGCCCGTCCCCTCCCGGTACGCCCGGTCACGCTGAACAACTGGGAGGCCACCTACTTCGACCACGGCCTCGACCGGCTGCTGGAGCTGGCCGACAGGGCGGCGGCGGCCGGGATCGAGCGGTTCGTGCTGGACGACGGCTGGTTCCGCCACCGCCGCCACGACCGGGCGGGCCTGGGCGACTGGTACGTGGACGAGGGCGTGTGGCCGGACGGCCTGCACCCGCTGGCCGATCGGGTGCGCAAGCTGGGCATGCAGTTCGGCCTGTGGTTCGAGCCCGAGATGGTCAACCCGGACTCCGACCTGGCCCGCGAGCATCCCGACTGGATCCTGGGGCGGGCGGAGCGCATGCCGCCGCCGCAGCGCCACCAGCAGGTGCTCGACCTGGCCCGGCCGGAGGCGTACGCGTACCTGCTCGAACGGCTGGACGCGCTGGTCGGCGAGTACGCGCTCGACTACATCAAGTGGGATCACAACCGCGACATCGCCGAGCCGGTGCACGCCGGGGTGGCGGGTGTGCACGCGCAGACGCTGGCCACGTACCGGCTGCTGGACGAGCTGCGCGCCCGCCACCCCCGGCTGGAGATCGAGTCGTGCTCGTCGGGCGGCGCGCGCGTCGACTTCGGCATCCTGGCGCGCACCGACCGGGTGTGGACCTCCGACAGCAACGACGCCCTCGACCGGCAGGCGATCCAGCGCTGGACCGGGCTGCTGGTGCCGCCGGAGCGGCTGGGCTGCCACGTCGGCGCGCCGCACGACCACGTCACCGGCCGGTCGCTGCCGCTGGCCTTCCGCGCCGCCACCGCGCTGTTCGGGCACATGGGCGTGGAGTGGGACCTGACCTCGGCGAGCCAGGCCGAGCTGGAGGAGCTGGCCACGTGGATCGCGCTGCACAAGCGGCTGCGCCCGCTGCTGCACGCGGGGCGGGTGGTGCGCGCCGACCATCCGGACCCGTCGGCGCTGCTGCACGGGGTGGTGCTGCCGGAGCGGGCGGTGTACGCGTACGTCCAGCTCACCTCGCGGACCGACCTCGTGCCCGGCCCGCTGCGGCTGCCGGGGCTCGACCCGGACGCCGTGTACGAGGTGCGCGTCGCGGGCCCGGCCCCCGAGCGGGCGGCGCTGCCGGCGTGGGCCGTGCCGGCGGACGGGGCCCCGGTGCGGCTGCCCGGCTCCGTGCTGGGTGAGCTGGGGCTGCCCGCCCCGGCGCTGCGGCCGGCGTCCGCGCTGCTGGTGGAGCTGGAGAGGGTGTAGCGCCGGATGCCTGGGCCGGTCAGCCGAGGTCGAGGTCGGAGCCGCCGAACCGGTCGCGCAGGAACCGGCCCTGGTCGCGCAGCGCCTGCTCGTCGCCCCGGTGGATCGCCTCGGCGACCTTGCCCATCTGGGCGTCGAGCAGCGCGAGCTGGGCCAGCAGTTCCTCGTGGGCGCTGCGCTCCCGCCCGGTCCCCCGGGTGAGGGCGTAGCGGCGGGGCAGGTTCGCGTACGCCTCCAGGCTGGCGGGCAGGTAGCGGCGGATGGTCTGCGAGACCACGTGGAGCTGGTCGGGGGAGGCGGTGAGCTGCTCGGCCCTGGCCAGCACGCCGCCGATGACCTCGGCCAGCCCGTGCACGGCGGCGTGCACGTCCTCGGGGAAGCGCCGGTCGATGCGCCGCAGCAGCCCGTCCAGGTCGGCGCGCAGCGCCCGCGTCTCGACCTCGGCGTGGGAGATGGTCAGGCGGACCCGTTCGGGCGGGGCGAGCAGCGCGCCCGCCCCGTACAGCGCGAGCACGACCACCGGCCAGAACGTGCCGGTCAGCCCCAGGAAGTGGCCCAGCAGGCCGAGCAGCGCCAGGCTGGAGCCGGCGATGTTCCTGGTCGAGCCCAGGTAGCGCAGGATCCGCTCACTGGTAGCCACGGATCTCCTTGAACGCGCCGGTCAGCGAGGTCGTGCGGGCGTCGAACACGGCGCCGCCGGTCAGCTCGGCCACCTGGCGCATCTCCTCGACGTCGCTCTCCCCGAACAGCACCACGAACGTCGGCGGCCGGCGGCGCTCCTCCGGCAGGGAGCGGTAGTGGGCCTCGAACGCGGCGTAGTCGGAGCCGTCGGTGTTCTCGCCGTCGGTCATGAGCACGATCGAGGTGTAGTGGCCGGGCGTGAGCGGCCGGTCGTAGGCCGCCCTGAGGCTGTCGTAGATCGCCGTGCCGCCGGCCGCGTCCAGCCCCTCGGCGAACTGCTTGATCTCGGCGAGGACGGGCGCGGGGTCGCGTTCGGGGACGGTGAACGGGACCGGCTGCCTCGTCGTGCCGCTGAACGGGATCATCGTGACGGTCTCGCGGTTGCGGAAGCGGGAGAAGGCGCCGGAGGCGGAGGTGTCGGCGCCGGTCAGCGCCACCAGGGCCTGGCGCAGCGCGTCGATCCGGTCGCCCCGCATCGAGCCGGACGTGTCCAGCACGAACCTGGCCTCGGCCGGGACGCGCATCTGGTTGAGGTAGGTGGAGATCAGCTCGTCGGCGGTGCTGCGCCGGTTGGGGAAGGGCAGCTCGATGAGCTGGGCCGAGCCGAAGCGCGGGTCCAGCGGCACGCCGTTGACGATGGGCCGGCGGTGCGTGCCGGTCATGATCTCCTTCTGCACGGCGGGGGTGCGCAGCCAGGCGGCGAGCTTGCCGTACAGGGCCTTCTTGCCCTCCGGGGCGGAGGCCAGCAGGGTGAGCGGGTAGTCGGCGCTGACCACGCCGTCGGCCGGGTGGACGAGCGTGAGCGGCTCGCGCGCGCCCAGGAGCACCGACTCGTAGTTCACCATGCCGTCCACGCGGGGGTCGCGGGCGTAGGCGTCGGCCAGCCAGCCCGACGAGCCGGCCGTCAGCCGCTGCGCGGAGAAGAACTCCTTCAGCCGGGGCGTGACGGAGGTGACCTGGCCGGCGCTGAGCGCCCCGTCCGCGTCCGACAGCGCCGCGGCCACTCCGACGAGGGCGGAGAAGCCGGAGTTGGAGGAGGCGGGGTTGGTCATGCCGAAGCTGAACCGGCCGTCCCTGGCCGCCGCCGCGATGTCGGACCAGGAGACGGGCTTGGCCTCCCAGCCGAGCTCGCGCGCCTTGGCGGGCTTCAGGCCGAGCACCACCGGCGAGACCATGATCTTGGTCTGGGTGGACAGCTTGTTCTGGGCTCCCTCGATGAGTGACAGGTAGCGGTTGGAGGAGAACCAGGTGGCGTCCAGGCCGCCGTCGGCGCGGCCGCTCGCGACCTGTTCGGCGCCGTCGAGGGTGCCGGTGTAGGTGAGCTTCACGCGGACCCCGGCCTCGGACTCGGCCCGCTTGAGGAGGGGCTCGAGGTCCTTGATCTCGCTGCCGGCCAGGACGCGCAGGACGTCGGGGCCGTCGGCCGGGTCGCCGCCGGGGGCGCAGGCCGCCGCCAGGAGGAGCGCGGGGACGAGCGCCGCCGCCCAGCGCGCCGGGCGTGCTCTCATCGGTCCGTCTCCTTGGCGCGCTCCAGGTACGTCCTGGCGTGTTCGAGCTCCGACGACAGGCTGTCGACCGTGGCGGCCATGTTGTCCACGGCCTTGGCGCGGAAGGAGTCGATCAGGTCCATCGTGGCGTAGACGTTGTCGAAGGCCTGGCGCAGCGTGTCCAGGTCCACGGTCGTGGCGGCGGCCTGGTTCTGGATCGCGCCGGCCTGGGTGCGCAGCATCTCGCTGGTGGCCAGGATGAGGTCGCCGGTCGTGGCGTTGAGCGCGGTGATCTGGTCGAGCACGAGCTTCTGGTTCGCCAGGGCCTGGGCGACGGTCACCGCCGTGCGCAGCGCCGAGACCGTCGTCGTGGTGGCCCGGTCCACGCCCTTGCTGAGCTCGAGATTGTTCTTGCGTACGAGGTCGAGGGCCAGGTAGCCCTGGGCGGAGACGGCGAGCTGGGTGAGCAGGTCCTGGTGCTTCTGGCGGACGGTGAACAGCGCGTCGGAGCGCAGCGCCGTGGCCCGCTCCTCGCTCGCCACCACGATCTGCTCCTCCAGGGCGGCGTCCATCGCCTGGGCCATGACCGCGTACTCCTGCAGCCGCGTCATGCTCTCCCAGAGGTTGGCCTTCTCGCCCTCGATGGCGGCGTTGTCGCGCAGCAGCTCGTCCTGGCCGGACTTGAGCGCGCGGATGATGTCGTCGAGGTGTTTCTGCGCGGAGTGGAACTTGGCGAAGTAGTCGCGCAGCCGGTCGCCGAACGGGATGAGCCCGAGCAGCTTGCGCGGCCCGCCGGCCGCCTGCTTGGGGTCCAGGTCCACGACGGTACGGCGCAGGGCCACCAGCCCGCCGGCCACCTTGGCCTGGGCGTCGGCGCCCTCGCCCCGGGCCGCGTCCAGCGCCGCGACCGGGCGCTTGAGCATGCGGTTGGCCACCTGCGAGGCGGACCTGATCTCGGTGTCGCCCATCGAGGAGATGTCGTGCACCTTGCGGGAGAACTCGGGCGAGCGCGGGTCGAACCCGCTCAGCTCCCCGGCGAACTCCCTCGCCTTGGCGGTCAGCTCGGCCGCGCGCTCGTCGGCCATCGGCAGCATGGTGGCCGCCGTCTCGGCCGGTACCGGGGTGACCGGCGCGGGCGGCGTGAGCACCAGATCGGACACGTGCGGTATCTCCCTTGCTAGGGCCGGGCGGAGTCGATGGTGGTGATGAGCCGGTCCAGCCGCTCCCAGGTGGGCGGCTCGACCACGTCCACCAGGTCGGCGGCGGCCGGCGCCTTCGTCTTGGCGACCAGGCCGGCGAACGCCCGCGGGTCGGTGGTGCGGAAGCCGTACGCGGCGGCCAGGGACTGCAGCTCGGGGTCCTGGGTGAGCAGCTCGCCGACCCGGGAGCCGGGACCCGACAGGGGGACCAGCGTGTGCTTGCTGAGCACGGTCGGCGACGGGTAGACCAGCCGCATCTCGGGCTTGATCGCGCCGTCGGCGGCGAAGACGTGGGCGAGATACTGGGCCTCGTAGACGACCAGCATCGGCGTCTTGCCGGCGCCCAGCGCCAGGTAGTCGTCGAACGACGCCTCGCTGGTGGACTCAGAGAAGCCCTGGTCGAGCACGGCCGGCGCGACGAGGGGCGCGATCTCGGCGATCTGGGCGTCGGAGCTGATGACGTCCTCGCCGTTGGCCACGTAGCCGATCGCGGACAGGTACATGGCGGCGGAGTTGGAGGTACGGATGTCGGTCGTGGTAAGCAACACCCGCTTCCGTGCCCGATAATCCGAATTATCCGGAATTTCGTCCCATCTAGTGCCTTTAGCCACTAGTTCGAGATATTTCTTTATGTCGAAGGTTTGGTGGCCTTTGCCGGAATCGCTGAGCACGCCCGCCTTCGCCAGCAGTGCCGCGATCGGCTCGAACGTGGCCACCGCCATCGGCGAGTAGAACGGCGAGTACGTGGTCGTCGCCCCCCGGTCCCGCTTGATCCGCTCGGCGGCCGGGACGCTGGAGGGGAAGGCGAAGGCGTAGCGGCTCAGGTCCACGTCGGTGACGATCTGCCGGGACCCGGCGGTGTCCACCTCGACGCGCAGGCCGTGCTTGGCGAAGGCCGCCTTGACGCGCGGGTCGTCGAAGAACGGCTTCTTCTCCGACCCGATGACACCCCGTACGAGGGCCGCCTCCGGCTCCCCCCGATTCCCGGTCACGATCGCGACCACCGCCACCCCGACCAGAACCGCGGCCAGAATGACGCCGATCCATCGCTTCATTGAACCCCGTTTCCTGAAATAACCCCCATGACTGGAATTATGGAAGGGACAATGTGGGCCGCGCGCGGGTGGAAAGGCGACCGTACGGCAGAATTCACCCCCCGTTCACGATGCGGCGCCGACGCCCGCCGCGGCCCTGTTCCGCCGGGCACAGAACCCGCGAACGGCTCCCTCTATGATGCCGATCATGCGTTTTTCCACCCTTCTCGCCGGCCTCCTGATCACCCTGCTCTTACCGGCGAACACCGCCCACGCCGCCGCGTACCCCATCAAGGACCGCGTCCTGACCGCGAACAAGCTGTACGGCACCGGCAAGCTCCAGCCGAGCCAGTGCCAGGAGCGTGAGGTCGAGCCGGACGACGCCGCCATGGCCAAGCGCTACCTGACGTCCGTGCTGGGTTGTCTCAACACCATCTGGGGCGCTCACTTCAAGCGCGCCGGCCTGCCGTTCGCCAAGGCCAGGATCGGCTTCATCACCAAGCCGCGCCGCTACTGCGGATCCTCCTGGGGCGAGGCCCAGGCGATGTACTGCGACGCCGAGAAGCGCTTCATCGTCCTGCTGAACCGCGACGTCCTCGAGGACCCCTCGGACCTGTGGCTCTTCAGGCTGGCCGCCCACGAGTACGGGCATCACGTGCAGCGCATCACCGGCATGGCCCGCGCCTACGACCGCTACCCCTACGACGGCAAGAGCGAGCTGAACGAGCAGACCCGCCGCAACGAGCTGCAGGCCGAGTGCCTCGCGGGCGTCTTCATGGGCAGCGTCTGGGACTCCCTCGACCGTACGGACGAGGACTGGGAGTACCTGCTCGACATCATCCGGGAGAGCGGTGACGAGCAGTCGAAGGTCCGCGACCACGGCAAGGGCCGCAACATCGCCGCCTGGCTCGTCAAGGGATTCCGCGCCTCCTCACCGGCGGCGTGCAACACCTGGACGGCCTCCTCCGCCAAGGTCTCCTGAGGTTGGCGGACCGTAAAGCGGCGGCTGATTTCGGGCCAAGTGGTGAATCCGGTTTAATGCCGCCGCAACCGCGACACCCATGATCAGGTAACACGGTGCACGCAGACTGGGGGTCATGAGCGATGCACCGAAGGTAATTCACCCACGTACCGGGCACGGCCGCTCCTGGCGGCGGGAACTGGCCGAGCTTGCCGCCCTGTTCCTCGCGGTCGGCCTGGCGCACCTGCTCGCGACCCTGCTCGGGCACGATGATCCGGGCCCCGTCGTCCTGGTCGGGCTGGGCGTGGCGTTGATCGCCGGAGCCGCGATCCACAAACGGCTCGGCCACCGCCCCCGGCGGGGCGCGGCGCCGCTGCCCGTGGACGACGGCGCCGGGCAGCCCATGGCGTTGTGGCGCATCCGCATGCGCGTGGTGGAGCGGCCCGGCAGGCTCGCCAACGTGGCGGGCGCGTTCGGCCGGCTGGGCTGCAACATACTGGCGCTGCACATCGCCCCGACCGGCAGCAGCGCCATTACGCCGGCCGGGTGCGACGCGCTCGACGAGTTCGTCATCGAGGCGCCGCGCGACCTGGCGCTCGGTGTGCTGGCACGCGCGCTGGCCGAGGCGGGCGGGCACGACGTCGTGATCGTGCCCGCGCAGGTCAAGGACCTCACCGACCCCGGCGTGCAGGCGCTGGTGCTGGCGCAGCGGGTCAGCGCCGACCCCGACCGGCTGCCGGAGGCCATGGCCGAGCTGCTGCGCGTCCCGCGGGTGGAGTGGCGGCGGCCCGGCGACACCGTGGACGAGGGCGCCGAGCTCAACACCACCATGGTCATCTCCGTCAACCCCGACCGCGCCCTGCTCATCAGACGGCCCGAGCTGCCGTTCACGCCGACCGAGGCGGCGCGGGCGGCGGCGCTGACCGCGGCCGCCACCCACGCCCGGTACGGCGCCGGCTGACCGCCCGCCGCCTCCCGCCCCGCCGTACTCCGGCGGGGTCCTTTTGAAGGGGAAGGCGGGGGTGACGGGAGCTCACTCCGAGGGGCTCTTTGGGTTAGCGGTAGCCCTTGGCCAGGACCGCTTCGGTGTCGCGGGTGATCCTGGCCGCCGTCTCGGGGGTGAGGGCGGTGCGCGGCGGGCGGCAGGCGCCGCCCTTGCGCCCGGCCAGGTCCATCGACAGCTTGATCGACTGCACGAACTCCGTCTTGGAGTCCCACCGCAGCAGCGGGTGCAGGTCCCGGTAGAGGGGCAGGGCCTTGGCCACGTCGCCGGCCACGGCCAGGTGGTAGAGCTCCACCGTGGCCCGGGGGATCATGTTCGGGTACCCGGCGATCCAGCCGACCGCGCCGGCGATGCCCAGCTCCAGCAGCACGTCGTCCGAGCCGACCAGCAGGTCCAGCCCGGGCGCCAGCTCGGCGATCTCGTACGCCCTGCGCACGTCCCCGCTGAACTCCTTGACCCCGACGATCAGCCCCTCCTGGTGCAGCTCGGCGAGCAGGTCGGGCGTCAGATCCACCTTCGTGTCGATCGGGTTGTTGTAGGCCACGACCGGCAGCCCCGCCCTGGCGACCTCCCGGTAGTGGCCCACGACGGCCCGGCGGTCGGCGCGGTAGGCGTTCGGCGGCAGCAGCAGCACCGACGAGGCGCCCGCCTCGGCCGCCTGCTCGGCCCACCGCCGGGACTCGGCGGCGCCGTACGCGGCCACGCCCGGCATGACGTGGAAGCCCTCCGGCGCGGCCTCGACCGCGGTGCGCACCACGCGGGCCCGCTCCTCGTCGGTCAGCGTCTGGTACTCGCCGAGCGAGCCGTTCGGGCAGACGCCGTCGCAGCCGCCCTCGGCCAGGAAGCGCACGTGCTCGGCGTAGCCGTCGTAGTCGACGGACAGGTCGTCGTGGAAGGGCAGCGCGGTCGCGACATGCACGCCGTGCCACACGGGGCGGGTCATACGTTCTCCTTGTTCCAGTTCTCCAGCCCGCTCGCGTCGATGGGCAGCGCGGCGGACAGGATCTCCGCGCCGTCCGCCGTCACCAGCAGGTCGTCCTCGATGCGCGCGCCGATCCCGCGCAGCTCCGGCGGGACCGTGCGGTCGTGGGCGTGGAAGTACAGGCCGGGCTCGACGGTCAGCACCATGCCCGGCGCCATCCGGGCGCCCTGGTAGGCCTCGTGGCTCGACTGCGCGCAGTCGTGCACGTCCAGGCCGAGGTGGTGGCCGATGCCGCAGATCAGGTAGCGGCGGTGGTGCTGGCCGGTCTCCGACAGGGCCTCGTCCACCGACACCGGCAGCAGCCCCCAGTCGTGCAGGCCGCGCGCGATGACCTCCATGGCCGCGTGGTGGAAGGCGGTGAACGGCCGGCCCGGCGCCACCTGCGCCAGCCCCGCCCGGTGCGCCCGCTCCACCAGGTCGTGCACCTGCCGCTGGGCGGGCGAGAAGGCGCCCGAGGCGGGGAAGGTGCGGGTGACGTCGGCGGTGTAGTGGCTGCGGGTCTCCACGCCCATGTCGAGCAGCAGCAGCTCGCCGTCCAGGACGGGGCCGTCGCAGCGCACCCAGTGCAGGGTGGGGGCGTGCGGGCCGCTGCCCACGATGGAGGCGTAGCCGGGGCCGTTGCCGTACGTCCTGGCGTACCGGTCGAACGTGCCCTGCAGCCAGCGCTCGCCGCCGCCCGCCATCGCGGCCGGGACCTCGGCCAGCACCGCGGCGAAGCCCTCGACCGTGCGGTCCACGGCCTCGCGCAGCTGCCCGACCTCCCACTCGTCCTTGATCATGCGCAGCTCGGCCAGCACCTGCCGCACCTGTTGCGAGGAGTCGGTGACCAGGGCGCCGTCCGGCGGGCCCGGGTAGTCCGGCAGCGGCAGCACCTCGACCCCGAGGGCGGCCGACCACTCGGCGAGCGAGGGAGACGGGCCCACCCACAGCTCGCCGTAGGCGGCGTCGGCGTAGAAGCCGGTGTCGCCGGGGCGGGCGGGCGGCGGCAGGTACAGGGTGGCCGCGCCGTCCCTGACCACGGCCACCGCGTTCTCGGCCGCGCAGCCGGTCAGCCAGTAGAAGTCGCTGTCCACGCGGAAGTCGTAGGCGGTGTCGTTGCTGCGTACGGGAGCCCGGCCGGCCGCCACGACCACCGTGCGGCCGGGCAGGGCGGCGGCGAGCCTGGCCCGGTGGCCGGCGGCGGCCTCGGCGGCCCCGGGCACCAGGCCCGGCTCGCGGGCGGGGGAGTCCCAGCCCTGGGCGATGTACTCGGCGAACGCGGGGATCTCGGACAGCCTGGGCAGCCTGCCGTCACTCACCGGTGATTCCTCCTCCTATGTCGCGTACGAGCTGGGTGAGCCTGGCGAAGACACGTTCCTCGCCGATGCCGTCGTGCTCGTACTCGTTGGTGACCCAGGCCTGGGTGTTGCCGACCCTGGCGGCGGTGTTCAGTTGCAGGCCCGAGTCGACGTACATGTCGTCGAAGTAGACGGCGGCGGCGACCGGCACCTCATTGGCCGCCAGCCGGTCCAGGTCGTACAGCGGCGGCCAGCCGTCCCGCTCGGCGAGCAGCTCGACCGCGCCGCGGAACGGGCGCAGCGCGCGGATCTCCTCGAACATCCAGGGGTAGATCATCTCCCCGGTGAACAGCAGCGGCCGGGCGTCCTCGGCGAAGGCGGGGTGCCGGGCGCGCTCGCGCTGCGCCGCCCACGCGGTGGCGCCGGGGCCGGAGCCGTAGATGCTCTCCTGCAGCGCGGCGAACAGCGGGTTGTCGGCGTAGGAGGAGCGGGCCAGCACCTGGTGCAGGAACGTCTCCGGCAGTTCCGGCGATTCGTCCAGCAGCCAGTGCATGCGCTCGTAGCCCGGCTTCATGCCGAAGTCGATGCCCAGCGACTGCAGCCGCCGCACGGTGAGGGTGTCCCCGTCGGGCAGCAGCACGTCGCCCTCGGCCAGCCGGTCGGCCAGCCGCGCCGTCGTCTCCACGTGGTGCGGGTAGCGGCGGTAGAACTCGGCGTTCTTGGCCGCCACCCGCGGATAGGTGCGCCGGTAGACCTCCGCGGCGTCCGGGTCCAGCGACGGCAGGCCGCCCGCCACGTAGCAGGCGCTCAGCCCCTCGGGCGCGTTCGACAGGTACGTCAGCGTCAGGAAGCCGCCGTAGCTCTGCCCCAGCGTCGACCAGCGCCGCCCGCCGAACACCGTCCTGCGCAGGTGCTCGGCGTCGGCCACGATCGAGTCGGCGCGGAAGCGGGCCAGGTAGCCGGCGCCCTCCTCGGCGCCGAGCGCGCTCATCACCCGGCCGTCGATGCGGGAGCTGCGGCCCGTGCCCCGCTGGTCCAGCAGGACCACCCGGTAACTCTCCAGCGCCCGGCCCAGCCAGCCCGACGTGCCGACCGGCCGCGGGCCCTTGCCGCCCGGCCCGCCCTGGAGGTAGAGCAGGCAGGGCAGGTCCTCGCCGTCGCGCGCCGGGTCGACCAGCTCGCGGGCGAACACCGTGATGGTCGCCTCGGGGTCGGCCCAGTCGAGCGGCACCCGCTCGACGTGGTCGCGCACCCGCATGCCGGGGATCGTGTAAGTCGCGGTGATCAAGACCTCTCCCTCCTGCGGCGGTCCCACTCCGGGTTGATCCGGGGGATGGCCGCGAGCAGCGTGCGCGTGTACTCGTCCCGGGGATCGCCGAACACCTGCTCCGTGGAGCCGAGCTCGACGATCCGCCCCTTGCTCATGACCGCGACCCGCTGCGCGATCTGCCGCACCACCGCCAGGTCGTGGGCGATGAACACGTAGCTGAAGCCGCTCTCGCGCTGCAGCCGCCGCAGCAGCTCGATCACCTGTGCCTGCACCGACACGTCCAGCGCCGAGACGGCCTCGTCGCAGATCACCAGCTTGGGGTTGACGGCCAGCGCGCGGGCGATCCCGATGCGCTGCGCCTGCCCGCCGGAGAACTGCGCGGGGTAGCGCAGCGAGTGGTCGGGGTTCAGCCCGACCCGCTCCATCAGCTCCTTGGCGTGCGCCCGGCGGCTGCCGTTGGGCGCGATGCCCTGGTAGACCAGCGGCGCCATGAGGATCCGCTCCACCGTGTGGCGGGGGTTGAGCGAGGAGAACGGGTCCTGGAAGACGACCTGGACGTTGCTCCGGAAGCGGGCCAGCGCGGCCCCCTTGGCGTCGGTGACGTCCTCGCCCTCGAACTCGAGGGTGCCCTCGGTCGGGTCCGTCAGCTTGGCGATCATGCGGGCGGTGGTCGACTTGCCGCTGCCGGACTCGCCGACCACGGCCAGCGTCTCGCCCAGCCGCACCTCGAAGCTCACCTGGTCCACGGCGGTGAACGCGGCCTTGGTCCCGAGGGGCCCGCGGGAGACGAACCGCTTGGTCAGGCCCTCGGCCCGCAACAGCGTCATGCGTTCACCTCGTCGTCGATGCGGGGGATGCTCTCCAGCAACATCCGGGTGTACTCGTGCCGGGGCTCGGCGAAGATCTGCTCGGCGGTGCCGTACTCGACCTGCTCGCCCCGCCGCATCACCAGCACGCGGGTCGCGATCGAGCTGATCACGGCCAGGTCGTGGGTGATGAACACCATCCCGGTGCCGCTCTGCCGCCGCAGGTCGGCCAGCAGGCGCAGGATCTGCGCCTGCACGGTGACGTCCAGCGCCGTGGTCGGCTCGTCGGCGATCAGCAGCTCGGGCCCGCACACCAGCGCCATCGCGATCATGATGCGCTGCCGCTGCCCGCCGGAGAACTGGTGCGGGTAGTAGTCGATCCGCCGCTCCGGCTCCGGCAGGCCCACCTGTTCGAGGGCCTCGATCGCGACCTGCCGCGCCGCCCTGCGGGAGCGGTCGCGGTGCGCGCGGTACATCTCCTCGATCTGCAGCCCCACCGTGTAGTACGGGTTCAGCGACGACAGCGGATCCTGGAAGATCATCGACATCTGGTCACCGCGCAGCCGCCGCAGCTCCCGGTCCGGCCGGCCGAGCAGCTCCGCGCCGTCCAGCCGGATGCTGCCGCTGGCCCGCGCGCCCTTGGGCAGCAGACCCATGATCGCCAGGCTGGTCATCGACTTGCCGGACCCGGACTCGCCGACGATGCCGACGGTCTCGTCCCGGCCGACGGTGAAGGACACATTCCTGACCACCTCCACCGGGCCACGCGTGGTCGGGAAGGTGACGGTGAGGTCCTCCACCACAAGCAGTTCGCTCATCGGGCCGTGATCCTCACTCTCGGGTCCAGCCTCGTGTAGACGAGGTCCACCACCACGTTGCCGACCACCACGAAGAACGCCGCCAGCAGCGTCACCGCCATGATCACCGGCTGGTCGTTCTTGGCGATGGAGTCGGCGGCCATCTTGCCCACCCCGTTCAGCCCGAACACCGTCTCGGTGATCAGCGCGCCGCCGAGCAGCGCGGCGAAGTCCATGCCGAAGATCGTCGCGATCGGCGTCAGCGCCGGCCGCAGCGCGTGCCTGCGCATGGTCAGCCCCGGGCTCAGACCCTTGGACCTGGCCGTGCGCATGAAGTTCTCCGCCAGGGTGTCGATCACGTTGGCGCGGGTGAGCCGGGCGTAGAGGCAGGCGTAGCCGGTGGCCAGCACGATCCACGGCATCAGGTACGACTGGAACCACACCACCGGGTCGTCCCCGAACGCCACCGCCTGCGGGAACGGCAGCACCTGGAGCCGCACCACCAGCACGTACTGCAGCGCCAGCGCCAGCACGTAGTTGGGGATGCTGGAGCCGCCCAGGGCCAGCCCCATCGCGGTCCGGTCCCACCAGGTGCCCTCCTTGACCGCGCTGAGCAGCCCCGCGAGGATCCCGACGAGCAGCCACAGCACCGCCGCGCCGATCGCCACCGTGGCGCTGACCGGCAGCCGCTCCACCACCATCTCCATCACGGACTGGTTGGTCTGGAAGCTGTAGCCCAGGCACGGCGCGGCGCAGTGGACCAGGTTCGCGCCGTGGCCGTAGTCGCGCCCGGCGAAGATGCCGCCGAGGAAGCCGAAGAACTGCGTCAGGAACGGCTGGTTCAGGCCCAGCACGTCGCGGATCTGCTCGATGCGCTCGGGCGTGCAGGTCTTCCCGCAGATCATGACCGCCGGGTCCGGCTGGATCGTGAAGAACAGCAGGAACGTGAACAGGCACACCAGGAACAGGATCACCACGACGCCGGCGAGCCGGCCGGCCACGTAACGGGCCATCATGACGCCTCCCCCGCGTCGAAGGCCGCCCGGATCCGGTCGCCGAGCACCGTCAGCGACAGCACCGTGAGGAACAGGAACGCGCCGGGGATCGCGAAGTACATCGGATCGACGGCGTACCAGCCGACCGAACTGGAGATCATCTGACCCCACGACGGGGTGGGCGGGGTCACGCCGACGCCCAGGAACGACAGGCCCGCCTCGGTCCCGACGTACCCGGGCACGGCGAGGGTGGTCATCACGATGAGGGAGCTGCGCAGGTTCGGCAGGACCTCCTTGAACACCAGCGCTCCCGTGGAGGCGCCGGAGGCCCGCGCGGCCTCCACGAACTCCCGGTTGACCAGCGTCAGCGTCTGCCCGCGCACCACCCGCGCCAGGTACGGCCAGCCGAACACGCTGATCACCGCGACCAGCAGCACCGGCCGGTTGCCCTGCGGCAGCGCGGACAGGACGGCGATCATGAAGATGAGCGCGGGGAAGGCCATCAGGAAGTCCATGACCCGGCAGATCACCTGGTCCACCCAGCCCTGGTAGAACCCGGCCAGCATGCCCAGCACCACGCCGAGCAGCGTGGTGAGCGCCGTGGCCGAGGCCGCGATGATCAGTGAGACGCGGGCGCCGTAGGCGATGCGGACCAGGATGTCGCGGCCGTTCTGCGGCTCGACGCCGAGCAGGTGCTCGGCGCCGATCCCGCCGAGCGAGCCGTGCGGCACCCCGCCCAGGTCGGTGTCGACCGCGGCCATGTCGAATTCGTTGGGGCCGTGCCCGGTGATCGCGCTGATGAGCGGCGCGCCGATCGCCATCAGGACGATCAGCGCGAGGTACGCGCCGCTGACCACCGCGCCCCGGTCACGCAGCAGCGCGCGCGTGACCCGCCGGCCCGAGGTGGCGGGCGTGCCGCCCGCCACCTGCTGTGGATGAGCTGCGACGGTCATCTACTTCGTCGGCTTCGCCAGCCCGACGGAGACCAGGTCCACGCCGCCGGAGTAGGAGTCGGTCTGGTAGGCGCCCGCGATGTTGGCGCCGTTGACCAGGATCAGCTTCTCGTAGGCCAGCGGCACGACCGGAGCCAGCTCCATGATCTGCTTGTCCAGCTCGCCGTAGGCCGCGTTGGCCTGCTCGACGTCGGTCATCGCGGCGATCTCGTCGATCTTCGCGTTGATGTCCTTGTCGTTGAGCTGGGCGAGGTTGGAGTTGCCCTTGGCGGTGATGTTGCGGCCGTCGAACAGCGGTGGCAGGAACGTCGCGCCGGAGGCCCAGTCGGGGCACCAGCCGGTCACGGCCATGTCGTTCTGCTTCGCCGGGGTGCCGATGACCTCGTAGTACGTCGAGGTGTCGATGTTGTTGATCTTGACGTCGATGTTCACCTGCTTGAGCGCCTCCTGGATGGCGACCGAGACCGCCGCCATCTTCGGCTGCGCCCGCGTGTCCAGGGTCAGCGAGAACCCGCCCGACAGGCCCGCCTCGGCCAGCAGCTTCTTGGCCTGCTCGACGTTGTAGGGGTACGGGTCGTAGTCCACCCGGCCCGCGACCGTGGGCGGCTGGATCGAGGTGCCCTTGGCCGCCAGCGTCGACCCGCCCATGGCGGCCACGACGGTGTCCTTGTTGATCGCGTGGTTGATCGCCTGGCGCACCCGTACGTCGCTCAGGTGCTCCTTGGTGGTGTTCATGCCCATGTAGGTCGTGCAGCCGTTGAGCCCGGACAGGGTGCGTGCCTTGATCTGCGGCGTCTGCACCCGCGCCACGGTCGCCGCCTGGATGCTCTGGCCGAGCGCGTCGGCGTCGGTGCCCTGCCCGGCCAGCATGCGCTCGTCGATCGTGGCCGGGTCCAGGCCGAACGTCCACTCGAACGCGTCCGGCCTGGCCGTCCGCACGGTGTCGGTCTCCGGCTTCCACTGCGGGTTGCGCACCAGCTTGAGCGAGGCGTTGCGCTGGTAGCTCGCCACCTTGTACGGCCCGCTCGCGATCGGCTTGCTGTCGAACGCGGCCCCGGCTCCGGTGCCCTTGGGGAACGGGGTGAAGTTCGCCAGCGCCAGCGCGCTCGGGAAGTCGGCGAACGGCTTCTTGAGGTGGATGACGACCGTCTTGTCATCCGGCGTCTCGATCGTGTCGAGGTCGCCCGACAGGTACGGGCCCTTGTAGTCCTTGGGCGCGTCGAGCAGCAGCTTGCCGTACGGCGAGCCGATCCCCGCCTCCGGGTCGAAGGCCCGCGAGAAGCCGAACTTGACCGCCTCGCTGGTGATCGGCGTGCCGTCCTCGAAGAACAGGTTGTCCTTCAGGGTGAACGTCCACGTCTTGGCGTCGTTGGATGGTTTGCCCGTGTCGGTCGCCAGGTCGGCCACGATCTTCGTGCCCTCGGCACCCGGCCCCGCGCCGAACGTCGTCAGACCCCGGTAGATGAGCCGGTAGAAGTTATTCACACCGCCGTCGAAGCCGCGTACCGGGTCCAGGTGGGAGAAGTCCGCATTGGCCAGGACGTGAACCGTACCGCCCGTCGCGGGCTCTGCCGCGGACCCGCTCGCGCCGCCGCCGCCGGTGGCGGGTGCGGCGGCGCCGCCTCCTCCGCACGCGGTGAGCGCCAGCGCGGCGGTCATGGTGACGCTCGCGAGCGCCGCCTTTCTCCTCATGTCGCCTTCTTTCCGGTTGTCATCGGGGTCCTGACCCAGACCCGCATGGCTTCGGGGCCGCGGTTGCCCCAGAGGAAGTAGGGGACGAAGGTCGCGGTGACCGTCGTCTCCGGGAGCGCCTGCTCCAGCGGCAGCTCCGGGTAGAGCTCCGCGGGGGGCGGGGGAGCGGCGCAGGCGGTCACGCCGAGCACGACCGTCCCGTCCCGCCGCTCGATGTTCGCGTTCACAATCTCCGGCACGCCGACGACCAGGTCGTCGACGGCGGCCGCCGGGCTGTCCTGCTGCTCGACGCAGTAGACCAGCGGGCCGCGGGCCACGGCGACCGCGCCCCTGGTGGCGTCGAGGTAGGGGTGCGAGCCGTGCGCCCGGACCGGCATCGGCAGGGTGAGCCGTACCTCGTCGCCCGCCGACCAGCGGCGCTCGACGGCCAGCCAGCCGTCCTGCGGGTCGCCGGCGTGCGGCTCGCCGTTCACGGTGACCGTGGCGCCGCGCGCCCAGCCCGGGATGCGCAGCACCAGCGCGTACGGGCCGTCCGCCGCGCGCTCGACCGTGAGCCGCACGTCGCCGTCCCACGGGTAGGCCGTCTCCATCGCCAGGCCCAGCCCCGCCGACTCGATCCGGGCCGAGGCGTAGGAGGCGACCAGCAGGGCGCCGTCCCGCTCGGCCGCCAGGTAGTCGGCGAGCTGCGCCATCCAGCGCACGATGTTCGGCGGGCAGCACGGGCAGCCGAACCAGGCGCGGCGCAGCGGCTCCCCGCCGTCCTCGGCGCCGCTGCGCTGCTCGTGGTCGGGGCGGCGCTGCAGCGGGTTGTCGTAGAAGAACGCCTTCCCGTCCGCCGACAGGCCCACGGCGTAGGCGTTGTAGAGCACGCGCTCGAACACGTCGAGGTACTTGGCGCCGTCGGTGGCCAGGAACATCCGCCACGCCCACTGCATGACGGCGATGGCCGCGCAGGTCTCGCTGTAGGCCCGCTCGGACGGCAGCTCGTAGCGGTCGCCGATCGCCTCGTCGGAGTGGCGGCTGCCCAGCCCGCCCGTGACGTACAGCTTGGCCGCCACCATGTCGTCCCAGAGCCGCTCCAGCGCCTCGAACAGCGACCGGTCGCCGGTCTCCAGGAACACGTCGGCCGCTCCGGCCGCCAGGTACGCCATGCGCACCGCGTGCCCGGTCACCGAGGGCAGCTCGCGGAAGGGGAGGTGGTCCTGGAAGTAGTCGCCGGGGAAGATGCTGTGCTTCAGCTGCCCCGCGCCGCGCCGGTCCACGAACGCGCCGGCCAGGTCGAGATAGGCGCGCTCGCCCGTCTCCCTGAACAGCTCGACCAGCGCCATCTCCACCTCGGGATGCCCGCACACCCCCGCCTCGGCGAACCGCTCCACCACCAGGTCCGCGAAGCGGCCGGCCACGCGCAGCAGCCGGTCGTCGCCCATCCTGCGCCCGGCGGCGACGGCGGCCTGGATGAGGTGGCCCAGGTTGTACAGCTCGTGCCCCCAGGCCAGGTCCTCCCACGGCTTCCTGGTCGCGGCCGGGTCCTGGAAGAAGGAGTTGAGGTAGCCGTCCTCGGCCTGGACCCGCTCGAGGAGGCCGACGACCTCCTCGTAGAACTCCCGTACCGGCTCCGGGGCGTCGCCGTCACCGAGCTCGTACGCCAGACCCTCCAGGGTCTTGTACAGGTCGGTGTCCAGGAAGGGGTAGCGGCCGCGGTACGGCGCCGGGTCCTGCTCCAGGAGGCGGCTCAGGTTGGCGACGTTGCCCGCCGCGCGGAGCTGCTCGATGGTGTGCGGGATTGTGGCCGTGCTGTTGCGTCGCTGCCAGTGGTGGAGCAGACCACCGGTGATGCGCGCGCCCGGCACCGGTCGTACGGCCCCGGAGGCCGTTCGTACGGCGCCGGCCAGCGGCTTGACCTGCTTAGACGTCATGAACCTTCCCAGTAATGTGTGGCATTGCACTGAACCATAGGTGTCTGGGAGGTGTGTTGCCAAGGGTTACGGGCTTACGTAAAAGGAACGTAACCCGTCCGGAACGGGCGGGTATGGCGCCGGGCAAGCCGCCCGGAAACGCCGGACGCCCGCCACAAGGGCGGGCGTCGCTGCCGGTTGACCTGCGATGATGCGGGCGCGGGCGTGGTCACGCGGGCATGGGCCGCCAGGCCGCCCAGTCGATGCGGACCCGCTCGTGCCGCTGCGGGTCCACCTTGACCGGCACCACCGCGCCGGGTGCCACCACGCCCATGGGGATGCGCGGCAGCGACTGCCGGTGCGTCACCCGGTACGCCTGCCCGCCCTCCAGCCGGACGCCGAGCACGAAGGCGACCACCGGCTGCCCGTTCACCGTCATGCCGGTGTCGCCCATCGACTCGACCACCGCCTGCGCGGGGATGCCGGTGGCCAGCAACCGCTGCCCGTTCCGCGCGATGATCAGGAACGGTAACCCGACGCACGCCAGGATCAGCATCGTCCCGCCCGTGATCGCCACCGACAGCCAGATTCCCGTGCTCACGACTTTCTCCCCAGTTCTCCTCCCTCGCAGGAGGCGCATTTCCGGATCTTCCGGAGATGTTGTAACCAGGGGGGATTGCACGCGGCTTGATCGCCGGTTGCACGGTCGCTCGCGGACTGAGTAGCGCCTACTCAGGCGTCCGGCACCGGACCGCGCTCTACTGGCGGCTGTCCACACGAGTGCGGAGGCCAAGATGCACGATCACGACCACCACAAGGAGACGTTCGACGTCCACGGGATGCTGCTGTTCGGCGAGGATCCCCTGTACTTCTCGCACCTGCCGATGTTCGAGCACCCGGCCCACCGCTTCCAGGTGCTCATGGAGGTCGACTTCCGCCCCGACGTACGCGAGATGGTGCGCCGCGACCTCAAGGCGGCCGACGGCATCCACACCTTCGTGCCCGAGGCGTTCGACATCCTCGACCTCGACCCGGCCGCCGGCGGCGGGCCCGCCAGGACGGCCGTGGCCGGCACCATCCACCGGGGGCACTTCGAGCGCGGCGGCACCCCGATCGCCGAGGGCGTCACCGCCCGGGTCGCGCGGGTGGCGCTCTTCGAGCGGCTCGATCCCGGGCGGCGTCACGACGACGGAAGGCCGCTGACGTACGTGTGCTTCGGCCGGGCCGGCGGGCTGCACCTGGCGCACGTGATCACCGCCCGTCCCGACTTCGACCAGGTCCTCGCGGTCCGGATCGTGCCCGGCACCGTCCGCCCCGGCCCCGGCCCGCAGGTGCCCGGGGACGTGCCGGGCGAGGACTTCGAGCGGCCGGTGCCCGTGACGGTCGGGCGGCTGGACATGCCCCGGCGGCGGCTCGTGGCGGGTGACATGGTGGAGGGGTCGTTCTTCCCAGGCGTGTCGCGTACCGGGAGCCACGGCTTCACCGCGCAGGTGGAGGTGGTGCGCGAGATCTACATGGAGACGGGCGATCTCGTCTGATCCGTCGCCCCGACAGAATGGATCAAGGAGGTGGTCGTGGAGATCCGGGAACTGCTGGCCGGTGCGGGATGCGACGGGTGGCTGTGCGTCATGGAGATCGATGGCGACGGCGAGGTGCACGCCGGCAGCGACGAGCCCGTCGTGGCCGCGTCCGTGTTCAAGGTGATCGTCGCGCTGGAGGTGTTCCGGCAGGCGGCGGCGGGGGAGCTGGACCCGCGCGAGCGCGTACGCGCCCGCCCCGGCGAGACCACGCTCGGGCCCACCGGCATGTCGGTGTTCGCCGACGAGGCCGAGGTGTCGGTGCGCGACCTGGTCACGATGATGCTGACGATCAGCGACAACGCGGCCACCGACCTGCTCGTCGAGCGCGTCGGGCTCGACCGGATGGCCGCGACGCTGGCGGAGCTGAAGCTGGCGGGCACCGCGGTGCCGTACTCGCTGGGCGGCCTGCTCGACTCCATCGCCGTGGACGTGGGCCTGGCCACCTGGCGCGAGCTGATGGCGGCCCACCACCCCGCCGGGCCCCCTGACGAGTTGCTGCACGCCTCCCGCGCCCTGCGCCCCGAGCACTCGATCCGCACCACGGCCGGCGACATGGCCCGGCTACTGAAGCTGATCTGGCTCGACCGGGCCGGGCCCGCCGAGGCGTGCGCGAACGTGCGCGCGGTCATGGGGCAGCAGATCACCAGGCACCGGCTGGCGACGGGGTTCCCGGACGACGTGCGCGTCGCGGCCAAGAGCGGCGGGCTGTTCGGCGTCGTGCGCAACGAGGTGGGGGTCATCCGGTTCCCCGACGGGCGCCGGTACGCCGCCGCGGTCTTCACCCGCGCCCACCGCCCCCGCGCCGGCGAGAACGCGATCAACGCGGTCATCGGCACCGTCGCCGCCGCGGCCGTGGCCTCGCTGCGCCGCTGAGTACATTTTCCTGATGCGACGCGTATCCGTGGTGGGGAACACCGGCTCCGGCAAGTCCACGCTGGCCCGGGCGCTGGCCGGGCGGCTGGGCGTGCCGTGGCTCGAACTCGACTCGATCTTCCACATGCCGGGCTGGACCCCGCGGCCCCGGGAGGAGTTCCGGGCCGAGGTCGAGCGGTTCACGGCCGCCGACGGGTGGGTGGTGGACGGCAACTACTCCGCCGTACGCGATCTGGTGTGGTCGCGCGCCGACACCGTGGTCTGGATCGACCTGCCCCGGCGCACCGTGATGCGCCGGCTCCTGAACAGGACCCTGCGGCGCATGGCGACCGGCGCCGAGCTGTGGAACGGCAACAAGGAGTCGTTCCGCTTCCTGCTCGACAAGGACGAGTCCATCATCCGCTACGCCTGGCTCAACCACGCGGCCTACCGCGCCCGTTACCGCGAGGCCGCCGCCGACCCGGCCAACGCGCACCTGAGGTTCGTACGGGTCGCCTCCCGTGCCGACGCCGAACGACTCACGCGGAATGACAGAAATTGAAATCTGTCATCTCAAGGTGCATACTTCTCGTATGAGAACTTTGGGTACTGGCGGGCCGGCCGTGTCCGACCTCGGCCTTGGCTGCATGGGGATGTCCGACATGTACGGGCCGGCCGACCGGGCCGAGTCCATCGCCACCATCCACGCCGCGCTCGACGCCGGCATCAACCTGCTCGACACCGGCGACTTCTACGGCATGGGCCACAACGAGCTGCTCATCGGCGAGGCGCTGCGCGGCCGGCCGCGCGACTCGGTGCGGATCAGCGTGAAGTTCGGGGCGCAGCGCGACTACGACGGCAACTGGCTCGGCTACGACGGCCGGCCCCGCGGCCGTGAAGACCTCGCTCGCCTACACGCTGCGCCGCCTGGGCACCGACTACGTGGACGTCTACCGGATGGCGCGGGCGGACCCGGCCGTGCCGATCGAGGAGACGGTCGGGGCCATCGCCGAGGAGGTGCAGAAGGGGCGCGTACGGCACATAGGGCTGTCCGAGGCCGGCGCCGAGAGCATCCGGCGGGCCCACGCGGTGCACCCGATCGCGGACGTGCAGCTCGAATACGCGCTGCTGACCCGGGGGATCGAGCGGGAGATCCTGCCCGCCTGCCGCGAGCTCGGGATCTCCGTGACCGCGTACGGGGTGCTGTCCCGGGGGCTGATCAGCGGGCACTGGCGCAAGGACCGCGAGCTGGCCGCCGGCGACTTCCGCGCCACCAGCCCACGCTTCTCCGGCGACAACCTCGCGCACAACCTGGGGCTGGTGGACGCGCTGCGGGCGCTCGCCGAGACCAAGGGGGTCACGGTCGCGCAGCTGGCCATCGCCTGGGTGCTCGGGCGGGGCGCGGACATCGTGCCGCTGGTCGGCGCGCGCACCCGGGAGCGGCTGGCCGAGGCGCTGGGCGCGCTCGACGTGACGCTGACGGAGCGGGACCTGGCCGCCATCGAGGCCGCCGTCCCGCAGGACGCCGTCGCGGGCACCCGCTACGGCGAGGCGCAGATGGCCCACCTCGACAGCGAGCGCTGACCACCCGCCCGCTCGGTGGGCGCGCAGCGTTCGGCGAGGGGTGCAGCGTTGGCGAGAGGCGCAGCGTTCGGCGGGCGGCCCGGCGTTCGGCGAGGGCTCAGCGTTCGATGAGCGTGACCTCGAGGGAGTAGTGCGAGGCGCGGTAGACGTGCGAGCCGTGCTCGACGGCCCGGCCCTGGTCGTCGTACGTGGTGCGGATCATCGTCAGCAGCGGCGCGCCGCGGCGCTCCTCCAGCAGTCGGGCCTCCGCCTGGGTGGCGGATCGTGCGCCGATGCGCTGGTTGGCCACCCGCATCCGCACGCCCGCCCCGCGCAGCAGCTCGTACAGGCCGCGTCCCTCCAGATCCGCGGCGCTGAGCTGGGCCAGGCCCGGCGGCAGCCAGTTGTGCAGCACGGCGAGCGGCTCGCCGGCCGCGAAGCGCACCCGCTCCAGGTAGAGGATCTGGGAGCCGGGCTCCACGCCCAGGACCCGGGCGATGTCCTCCTCCACCGGCCGCGTCTCCAGGGCCAGCACCTGCGTGGCCGGCTCCTGCCCCGCCCTGCGCAGGTCGTCGTACAGGCTGGTCAGCTCGACCGAGCGCTTGACCTGCCCGTGCACCACCTGCGTGCCGACGCCGCGCTTGCGCACCAGCAGGCCCTTGTCCACGAGATATTGGATGGCCTGCCGGATCGTGGGCCGCGACAGGCCCAGTTTGTCGGCCAGCAGGATCTCGTTGTCCAGCCGCGAGCCGGGCGCGAGATCACCCCGGCGGATGGCCTCGGCGATCTGCTCGGCCACCTGGAAATAGAGCGGCACCGGGCTGGATCGGTCCAGGTCGATGCCCAGGTTCGCGGTCATGCTGATCAGCTTAACCGAGGTCAGAATGTCCAGACAAATGAGTCATGGCGTGTGCGGCGGGCGCACGGGAGGTAGAGGAGAGGGCATGGACGCGACATACCTGCTCGACACCGCCACCGAGGCGGCCAGGGCCGTCGGCCCCCGGCTGCGCGCCGCCTTCAGGTCCCGGCCGGGCGTGGCCACCAAGCGCGACTTCCACGACCCGGTCACCGAGCACGACCGGGCCGCCGAGGACACCATCCGCTCCGTCATCGGCGCCCGGGCCCCGCACAGCGCGATCGTCGGCGAGGAGGGCGGCACGACCGGCTCCGGCGACCTCGTCTGGTACGTCGACCCCATCGACGGCACCGCCAACTTCGCCGCCGGCCTGCCGTTCTTCTGCGTCTCCATCGCCGCCGCCGTCCGCGGGGAGCTGGTGGCGGGCGTCGTGTACGACCCCGTACGCGGCGACGAGTTCACCGCCACCACCGAGGGCGCCTGGTGCAACGGCGAGCCCCTGCGCAGCGCGGGCGCGACCGGCGACCGGGAGGCCATGCTCCTGTCCAGCTACCCGACCCCGCTCGACCTGGACGAGGACGGCGACGTGGCGCTGCGCCGCTACGGCCGCTTCCTGGAGTCCTTCTCCGCCGTCCGCAAACCCGGCAGCGCCGCACTCAAGCTCGCGCACGTCGCCGCCGGCTGGTCGGACGCCGCCTACGGCACCCGCTCCCACCCCTGGGACGTGGCGGCCGGAGCCCTGCTGGTGCGCCGGGCAGGCGGCGTCTACCTGGGGGATCCGCTGGTCAAGGGGGACTATCTGGCGCATGTGGGCGGGTTCGACCTGGAGCGCTCGGTGCTGGCGGAGGTGGCGCCCCGGGAGCTCAGCCCAGGACAGCCGCCAGCTCCGCCAGTGAGGTGATGCGGGGGAAGCCGGCGGGCGCGGGGTCGCTGCCGTGGCGGTCAAGCCAGACCGAGCGCATCCCGGTCACCGCCGGGCCTGTCACGTCATTGGTCACGTCGTCGCCCACCAGCAGCACCTGCCGCGGCTCCAGCCCGAGCGCCGCGGCGGCAGCCGTGTAGGAGGCGGGCGCGGGCTTGAAGCAGCCGCCGAGCACCTCGCCCGTCAGCACCGGCCCGACCAGGCCGTCCAGCCCGATCGCGCGGACCTTGTCCTCCTGCATCCGCTGCGCGCCGTTCGTCAGGACCCCGAGCGCGAACCCGCCCAGCCCCGCCACCGCCTGCGCCACGTCCGGGAAGGCGGCCCAGTTCCGGCGGTAGCGGGCGGCGAAGTCGGCGTAGGCGGCGTCGAGGTCGTCCGGTACGGGGACGGCCAGCTCCGCGCACAGGGCGGCCAGGCGCAGGCGCCGCTGCTCCTGCACCGAGCACCTGCCCGCCTGCCACATCGCCAGGTAGGGACCTTCGAGCTCGGCCCAGAGCCCGGCCACCTCGGCCAGGCGCGGATGGCCGGGCGAGCGGTCGGCGAACCAGGACACGATGCCGGTGTCGGCGGCCGTGCGGTGGTCGAGCAGGGTGCCGTCGAGGTCGAACAGGATCCCCTTGACGCCGGCCGGCGCGGGCGCGGTCACCGGGCGGCCCCGGCGTCAGGAACGGCACCGGTCGCGGCGTGGGTCGCGGGCGTGGTCACCGGGCGGTTCCGGCGGCGATGCGGGCCGCCGTCTCGCGGGGCGGGTAGCCGAGGGTGAGGCCGCGTACCGACAGGGGGGCCTGCGCGAAGAGGGCCTCGGCGTCCTCCGTCAGCACGTAGTCCAGCGCCGGCGAGCGGGACCGGTGCGCGTCCAGCGCCGCCGACTCCCGCTCGGCCAGCTCCCGGGGCAGCGCCTCCTGGTAGTCGGCGATCAGCGCGTCCAGGTCGAAGAGCTGGGAGTACCGCTCCGAGGTGCCCGCCACCACCCGCACCAGGTCGCCGTCGTGCTTCGCGTGGTAGACCAGGTTCGTCCCGCCGCTCTTGGCGAACCAGCGCAGCGCCTCCGGGGCGGGCAGCGTGAAGGCGCCGTACGGCTTGCGCCCGTACAGCAGGGCCTCGGCGATCCACCGGTCGCACCACAGCTCGTCGCGGTAGGGCGCCGGTGAGCGAGGGTCGACGGTCAGGCCCTGGGCCAGCACCGGGTTCCAGGCCGACACCAGCGGGCTGCTGAAGCGCGGCATGCGCGGACCGCGCCACTGGCTGAGCGCGTAGCCGTACCATACGGTGACGACCTCGACCCGGAGCCTGGGCAGGGGGCGCTCGTAGGTGCCGTTCATGATCTGGCCGCCGTCGGGGTGCCGCCATGGGCCGGGCGTGATGTCCGCATCTGTGGGGACCGGGGGAGTCCGGTAGTCGGGATGGAGAATCCACGCGTCCGCCACAGTCTCTGCCTTTCCGATTGGGCGTATGCATTACGTGTCAGACCACTAGAGTGGCAATCGTGCATCACCCGTCACTCCGTTGCAATAGACCAGGTGTAAACGCTGATTTTTGTCATCGGCGGTTGTGACAGACGTATGCAGTTAAGCGTTGTAGCGGCCCGGCTCTCCTCGTTGCGGGCCGGGAGCAGCCTGTCGATGAAGTCCGCGGCCGAGGCCGCCGGGCTCAACACCTCCACGATCTTCCGCATCGAGCACGGGCTCGTGGCGCCGCGCGAGGCCACCGTGCGCACCCTCCTGGAGCTGTACGGCGAGGGCGAGCACGCGCCCCGGCTGCTGTCGCTGCTGCGGGAGGAGCGGGTGCCCGGCTGGTACGACGCGCCCGGGGTGCCGCTGGGGCTGTCGGCGTTCCTGGAGTTGGAGGACCAGGCGCAGGTGATCTACACGTACTGCCCGCACCAGGTGCCCCCGCTGCTGCAGACCCCCGCGTACGCCCTGGCCGCCGCGCCGGCCACCCTGCCGCCCGGGGCCACGTACGAGCGGGCCGCCCACGCCGCCGGGCTGGTCGCGGTCCGGCAGAAGGTGCTCGACCGGCACCGCGGGCCGCACCTGTGGGCCCTGCTCGACCGGCCCGCGCTGCTCGACCCGCCGCTGTCCCGGCCCGAGGACCGGGTGGCGCAGCTCGACGCGCTCGCCTTGGCCGCAAAGCAGCCGCACATCGCGGTGCAGATCTCCCGGCCCGCCGCCGAGAGCGGCTACCTCTACCAGGGGCCGCCGTTCACGCTGCTGCGCTTCCCCGACCGGGACCGTCCGGACGCGCTGGTGCTGCACCTGCTGCACGCCCCGGTGGTGGTCGAGGACCGGCGGCGGGTCGAGGAGCACCAGCAGGCGTTCGCCCGGCTGTCCCTGTCGGCCTACCCCGTGGACGCCACATCCGAGGTGCTGGAAGGGGTACGCGCTACGCTTTCCGGCTGACAGGATGAAATCTGGTCGATCGGGACGGAGGTCACCAGGTGCCCAAAGACGACAGTCCGGTCGTGTCCCTCGCCGGGGCCAGCAGCGCCCGCATGTACGACGCCGCCCTGCGCGGGAAGCAGAACTTCAGCGCCGACCGCGAGGCGCTCGAGCTGGCCGAGCGGCTCAGCGCCGACGCCGCCACCGCCCTCGTCGCGCACCACCGGCACGTGCACCGGGTGGTGCGGCACCTGGCGGGTCGGGGGGTGGACCAGTTCGTGCTGTACGGGACCGGCCTGCCCAGCACCGGGCAGGCCCACGAGACCATCCACGCGGTGTTCCCGCCGGCCAGGGTGGTGTACGCCGAGCAGGACCCGTACATGCTGGCCCACGCCCAGGCGGTCACCGCCAAGGGCAGTGACCGGGTCAGGGTCGTGGGCTGCGACCTGGCCGACCCGGCCGGGCTGCTGGACGACCCCATGGTGCGGACGTTCGTGGACTGGGCCGAGCCGGTGGCGGTGGGTGTGCTGTCGGTGCACGAGATCCCCATCGGGGACACCGCCTGGGCGGCGGCGCTGCGCCGGTCGATGGCGGCCGGGAGCCATCTGTGGCTGACCGCGCTCAGCATGGACGCCTACGACGAGGAGATGCGCGCGGCGGTCTCGGCCGCCAACCGGGACCTGGGGCTGACGGTGCACTTCCGGCGCCGGGAGCAGGTGCTGGCCCTGTTCGGCGGGCTGGAGCTGCTCGATCCCGGCCTGGTGTGGGCGCCGCAGTGGCGGCCGGACGGGAACGAGGCGCCTGTCGCGCCCGAGCGCACGGCCTGGCTGGCCGGCGTCGCCCGCGTCGGATAACCGGATCGCGCGAGCCCGCGCTCTCCCCGATCGCGCGAGCCCGCGCTCTCCCCGCTTGCCCCGGTCTGCCGTGCGCGCCGGTCCGGCGGTTGCGTGGGGGTCAGTGGTGCCGGCGGAACTCGCCGGCGCGGCGTACGTGGTCGATCATGATGCGTTCCGCGCGCTCCCCGTCGCCCGCCTCCAGCGCGGCCAGGATGCCCTCGTGCGCCGCCAGCTGCACGTTGACCTGCGTCTCGTCCAGCCACAGCGACGCCTCGGCCGGCACCGGGAAGCTGTTGCGCACCGACCTGGCGTGCTCGCCCAGGAAGGCGGGGCCGCCGATGTCCACGATGCGCAGGTGGAAGCGCAGGCTCTGCTCGCCGAGCCGCTCGTGCCTGCCGTGCGCGGCGTCGTCCGCCATGGAGGTGTGCAGCTCGCGCAGCGCGGCCAGCTCCTCGGGGGTGATCCTGGCCGCGGCCAGGCGGGCGCCCAGGCCCTCGACGACCGAGCGCACCCCGTAGTACTCGGCCAGCGCCTCGTCCCCCAGGTCCACCACGGTCGCGCCGTGATGCGCCTCGTAGCTGATCAGCCGGTCCTTCTCCAGCCTGCGCAGCGCCTCGCGGACCGGCGTGACCGAGACGCCGAGGCGCTTGGCCACCTCCCCGGCCCGCAACGCCGTCCCTCCGGGGATCCGCGCGCTGCGGATCTCGTCGAGAAGCACGCTGTAGACGTACTCGGCCTTGCTCATGGGCGGCCGCGGCTCGCTGGTTGACATGTCCCCAAGTGTCGCGCATAACGGTCATTCGGTTGACCTATGACATATTTCTTATAAGTTACATGCTTATGACGAGCCTCGACGGCCTGCGGGTCATCGACGCGGCGACACTGTTCGCCGGTCCTTCCGCCGCGATGATGCTGGGCGACTTCGGCGCCGACGTGATCAAGATCGAGCATCCCCGCCGCGGCGATCCCTCGCGCGGCCACGGCGCCTCCGTGGACGGGGTGGGCCTGTGGTGGAAGACGCTGTCGCGCAACAAGCGCACGGCAGCCGTGGACATGTCGCGCCCTGAGGGGCAGGACATCCTGCGCCGCCTGGCCGAGCGGTCCGACGTGCTGATCGAGAACTTCCGCCCCGGCACCCTCGAACGCTGGAACCTGGCCCCCGAAGACCTCCTCGAGCTCAACCCCCGGCTGATCGTGGCGCGGATGACCGGGTTCGGGCAGTTCGGGCCGATGGCCAAGCGACCGGGCTTCGGGACGCTGGCCGAGGCCATGAGCGGCTTCGCGGCCATGACCGGGGAGCCCGACGGGCCGCCGACGCTGCCGCCGCTGGCCCTGGCCGACGGCATCGCGGGCCTGGCCATGTCGTACGCCATCATGGTCGCCCTGCGCGCCCGCGAGCAGACCGGGCGCGGGCAGGTCATCGACCTGGCCATCATCGAGCCGATCCTGGGCCTGCTCGGGCCGCAGATGAGCGCGTACAAGGCGCTGGGGGTGGTGCCGAAGCGCACCGGCAACCGCTCCAGCAGCAACGCGCCGCGCAACACCTACCGCACCCGCGACGGCCGCTGGCTGGCGATCTCCACCAGCGCCCAGCCCATCGCCGAGCGCGTGGTCACCCTCGTGGGACGGCCCGACCTGGTGGCGGAGCCGTGGTTCGCCAGCGGGCACGGCCGGGTGCAGCACGTGGACGAGCTGGACGAGGCGGTCGCCTCCTGGATCGCCGAGCGGGACGCCGACGAGGTCATCGCCAGGTTCGAGGAGGTGCAGGCCGCGGTCGCGCCCATCTACGACGTCACCGACCTGGCCGAGGACCCGCAGTACGCGGCGCTGGGCACGTTCGTGGAGGTGCCGGACGAGGAGCTCGGCTCGGTCACCATGCAGAACGTCCTGTTCCGCATGTCGGACACGCCGGGCGAGATCCGGTGGCCGGGGCGGCCGCTCGGCCGGGACACCGACGAGGTGCTCGGCGAGCTCGACTACTCCGGCGAGCGGATCGCCGCCCTGCGCGCGGACGGGGTGATCGCGTGACCACCTCCAACCCCGTGACCTGGCTGTATGTGCCCGGCGACCGGCCCGAGCGCTTCGCCAAGGCGGTGGCGTCGGGCGCCGACGTGGTCATCATCGACCTGGAGGACGCCGTCGCCCCCGTCAGGAAGGACGAGGCCCGCCGGAACGCCGTCGCCTACCTCCGCGACCGGCCGGACGTGAGCTGCCAGGTGCACGTGCGGGTCAACGACCCGGCCACCGCCCGCGGGCGCGCCGACGTGGCCGCCGTCGGGGACCTCGCCGACGCCGTACGGCTGCCCAAGGTCGAGTCGGCCGCCGTGATCGACGCCCTGCCCGGCGCGGCGCCCGCGTACGCGCTGCTGGAGTCGGCGGCCGGGATCGTCGCGGCCGGGGAGATCGCCGGCCACCCGCGCGTGGCCGGGGTGGCGCTCGGCGAGCAGGACCTGTCCGCCGAGCTGGGCATCACCGACGAGCAGGCGATGAACCACCTCAGGCTCCAGGTCGTCCTCGCCGCCGCGGCGGCCGGGCTGCCGCCGGTGCCCATGTCCGTCTACCCGGACATCAAGGACGAGGCCGGCCTGCTGGCGTCCTGCCGGGTGGGCCGCGCGCTCGGGCTGTTCGGCAGGACCGCGATCCACCCGCGCCAGATCCCCGCGATCCGGCGGGCGTTCCGGCCGACGGAGGAGGAGGCGGCCAGGGCCGCCGAAGTCGTGGCCGCGGCGGAACGGGCCGAGGCGGCCGGCATCGGCGCGGTGGCGCTGCCCGACGGCCGGTTCGTGGACGCCCCCATCGTGGCCAGAGCCCGCCGCACCGTCGACCTGGCCCGCCGCCTCGCCGACCCCCCGCCGTCCGACTCCCCGCCGTCCGCCCCCCTGCCGTCCGACCCCCTACCGTCCAACCCTCTGCCGTCCGACCCGCCGTCCGACCGGCCGGTGTCCGGCACCTGACCGAAGGCGCGAACGGCGCGCCGATCACCCCCAGCTCGTCCCCATCGGAGGTCATACGCCATGGGAATCGCCGTATGGGCGCTCATCGCCTACATCGCCATCATCGTCGTCTGGAACGGCGTGCTGAAACGCAACATCGGTGAGGCGATGCTCATCGGTTTCGCCGGCGTGTGCCTCTTCGGCGGCACCGGGTTCTTCACCCTGGCCTGGGCGGGCATCGCCGACGCCATGGCCGAGGAGGTCGTCTTCGCCGCCCTGGCCTTCGTCTTCATGGGTTACCTGCTCACCAGGCTGGGCCTCATCCAGGAGCAGGTCACGGTCCTGAACTCGATCTTCGGCCGCCTGCGCGGCGGCGCCGGGTACGTCTCCACCTCCGCCGCCGCGCTGCTCGGCGGCCCCTCCGGATCCGGGTCCGGCATCTCCGCGTCCGTCGGCTCGGTGACCATCCCGTGGATGATCCGGTCGAACTGGCGCCCCGACCTGGCCGCCTCGCTGGTGGCGGGCAACGCCGGGCTGGGCATCTCGATCCCGCCCAGCTCGTCGATGTTCCTGCTGCTGGGCTCGGCCGCCGTGGCGCCCGTGCTGACCGCCGACCAGCTCTTCGTGCCGGCTCTCGTGGGCGGGCTGTGGACGGTGGCGTACCGGTTCGTGGTGGTGTTCGTGTGGGTGCGCAGGCACCGCATCGCGGCGGCCGACGCGGCCGATCTCGTGCCGCTCCGCGCGGCGCTGCGGGCGGGATGGACGTCGCTGCTGGTGTACGCGGGCATTCTCGTCCCGGTGCTGATGACGCTGGACTTCGGCGTGGCGCTGCTGGAGTCGCGGGTCGGCGAGGCGGCCGACGACATCAGCATCGTCGTGTGGATCCCGGTGCTGACGGTGCTGGCCACGTTCGCGGTGGCGTGGAGGCGGCTGCCGCGCACCGCGCGCGCCTGGAACGAGTTGCTCGGCGAGATGGCCCCCCGGTACGCCGTCATCGGCGCGACGCTGTTCTTCGCCTTCGCGGCCGCCGCCAGCCTGGGCGAGCTGGGCCTGGTCGACCAGCTCACCGCGATCATGAAGGGGCTGGACGCGCCGGCCGTCGTCATCGCCACCCTCGTCGGCCTGCTGCTGGTCATCATCGCCGCGCCGCTGACCGGCACCGCCACGATCGCCGCCGTCGGCGGGGTGGCCTTCAGCGCGCTGACCGCGGCCGGGGTCGCCCCCGCCGCCGCGGCCACCGCCATCATGATCTTCGCCTCGACCGAGGGCGCGTCCCCGCCGGGCGCGGCCCCGATCTACATCGCCAGCGGCATCGCCCAGGTGGACCCGGCCAGGACGTTCGGCCGGCTGATCGTCTGGTTCGTCATCCCGACCCTGGTCCTCGGCGTGCTGGTCGCGACCGGCGTGCTGCCGATCTGAGAGGAGGTCCCGTCGTGAAGAGCCTCATCATGATCCTGTTCAAGGCCGGCCTCGTGCTGTTCCTCGTGCTCGGCGTCGCGGTCGTGCTGCTCCAGGTGGCCGGTCTCGTCGCCGGGAGCCCCGGCCTGGTCTCCGGCGCGGTGTCCGCGCTCGGCATGGCGATGACCGTCTCGGCCGGGGTGACCGGGCTGCTCGGCTTCGTGATGTCGTACCTCTACCACTGGAAGACCGGCGAGGACTGAGGCGGGGAGGCTACGCCTGCGGGGCCCACCAGCGGGCCGAGAGCTCCTCGTCCTCGGGCGGCGGGCCGGGCAGGTCGCGGTGGGCCGGCGGCACCCGCAGCGAGTCCATCATCAGCGTCAGGTAGCGGTGGCGGAGCTGCACCGTGCGCTCCTCGCCGCCCAGCTTGATCGAGGCGATCTGCTCGAACAGCAGCGCGATGTCGGCCACCGTCACGTCCGGCCGCAGCACGCCCGCCTCCACCGCGCGGTGGTGCACGTCGGTGGCCACGACCGAGGCGCGGACCGCGTCGCGGCCGAGCTCCTCGGTCGGCGTGAACGTGCCCGCCAGCTTGATCGTCAGTGAGTTCGTGTCGGCGTCCACGATGCCGCGCAGGTAGCCCGCGAACGCCTCCCACGGATCGCCGTCGTCGGCCAGCGCCCGCTCGGTGACCTCGATGTACAGCTTCAGCCCGTCGCCGCACAACTTCTGCAGCAGGGCCTCCTTGCTGGGGTAGCGGCGGTAGAGCGCGCTGATCCCGACGCCCGCCTTCTCGGCCACGGCCGCGATGGGGGCGCCGGGGTCGGCGGTGAAGACCGCCCGCGCCGCCTGGAGGATCAACTCGTCGTTACGCGCGGCCTGCGCCTTGCGGCCGCTCATGGGTGCGCTGGTCATGAACCCCAGTGTACGGGAACGTAAGATTCCGTTCTACTGTCCGGCGGTCAGCGGGCCCGGGTGAACTTCGAGCCCAGCCGCCACAGTTGCTCGGTGAGCTGGCCGGTGCGGTAGAACAGCCGCGGCGGGACGTACGGGAGCAGCCGCGAGGTCCGGTTGTCGAGCAGCGCGATCACGTGCTGCACCGGCAGGTCGATGTAGCGCGGAAGGTTCTCGTACCACCGGGCGCTGAGGCGGGCCGCCCGCTGCGGGACCTTGATCGCGGCCCTGCGCAGCCGGTCGTAGCGGGCCAGCGCCGCTTCCAGGTCCGGCTCCCCGTACAGCGCGTCGACCAGGAAGGCGGCGTCCCCCAGAGCGAGCACGGTGCCCGCGCCGACGGAGTAGTGCGTGGTGTGCGCGGAGTCCCCCAGCAGGGCCAGGTTGCCGTGGTACCAGGTCCGGTTGGTCAGGGTGCGGAAGTTCAGCCAGTTCGCGCCGCCGTCGGACTGCGTACGGCCGATGAGCCGGTGGCCGTCGAGCACCTCGGCGAAGAGCTTCTCCAGCACGCCCAGGCTGTCGGCCTCGTTCGCCTCGTGGAGCCCGAGACCCCGCCAGGTCTCGGGAGAGCACTCGACCACGAGCGTGCTGCCCTCGTGGCTGTAGCCGTAGCCGTAGCACCAGATCCAGCCGTGCGGCGTGTCGACGAAGGCGAAGACGAAGGCGTCGAAGACCTTGGTGGTGCCGAGCCAGACGTACTTGTTCTGCCCGACCTCGACCTGGGTGCCGAAGTGGTCGGCGTGGCGCTCGCGCAGCACGCTGTTGATGCCGTCGCCGGCGATGACCAGGTCGGCGTCGGCCAGCTCGGCCTCGTCGGCGATCTCGTGCTCGAACTCGACGCGCACGCCGAGGGAGCGGGCCCGCTCGGCGAGGATCTCGAGCATCCGGTGCCGCCCGATGCCGTAGCCCTGGTCGCCGTGCTCGATCGTGACCTTCGCGCGTTCGTGCAGGTCCACGACCCAGCTGTCCCAGGAGACCGAGCTCTCGCGGATGGCGTGCGCGGTCTCGGGGTCGACGCCCTGCAGGAACTCGAGCAGCTCGCCCCAGTAGGTCACGCCCCAGCCGTACGTCGAGCCGACCGGGTTCCGCTCGTAGACGGTGATCTCATGGGCCGGGTCGACCCGCTTCATCAGGATCGAGAAGTACAGGCTGGCGGGTCCGCCGCCGGCGCAGGCGACCTTCACAACAGCTCCCTACTATACGCAAAGTAACCAATCTATAGCAGAGAGTATCAGTCGGCCCGTAGGGTGAGGCGACCCCGACCGGCTGGGACGCCGGTCATGAGATGACCAATTTTCGGCGGCGCGTTCACGCCGTCAGCGCTGTCCCGCGAGCCACTCGTCGAAGGTGGTCGGCGCGATGCGGGCGTCCTTGCCGGGCAGCAGCACGTCGCCGGCCATCGAGGGGCCGAGCGGTCCCGACCACGTCGGCACGAGCCGTACCTCGACGCCGCGCGCCTGGTGGGTGCGCCGGGCCATGTCCACGAGGTCCTGCGGCTCGGGCCCCGCCACGTCCACGTGACGGCCGCGCGGCTCGCCCAGCGCGATCTCGGCCAGGATCTCGGCCACGTCCGCGGGTGCGATCGGCTGTACGAGCAGCGGCGGGATCGTGGCGATGCCGTCCTGCTCGGTCCAGCCCGCCACCATCGCGGCGAAATCGTGGAACTGCGTGGCCGGGACGATCGTCCACGGCACCGGACCCTCGGCCACCAGGCGTTCCTGCTCCCGCTTGCCGGCGTAGTGCGCGTTGCCCTCGACCCGGTCGATGCCGACGATCGAGAGCAGCACGTGGTGGCGGACGCCGGCCCGCTCCTCGGCGGCGAGCAGGTTGCGCGTGGCGGTCCCGAAGTACGCCACCGTCTCCGCCCGGCCGGTCGCCGGCCCGTTGGTGACGTCGATGACCGTCTCGACACCGGTGAGGGCGGCGTCGAGCCCGTCGCCGGTCAGCAGGTCCACGCCGAGCGAGCGGCTGACGCCCACGACGTCGTGCCCCTCGCGCTGGAGGGCGGCGACGGTCAGTGCCCCGATGTTCCCGGTCGCGCCGGCGACTGCGATCCGCATGATGATCTCTCCTTCACTCGTTGCACCGCCACCATATCTCGGACTTAACAGATCCTCAATATCCGCGATAGAATGAGTGCCGTGAAGCTGCCCGTGAGCACCGAATGGCTGTTGCACTGCGCCACGACGCTGGCGCAGCTCGATCCGGGAGCCACCGCGTCGGCGGCGCAGCTCGCGGAGTACTACGACCTCCCGGCGCCCTATCTCGCCAAGCAGTTGCAGGCGCTTGTCAGGGCCGGGGTGCTGTCCGCGACGACCGGGCCGCGTGGCGGGTTCCGGCTGGCGCGGCCGGCTGCCGAGATCACGCTGCTGGCGATCGTCGAGGCGGTGGACGGCGCGTCGTCGCCGTACGAATGCCGCGAGATCCGGCGGCAGGGCGTGGGCGCGCTGCCGGTCGAGGACTGCCGGCGAACCTGCGTCCTGGCGGTGAGGATGGCCGACGCACACGAGGCGTGGCGGGGGAGCCTGGCCGGCGTCTCGCTCGCCGACATCCTGGCCGAACTGCCCCCGACGGCCCCGGCCCGCACCCGGTCACGCATCGCGGCCACCACGCGACCCGCACCCCACCGCTGACCGCCGGGCCCGCCCGTCGCGGCCTTCCGCGCGAAACCGGGCGCTGTTCACCTGGGTGCTTCGCGGGCAGCGCCTGCCGTTGGGTTCGGGGCCATCCGGAAGTCCTTGACTGCCAGCGCACCTATTTCGCTCTGGAACCAGAGGACGTACATGCACCGCAACACCCTCTCCGCCGTCGCGGCGGCCGTGACGCTGCTGGTCGCGGGCGCGCCCGCGGTGGCCACCCCGCAGGACTCCTTCTTCGGCGGGCGGCTGCCGCTGAGCGCGCCGCCGGTCACCACGACCGTGGCGCCCGGCGTGACGCTGACCTCGATGTCGCTCGGGGCCAAGGACGCCGGCGACCACTGGACCGTCCACGTGTACCTGCCGGGCACGGTCGACGGGCCGCTCAACACGGCCGCCACCGCGCTGGGGGCCAGGGAGATCGCCGACAGGGTGGCCGGGGCGGTGCGGGAGAAGGGGTTCGAGCCGCGGGTCGAGGAGGTCGCCTCGCCCGCGTTCGCCGACCGTCCCGCGGGCACGCTCGGCTGGATCGTCCGCGTCGGCCAGTACGCCACCGGCGCCGAGGCCACCGCCGCGCTCGCCAGGCTCAGGGCGGCCGGTTTCGCCGGCGGCACGCGCTACACCGCGCAGGACGGCATCGACGCGGGCGCGCCGCAGAAGGTGCACGTGCTGCGCGTGGACTTCCGCGCGTTCGGCGGCACGGTCGGCACCGACTTCGGCCCCGCGCTGAACGGCACCGAGAAGCTCACCGACCTCGCCGCCGCGGCGGGCGCCGTCGCCGGCATCAACGCGCAGTGGTTCTACAACAGCGCCCCCGGCGGCATGTACGTCAAGGACGGCAGGCTGATCGGCTCGGCCACGCAGGGCCGGGGCGGGATCAGGATCACGAAGGGCGGCCGCTCGGTGGACGTGGACGCCTACACCGCCCACGTGACCCTGCGCGCCGGGCGGGACAGCGCCGAGATCGACGGCGTCAACCGGGTCCCGGGCGAGATCTGGAACTGCGGCGGCGTCGGCGGCGACCAGCCGACCGAGAAGCCACAGCACGACCTGAAATGTACGGACAGCAGCGAGCTTGTGCTGTTCACACCCGAATGGGGCACGCCGCCGGCCGGCGCGGGCGCCGAAGCGGTGCTGGACGCGCGCGGCGAGGTGACCGCCGTGAACGCCTCGCGCGGCGCGAGCGTCCCCGCCGGCGGGTCCACCGTCCAGGCGATCGGCGACAGCGCCGCCTGGCTGCTCGGCCACGCGAAGGTCGGCGAGCGGCTGCGCGTCAGCGAGCGCGTCGAGGACAGCCGGGGCCGGCGCGTCGCGCTGACCCCGGACACCACGATCCTCCAGGTCGGCCCCACCCTGGTACGCGACGGCCGGGTGTCGGTGAACGCGGCGGCCGACGGCCTGATCCGCGAGGGCACGGACCAGACGTTCACCTACAACTGGGCCGTGCGGGCCAACCCCCGGTCGGCGATCGGCGTGGACGACCGGGGGCGGCTCATGCTGGTGGTGGTCGACGGGCGGCAGGACGGCTACAGCGAGGGGCTCGGGATCGCCCAGACGGCCGAGCTGATGAAGCTGCTCGGTGCCCGGGAGGCCATGAACCTCGACGGCGGCGGCTCCAGCGTCATGGTCACCTCGGCCGCCGGCATCGTGAACCGGCCCTCCGACGCCACCGGCCAGCGCTCCCTGGGCAACGTCTTCCTGGTACGCCCGTAGTCACGCCGCGCGGAAGTGGTGCGCGTGCTCGCGCGCCCACTCCGCGTACGTGCGCGGCGGCCGGCCGGTGACCCTCTCCACGTGGTCGGTCAGCGTGGTGCCGTACTCGTTCGGCGTCCCGTACAGCTGCAGCAGCAGCTCCACCGGATCCGCGGCGCCGGACGAGGCGGCCTGGCCGAGCACCCGGAAGACGGACAGGTCGGGTCGCCGGCCGGGGATGCTCCACTCCTGGCGCACCTGGTCGGGGGTGAGCTCCTCGAACCGCAGCGAGCGGCCGGTGGCCTCGCCGATGATGGCGACCATCTGCCGGGCCGTCAGCACCTCGGGGCCGGTGAGGTGGTAGGACTCCCCGGCGTGGCCGTCCTCGGTCAGCACCGTGGCGGCCACGGCGCCGATGTCGGACTCGTCGACCGGCGGGCTCTTGCGGTCGCCGTACGGCTCGCGCACCAGGTCGCCGGCCCGCAGCGGCCCGCCCCAGTCGACGAGGAAGTTGGCCATGAACTGCACCGGGTTCAGGAAGGTCCACTCCAGGGCGCCGGCCCTGACCGCGGCTTCCAGGGTGCCCTCCTGCCAGCCGACCAGGACCGAGGCCCGGCGGACCCCGGCGCGTACGGCGAGGTCGACGATCTCCTCCCCGTTCGGCAACGGCCGGTAGCCGTCGCCGAAGTTGATCAGATGGACGGCGGTGACGCCGTCGAACGCCGGCTCCAGCGTCCCGGCGTCGGTGAGGTCGCCCGCGACCACCTCCACGCCGGCGGGCAGGACGGCGGCGGCGGGATCGCGGGTCAGGGCGCGGACCTTCGCACCGCGCCCGAGCAGGTGGCGGACGACCTGGCGGCCGACGGTGCCGGTGGCTCCTGTGACGAGGACGGTCATGCCGTGCACTCCTTCGAGCTCGATCTGACTGATGTGTCGGCGTCCTGAGAGGGCCCGCGGCGCGCGAGTGTGACGCCCCCGGCCGCCGGTGTGACGCGCCTCACCCGGCCGATGTCACACTTGCCGGCCCGGAGGACCTCTTGAGGGGGTATGCGTGCTGACAAGGAGTTCTCTGATGCATGACACCGCCACACCCGACGCCTCCCAGGTCTTCGCCGGCCAGCGCGAGCTGCTGTTCTCGATCGTCTACAACATGCTCGGCAGCGTCGGCGACACCGAGGACGTGCTCCAGGAGACGTGGCTCGCGTGGTCGGCGGTCGATCTGGCCCGCGTCGAGAGCCCCCGTGCCTACCTGGTGCGCATCGCGGTCAACCAGGCCCTCGCCCACCAGAAGGCGCTGCGGAGGCGGAAGGAGACCTACCCGGGTCCGTGGCTTCCCGAGCCGCTGGTCACCGACGGCGACGCGGCCGAGCCGGCCGTACGCGCGGAGTCGGTGTCGCTCGCGATGCTCGTGGTGCTGGAGACGCTCAGCCCGCTGGAACGGGCGGTGTTCGTCCTGCACGAGGTGTTCGCGTACCAGCACACCGAGATCGCCTCCATGATCGACCGCAGCCCGGCCGCGGTCCGCCAGCTCGCCCACCGGGCCCGCGAGCACGTACGGGCGCGGCGGCCCCGGGCCAGGATCGACCGGCGGACGCACCAGGCGGTGACCGAGCGGTTCATCGAGGCCGCGTTCGGCGGGAACCTGGCCGCGCTGATGGAGATGCTCGCGCCCGAGGTCACGCTCTGGGCCGACGGCGGCGGGAAGTCGGCGGCGGGCGGGCCACGGCAGATCCGCGGCCGCGACAAGGTCGCCCGCGTGCTGGTGGCCAACGCGCGGGCCAACCAGGGCGTGGACATCCAGTACCGGCAGGTCAACGGCGATCCCTCGGTGGTCGTGTTCGAGCAGGAGGCGCCGTTCGCCGTCATGGTGCTCGACCTCGACGGCGAGCAGGTACGCGACGTCTACGTGGTCAGCAACCCCGACAAGCTCGGCACGATCCCCGACAGGACCGGCGGATGACCCCGTACGGGCGCGCGAGGGGCCGGGGTCACGGTGCTTTCAGGGCCGCGTCGATGGCCGGGCCGTTGCGGTCCAGCCAGGCCTCGCGCCGCTTGATCCGGTCCCCCACGCCCTCGTCCCACATCCGCGCCCACCCTCCGCCCTGCTCCTCCGCCGCCTGCTTCATCAGGAACCACGACCGCCGGCTCCGCAGCACGGCCACCTCGACGACCCGCGAGCGGTCGACGTCCGACATCCCGTAGGCGTCGGCGAGGATCCGGCAGCGGCGCGGCACGTCCACCTCCCGCAGCAGCGGGTCGGCGTCGGCGGGGTCGCCAAGGGGCGCCCAGTACAACATCGCGTTCACCGCCTCATCCACCCTGGTGACCGGCTTGGCGAGATCGAAGTCGATCAGCGCGGCCGCCTCGCCGCCACGGAAGACGATGTTGTCGGGCGTGTAGTCCATGTGCCCGGTCACCTCCGGGGGATAGGGCGGCAGGGGCGGCGTGCCCGGCGCCTCGGCGTAGCCCGTCTCCGGGCGCACCCCTTCCGGGGGCACGAAACCCGCGACCGCGTCGTCATAGTCGCGTACGAGGCGCCCGACGGAGGCCAGCCGTTTCTCGTCGGCGAGCCACGCCGGCCGCGGCCGCCCGGCGACCTCGCCCGGCAGGTACGTCAGCACCTCGCGGCCGCCCGCGTCGATGCCGAGGAAGCGCGGGGCGCCCGGGAACCCGACCGCCTCCAGGTGGCGCAGCAACGCGTGGACGAAAGGGGAGTTGGGGCCGACCGGACGGCGCACGGTGTCGCCGACGCGCACGACCCCCTCGGTGACGTCACCGCCGGCGAGCGGGATCTCGGGCAGGGACGGGGCGGGCTCCGCGTAGGCGTGAGAGTTCATGGGACCCTTCGGGTGTGGAGGCGGCGGAACCCTTGATCTTACGTGGCCGGCGACCTTCGGGGCTCAGGGGTTGAACGCCTGGTGGAGCTCCGGGAGCGAGACCATCTCGGTGACGAAGCCGAACCGGCCCTCCCGCATCTGCCTGGCGCCGTCGAGGAACGAGCGCAGCGCGAGCCGGGACAGCGCGCCCCCGATGCTCACCCGCCGCACGCCGATCTCGCCGAGCTGCTCCAGCGTGATCGACGGGTCCGCGAAGCCCATTACGACGTTGACCGGCCGGCCGACCGACGACACGACCGCGCGCATCTGGTCGAGGGTGCGCAGGCCGGGCGCGTACAGGACGTCCGCGCCGGCCGCCTCGAACGCCTGCAGCCGCCTGATGGTGTCGTCGAGCCCCGCGACCCCGTACAGCAGGTTCTCGGCCCTGGCGGTCAGGACGGGCGGGACCGGCAGGCCGCGGGCGACCTCGACGGCGGCCCGCACCCGCTCGACGGCGAGCCCGAAGTCGTAGATCGGCGCCCGGCGGTCGCCCGTCGCGTCCTCGATGGAGGCGCCGACGGCGCCGCTCGCGCACGCGTCCGCGATCATCTTCGCCGCCTCGGCCGGGTCGTCGGCGTAGCCGTTCTCGAGGTCGGCGTTCACCGGCAGGGGGGTCGCCTCGCTGATGGCGCGGCAGTTGTCGAGGACGTCCTGCCGGGTGGCGCGGTGGCGGCCGAGCGTGTTCGCGACGCCGAGGCTCGTGGTGGCCAGGGCCTCGAAGCCGAGGCCGGCCAGCAGCCGGGCCGTGCCCGCGTCCCAGGGGTTGGGCAGCAGGAAGGGCTCCGGGCGCTCGTGCAGGGCACGGAAGCGGGCCGCCCGCTCCGTCTGATCGGTCATGATGCGCTCCCTGGGTGGGCCGGTGTCATCGACTCACTCTCGCCACTACCGAAGCCATCAGTCAAATGCATAGCGTGAATCCTCATTATCAGGAAAACTTATGGATTGTGATGACGGTCGAGGAGATCGAGGCGTTCGTCGGCATCGCCCAGTGGGGCGGGTTCACGGAGGCGTCCAGGAGGCTCAACCGGTCCCAGCCCGCGATCAGCCGCCGGATCCGGGAGCTGGAGCGGTCGCTGGGGGCGGAGCTGTTCGAGCGGGCCGGGCGCCGGGTGGTGCTCACCGACGCGGGGCGGGCGCTGCTGCCGTACGCGGAGGCCACGCTCGCGACCATCCGTGACGGCGAGCGGGCCGTACGCGAGGCGGCCAGGGCGCCCGTCGGCCCGCAGGCCCTCGCCCTGGCCATCGTCGGCACCCTGGCCGACTCGCACATCGTGGACGCGTTGCGCACGTTCGAGGCGGAGTTCCCCGAGGCGGCGGTCGAGCTGCGGACGGCGACCAGCCGCGAGGTGAGCGCGCTCGTCCGCAGCGGCGAGGCGTCGCTGGGGCTGCGCTACTTCCCCGACGCCGACCCGCGGCTGGAGTCGATCCCGCTCGGCACGGAGAAGCTCCTGGTCGTGGTGCCCGCCTCGCACCCGGTGACCGCCCGCCGGCTGCCCGACCTGCGGGCGCTGCAGGGGGAGCGGTGGCTCGGCTTCCCGCCCGCGCGGGGCCAGTCCGACTCCTTCGGCCACCTGCTCGAACGCCACCTGCCGGCGCATGGGCTGGTGAACCCCTCGATCACCCGGATCGACAGCCTGACCGCGCAGCGCAGGCTGGTCGAGGCGGGTCTCGGCGTCGCGCTCATGCCCACCAGCAGCGTCCGGGAGGAGCTGCGCATCGGCAGCCTGCGGGCGATCGAGATCGAGAACATGGACGCCGGCCTGCCCGTGGTCGTCGTACGCAGGCGGCGCGGCCACCAGGGCCGGCTGGCCACGGCCTTCGTCGAACTGCTCAAGGAGCGCACGCCGGGCCTGCTGCGATGATGTGCACCCTGCACGCCTTGTGTATGATGCACTTTCGCGTCGAGGGAGGGACGAAAGACCGGCCATGGGCAAGCCCACAGAGTGCATCGAGTACGAGACCATGCTGCTCGGGCGGCACCGCTACCTGGCCCCTTCCCGGCCCCGCTCCGACGGCGAGCGCCTCGACCGCAGCGCGTACATCCTGCTCAGCCGCCTGGAGCTGGACGGCCCGATGTCGATCGGGCAGCTCAGCGAGGCGTTCCGGCTCGACCCCTCCACCCTCAATCGGCAGACCTCCGCGATGATGCGCGCCGGGCTGGTGGAGCGCATCCCCGACCCCGAGGGCGGCATCGCGCGCAAGTTCCGCGTCACGGAGGAGGGCGAGCAGCGCCTGCGGAGCGAGCGCGAGCAGAACCTCCGGGGCCTGGAGAAGGTGCTCGCCGGCTGGAGCGCCGAGGACGCCGCCACCTTCGCCGCCTACCTCAAGCGGTTCAACTCCGACATCGAGCGACTCGAAGGGCGCCCCTGGCCCCGCCCGTGAACCGGGCGGCCCGCCCGATCATCCCCGTAGGCCGCCCAGTGATGTGCATCATGCATAAGTTGTGCAAGAGGCATGAGGTGTGTATGGTGCATTCGGAATAATCGGGCAAAGGGGGACATATGGTGCACTCCGCACCTGCCGGACGCCCCGGCGGCGGGATCGTCAGCGTCCTCGCGGTGGCCGGCATCGTCGGCTCGCTCATGCAGACCCTGGTGGTGCCGCTGGTCGGCGAGCTGCCCCGGCTGCTCGACGCCACGGCGGCGGACACGTCGTGGGTGATCACCGTGACGCTGCTGGTCGGCGCGGTCGCCACCCCCGTGGTCGGCAAGCTCGGCGACCTGTACGGCAAGCGCCGCATGATGCTGATCTGCTCGCTGCCGCTCATCGCCGGCTCGGTGGTGTGCGCGCTGGCCGGCTCCCTGATCCCGATGATCGCCGGACGTGGCCTGCAGGGCCTGGGCGTGGGCATGATCCCGCTCGGGGTGAGCGCGCTGCGCGACCTGCTGCCGCCCCAGCGGGTCGGGCCGGCGATCGCGCTGATGAGCTCCTCGATGGGCATCGGCGGCGCGCTCGGCCTGCCCCTCTCGGCGGCGGTCGCGGAGTACGCGGACTGGCGGATGTTGTTCTGGGGCTCGGCCGTGCTGAGCGTGCTGGTCGCCGTGCTGATCTGGCTGCTGGTGCCGGCCACGCCCGTGAGCGCCAAGGGCCGCCTCGACGTCGTCGGCGCGCTCGGCCTGGGGGCGGCGCTGGTCTGCCTGCTGCTGGGCGTGTCGAAGGGCGGCGACTGGGGCTGGGGGAGCGGCACCACGCTCGGGCTGCTCGGCGCGGCGGTGCTGGTCCTGCTGCTGTGGGCCCTCTTCGAGCTGCGCGTCCGCGACCCGCTGGTCGACCTGCGGACCACCGCGCGGCCCCAGGTCCTGCTCACCAACCTGGCCTCGATCCTGGTCGGCTTCGCCATGTACGCCCAGTCGCTGGTCCTCATCCAGATCCTGCAACTGCCCGAGGCGACCGGGTACGGCCTGGGCCAGTCGATGCTGGCCGCCGGGCTCTGGCTGGCTCCGTCCGGTCTGATGATGATGGCCGTTGCCTCGCTCGGCGCCCGGTTGTCGGCCGCCCGGGGGCCCAAGACCAGCCTGTTCCTGGGTGTGCTGATCATCGCGCTCGGGTACGGTGCCGCGCTGGGGCTGATGGACTGGGCCTGGGGGCTGATGATCGCCGGGTGTGTCGCCAGCATCGGTGTCGGCCTGGCGTACGGGGCCATGCCCGCGTTGATCATGGGTGCCGTGCCGCAGAGCGAGACCGCCTCGGCCAACAGCTTCAACACGCTGATGCGCTCCATCGGCACCTCGGTGTCGGCCGCCGTGGTCGGCGTCGTGCTGGCCCAGATGACGGTGACGGTGGGCGGGCACGCGCTGCCCTCGGAGTCCGGATTCCGTACCGCGCTGCTGCTCGGCTGCGGTGTCGCCCTGGTGGCCGCCCTGGTCACGCTCACCCTCCCCAAGCCCCGCCCCACCGCCCCCGCGGCCTTCCAATCGGCGGACGACGTCCTCAGCCCGGCCGGCGCCGCCGGTCCCGTGGTGGCACTTGGGCCGGGGGCGGCGTTCGGTACGGCGGAGGTGTCCCGTCCCGGTGGGCATGGCGAGCAGGTCCGGCCGCCCGGGCCGGCCGCGCAGGGCGGTGCGCCCCTGGCGCAGGGCGGAGCGCCCCTGCCTCCCGCGCAGGGCGGTGCGCCCCTGCCTCCCGCGCAGGCCGAGGTGGCCCGGCTGACCGCCCGGGCCACCCGGGCCATGGAGCGCGGGCACGAGGAGCTGGGCCCCTGGGGGGACGCGTTCCGCTCGCACGACGCCGGCACCGGCCGTCACCAGGCGCCCGCCGACCCCTTCCGCCCACAGTGGCACGACCCGGGGCGAAGCCCGGGACACGATCCGCGGCCCGGCAACGGCGGGCTCTCCGCCGACGAGCGGGCCGAACTGCTCTGGACACGTGCGGAGAACGCCGAACTCCGCGCGGCGAACGCGGGCCTGCGCAGCGCGAACGAGGAGCTCACCAGGGAGAACGGGGTGCTGCGCAAGGAGCTCGACGTGCTCATGCAGAGCGTTTCCCTCTGGGTGAAGAACCTCGCGGAGCGCTGAGCGGTGCCAATCGATCGGTAGGGTCGTGGGTCATGGAGATCTGGATCAATCCCGCGTGCTCCAAGTGCCGCTCCGCGCTGTCCGTTCTGGACGCCGAGGCCGCCGACTACACCGTACGCCGCTACCTGGAGGATCCCCCGAACCAGGGCGAGATCCGTGAGGTCCTGGCCCGGCTCGGCCTCGAACCGTGGGACATCACCAGGACCGGCGAGGCGAAGGCGGCCGAGCTCGGCATGGACGGCTGGCCGCGTGACGCGCGGGCCCGGGACCGGTGGATCAGGGCGCTGGCGGAGAACCCGATCCTGATCCAGCGGCCGATCATCACCGCCGACGACGGGACGACGGTGATCGGCCGCTCGGAGGAGGCCGTGCGAAGCGTGCTCTCGACGGACTCCGCACGCGCCTCCGGCAGGTGACGGGGCGCTCGACGGGCTGCGGGAGTGCGTCCGGCCCGTGACGGTGGCGCGTGCTCGACAAACTCCGTGCGTGCCTCTCGGTTGTGGCGGTGGCGTCCGGGCGAGGGCGCATGACTTCGTGTCAGACTGCCCACATGACCCACACCCACGAATCAGACCCGGCGTGTGAGGTGGCCCATGCCGAGGCTCCGGCCGGGGAGACCGGGCGGACGCTGGTGGCCGTCTTCGCCTCGCCGGTGGCCGACTGCCTGCTGAGGTTCGGGGCGGAGCTGGGCTACCGTCCGATCCTCGTCGAGCCCGACCCGGCGCGCGGTCTCGACGGGCACGCGGCGGTGCGCGAGCTCGGCGACCTCGTCGACGCGACCGCCGACGTGGTGCTCACCGACCACCACCGCGAGGAGATCGGCCCGGTCCTCCGCGACCTGCTCAAGTCGCCCGCCCGCTGGATCGGCATCATGGGCAGCCCCCGCCACACCGCGCCGCACGTGCGAGCGCTGGCCGACCTGGGGGTGCCGCCGGAGGAGATCGCCCGGGTGCACCGGCCCATCGGCCTCAACATCGGCTCGCAGACCCCGCCCGAGATCGCCGTCGCCACCCTGGCCGGCCTGATCGCCGACCGCAACGCCCGCCCCGGCGGCTTCGATTTCTGAGCCTTCTCCAGCCGTGCGGCGCGCGAGGGGAGTCCCACGCGCGCCGGCCCGCATCGGCTAGGACCTGATCTCGTACACCGCGGTGGTGCCGCTCACCTCGTTGCCGACGACCAGCAGCGGCTTGCGCGTCGGGCTGTCGTGGGCGTCGATGAACAGCACGCCCTCGGGGCCGACGTCCCCGGCCGTGCCCGCCTCGACGTCGCCGGCGAAGTCGCGCGTGTTGACGTACCCGGCCAGGGCGGGCTTGCGGGGGTTGGACAGGTCGTACGTGACGACGCCGCCGACCCGCTCCAGGCCCACGAAGGCGTACGTGCGGCCGCGTACCTCACCGACCGCCACGCCCTCCGGCTCGGGCCCCTTGTTGTCGCTGCGGGAGTCGAAGGAGTCGTTCTCCTCGTTGTCGAAGTTGAACTGCCCGGGCAGCTCCCGCGCGACGAGCCGCTCCAGCTCGCTGCCGGAGTCCCAGACCAGCGACCCGTCGGCGGCGCGGACCGAGACGGACCGGGCGCCGAACACGCGCAGCTCGGTGTACCTGCCGTCGGCGTCCTTCGGCGAGTCGGACAGCACGGTCAGCCGCCCCAGCTCGGCGTCCTGCTTCAGGGCGGCCGCGTTCGGGAACGCCGTCGGCGACAGTTCGGCGCTCTTGACGCGTACCTCGTCGGTGTGGCACTCCCAGTCGCGGCTGTCGCCCTCGTTGGCGGTCACCAGGTAGGTACGGCCGCGGTCGCCGAAGTGACTGATCGCGTCCGGCATGTACATGCCCTTGACCGGGTGCGTACGGATGTCGATCTTGCCGTCGCGGTCCGAGGCGTCCAGCGCGTTGGCGGGCTGGGCGTGGTCCTTCAGCCCGAGCGGCACGATGTCGCGCACCGTGGCCCGCTCCAGGTCCACCACGGCCAGCGCGTTGTTCTCCTGCAGCGTCACCCAGGCGGTGCCCTTGTCGATGGTGATGTACTCGGGCTCCAGGTCCTGGGCCGCGCTCACCCCCGGCCCGCTGATCCGCACGCCCTTGGCGCGCAGCCGGTCCTCCTGCCCGTTCCACGCCCGGAACCCGGCGGTGCGCACGGTGCCGCGCCGCACGTCGATGACGCTGATCGACCCCTCGGGGTCGTCGACGGCACCCGTGCAGTACGAGGCGGCCTCGCCCTCGTTCGCCACGACGACCCGCCGACCGTCGGCGGTGAACGTCAGCATGTCCGGCAGCGCCCCCACCGTGACCTCACGCTGCTTCTTGCCGGTCCGGGCGTCGAAGAACGCGACAGTGCCCGCGGCCGTCTTGTCGGCCGCCTGCTGGGCGACCGCCACCAGACCGTCGTGCACGGCCACGCTGTTGGCGCCGGGCGTGGCGAGCGTGGCCACCTTGCGCGGCGCCCGCGGGTTCCGCAGGTCGAGCACGTCCACCGTGCCCTGCTCCGCGTTGACGACGAAGACGCGCCTGGTCTTCGCGTCGTACGCGGTGATCTCCGCGGCCCCGGCACCGACGGCACCGGCGGAGTAGCGGCCGAGCAGGGACAACTCGATGCCGGAGCGCTCGGCCCGAGCGGCGGCGGTGGTGGCGGGCAACATGGCGAGCACGGACATGGTGGCCGCCGCCAAGCACAGTGGGGTGGTGGTACGCATGTGGCGGAGTGTCACGATATTTCATGACTGGTTTCCGCCGTACAGATGACCACCGTCTGAACCGCGGCTGACGACCTGCCCCTCCACGTCCCCTCGGCAGCTCCGCCCGCACCAGCCCCGAGGCCGCTCGGCGGGGTCGCGATCCAGGAGGCCGGCGGGGGCGGGCGGCAGTGCCGCGCCCGGGTGCCTGTGTTTGACTTGGCGGATGGAGCAGCACCGGTACTTGCACCTGATCGAGCTGGATCACGCGCGCATGCGTGAGACCGCCACCCGTGACCTGGCCGCCCCGGTGCCCTCCTGCCCGGGGTGGACCACCGCCGACCTGCTCAAGCACGTCGGCGACACCTTCCTGCACAAGGTCGAGACGATGCGCCGCGGCACCTGGCCGAAGCCCTGGCCGCCGGAGCCGGACCCGAACGGCCCCGGAGCGTACCTCGACCGCGCCATGGCCGGGTTGCGCGGCGAGCTCACCTCCCGGAAACCGGAGGAGCAGGCACTGACGTGGTACGACCCCGACCAGACCGTTGGTTTCTGGGCCCGCAGGATGGCGCTGGAGACGGCGGTGCACCGGGTGGACGCCGAGCTGGCGGCCGGCGAACCCATCACGCCGATCCCGACCGACCTGGCCGTGGACGGCATCGATGAGATCCTCGTGACGTTCCTCGCCTTCGCCTCCCGCCAGTGGCCGGAGGACTTCGGTGCCGCCCTCGCCGGCGCGGACGGGCGCGCGGTGTCGATCGCCGCGGGAGCGGATCGCCTGCTCGTCCGCCTGGCCGCCTCGGGCGTCGAGGTCTCCAGGGACGATGACGCAGGAGAGGCGTCGATCTCGGGTGCACCCCAGGATGTGCTGCTGTGGCTGTGGAGGCGGGCCGACGGCGCGGCGCTGACCTTCGACGGCGACCCCGAGCTGGTGAAACGGCTGGGCGACCTGCTCAAGGAGGCGACGCGGTAACCTCCGGAAGCTCCGTGCTCGTCATCGACGCTCTCAAAGGGCAGCGGCCGGTTCAGGGGTGTCCCAGCCGGAGACGAACCAGCGGGCCTCGCCGGTGGCGGGGTCGTACTCCCGCCGTCTGATCGTGGCGATGTCGCCGCCGTAGACGTGGATGCCGACGGTGGGCTCGCCGCCGACGGCTGCGACGGCATGGACGTCGTCGTCGGTGGTGCAGCAGACGGTCACCTGCCCCGGCTCCCACCGCGTTTCGCCGGCCGGCGTCAGCGGCGCGCCCTCGGTGGACGGTGTCGGCTTGAGGTAGCGGCTCTCGTGCTCGACTCCCGCGTAGATGCCGGCGACGCCCCACGTCTCGTGCGAGTGCACGTTGGTGCGCTGGCCCACGTTCCAGACCACGGACGCCAACGACCAGCTGCCATCGGGAGCGATGTGGAGCGGATATGTCAGGTGACGCGCCGGCGATGACCGGGTCACCTCCGGCGGGAGCCGGTAACCGCCGGCCAGCAGGGCGGACAGCAGCTCGGCGACCCGCGCCGTGATCTCGTGCTCGTCGGCGGTGCCGCTCACCACCAGGCCCACCTCGTCGATGAAGGTCTGCAGGCGGTCAGACTCCATGGTGCTCTCCTTCGCGCAGGGTCTTCAGTGCGCTGCTCCAGGCGACGACCTGGTCCAGCAGGGTGGTCAGGGTGTCCTCGTGGCGGCCGGCCGGCTGGAAGACGGTGAAGTCCGCGAAATCGGTGAACAGCGACAGCTCCACCTGTGCGCTGACGTGCGCGACCTGGAGACAGCTCATCACCAGCCGCAGGTGCTCTATGGCGCGGGCGCCGCCGGCGCTTCCGTAGCCGACGAACCCGGCCGCCTTGTTGGTCCACTCCGCGTAGAGGAAGTCGATCGCGTTCTTCAGCGGGCCGGGTGCCGAGTGGTTGTACTCGGGTGTCACGAACACGTACGCGTCGAACGAGGCGATCTTCGCCGCCCAGGTGTGGGTGTGCGGCCGGGTGTACTGGCCCGTGATCGCCGGCATCGGCTCGTCCAGGGAGGGCAGTGCGAAGCCGGCCAGGTCCACCACCTCGAACCTGGCGTCGCCGCGTTCGGCCGCACGGTCGTGCACCCACCCGGCGACCGCGTCGCCCTTGCGTCCGGGCCGGGTGCTGCCGATGATGATCGCCACGTCGATCATGACGCGGCGCCCGGCAGGATCCGGTACTTGAGGTGGGTGACGCCGGGCGCCTCGACGGCCCGGACCTGCTCGAGTCGCACATCGGCGCCCCCGAGGTCGTCCAGGAGGCGCGACCCGCCACCGAGCAGCACCGGGACGACGTGCAGCTCGAGCTCGTCCAGCAGCCCCGCCGCCAGGTACTGCGCGACGACCTGGCCGCCGCCCCACAGCATGACGTCCCGGCCGCCGGCGGCCTTCTTCGCCTGCTCCAGCGCGGCCTCGATGCCGTCGGTGACGAAGTGGTACGTGGTCCCTCCCGCCATCTCCACCGGATCGCGCGGGTGGTGGGTGAGGACGTACACGGGGTAGTGGTAGGGCGGGTTGTCACCCCACCAGCCCGTCCACCGCTCGTCGCCCCAGGCGCCCCCGCCGATGGGGCCGAACATGTTCCGGCCCATCATCCCGGCGCCGATGTTCTGCAGCGACTCCTCGAACACCGGCGTGCTCGCGTTCACCTCGCCGCCCTGCCCGCCGTGGGCCCGGCGGAAGGCGGCCAGCGCGGCCACCCAGTCGTGCAGCCGCTCGCCACCCTCGCCCAGCGGGTTCTCCTGGCTCTGGTTCGGGCCGGCGACGAAACCGTCCAGCGAGATCGAGATGTGACATTTGAGCTTGCTCATCGTGCCTCCTCAGTCGGTCCGGCGCCGCTGTCCGGCGCCTCACACAGAGCATGGCCGGATGCACAGATGACGTCTAATGCCAATACTTCGAGATTTACATTGATATCTTCTATCTATGCTGAACCTGGTCCATCTCAAGGTGCTGGCCGCGGTGGCGCGACACGGGTCCGTGACCGAAGCGGCGAGGGAACTGCACTACTCGCAGCCGTCGGTGAGCCATCACCTGTCCCGCCTGGAGGCGGCCACCGGCGTCAAGCTCGTCCAGCGGGTGGGTAGGGGGATCCGGCTGACCCCGGAAGGGCAACTGCTGGCCAACCGGGCCATCGAGATCGTGGGCCGGGTCGACGCGGCGACCAGCGAGCTGGCGGCGCAGGTCGGACTGCGGGCGGGGCGGGTGCGCCTGGCCGCCAACGCGTCGGTGCTGAGCACGATCGTGCCGAAGGCGGCCGCCGCGCTGGCCCAGGAGCATCCGGGACTCGAGCTGATCCTGATCGACCGTCACCCGGTCGAGGCGCTGCAGATGCTGCGGCACGGCGAGATCGACGTCGCGCTCATCTTCCGGTACGCCGACGCTCCGGTCGAGGAGGAGGGATTCCGCCTCGTCCACGTCGGCGACGACCCGGTCCACCTCGTGAGCCGGCGGCCGGACGACAGCATCGCGAACCATCGCCACTCCGCCTGGATCGGCGGCTGCGAGCGGTGCCAGAACGAGCTGATCGCGCTGTGCCGGCAAGAAGGCTTCACGCCACGCATCGCGTCGCTCAGCGACGACATGGTCGTCGTGCAAGCCCTCGTCGCCGTCGGCGCAGGCGTCACCACCCTGCCCGGACTCGCGCTGCAGGCCCACCGCCGGCCCGACATCCACACCACCGAGATCGCCGGCTTCACCCGCCGGATCTACGCCGTCACCTACGGCGATCCACCCGACCCGCCCGCCACCCTCGCGCTGATCCAGGCCATCCAGGACGCCGCCCCGTAGGAAGCCGGTCCGGCGCTGGTCACCCCGCCCGGCCCGCCCGCCCCGGGCCGACGGTGATGACGATCTTGCCCACCTGGGCGCCCGCCTCCATGTACCGGTGCGCCTCGACGATCTCCTCCAGGTCGAACGTGCGGTCCACGACGGGCCGGAAGGCGCCGCTCCGCAGCCCGGAGGAGACGAAGGCCACCGCCCGGCGCAGCAGCTCGGGGTCGGCGGTCGTCTCGCGGGTCACGGTGTAGGTGCGCAGGTTCAGCGCGGGCATGCCCAGCTCGAACGCCGGATAGGGCGTCACCTCGCCGCTCAGCGCCCCGTACAGGAAGAGCGTGCCGCCGGGGGCGGTCACCCGGGCCAGGTCCACCACGCCGGGGCCGGCGACGGCGTCGAAGACGAACTCGGCGCCCCGCCCGCCGGTCAGCCCGAGCACGCGCCCGACGACGTCCTCCTCGCTCGTGACGATCACCTCGGCGGCCCCCGCCGCGAGCAGCGCCTCCCTCTTCGCGCCGGTACGCGTGAGGGCGACGGGCACCGCCCCGACGCGCCGGGCGACCTGGATCGCGGCCAGACCCACGCTGCTGGAGGCCGCGGTCAGCACCGCCGTGTCGCCGGCCCGCATCCCGCCGACCTGCACCAGCGCCCCGTAGGCCGTCAGGTAGGGCATCCACACGGCCGCGCCCGCCACCGCGTCGAGCCCGTCGGGCCGGTGCACCACCGCGGCGGCGGGCACGATCGCGCGCTCGGCGTAGACGCCGTAGTCGTTCATCGAGAACGCCGGCAGCACGCTGACCGGCTGCCCGGCCGCGAACCCCGTCACGCCGGGCCCGGCCGCCTCGACCACGCCCGCCGCCTCCGTGCCGAGCCGCGCGGGGAACTCCTTGACCGGCTCGATGTAGTTGCCGCCGCGGAACAGCGCCTCGGCCCGGTTGAGGCCGATCGCCTCCACCCGGACCAGCAGCTCGCCCGGACCGGGCCGCCCGACCTCCACGTCCTCCAGCCGCAGCACATCCGGCCCGCCGAGCTCGTGGAACCGTACCGTCTTGACCATCACGCACACCGTCCTTTCCGGGGCTCACTCAAGCGGAAAGTACGATGGCTGTCAAACTTTGATGGATATCGTAATTAGGGACCTCGCACGGGTTCACGCCACGCTCCGAGGCATCCACGCGGTGGATGACGGTCATCCGGAGAATCAATTTCCCTTATCCATCCGGATGGCCGAAGGTTGAGCCACAAACCCGGAGGAAACCTCGTGGAAACATCCCCGTCCCTTGCCGGCCCCTTCGCGCTCGGCACCTTCTCGGCCGGTCCCGGCCCCGCCTTCCCCGGCCTGGTCGTCGCCGATCGGGTCCTCGACCTGACCGGCCACGCGCCGGACACCCGCGCCCTGCTGGAGCGCTGGGACGAGGTGCTGCCGCTGCTGCACGAGGCCGCCGCGGCGGCGGGGGAGTGGCTCCCGCTGCCGGACCTGCGGGCGCACGCGCCCGTCGAGCCCCGCCGGATCCTGCAGTCGGGCGCCAACTACCGCACGCACGTCATCGACCTGGCCGTGGCGCACGAGCCCGCGGACGGCCGCCCGGCCGAGCGGGTGCGTGCCGAGGTCGCGGCGATGATGGACCGGCGCGCGGCCGAGGACCAGCCGTACGTGTTCATCGGCCTGCCGTCCTCGGTCACCGGCCCGTACGACGACGTGGTGATCCCGGCCTGGTGCACGAAGCCCGACTGGGAGCTGGAGCTGGCCGCGGTGATCGGCCGCCCGGCGTTCCGGGTGAATCCGGACAAGGCGCTGGAACATGTCGCGGCCTACACGATCGCCAACGACGTCACCGCCCGCGAGGTGGTCTTCCGCCGCGACATGCCGGAGATCGGCACCGACTGGCTGCGGGCCAAGAACGCCCCGACGTTCACGCCGCTGGGCCCGTACCTGGTGCCGGCCGCCTTCGTCCCCGACCCGTCGAACCTGCGAGTGACGCTGCGACTCAACGGCGAGGTCATGCAGGACGAGTCCACCAAGGACATGATCTTCGACGTGGCGCGGCTGGTCTCCTACGCCTCCCAGACGGTGGAGCTGCTGCCCGGCGACGTGGTGCTGACCGGCAGCCCGGCGGGCAACGGCCTGCACCACGGCCGGCTGCTGCGCGCCGGCGACGTGATGGAGGGCACGATCACCGGTCTGGGCACGCAGCGGAACGGGTGCCGCGATGAACGCTGAGCAGGCCATCGCCGAGGCCGCGGCGAAATACTCCAACTGGGGCCGCTGGGGCGAGGACGACGTGCTCGGCACGGTCAACTTCATCGACGAGGCCGCGCGGGCCGCCGCGGCCGGGCTGATCCGCCGGGGCGCGAGCTTCTCGCTGTCGCAGCGGTTCGACATGGCCGGGCCGCAGAAGGGCTGGCGGCGGCGGACGAACCCGGTGCACACCATGCTCGACACCGGTCTGGACGCCGTACATGGGGACCAGGGCTTCCCGCACGGGTTCGGCGGCGCCGACGACGTGATCGCCATGCCGCTGCAGTGCTCCACCCAGTGGGACGGCCTGGGCCACATCTTCGACCACGGCCGGGCGTGGAACGGCCGCCCCGCCGACAAGGTCGTCACCAGCGAGGGCGACCAGGTCACCGGCATCGAGCACCTGGCGCCGCACGTGGCGGGCCGCGGGGTGCTGCTGGACGTGGCCGCCGTCCATGGGGAGCTGCCCGACGGCTTCGCCATCACCGAGGAGCACCTGACGGCCACCGCGGAGGCGCACGGCGTCGAGATCCGGCGCGGCGACCTCGTGTGCGTGCGCACCGGCCGGCTGGCCAGGGCCAAGCGGGAGGGCTGGGGCGAGTACGCCGGCGGCCCCGCCCCCGGCCTGTCGTTCTGGACGGCGGGCTGGCTGCACCGTACCGAGATCGCCGCGATCGCCACCGACACGTGGGGCTTCGAGGTGCGCCCCAACGAGTTCGAGCCCGCCTTCCAGCCCCTGCACCAGGTCGTCATCCCGCACCTCGGCCTGCTCGTCGGCGAGATGTGGGACCTGGACGCCCTCGCCGCCGACTGCGCCGCCGACGGCGTGTACGAGTTCTTCCTCAGCGCCGCCCCGCTGCCGGTCACCGGCGCGGTCGGATCCCCCGTCAACCCCCTGGCCATCAAGTGAGGCAGCCATGCCCGCAATCGAGAACGTCCTGATCGTCGGGGGCGGCACCGCTGGCTCGGCCCTGGCGATCCTGCTCGCCCGCGCCGGCGTCGGCGTGGACGTCGCGGAGATCGAGCCGGCGCCGACCACGCTCGGCTCCGGCATCACCCTGCAGGGCAACGCCCTGCGCGTGCTGCGCGACCTCGGCGTGTGGGAGCAGGTGAGCGCGGCCGGGTTCGCCTTCGACCTGCTCGGGCTGCGCACTCCCGACGGGGGCCTGCTCGCCGAGATCCCCGACGCCCGCATGGGCGGGCCCGACCTGCCGGCCACGCTCGGCATGAACCGGCCGGACCTGGCCGCCGTCCTGGCCGCCGCCGTGCGCGAGGCGGGGGCACGCGTCAGGTACGGGCTCACCGTGGACGCGCTCGCCACCGACGGCCGGGTGCGCCTGTCCGACGGCACGAGCGCCGAGTACGACCTGGTCGTGGGCGCGGACGGGATCCGCTCGCACGTCCGTGGCCTGCTCGGCATCGACGTCGCCCCCGAGCCGAACGGGATGGGCATCTGGCGGGTCCACACCCGCCGCCCCAAGCAGGTCGAGCGCACCGACCTCGTCTACGGCGGCCCCTGCTTCATCGCCGGCTACTGCCCGACCAGCCAGGACACCATGTACGCCTACCTCGTCGAGAAGGCCCGCCCCAGGGACGCCGTCGGCGACAAGTGCGCCCACATGCGGGCCCTGGCCGAGGGGTACGGCGGCGTCTGGGACGAGATCCGCGCCGACATCACCGACCCCGAGCGCATCAACTACACCTGGTTCGAGTCGCTGCTGCTCGACCGCCCGTGGAACCGCGGGCGCGTCGTCCTGATCGGCGACGCCGCGCACGCCTGCCCGCCCACCCTCGCCCAGGGCGTCGCCCAGTGCCTGGAGGACGCCGCGGTCCTGGCCGAGCTGCTGCTCGCCGCCGACCGGCTGGACCAGGACCTGTTCGACACGTTCATGGACCGCCGCCACGCCCGCGTCAGGGCGGTGGTCGAGGCGTCGGTGCGGCTGGCCCGCTGGCAGCTCGACGGGGTTCGCGACGCGGACGTGCCCGGACTGATGGGCCGCATCGCCGCGATGGTCACCGAGCGGCCATGACCCGCACCATCGACGTGCACGCGCACCTGCTGCTGCCCGGCATCGAGCAGGCCGTGGCCGGGGACCCCGGCCACGCCGCCCACCGGGAGCTGGACGCGCGCCGCAACGGGCCCGAGGCGCTGGCCGTGTCGGGCAGGATGATCGGCGAGCGGATCGGGCCGCTCACCCGGGTGGACGACCGGCTCGCGGCGATGGACGCGGCCGGGGTGGACACGCAGATCGTCAGCCCGTCACCGTCGCACTACCACTACTGGGCCGGCCCCGAGCTCGCCCGTACGGTGTGGCGGCTGGCGAACGAGGCCACCGCCGCCCACTGCGCCGAGGCCCCCGACCGCCTGCACGGCCTCGGCCTGGCCCCGCTCCAGCACCCTGACCTGCTGGCCGAAGCCCTGGACCACGCCCTTGGCCTGGGGCTGAAGGGCGTGGAGATCTCCTCCCACGCCCCCGGCCTGGAGCTGTCCGACCCCGCCTACGAGCCGTTCTGGGCGCGGGCCGGGGAGAGCGGCGCGGTGGTGTTCCTGCACCCGTTCGGCTGCACGCTCGACGAGCGCCTCGACCGCTTCTACCTGTCGAACATCGTCGGCCAGCCCGTGGAGAACGCCGTCGCGCTGGCCCACCTGATCTTCTCCGGCGTGCTCGACCGGCACCCCGGGCTGAAGCTGCTGGCCGCGCACGGCGGCGGCTACCTGCCCTACTACCTGGGCCGGGCCGACCACGGCTGGCGGGTCCGCCCCGACGCCCGCACCTGCGCCCGCGAGCCCGGCAGCTACCTGCGCGAGCTGCACTTCGACTCGCTGGTGCATGACCCGGCCGCCCTGCGCGCCCTGGTCCGCGTCGCCGGCCCCGAGCGCGTGCTGCTCGGCTCCGACTTCCCCTTCGACATGGGCGACCCCGACCCGCTCGCGACCCTGCGCGCGGCCGGGCTGGACGACGCCCGCATCCGCGGCGGCAACGCCGTCCGGCTCTTCGACCTGAAGGACTGACCGATGAGACTCATCACCCACCTGCGGCACGTCGACCTGGCGGTGCCCGACTACGACAAGCAGCGCGACTTCTACGCCGGCGTCTGGGGCCTGACCGAGGTCGCGGGCGACACCGGGATCAGCTTCCTGGCCGCCGAAGGATCGCCCGAGCAGTACGTCGTCCGCCTGCGCAAGGCGGAGGACAAGCGGCTCGACCTGGTCTCCTTCGGCGCCGCCTCGGCGCAGGACGTGGACGCCCTGGCCGGGCGGCTGCGCGCCGCCGAGGTGCGGCTCATCTCCGAGCCCGGCAAGCTGGACACCCCCGGCGGTGGTTACGGGTTCCGCTTCTTCGACCTCGACGGCCGCACCGTCGAGGTCTCCGCCGACGTCGCCGTACGCAGGCACCGCAAGCTGGAGGCCAAGGAGTCCGTCCCGGTCCGCCTCTCGCACGTCGTGCTGAACGCCCCCGACATCGACGCCACCCGCGCCTGGTACGAGACCCACCTCGGCTTCGCCCTGTCCGACACCCTCGCCCACCCCCACATGGGCCAGGTCATGCACTTCATGCGGTGCAACCCGCAGCACCACAGCATGGCCATCGCCCGCGGCCCGCACGCCAGCCTGCACCACATCAGCTTCGAGCTGCGCGGCCTGGACGAGTACATGTACGGGACCGGCAGGTTGTTGCGCGCCGGCATCCGCATGATCTGGGGCCCCGGCCGCCACCTCGCCGGGGACAACACCTTCTCCTACTTCCTGGACCCGCACGGCAACACCGTCGAGTACACCACCGAGCTGGAGGAGCTGGACGAGGACGCCTGGCACCCGCACGTCCATGACTTCTCCCGGCCCGAGGTCACCGATCAGTGGGGGACCGCCAATCCGATGAACGAGCTGGTGGCCAAGGAGTCGTTCAACGACGTCGACCGCGGCGTGTTCGTCGCCCCGCCGGTCTGACGGGGCCCGCCGGATGCGCATCGCCGCCTTCACCCACGACGGCCGCACCCGCTGCGGCGTCGTGCAGGACACGTCCGTACGGCCGCTCCCGGACGGGGTCACCCTCCTCGACCTGCTCAGGGACGGCGACCTGAGCCGAGCGGGGACGCGGGCGGGCGACCCCGTCCCCCTGGCGGACGTGCGGCTGCACGCCCCGTTGCGCCCGCCGACCGTCCGCGACTTCGTCGCCTTCGAGGAACACGTCGAAGGCGTGCGCAGGAGCGTGGACGGCCGCGCCGGGGTGCCGGAAGCCTGGTACGACGCCCCCGCCTTCTACTTCACCAACCCCTATGCCGTGATCGGCCCCCACGACGACGTGCCGGTGCCGCCGGGCTGCCTGGCGTTCGACTTCGAGCTGGAGGTGGCCGCGGTGATCGGCCGCTCCGGGCGCGACCTGACCCCCGAGCGGGCCCGGGAGCACATCGCCGGATACCTGATCATGAACGACTGGTCCGCCCGGGACCTTCAGGGCCGCGAGATGCAGGTCAACCTGGGCCCGGCCAAGGGCAAGGACACCGCCACCACCCTCGGCCCGTGGCTGGTCACCGCCGACGAGCTGGAGCCGTACCGGGACGCCGACGGCTTCCTCCGGCTGGCCCTGTCGGTCACCGTCAACGGCGACGAGATCGGGCGCGACCTGCTGTCCAACATGAGCTGGCCGTTCGAGGACCTCGTCGCCTACGCCTCCCGCGGCACCTGGGTCCGCCCCGGGGACGTGCTCGGCTCCGGCACCTGCGGCAACGGCGGCTGCCTGGCCGAGCTGTGGGGCCTGCGCGGCCGGCAGGACCCGCCGCCGCTCCGGCCCGGGGACGTGGTCGAGATGACCGTCGAGGGCATCGGCGCCCTCCGCAACACCGTCGTCGCCGGCCCGCCCCCGACCCCCGTCCCGAAGGCCCGCCCCCGTCCCCGTACCCGCCCCTAGACCCCGGGCCACAGGTGGGACAGGCTGCAAAGCCGCCACCGTACCTGCGGAGATCTGAGTAGGGCTTACTCAGGCCCCCGCCCGGGGGTCGCGGTTTCACTGGAGGACCCAACGAAAGGAGTCCTCTCATGAGCGAGTTGCCACCATCCGTCCGGCGGCGTCCGCTGCTGGCCGGCCCCCTGGCACGCACCGCCTGCCTGCTCGGGGCCGCCGCCCTCGGCGTCACGGCCATGGGCGCCACGGCGAACACGGCGAACGCCTCGACCGCCGCCGCGCCGAACTGCGCCGCCGCGGCGGCGTACTACGACCAGGCTCCCACCAGCGCCAACCTCACGATGGTGCGGCAGGCGGTGCACTGCCTCATCGACGCCGAGCGTGCCAGGGCCGGGCTGGCCCCGCTCACGCGCAACGCCCAGCTCGACACCGCGGCGGCCGGGCACGCCGCTGCCGCCGCGGCCCTGAAGTGGTGGCGGCCGGGCGCGGACTCGCACACCAACCCGCAGACCGGGTCGACCCCGTACAGCCGGATCACGGGCGCGGGCTACTGCCCGAACCCGCTCTCGTGGGCCTACGCCGAGACCACCTACACGGGCTGGGGCGGAGGATCGGGCACGCCGCGGGCCGCCGTCCACTGGTGGGTGCACGTCAGCACGTACGGCCACCGCCAGATCGTCCTGAGCCCGACGCTGACCGATGTCGGCATCGGCGCGGCGGCGGGGGCGGCGGACCCGGCCGGCGCGGGCGCGGCGGGCGGCGGGACGTACGTGGTCGACTACGGGCGCTGCCGGCGCTGACAGCCAGGCCGCCCGGCCGGGAAATCGGATTGAACGGCCCGGCGGCCGGTGCGACCATCCACGGATGGACGAACAGGAACCGCGGTGGATCGAGGAGAACGTCAGTCTCGCCGTCGAGCAGCTCGGGCCGCTGAGCGAGGTGGACTTCGGCCTCAACCGGGAGTCCGTCGAGTGGGTCGAGGGCTTCATCGAGCGCCAGCGGGCCCGGCCGGACTTCGACCCGGAGCGGATCGACGGCCTGGTCGGCGTGCTCGGCTCGTTCCTGGGCGCCTGCGTCGCCGCCGCCACGGGGGGTCGCTGGCACAGGCACGACGACGAGTGGGGCGTGCTCCTTCCCGAGGGCAGCACGGCGTTCCCGTTCGTCAAAGTACGCAAGCAGTTCCGCGACGGGGCCGAGTCCGGCGAGTCGATCGAGAGCTTCTACCGGATCGCGGTCGACTTCATCGCCACCGGCAAGATGCGGGAAGCGCGGGAGAAGGCCGGTCCCGGCGCGACCTGATCCGCGAGAGAAACACCGGCCCCGGCGCGACCTGATCGCGCGGCTGGCGACTTCCCGCAGGGGCCGGCCCGGCGGCGGCTGACCGCGCTCAGTCGAAGCGCTGGGCCATCTGGTCGAACGCCTGGCCGGTCAGCTCGCGCAGCGTGCGCGTCTCGTGCTCCGCGCACCACCACTGCGAGGCGACCCGCAGCGCGGCCAGGAACGCGGCGGTGACCAGCTCGGGGGCGGCATCACCCGGCCGCTCCCGGCCGGTCACCGCCTGGCTCAGCTCGTTCTCCAGCCGGAACCTGCTCGCGAGCTGCCTGGCCCGCAGCGAGGGGTGGCGCATGGCCAGCCGGGCGCGCATGTGCCATTCCCGGTCGGGGACGCCGCTCTCGTCGTGGAGGCTCTCCATCGCGCCGCGCAGCGCCCGCCAGGCGGACTGGCCGGCCGGCTGCTCGCGTACGCGCCGCACCAGGGTGCCCAGGTGCTGCTCGTCGCCGTACAGCAGCGCGTCCTCCTTGCTGTCGAAGTAGTTGGAGAACGTCCGCCGCGAGATGTTCGCGGCGTCGGCGATGGCCTCGACGGTGACGTGGTCGAGGCCGCGCTCGATGGTGAGCCGCAGCGTGGCCTCGTGCACGGCCTGCCGGGTCTCGGCCTTCTTGCGCTCGCGCAACCCTGCTGTGCTGCTCATGATGGAACCAGCTTACCCAATGGGAATAAATGCTCAATGCGCAAAGTTGCCACTTGAGCATGTATGGTGTCCAGGTTCCATCCCTTTCTCCCTTGATCGGAGGTTGCGCGTGAGTGCACAGCCGGCAGCGCCGTCCGCGGCGGAGCCGATGACCCACCGCCAGATCCTCGAAGCCCTCAGCGGCCTGCTGCTCGTCCTGTTCGTCGCCATGATCAGCGGAACCATCGTCTCGGTGGCGCTCCCGCAGATCATCGGCTCGCTCGAGGGCAACCAGTCGCAGTACACCTGGGTCGTCACCGCGTCGCTGCTGGCCTCGACCGCCTCGACGCCCATCTGGGGCAAGCTCGCCGACCTGTTCAACAAGAAGCTGCTGCTCCAGATCTCCATCGTGATCTTCATGGTCAGCTCGCTGGCCTGCGGCTTCGCCCAGAACACCGGCCAGCTCATCGCCTTCCGCGCCGTGCAGGGCCTGGGCATGGGCGCGCTGCAGATCCTCGCCCAGGTCATCATCGCCGCCATGATCAGCCCCAAGGAGCGCGGCCGGTACAACGGCTACCTCGGCGCCGTCATGGCCGTGGCCACGGTCGGCGGCCCGCTGCTCGGCGGGCTCATCGCCGACACCTCCTGGCTCGGCTGGCGCTGGTGCTTCTTCATCGCCGTGCCGTTCACCATCGCCGCCTTCGCGCTGCTGGCCAAGACCCTGCACATCCCGACCGTGCGCCGCCGCGACGTGAGCATCGACTACTGGGGCGCCACGCTCATCGCGGCCGGCGTCAGCATCCTGCTCATCTGGGTCACCTTCGTCGGCAACTCCTTCGAGTGGCTGTCCTGGCAGACCGCGGCCATGGCCGGCGGCGGCGTGCTGCTGCTCGCCGTGGCCACCTGGGTCGAGTCCAAGGTCAGGGAGCCGGTCGTGCCGCTGCACGTCATCCGGCGCCGCACCCCCGCGCTGGCCATCCTGGCCAGCCTCGCGGTGGGCATGGCGATGTTCGGCGGCTCGGTCTTCCTCGGCCAGTACTTCCAGATCGGCCGCGGGTACGGCCCCACCGCCGCCGGCCTGCTCACCATCCCGATGATGGTCGGCGTGCTGCTCTCCTCCACGATCAGCGGCAGGATGGTCTCCAGGAGCGGCCGTACCAAGCCCTACATCCTGGTCGGCCTGGTCGTCCTGCTGGCCGGCTTCGCGGGCCTGGCCACCATCGACCACGAGACCTCGCTCGTGCTGATCTCGGCGTACATGCTCGCCGTCGGCGTGGGCGTCGGGATGTCCATGCAGAACCTCGTCCTGGTCATCCAGAACACCGTCCCGCTCCGCGAGATCGGCGCGGCCAGCGGCGCGGTCACCTTCTTCCGCTCGCTCGGCGGCACCGTGGGCGTCTCGGTGCTCGGCGCCGTGCTGGCCAACCGCGTCGCCGCCAGCATCGTCGAGGGGCTGGCCAAGGCCGGCATCCCCGCCACCGGCGACGCGGCCGCGGCCGGCGCCAGCCTGAACATCGCCGCCCTGCCCGAGCCGATCCAGGAGATCGTCCGGGCCGCCTACGGCGACGCCACCGGGCACATCTTCCTCATCTCCGCGGCCATCGCCGTCGTGGGCCTCGTCGCGGCGGCCTTCCTCAAGCCCGCCAGGCTGCGCGACAGCCTCGACCTGCCCGAGCCGGCCTCCCCGGAGAAGGCCGTCACCCCCGCCTGACCACCGGGCCCGGAAGGCCGCGTCCCCGTATCGCCCGCGGGGACGCGGCCTTCCGTCCGTCATGGGGACCTTGACACGCATTGGTGTATCGATAAAGTGAAGTGCCTCACCCTCTTGACCCCCACACGCAAGGTTCTCATCGATGAGCAATGTCGTCGTGCCCGCCATCATCAATGTCGACGTCCCGGGCCCGGTGATCAACCGGCACCTCTATGGACACTTCGCCGAGCACCTGGGCCGGTGCATCTACGGCGGGTTCTACGTGGGCGAGGACAGCGACCTGCCCAACGAGGGCGGGATCCGGCTGGACGTGGTGGAGGCGCTGCGCGCCCTGAACATCCCCAACCTGCGCTGGCCGGGCGGCTGTTTCGCCGACGAGTACCACTGGATGGACGGCATCGGGCCCAAGGAGCAGCGGCCGTCGATGGTCAACACCCACTGGGGCAACGTCGAGGAGAACAACCACTTCGGCACGCACGAGTTCATGGCGCTGTGCGAGCTGCTCGGGGCGGAGCCGTACATCAGCGGGAACGTCGGCTCGGGCACGGTCAAGGAGATGAGCGACTGGGTCGAGTACCTCACCCGCGAGGGCGACTCGCCGATGGTCAGGTTGCGCAAGCGGAACGGGCGCGAGGAGCCGTGGCGCATCCGCTTCTGGGGGCTGGGCAACGAGGCGTGGGGCTGCGGCGGCCACATGTCGGCCCAGCAGTACGCCGCCGAGGCCCGCCGGTTCGGCACCTACAGCCGCGACCACGGCGACAACAAGCTGTATCGGGTCGCGGCCGGGGCGAACTCCGGCGACTACGCCTGGACCGAGACGCTCATGAAGCAGCTCGGCGAGCTGGGCTGCGCGTACCGGCCCGCCGCCTTCATGCAGGCCCTGTCGTTCCACTACTACACGATCCCGGGCACCTGGCAGGACAAGGGCGACGCCACGGTCTTCGGCACCGACGACTACTACCGGACGATGGTCAAGGCCGCGTACGTGGACGAGCTGATCACCGGCCACTCCAACGTCATGGACTGCTACGACCCGGGCAAGAACGTGGGCCTGGTGCTGGACGAGTGGGGCACCTGGTGGAACGTCGAGCCGGGCACCAACCCCGGCTTCCTCTACCAGCAGAACACCCTTCGCGACGCGCTCGTCGCCTCCCTGCACTTCGACATCTTCCACCGGCACGCCGACCGCCTGGTCATGGCCAACATCGCCCAGACGGTGAACGTGCTGCAGGCCATGATCCTCACCGACCCCGACTCGGGCGCGCTCGTGCTCACGCCCACGTACCACGTGTTCGAGATGAACAAGGGCCACCAGGACGCGGCCTCGCTGCGGGTGGACCTCCCCTCGGCCGTGCCCACCCGCGAGGTCGGCGAGTCCACGCTGGCCACCGTCTCGGTGTCGGCCAGCCGCAAGGACGGCCGCCTGCTCGTGTCGCTGTCCAACCTGGACGCGGCCGAGGCGGCCGACGTCGAGCTGGACCTGCGCGGCGGCGCCGTGACCGGGGTGCGCTCCCGGATCCTGACCGCCGGCAAGCTGCACGACCACAACACCCCCGAGACGCCCGGCGCCGTCGCCCCCCGCCCCCACGAGCAGGTCACGGCCACGACGGCCGGCGGGCTGCGGGTGCACCTGCCCGCGCACTCGTTCGTCACGGTGGAGGCCGACCTCGCCTGAACCGTTCGTCACGGCGGCGAAAGGGGCGGCCCGTCGACCCGCGATACGCTCGATCGCACGGCCGCGCCCGGGCCGGGCGGACCCTCCGGCGCACAGAACGCGAGGTGACGGCATGGTGACGAAATGGTGACCATGGGCGATGTCGCCCGGCTGGCCGGGGTGTCGAAGATGACGGTCTCCAACGTGGTCAACAACCGTGCCGGGGTCAGCGAGGCGGTCCGCCTCCGCGTGCTGGAGGCCATCCGGCAGTCGGGCTATCGCGTCAACGTCTCCGCCCGGACCCTCAAGTCCGGGCGGACCGGCGTCATCGGCCTCGCCGTGCCCGAGATCGACCGCCCCTACTTCGGCCGGCTCGCCGCCCACGTGATCGACCAGGCGCGGCGGCGGGGCTTCCACGTCGCGATCGAGCAGACCGGCGCGGCGGCGGACGGGGAGATCGACGCGATCGCCCACTCCCGTACGCTGCAGTTCGACGGCCTGATCCTCAGCGCGGTCGAGCTGGACCGCCGCGACCAGCGGCTGGCCGGCGCCGACTACCCCATCGTGATGCTCGGCGAGCAGGACTTCGGCGGCCGTTTCGACCACGTCGCCATGCCCAACGAGGACGGCACGAAGGCGGCGACCGCGCACCTGATCGACCGGGGCTGCCGCCGGATCGCGATGGTCACCGGGGACGTCGCCGGGACCCTGAACGTGGTGACCCGCCGCCATCAGGGCTACCTCGCCGCGCTCGCCGAACGGGGGCTCGCCCCCGACCCGGCGCTGCTCGTCAGCCTCGCCGGGCTGACCATGGCGGCCGGGCGCGACGCGGCCCACCGCCTCGTCGACTCCGGCCACGCGTTCGACGGCGTGGTCGCGGTGACCGACACCGTCGCCCAAGGCGTCCTGCGCGGCCTCGCCGACCGCGGGCTGCGGGTGCCCGGCGACGTCCGGCTCGTGGGCTTCGACGACGTCCCCGAGTCGGAGTTCATGGTGCCCTCGCTGTCCACGGTGGCGCCCGACCACGGCTGGATGGCCGCGAAGGCCGTCGAGCTGGTGGTCGGCCGCATGCAGGCGCCGCTGCGCCCGACCGGCCAGCACGTCGCCCCCTTCGAGCTGGTGATCCGCGAGTCGACCGGCTGATCGGCCCGTGGGGCCGTTCCCGGCGTGGCTCCGCCGCGGGCCTTCATGAGGTGGTCACAATGGGAGAACGCCTGGTCACGCAGGGGGAGGCGACGGGTGCGATCCATCATGGGGCCGGCGGCGGCAGCCGCCCTCACCGCTGTCCTCGCCGCAGTCCTCAGCACTGTCGTCACCACTGGCCCGGCCGCCGCGCAGGTGGCGCGCGGGGATGACGACGACGACTCGACGCCCCTGTGGCAGAAGCTCACCTCCTTCCGCGTCTCGCCGGAGGTGCCCCACCAGAACGACGTCATCCGGGTGCTGCTCCACTGCCCCGTCGAGGCGAACCACGCGATCGTCGGCTCCACCGCGTTCACCCTGAAGGGCTCCTGGCGTATCTACCGCGAAGTGGGGGTCGGCCTCTCCGGGCGGGGTTTCGGCAGGCGGGGCGTGATCATCTCGCGCTACGCGCCCCCCGGGGACCACGAGGTCCGCATGAAGTGCGTCAAGGTGACGATCGACAAGGCGACCGGCCTCAGGAAGGTCAAGCTGATCAGCCGCGCCGCGGGCCCGCTCACCGTCCGGAAGTTCCGCATCGGGCAGTACTTCTGAGACAGGGCGCCGCCGGGCGATGAGTTCCGCCGCCTCCGCAGGTCTACACTTCCGAGACCCAGGAAGGAATGACCCATGACCCACACCATCGAGGTACCCGGCGCCGTCCTCCACTACGACGTGCACGAGGCCGGGGCGAGCACCCACCCCACCCTGCTCCTGATCGGATCGCCGATGGACGCCACCGGCTTCGCGGGCCTGGTCACGCGGATCAAGGACCGTACGGTGGTCACCTACGACCCGCGCGGGATCGGGCGGAGCCCGCGGACCGACGGCGCCGCCGAGTCGACGCCCGACCTGCACGCCGACGACCTGCACCGGCTGATCGACGCGCTCGGCGGCGGGCCGGTGGACATCTTCGCCAGCAGCGGGGGCGCCGTCAACGGGCTGGCGCTGGTGGCCCGGCACCCGGAGCAGGTGCGCACGCTCGTGGCGCACGAGCCGCCGGCCGTCCAGACCCTGCCGGACCGCGAGCCGGCGCTGGCCGCGGTGGTCGACATCCGCCGGACGTACGAGCGGGACGGGTTCGGGCGCGCGATGGGCAAGTTCATCACGATCACCAGCCTGCGGGGCGAGATCCCGGCCGACTTCGCGGACCTGCCCGTGCCCGACCCGGCCACGATGGGGATGCCGACGGGCGACGACGGGTCCCGCGACGACGCGCTGTTCGGGCAGAACCTGATGACCTGCACGCACTACGAGCACGACTTCGAGGCGCTGCGCGCGGCCTCCACCCGCATCGTCGTCGGCGTCGGGGCCGAGTCGGAGGGCGAGCTGGCCCACCGCACCGGCCTGGCGGTCGCCGAACGGCTCGGCACCAAGCCGGTGACCTTCCCCAGCCACCACGGCGGGTTCATGGAAGGCGACTTCGGCATGAAGGGCGACCCCGACGCCTTCGCCGTCACCCTGCGCCAGGTCCTGGCGGAGTAGCGGGGGCGCCCCGCGGCCGCCTCAGGAGGCGTTCGCGGAGGGTGAGCTCTCCGGCTCCTCCAGGTAGGGGTGCACCCGTCGCTGCCGGTCGAAGGGGACGAACCAGGAGGCGAAGCCCATCGGCGCGATGCGCAGGAAGGCCGCCTCCGGGTGCTCGTCGATCCCGTCCAGCTCGGGGGTGTAGAGCATCTCGTGGTCGACGTCGTCGAAGGCGTGGTCGGTGAAGAAGTCGTAGATGGACTCGGCCTCGTCCGAGTCCATGAGCTCGTACAGCTCGAGGACGGCCTTGGCCTCCTCGATGAGCAGGCGCAGGGCGAGCTCCTCGGCGACGCAGGCCGGGTGCCGCCAGGTGTCGTCGGCCAGGCGGCCGGTGACGCTGATCGTGGCGACGGCGAACTTGCGGGCGAAGGCGGCGTCGTAACGCAGCGCGTATTGCGGCGGCAGGCCGTGCAGGGCCATCACGCCGGGGTCGTCGGCCACGGTGGACTCCTCGGCCGCCAGCGTCTCGGCATCGTCCAGCACGTGGTCGATGAGGATGTCGGTGGCGGCCATCAACGCGCCGGCGGCCAGCGTGGCGCTCTCCCTGGACGCCACCCCGCGGTCCGGCCCGTCCGGGCGGTAGCCGAAGTGTTCGAGGCCGAACGCCTGCATCCGCGCCGCGCCGGAGATCAGCGACGCCCGCATCCCGGCCAGCCGTTCCTGCCGGAACCGCAGGCGTGACCGCTCGCCCTCGTCGGGAGCCACCGGCTGCTCGACCGGCTCGGCGTCGGCGGCCTTCAGCCCGGCGCGGAAGGCCTCCTCGTTCAGATCCACCTCGCTGCGCAGGACGCGCCAGCTCGCGAGCAGCTCGCTGCGTTCGAGGACGGACTCGACCAGCCGGCGGACCCCGGTCTCGGCGATCTCCAGCGTCGACGTCTCCACCACCACGCCGAGCAGGGCGCCCTTGGGATGGGTGGTCACCCGGAAGCCGTACAGGTCGATGTCGATCCCGTCCGGCCCGTCGAGGTGTTCGACGCCGTCGAGCCCGTCCGACAGCAGCGCCCCGGCGCCATGACACTGCAATGCGTCCAGCTCAGGCGCCCCGAGGGCCGGCTCGATCTCGACCTGCACGACGTACTCCATCCCCCCAGCTTCTCAGGTTTCAGGTCAGGCTCCACAAGGCGGCCACCAGTGGGCGGCGCAGGTCGGCCCGGCGTACGCACAGGCCGATGGCCAGCGGCGGCGGCGCCGGCTCGGCGGGGACGACGCGCAGCCGGTCGCGTACGACGCTGGACCGTAGCACCATGCGCGGGACGATGCCCGTGCCGTACCCCAGCGCGACCAGGGCGAGCAGCGCCTCGTGCCCCTCCGGTTCGGCCGCGATCCCGGGCCTGGACGGGGCGTGGGCGCGCAACCACCGGTCGGCCGCCTCCCGCACCAGGCCGCGGCGGGGCAGCACGAACGGCCCGCCGAGCCCTGGCGCCGCGGGGTCGCGGGCCGTGACGAAGACCAGTTCGGTGGTCGCGACCGTCCGGCTGAGCAGGGGTTCGGGCAGGCGGGCCGGGAGGGCCGCGACCGCGGCGTCCACCTCGCCCTCGTCCAGGCGGGCCAGCGCGGCGGCGGCGTCACCCGTACTCAGGTCGATCCCGATCGCCGGATGCGCCGCGCGGAACGGCGCGAGCAGGTCGGGCAGCAGGACCTGGCAGGCCGTCACCGTCGCGAACACCCCCAGCCGCCCGGTCAGCTCCACCGGCTCGGCATCGCCCTGGCGGTAGGCGTGCCACAGGTCCAGCGCGGCGATCGCGTACTCGCGGAACCGCCGCCCCTCGGCGGTCAGCGACACCCCGCGCGGGCCGCGGTCGAACAGCCGGTGGCCCAGCCGCGCCTCAAGGCGCTGCACCATCCGGGTGAGCGTCGCCGGGCTGACGTGGCAGTCCAGGCTCGTCCTGCCGAAGTTCAGGCTCCGCGACAGGTGCAGGAACACGCGCAGCTCGCGTTGATCGTCGATGACCTGGGCCTTTCATCCGATGCAACGGCCCGCTGCACATGTTGCGCTTGTCGCGGGGCCGGGGCGGATCCTACAACTTCTGGTATGACCTCCAACTCCTTCACCTCCGCGGTGTTCCCGCTCGAGACCATGGACGTGCCCGGCGGCACCGAGACGATCCTGCGCGGCGGGCGGCACCTGTTCCCGCTGCTGCCGGCGGCGTTCGAGGGCGTACGGCAGATCGGCGTGATCGGCTGGGGGCCCCAGGGCCGGGCGCAGGCGTGCAACCTGCGCGACTCCCTCGCCGGCACCGGCATCCGCGTCGCCGTCGGCCTGCGCCCCGGCTCCGGCTCCGCCGCCGACGCGCGGGCCCAGGGCTTCACCGAGCAGGACGGGTCACTCGGCGACTGGCTCGACGTCGTCTCCGGCAGCGACCTGGTCATCCTGCTCATCGCCGACGCCGCGCTGGCCGCCCACCACGGGGAGATCTTCGCCGCGCTGCGTCCCGGCGCCACCATCGGGCTGTCGCACGGCTTCCTGCTCGGCCACCTGCGCGCCGGCGGCGGGTCGTTCCCCGACGGGCACGGCGTCATCGCGGTCTGCCCCAAGGGCATGGGCGACTCGGTGCGCCGCCTGTATCTGCAGGGCGCCGACGTCAACGGCGCGGGCATCAACAGCAGCTTCGCCGTGCACGCCGACCCGGACGGGCGGGCCGTCGAGCGGGCGCTGGGCTGGTCGGTGGCGCTCGGGGCGCCGTACACCTTCCGTACGACGCTCGGCAGCGAGTACCTGTCGGACATCGTGGGGGAGCGGGCCATCCTGCTGGGCGCGGTGCACGGCCTGGTCGAGTCGCTGTACGGGCACTACCGGCTCGGCGGCGACGACCCCGTCACCGCCTACGAGCGCTCCTGCGAGAACATCACCGGCCCCGTCGCGCGCACCATCTCCCGCCACGGCCTGCGTGCCGTCCGCGAGCACCTGGACGCCGCCGGGCGGGAGACCTTCGACCGGGCCTACGCCGCCGCCTACGGCCCGGCCCGGGACCTGGTCGCCGAGATCTACGACGAGGTCGCCGACGGGACCGAGCTGCGCAGCGTGATCCTGGCCGAGCGGCGACTGGCGGCGCGGCCGATGAGCGGGATCAGCGGCTCGCCGATGTGGGCGGCCGGCGACGCGGTGCGGGCCCGGCGGGCGCGGCGGGACCTGGCCGTGGAGCCGTTCACCGCCGGGATGTTCATCGGCACCATGATGGCGCAGGTGGACGAGTTCGCCGAGCGCGGGCACCCGTGGTCGGAGATCGTGAACGAGTCGGTGATCGAGGCGGTGGACTCGCTGCTGCCGTACATGCATGCCCGGGATGTGGCGTACATGGTGGACAACTGCTCGCGTACGGCCCGGCTGGGGGCCCGCCGGTGGGGGCCGCGCTTCCAGGCGGCCTACGAGCAGATCGCCTTCCCCGCCGCGGCCGGCCCGGGCGACGGCAAGGCCGTGAGCGCCTTCGCCGACCACCCCGTGCACCAGGCGCTGGCGTCGGCGGCCCGGCTGCGGCCGTCGGTGGACATCCACGTCATGTGACGCGGCTGCGTCCTGTGACCGGCGGCGTCATGTGATCGTCAGCGTCCTGTGACCGGCGGCGTTATGTGATCGGCAGCGCCTCCTGGAAGCGGCGGGCGGCTCGGCGGCTGGTCAGCGTGACGACCCGGGCGTGGGCGGCGTGCTCGGCGATGAGCCTGCGGATCTTGGGCCGCATCCGGCGGCGGTAGCCCAGGACGTAACGGACGAATTCCCAGGTGATGCGGTCGTGGACGCCGTCGGCGTGCCGGCCGCCGCGGTAGCGCAGGCGGCGCCGCAGCACGCCCCACAGGCACACGATCGGGGGGAGGTCGAGGAAGACCACCGTGTCGGCGCGGGCCAGGCGGATGGGCAGGGTGGAGGCGTAGTTCCCGTCGATCACCCACTCCGGTCCGGCGACGAGCCGCTGCTGGATCGCGGCGAACTCCTCCTGCGGCAGGGGGTTCCAGCCCGGGTCGTAGTAGAGGGCGTCCAGGTGGGTCAAGGGCGCGCCGACGTGGGCGGCGAGCCGGCGCCCGAGGGTCGTCTTACCACTGCCGCCACAGCCGACGATCGCGATCCTGCGCATGTCCGCCCAGGCTAGCGAGCCGAACGCCACCCGCGCGGCCTTGGCGCCGCCCCCGCCCACCAACCCACCACCCGCGGCTCCGCTGTCGCCTCCTGCCCGACTGCCCGGGTCCATGGGCCGGGGTTGGTGGTCCGGGTCTCTGGCGGGGGTCAGGGCGGAGGGCGGTGGCTTCTCTGTCGGGGGTCAGGGGCGTGGGGTGGTGGCTTCTCTGGCGGGGGTCAGGGGCGTGGGGTGGTGGCTTCTCTGACGGCGGGGACTATCTCGTTGGCCCATCGGCCGAGTGCCAGGTCGGTGGGGGTGTCGTCGTCGGGAAAGTAGACGAAGCCCGAGGCGCCGTGGTCGAGCACGGCGCCGGTGAGTTCCTCGATCCACTGCTCGGCCGAGCCGCCGATCCAGCGGCCCTCGTGGTCGCGGGTCTCGGCGAGCGGGTGCGGTGTGATGACGCCGGGCAGGTTGTAGATCGTGGCGATGTCCCCGGGGTCCCGGCCGGCGTCGGTGGCCGCGCGGTCGATGATGGGGCGCGAGGTGCGGTAACGGGGGCTGAGCCAGTCGGCGGCGTGCCCGGGGATCCAGCCGTCGGCCACCCGGCCGGTCGCGGCCAGCGACTTCGGCCCGACCGAGCCGGTCCACACCGGCGGGGCCGGGACGGGTGCCGGCTCCAGGTCGGTGACCTGGTAGAACTCGCCGTCGAAAGTGACCCGGTCCCCGCCGCCGCACAGCGCCCTGATGAGGGTGACGGCCTCCTCGAACGCGCGTACCGCCGCGCCCGGCCCCAGCTTCGGCACGCCCAGCCTGGCGATGTCCTCCCACAGGCCGCCCGCGCCCGCCCCCAGCACGATCCGGCCCCCGGACAGCGCGGACAGCGAGGTGATAGTACGGGCCAGCATCGGCGCGGGGCGGCTGGGCAGGTTGGTGACGCTCACCAGGCCCGCGATCCGCGTGGTGCCGCCCAGGGCCATGCCCACCAGGGAGTAGGCGTCCAGGCGGTCGGCGAAATAGGGATGATCGGATACGGTGAACAGGTCCAGCCCGTCCCGATCGGCCTGGGCCGCGTGCCGCAGGGTCTCGCGTGCGGCGCTTACAGCGGTTGAGATCCCGACGCCGAACAACGCCGTCATAGGTACCCCTCCATTAGTTCGTATAGCGAACAATATGTGGTAGCCTAACCGAGTGGCTAAGGCTGAGGAAAATCTGGGGGTCGTGGCCGCGCTGGTGCGGTCGGCCTTTCTGGTGAACGCCGTCTACGCCGAGTCGGCCCGCGAATACGGGCTGACCTCTCAGCAGGGGCAACTGCTCTGCGTGCTGATGGCGCAGCCGTACGGGATGAGCGCCCTCGGGTCGATGTTGCGGCTGGCCAAGTCCAGCCTCACCGAGCTGGTGGACAGGACCGCCCAGCGCGGCCTGGTGCGCCGCGAGCCCGACCCGAAGGACCGGCGCGCGGTCCGCGTCGCGCTCACCAAGCGGGGCGGCGAGCTGGCCGAGACGTTCTACACCGCCACCTGCCAGCGGATCGCGGAGCTTCCGGCGGGGCTCGACGGCGGGGAGAGCGACCAGCTCGCCGACCTGCTCGGCCGGGTGGTCAGCGACAACAACGTGCCGATGATCTTCCTGGAGCGGGACGAGACGCCCCCCGCCGCCGCTCCCGCCTCCGCCCCAGCTCCCGCCTCCGGCCGCTGACCGGGCGTGACCGGGCCGCGTTCCCGGTCACGCCCGTCGCCAGGCGGGATGGCGGGTCGGGCGCGTCGCCAGGCCGGATCCTCGGCCCGCCAATCGGGCGGCCAATCGGGCCGCCAACCGGCCCGCCAATCGGGACGCCAACCGGGCCGTTGCTCGGGCTGGCCGCCGCGGGCCGGGCTCGCGGTCGGGCGGTTGCGGAGTTTCGCGGTCGGGTCGCCTTTGGGGCGCGTCAGGCGGCCTCCGGTCGGCGGGTGTCGGTGCCGAACAGCTCGGCGAAGCGGCCGGTGAACAGGTCGGCGCCCTTGTACTCGGAGACCGTCTGTCCCGACAGGACGATCGGTCCGTCGGGGGAGGGCAGCTGGCCGACGCCGCCCTCGGGGCCGAGGGGGAGCAGTACGAAGGGCACCTCGGACGGCCGGTAGACGCTGGTGGGCTGCTCGTTCCGGACCTGGGCGAGGATGTTGGCGGCCACGACCTCCGCGTGGCTCATCGCGTTGCCCGCCATCTTCGCCTCGGGCAGGTCGGTGATGTCGCCGATGGCGTAGACGTGATCGAAGCCGTGGACGTTCAGCCGGTCGCCCACGCGGACGAAGCCCTCCGGCGTGCGGGCGGTGGCCAGGTCCGTGCCGAGGTAGGCGGTGTGGACGGTGACGCCGTGGGCGCGGAACCAGATGTCGGCGGAGATCTCCTCGCCGGTGGTCGGCCCGGTGAGGGGTACGGTGAACGGCTCGGCTCTGCCGGGCTCGACCGGGGGCTGCGCGCCCAGGGTCGTTCCCAGCCGCAGGTCCACCCCGAGCGCGTCGAGCTGCCGGCGCAGGTCTTCGCGCAGCTGCGGGGCGAAGCGGGGGAGGAGCTCGGGGGCCGGGTCGACGATGGTGACGTGCTTGTCCGGCCACACCGCCTTGATCTCCCCGGCCAGCTCCAGCCCGACCGGCCCCGCGCCGGTGATCAGGACGCGGGTGGCGGCCGCGAGCCCGGCGTGCAGGGTCAGCAGCCGCTCGCGCGCCTGGCCTGACCGGTCGGTGTCGAACTTGAACGGGAAGGGGTAGCCGGAGCCGGTCGCCAGCACCAGGTAGTCGGCGTCGAGCCGCTCGCCGGAGCCCAGGACCACACCGCCGGCGTCGACCGAGACCGCCCGCTCCCTGAGGACCCGGCCCCGTTGCAGCAACCGGTCATAGGGGATGAACAGGTTGTCGGCCCACTCCGGCCGCACCAGCGCGCGCAGCGACACCGCGTTCTGGACGAAGGCGTCCTTCGGTTCGACGAGGACGACGTCGGCGTCCTGGTCCAGCGCCTTGGCGGCGCTGGCGCCGCCGTACCCGCCGCCGATGATCACAACTTTCCGGCCCATGATGGCACACTCCTGAGAAATCCATAAATCTCGTTCGGGATACGAACCATATTAGTTCGTAACCCGAACTGCAAGCCGCGGCCGAACAAAAAAAGGGGCCCGGGGACGAAAGTCCCCGGGCCCGGTGAAACCGGCTAGCCCGCCGTACGCGTCAGGTCCAGCCGGACCCTGGCGAGCCAGGACCCCCAGCCGTCCTGCGGCCGGCTGTCCCCGATGCGCACGTAGAACGTGCGGGAATCACCGCGCAGCTCGTTGACGTCGAGCGCGCGCGGCGCCCGGTTGGACAGGTCACGCACGTTCGCGCTCTCCTGCAGCACCGTCCGCCAGCTCTGGTTGTCGGCCGAGACCTGCACCAGGAACTGGTTGCCGAGCTCCAGCGTCAGCGTGCCCCCGGTCACCCCGCCGGGCAGCTCGAACCGGTAGGTGGCGTGGCTGTCACCGTCGGTGAACCGGGCACGGCCGTCGTACACCTCGCCGTCGAGCTGCGACCCGTCCTCCTCCAGCAGCCAGGGCTCCTCGGCCGGGGTGCCGGGCGTGAACTCCACGGTGTCGCCGATCACCGTGACCATCACCTGCTCCCCGGCCGCCCCCTGGTCGGAGGTCGCGGCGAGCCGTACCGGATGGCTGCCGGGACCCGCCGTCGCCGGCACCGTCACCTGGAAGGACAGGGTCCGGGACGCGCCCGGCGCGACGGGCCCGAAGTCCGCGGCCGCCGGCTGGACGGTCCAGCCCTCCGGCACGGTCGCGGTCAGCCGCCCCGTGGCGGGCCCGGTGGCGTGGTTGGACACGGTCACCGGCAGCGTCACGGTCGCGCCCGGCGTGGCCAGGACGCCGGCGGCCTCGACGACCAGCGGCGAGGTCTCGGGCGGCGCGGAGGCCAGCAGCTCGGCCTCCGCGAGCGACGTCCCGCCGGCGAACGTGATCCGGTAGTGGGCGTACGCACCCGGCTCGGCGATCCTGAACGGCCGCGTCTGCTGCCGCCACGCGAAGCTCTCGCCGGACCGCTCGTCGAGCACCTTCCACGAGACGCCGTCGGCGGAGCCCTCCAGGACCCAGCCGGTCGGGTCCTCGGCCGGCTGGCCGGCTCCGGAGGTGAGCGTGTAGAAGCGCGCCCGGCGGTCGCCGTCGAAGGAGTACCGGACCCACTCGGGCAGCGTCGCCCGGGTGGCCGAGCTGTCGTCGAACAGCGCGCTCACGTCGGCGCCGCCGGCCGCCGACGCCGTGCCGCGGCCCGGCCCCGTGGCGTCGCGCAGCGGCGCGGGCACGCGGTCGTCACCGGTGATCGAGGGCGGGGCCGCGTTCCTGCCGGTGCCCCAGCGGGACGGCTTCGGCCCCATCTCGAACACCAGCTCGCCGCCCTTGGCGATCAGGTCGTGCGGCAGGTACGTCCGGTCGTACGACCTGCCGTTGACCTTCAGCCCCTGCACGTAGACGTCGCGCGCGCTGTTGCCCGGCGCCTTGACCACCAGCTTCCGGCCGCCCTCCAGGTGCACCGTGGCCTTCTTGAACAGCGGCGAGCCGATGGCGTAGTACGGGCTGCCCATCTGCAGCGGGTAGAAGCCCAGCGCGCCGAAGACCTGCCAGGCCGACATCTCGCCGTTGTCCTCGTCGCCCGGGTAGCCCTGGCCGATCTCGCTGCCCAGGTACAGCCGCGAGAGCGCCTCGCGCACCTTGGCCTGGGTCTTCCACGGCTGCCCGGCGTAGTCGTACATGTAGGGGATGTGGTGGGAGGGCTGGTTGCTGTGCCCGTACTGGCCCATCCGCACGTCCCGGGCCTCGCGCATCTCGTGGATGATCCCGCTGTACGAGCCGGGGAACAGCGCCGTCTCCGGCTCGGCGAAGAAGGCGTCCAGCTTGGCCGCCAGCCGGTCCGCGCCGCCGTACAGGTTGGCCAGGCCGCGGCCGTCCTGCGGGACGTGGAAGGCCATGTTCCAGCCGTTGGTCTCGGTGTAGTCGAAGCCCCAGGCCCGCGGGTCGTAGGCGCCCGGCTTGCGGCGGAAGGAGCCGTCGGTGTTCCTGCCCTGGAAGAAGCGCACGGCCGGGTCGAACAGGTGCACGTAGTTCTGGGCCCGGTTCCGGAAATATTCGTACTCCTCCAGGTAGCGGGTCCGCTGCGCCCCGGTGGCGCGCTCGGCCAGCGCCTTGGCCATGTTCGCGATCCCGAAGTCGTTGATGTAGCCGTCCATGGCCCATGACATGGCCTCGCCCGTGGACTGGACGGCGGTGTACCCGAGGAAGGCGGAGGTGGCCAGGCCCTTGCGCCCCACGTGGCGGGTCGGCGGGGCCACGGTGGCGTTCCTGACCGCCGCCTGGTACGCGGTCGCGGCGTCGAAACCCGTCACCCCCTTCAGGTAGGCGTCGGCGAAGGCCACGTCGGAGCTGGTGCCGACCATCAGATCGGCGTAGCCCGGCGAGGACCACCGCGCGATCCAGCCGCCGTCCTCGTACTGCTGGACGAACCCGTCCACCATCTCCCCGGCCGCGCCCGGCGTGAGCAGCGCGTACGCCGGCCACGTCGTGCGGTAGGTGTCCCAGAACCCGTTGTTGACGTACACCTTCCCGTCCGCCACCCGCGGGGCCGGCACGGTGCTCGTGGCCGACTGCACGGCGTGCCGGTACACCGGCGCGTCCGCCGTGCCGGTGTTCTCGAAGCCGGAGTTGGGATACAGGAACAGCCGGTAGAGGTTGGAGTACAGCGTGACGAGCTGGTCCCGGCTCGCGCCCTCGACCTCGATGACGCCCAGCTTGGCGTCCCACGCCCGCCGCGCCCGCTCGCTGACCGTCTCCAGCGTGTCCGAGGCGGCGAGCTCCAGCTCCAGGTTCCGCCTGGCCTGCTCCACGCTGATCAGCGAGGACGCGATGCGCATGGTGACCGTGCGCGCCTGGCCGGCGTCGAAGGCCAGGTAGCCGAGCACGTTGTCCCGGCCCTGCCCGGTCAGCTTGCCGCCGCCGGTGACCGGGCGGTCGAAGACGGCGTAGTAGAACATCCGGGTGGCCCCGGTGGACAGGTCGCTGCGCACGTCAGAATGGCCGGTCACGACGCCGCCCGAGACGTCCAGGGTCAGGCCGCCGTTGTCGTCGACGTTGTCGAAGATCAGCTTGGCCGAGGAGCCGGGGAAGGTGAAGCGGGCCATCGCCGCGTGGTCGGTCGGCGCGATCTCGGTCTTCAGCCCGCTGTCGAACGTCACCGCGTACAGGTGCGGCCTGGCCACCTCCCGCTCGTGGCGGAAGGCCAGCGCCCGGGCGGTACGCGCCGGGTCGGGCACCCCCTCGGCCGCCGAGGGCATGAACTGGAACGTCTGCCGGTCGCCCATCCACGGGCTCGGCTCGTGACTGGCGGTGAAGGCCTGGATCTCCGGCAGGTTGGCCGCGTTGTTGGCCCGGTGGTACTCGTAGAGCCAGCTGATCGAGCCGGCGTCGGTCATCGGCGTCCAGAAGTTGAACCCGTGCGGCACCGCGGTGGCCGGGAAGTTGTTGCCCCGCGAGAACCCGCCCGTGGAGTGCGTCCCCCGGGTGGTCACCGCATACTGCGAGGGCCCGGCCCGCCGGTCGTCGCGCCCCTCGTACGGCTGCCGCTTCCGCTCCGAGACGATCCTGATGTCGTCCACCCAGCCCCGGAACCCGGCCGCCCCGCCGGGGAAGTCGTAGGCCACCAGGACGCGGCTGATCCGCTTGCCCCTGGCCACCTCCCCGATCCGGGCCAGCTTGTGGTTCCACTGGTCGGCGTACAGGGTCTTGGACGCGCCCTGCTCGCGCGGCGCCAGCCGGACGCCGTGCTGGTCGACGGCCCGCAGGTCGCTGAGGTGGGTGCCGTCGCGGAAGGCCAGGTCCACCGAGACGTACGTGCTGGGGTAGCGCAGGTCGGCCGCGGTGAACTCGGGGAAGACCACGTACGACAGCTCGGTCGTGGACGTGACCGGGATGTCCACCTCGAACACCTTGTTGGTGGAGTGACCGCCGTCCTCCGAGGTGGTGCTGCCGGCGTACTGGAAGGCCCGCAGACCGGAGAAGCCGGCCCGCGGCTTGGAGACGAACCCGCCGGTCGGCCCCGTGCCCACCTGGCTGCGCATGTCGCTGGGCGGCCGGGGACCGGTCCGGCCGTCGGACAGCTCCCACTCGGCCAGCTGCAGGGTCGAGCCGCTGCCGATCCGGGTGACGTTCAGCCGGTAGTGGGCGTAGGCGGTGGTGCCGGCGAAGCGGTACTCCTTGCGCTGCAGGCGGGCGGTGAACGTCTCGTCCGTGCGGGTGTCCAGCGTGGTCCAGCTCTGCCCGTCCGGCGAGCCCTGGAGCTGCCAGTCGCGCGGGTCGCGCTCGGGCGCGTCGTTGGCGGAGGTCAGCGCGTAGTGCACGACCGCCACGGGTTCGGCCAGGGTGTACCGGGCCCAGCCCGTGGCGGTGAACACCAGCCACTTGGTGTTCACGTCGGTGTCGGCCAGGTTCTCCTTCACCTCGCCCGAGGCCGCGTACTCGCCGCTGGCGCCCACCTGGACGATCCGGTCCGTGATGCTGCCCTCGATGCCGCCGGGCAGTGTCCCGGTGGTGTTGGAGGCCCGCTCGGCCGTGTTGACCCAGGTCGGCTGCGGGTCGCCCGGCTCGAAGGAGGAGGCGAAGGCCGCGCCCTCATCCCTGGCCAGCGCCTGCCCGTCCCGCGCCGCCCGTTGCACCTCCGCCGGGGGCGCCGGCGGCTCGGCCGCTCCGGGGTCGGGCGGCGGGCTGTAGGAGGGGCCGGGGGCCGGGGTGCCCGACGGGCCGGGATTGGGAATGGGGTCCGGGCCGGTCCCCGAGGTCAGGGCCGCGGTCGCGGGGGCGGCGAGGAGGAGGGTGAGTGCGGTGGACAAGAGCGCCATGAGGAGGGGGCGCCGGGGAGGGTGCTTCATCCGGGGGGGCACCTTTCACGAGGAATCATGACAGCGTTGTCAACCCCCGATCTGTAAAGGAAGTTTTCAAATGTGCGATGCCGTGTCAAGAGCCCGCCAACCCCGGATGCGGAGAGGCAGGACGTGGAGCGGGTGATCCGTGGCGGGCGCCACTCCGATACGTTGTGGCATATGCCGACTGCCCCGCTGAAAACCCCCCATGTCGCGCAGCCGGGACCGTCCAGGCTCGCGTGGCTGGACGCGTTACGCGGCATCGGCGCCCTCGCCGTCGTGGGCGAGCACCTGACGACCTGGGCCATGCCGTGGCTACGGCCCACCGCGATCAACCTCGGCATCTACGGCGTGCTGGTGTTCTTCCTGGTCAGCGGGTACATCATCCCGACCTCCCTGGAACGGCACGGCGACCTGCGGGCCTTCTGGATCGGCCGGCTCTTCCGCCTCTACCCGCTCTACCTCGCGGTCATCGCCCTGGTCCTCGCGCTGTCCTGGTGGATCCCGATCCGGCCGGAGGTGGCCAGGGACCCGTCGTCCGTGGCCGCCCACGTGACGATGATGATGGACGCGGTCGGTGCGGCCGGGGTGCTGAACACCATGTGGACGCTGTCGTACGAGATGGTCTTCTACCTGCTGGCCGCCGCGCTGTTCGTGGCCGGGGTGCGCGACCGCCGCGGCGTGCTGCCGGTCGTGTTCGCGGTGCTCGGCTCCGTCGCCGGGCTGGCGCTGACCGGGGCGCCGCTGACGGGCGGGTGGCTGGCCTGGTTGTCGGCCGGGGCGTTCGTCGTCGGTCTGGCCTGCGTGGTCTCCGGCCGGGGGCGGACGGCCGCGGCCGGCGCGCTGGGCGTGATGGCGCTGGTCCTGGTGCTGCTGGGCAGCCGCGTTCCCTGGTTCGGCGCGGCGATCCTGGCCGTCATGTTCGCCGGCATGGCGATCCGCCGATGGGAGCGCGGCGAGGGGCCGCTCTGGCCGGTGGCCGTCGCCGCCTCGCTGGTGGCCGCGACGCCGCTCTGGGCGGCCAACGCCGGCTGGTGGTGGGTGCGGCCGGACGTGTGGAGCCTCACCATCCTGCTCGCGGCCGGCACCTTCGCCGCCGCCATGGCCTGGCGGGCCCGGCGGGTGCCCGCCCTCCTCGCCTGGCTCGGCGCGATCAGCTACTCCCTCTACCTGGTGCACCTGCCGATCCTGCTGGTGATCATGCAGGTGGCGGGGGAGATGCGCTGGTCGCCACCGCTCCTGCAGATCGGCGTCGGCGTCCTCTTCCTCGCCCTGCTCCTGCCGGCGAGCTGGCTGAGCCACCGGTTCCTGGAGCGGCCGATGCAGCTCATCGGCCGCCGGCTGGCCCGCAGGCCACCCGGCGTCCTCGCCTAGCGGCCCCCGAGGCTACCTACGCCCCGAGCCCGCCGGCCGGCCCGTACGGGCGGGCGCCCGCGTCATTCCTCGTCGGCGGGGAGCGTGAACATCCGGACGTAGACCGGGCGTGAGCCGGGCGGCGCCTCGTCGGCGGGGTGGCCGTACTTCATGAGCAGGGCGATGTACGCCTCGTAGAACTCGTTCAGCTCCTCCTTGGTCATGCGGGCGAGCCCCCTGGATCCTCTCGCCCACGCGGGGTCGGCGCGGAAGGCGGCCGGGAAGCGCTCGAACAGGACCCGGTCCTCCTCGTACCCGATCCGGTGGAACTCCTCCAGGGCCGGCCGGTCCTCCGGCGCCAGCTCGTCGGGGGTGGGCAGCCGCATGTCGCGGGGGAGTGTGGCCCGCCGCCACCAGCGCTCGCGGCCCGTGGAACGCTCGGGGATCTCCTCGATGAAGCCGTATTTCTCCAGCTGGCGCAGGTGGTAGCTGGTGGTGCCGGTCTTCGCCCCGAGCAGCTCGCCGAGGGTGGTGGAGGTGGCCGGGCCGTGCAGGTTCAGGTGGGTGAGCATGCGGCGGCGCATGGGGTGGGCCAGGGCCTTGAGCCTGTCGGGGTCGTTCAGCAGGAACGGCTCGTCGTCCTTCATGAGGAGCAGGCTAGTCCTCCAGAACGATATCTGCAGACAAGCCTTTGCCGAGAGTTCTCTGCAGACTAGTGTCGGCAATATGCGAATGATGATTCTCGCGGGCCTGATCGCCGTGCTGTCGGCGCTCACGCCCTTAAGTGCTGCCGCGACCACTCGAAGCGTCCCGCTTCCCGAAGGGCTCACGGCGACCGAGGTGAGCTTCCGCGGCGGCGGCGGGCTCCAACTGCACGGCAGCGTGATCAGCCCGGCGTCCGCGACGGGCGGGCGGCCCGGGATGGTGCTCGTGCACGGGGCCGGCACCGGGACGCCACGGGAGAAGCTGCTGGGGGAGGCCGTCGCCTTCGCCCGCCAGGGGCTCTCCGTGCTGATCTACGACAAGCGCTCGGAGGGCTACTCGCTGTTCAAGAGGTCGTACGCGAGCCTCGCCGAAGACGCGCTGGGGGCGATCAGGACGCTCCGGCAGCAGCCGGGGGTGGACCCGGCCAAGATCGGCATCTGGGGGCTCAGCGAGGGCGGCTGGGTGGCGCCGATCGCGGCGTCGCGCTCCTCGGACATCGCGTTCATGATCATCGTGGGCGCCAACGCGCTGCCGCCGCTGCGGCAGCAGACCTGGGCGGTGGCGGCGGGGCTGCGCAAGGCCGGCGTGGGCGGTTCGGTCGTCGACCGGGCGGAGCCCAACCTGTACCGGGTGATCGCCGACGGGGGGATGTTCCCCGAGCCGAACTTCGACCCGCGGCCGATCATCGCGGGCGTGCGCCAGCCCGTGCTGGCGATCTGGGGCGTCCACGACCTGCTGACCCCGCCCAGGGAGAGCCCGCCGATCTTCGCGCAGGCCCTCGAGTCCGGGGGGAACCGGCAGTACACGTTCCAGTTCTTCGCCGACGCCGACCACGCCGCGCACCGTACCCCCGACGCCGGGGTGACGCGGCTGCCCGACCTGGCCCCCGGCTACGCGGAGCTCGTGGGCAGCTGGGTGGGCGAGGCGATCTCCGGCCGGGCGCCCGTGGCCAGGATTTCCGGGCCCACGCCGGTCCAGGCCAGTGACACCGTGGACGTGCCGCCGGTGTCGTGGTGGGAGTCGGCGGCGGCGCAGCTCGCGGTCCTGGCGCTGATCCTGGCCGGGTTCGTCGGCTATCCGGTGGTGGCCCTGGTGCGGCGGGTGCGGCGACGGGAAGGCCCGCACGTGGTCAAGGCGGCCCGGCTCGTCAGCGCCGCCGGTCTCGCGGCGCTCGCCGGCGGGTTCGGGTACCTGTTCTACCTGATCATGACCGGTGGGAAGCTGTCGGTCCCCGGGCCGCTGCTGGGCGACCGGCCGGTGGTCTGGCTGGTGCTCCAAGGGCTCGCGGTCGTGGCCGTCGTGGCGACCGTGCTGACCGCGGCGCGGTGGCGGCGGGTGGCCGAGCGCGGGGAACGCGTGCGGCTCGGGCTCCTGCTCGCCGCCGGGGTGGCGTTCGTCCCGTGGGCGTTCTACTGGGGCCTGCTGGTCCCGTGAGACCCTCCCCGCAGCTCCCTGGTGGCCGATCGGTAGGCCCCGGCGACGCGGGCGAACATGTCCAGCAGCAGCGGCACCTGCTCCGGCGCGTAGTGCGCGCCGATCTCGTCCAGGTGTCGCCGGGACGACTCGCAGGCGGCGTCGTAGTCGTCGAGGCCGCCCTCGACCAGTTCCACGGTGACCGAGCGCCGGTCGCGCTCGCCGCGCACCCGGCGCACGTAGCCCGCCCTCTCCAGCCGGTCGATCAGCCTGGTCGTCGAGGCGGACGGCAGCCCGAGCTCCTCGGAGATCGCCCCCACGGCGAGCGGCCCCCGCGTCTCCAGCAGGATGGCGGCGGCGACGTCGACCGGTTGCAGGCCGAGCCGGTCGGCGACCGCCTCGTTGTGCAGCAGGACCGCGACCAGGAACTCGCGGAAGACAGTCTCGGGGTGTTTGTCGGCCACCTTCCCAATCTAGTCCTCCGGATCAGAGATTCTCCGCTTCGGAGAGGGCGGCTCGTTACCCGCCGATGAAACTTTCACCGCCTGCCTGCAACTCCAGCCGTCCGCGCACATGCGGGCCGACCTGGCCGGATGCCGATCCGGCGGCGCGCGCCCGCCGGCGACGCCTTCCGCCGCCGGTCCCCCTGTGCTTCACTTCAGCTGCCTTCCCGGGAAAGCGCTTACCGATCCTCGTCGAACGGAGCTGACGTGCGCAGAAGAACTAGTCCCGGCATCAGGCTGGCGATCGCGACGGCCGCCGGCCTGCTGCTGACCGGCGGGCTGGCGGCGCTGGCCACCGCACCCGCCTCGGCCGCTCCATCCAACGGCAACTACACGCTGGTCAACGCCGGCAGCGGCCTGTGCGCGACCGTACCCGGGCAGAGCGCCGGGGACGGTGTCCAGCTCGTTCAGGCCACCTGCGCCGGCTCGGCCGGGCAGGTCTTCACGCTGACCGCCGCGGGCAGCGCCTACCAGGTCAAGGCGCAGCACAGCGGCAAGTGCGCCGGCGTACGGGACGCCTCGACCAGCGCCGGCAAGGCGGTCCAGCAGGAGTCGTGCACCTCGGCCGCCTCGCAGAGCTGGCAGCTCACCGCCTCCGGCTCGAACTACCGGGTGGTCAACGCCAACGGCGGCAAGTGCCTCAACGTCAAGGACAACTCCACCGCGGCCAACGCCCCGCTCCAGCAGAACTCCTGCGACTCGGTGGCCACCAAGCAGTGGACGCTGCGGCCCGCGGGCGGCGGCACCCCCGGCCCCGACCCGACTCCCACCCCGACCGTGACCCCCACCAGCGGCGGCGGTAACGGCAGCGGCCCGTGGCCGTCGGACACGGGCAGCGTGCACACCACGAGCACGCGAAACCTCGGCTCGTTCTTCGACGGCGGCATGAAGCGCTACTACGGCATCGGCGACGGCGGCCAGGGCGAGAGCCAGGACCCGATGTTCGTGGTGCCGAACGGCGGGACGATCCAGAACGTCATCCTCGACGCGCCGGCCGGCGACGGCATCCACTGCGAGGGCTCCTGCACCATCCGCAACGTCTGGTGGAACGACGTCGGCGAGGACGCCGCCACGTTCAAGAGCTCCAGCTCGTCGGCCACGTACCTGGTGGACGGCGGCGGCGCCAGGTCCGGCTCGGACAAGGTCTTCCAGCACAACGGGGCCGGCACGCTGACCATCAAGAACTTCCAGGTGCACAGCTCCGGCAAGCTGTACCGGGCGTGCGGCAACTGCTCCACCTCCTACCAGCGCCACGTGGTGATGGACGGCGTCACCGCCCGCTCCACCAGCGTGCTGGCCGGGATCAACTCCAACTGGGGCGACACCGCGCGCTTCAGCCGGATCACCGTGTACGGCAGCGCCACCATCTGCGAGAGGTACAAGGGCGTGCCCAAGGGCAGCGAGCCGGAGAAGCTCGGCTCCGGCCCCGACGGGGTGCACTGCCTGTACTCGGCGTCCGACATCACCTACCGGTAACGGCCCCGGGGCGGGCGCCGGCACTCCGCCCGCCCCGGCAGGGGCTCACCCGAAGTCGATCCGCATGACCACCCGCCGGGTGGTGGGGCGGCTGACCTCCGTGAACCCGGCGTCCTCGAAGACCTGCCGGGCGCCCACGTGCAGCTCGCCCCAGATGATCTCCTTGCCCGGCTCGGTGAGCATCGCATAGGCCTCCAGCGCCCGGGCGCCGCGTTCGCGGGCGAAGCCGACCGTGGCCCGGGCGAGGAGATAGGTCAGGCCGCGACCGCGGTGGGCCTTCCGGATCACGAAGCAGGTCACCGCCCAGACGTCGCCGTCGTCCTTGTCCTCCTGGCGGCCGGTCCACGGCACGCGGGAGGTGCGCAGCTTGGGGTAGGCCGTCCGCGGCTCGACCGCGACCCAGCCGGCCGGCTCGCCGTCCACGTAGGCCACCAGCCCGCTGGTGGACGGGGCGTCCGGGTCGCCGCAGGCGGTCTGGGCCCGGAGCATCGCGGTACGTTCCTCCAGCGTGGAGTCGCGCCAGATCCAGCCGACGACCTTGAACCGCTGGCACCGGCACCGCTTCGCCTCCCCGGCGTCGAAGATCGCGGCGAGGTCCTCCCACGGCGCCTCGTTGGCGGGGACGATGGTCAACCGGCCGGGCTGGATCGGCTCCAACGTCGAGGATGGGTGAATCATGGCTGCATGTTAGGGTCCGTTCCGGACGTTCTGCTTCCGGAATGCGGTGATGTCGTGCTGCCCGACCTGAGCCCCACGGCCCGGGCACTGCTGGCCCTCGAGCTGGTCCAGGCCGGCCCGGGCATCACCGCGGACCGGCTCGCCGCCAAACTCGGCGTCTCGGAGCGGGCCGCGCGGCGTTACGTCGAGATCCTGCGCGAGGCGGGCATCCCGATCGAGTCCACCCGGGGGCCCTACGGCGGCTATCGCCTCGGGCGCGGGCTGCGGCTGCCGCCCCTGATGTTCACCGCCGCCGAGGCGCTCGGGCTGGTCATGGCCGTGCTCGACGGCCACCACGACGCCGGCGATCCCTCCGGCCCGGTCGGCGGCGCGCTCGGCAAGATCGTACGCGCGCTGCCGGAGTCGGTGGCCGCCCAGGCCGAGGCCGTCCGCCGGACCACCGCGCCCGCCCCCGACCGCGGCGCCGCGCGGCCCGACCCCGAGACCACGACCGCTCTGGTGCAGGCCTGTGCCAACCACCGGCGGGTGCGGCTCGGCTACCGCTCCGAGGCCGGGCGGGAGCGGGTCGTGGAGGTCGACCCGTGGGCGGTCGTCGTACGCCACGGGCGGTGGTATCTGCTGTGCCGGTCCCACACCGCCGGCGCCCGGCGGGCCTACCGGATCGACCGGGTCCGGGGCGTGGAGGTGCTCGACGTCCCCTTCAGCCCGCCGGCCGGCCTCGACCCGGTCGCCGAGCTGGAGGAGCACCTCGCCGTCGGCTGGGAGTACGACGCCGAGGTCGTCATCGACGCCCCCGCCGGCGTCGTGGCGGACCACCTGCCCCGAGCTCTGGGGCGGGTCGAACCGCTCGGCCCCGGCACCAGCCGCCTGGTCGGCAGCACCAGCAACCCGGCCTGGTACGCCGGGCAGCTCGTGGCGATCCCGGCCCCGTACCGGATCGTGCGCTGCCCCGAACTGCGCGAGGCCGCGAGCGTCCTCGGGCGGCGGCTGCTGGACGCCGGCGCGGACGGCCGGCCCGAGTCGTGACCACGGCTGCCGGGCGCCGCCGCTGACGGCCACCCGATCGTCGCCACGCCGGGGAAGAACCGGTCGGTCCCGCTCCCGCCGGTCAGCAGGTCGTTGCCCGCGTCGCCGTGCTGGTGGCGGAGTTGGGGGTGCGAGGTCGGAGGGTGTGGCGGGGTCAGAGGGCGCGGGCGCGGACGTCCTTCAGCGCGCTGCGGACGAACGCGTCGTCGCCGGAGGCGGCCAGGAAGAAGCCGTCGCGGCAGGCGCTGCCCGCGATGGTGTGGCGCGGGTCGACGACGGGCGTGCCGCTGGGCCCCCCGCTGGGCCCCCCGCAGCCGGGATCCGGGGCGATCACCAGCATGCGGCGGCTCAGCCCGCCCAGCCACAGCTGCGGCCCGACGAGCACGCCGTCGCGGACCTCGCCGGGCCGCGACAGGCGCAGCGGACCGCCGGCCGACAGGGTGAGGAAGCCGTCGGGGGTGAGCCTGCCGCGCAGGTTCTCGGCCCAGGCCAGCCGCTGTTCGAACGTCATCCCGGCGGTCTCGTCCTGCAGCGCCACCCGCCAGTCGCCGAAGCCGAAGAGCAGCACCTGGCCGGCGCCGTCCACCCCGAGCGGGCCGGGCCACAGCGTGACGGTCCGGGTGAGCGCGCGTACCATCGGGCGGCCGGCGGCGATCTCCGCCTCGCCGTAGAAGGGAGCGGTGAGCGGGCGGAACACCTCCGCCGTCCCGCCGCCGGACAGGGTGGCGCTCGTGTACGGGCGCGCCCCGAGCGAGGCCAGGTTCAGCCCGGCCGGGTACGTGAGCTCCGCCCGCGACCCGTCGGGGAACGTGACCCGCAACGTCCTGGTGCCGCCTGTGCCGCTCGCCACGGGGTAGAGGGCGTTGGGCACCACCCCACCAGCCTGGCGCACGGGCGCCGGGGCGGTGACGACCGGGGCCGGACGGCGGTCGGTGTCCCGGCCGGTGAGGAACGCGATGAGCGGCACGGCCAGCAGGGCGAGCAGCACCACGATCCCCGCGCGGCGGGGCCGGCGCGGGCCCTGTTCGACGATGTCGGCACGGCCGTCGATCACGACACCCAGTTCAGTCCAGGGCCCGCCGCCCGCGCAAGCGCGCACCGGAATGTGTTCCACCGCACTGCGGCCGTTAACTTTCCTGACAGCCGGTTGTCCCCTCGCCCGACTTACTGTCAGCGAGGCCGCACCCCCCTCAAGGAGGTCTCCTCGATGGAGCGTCGTCATTTCCTGCGTGCTTCCGTGCTCGGCGCGGGCACGGTCGCCTTCTCCGGCAGTCTCTGGCAGGGCGCGGCGCTGGCCGCACCGGCCCAGAACGCCACCGGCCCCTACGGCCCCTTACAGGCCGCCGACGCCAACGGCATCCAGCTGCCCGCCGGCTTCACCAGCCGGGTGATCGCCCGCTCCGGGCAGGTCGTCCCGGGCACCTCCTACACCTGGCACAACGCCCCCGACGGAGGCGCCTGCTTCGCCGACGGCACCGGCTGGATCTACGTCTCCAACTCCGAGATCAACCCTGGCGGCGGCGCCTCGGCCATCCGGTTCGACTCCGGCGGCACCGTCACGTCGGCGTACCGGATCCTGTCCGGCACCCGGACGAACTGCGCGGGCGGGAAGACGCCGTGGAACACGTGGCTGTCGTGCGAGGAGGTCAGCCTCGGCTACGTCTACGAGACCTACCCGTTCGGCGGCACGGCCGTGCGCCGGCCGGCGATGGGGCGGTTCAAGCACGAGGCGGCCGCCGCCGACCCCGTACGGCGGGTGATCTACCTGACCGAGGACGAGACCAACGGGCGCTTCTACCGGTTCATCCCCACGACGTGGGGCGACCTGTCCTCCGGCACCCTCCAGGTCATGATGGCGGGATCCGCCACCTCCGGCTCGTTCACCTGGGCGGACGTGCCCGACCCGGACGGCTCGCCGACGGCGACGAGGAGCCAGGTGTCGGGCTCCAAGTCGTTCAACGGGGGCGAGGGCTGCCACTACGCGGGCGACACGGTCTGGTTCACCACGAAGGGCGACAACCGGGTCTGGCAGGTCAACCTGGCCTCCGGCACGTACGAGCTCGCCTACGACGACAGCCTGGTCAGCCCCGGCACCCCGCCGCTCACGGGCGTCGACAACGTCACCGGCTCCTCCTCCGGCGACCTGTACGTCGCCGAGGACGGCGGCAACATGGAGATCTGCCTGATCACCCCGGACGACAAGATCTCCCCGTTCCTGCGGATCGGCGGCCAGGGCTCCTCGGAGATCACCGGTCCGGCCTTCAGCCCGGCCGGCGACCGGCTCTACTTCTCCTCCCAGCGCGGCACCTCGGGCTCCTCCTCCGGCGGAATCACCTACTGCGTGACCGGCCCGTTCCGCACCTGACCTTCGGACCGGCGGCGCGAAACGGTCCATCGGACCAGCTGGAAGGGACTTTGGTCCCTGCCCCGGGCACCCCCGGGCGCGGGATCTTGGGGCCATGTCAGCTGTCATCTCCGGGGAGAAGCCGTTCGCCACCCGCGCCGGCGTGCGCGCGCTGGTGAACGCCGCCGTCGCGGCGCCGTCGGTGCACAACACCCAGCCCTGGCGCTTCCGCCGAGTCGACGACGCGACCATGGAGCTGTACGCCGACCTCGACCGGTTGCTCACCGCCATCGACCCGATGGGGCGCGGCCTGGCCACCAGTTGCGGGGCCGCGCTCTGCAACCTCCGGCTGGCGCTCCGGATGACCGGGCACGACGCCCGCGTCACGCTGTTGCCCGACCCGGCCCGGCGTCCCGAGCTGCTGGCCACCGTGCGTGCCACGCCCGGTGACCCGCCGGGCCGGGACGAGCGGCTGCTGCACGACATGATCCCGCACCGGCGTACCAACCGGTTCCCCTTCGACGATCGGCGGCTGGCCAAGGACGTCTTCGTCGACCTGGTCCACGCCGCGTACGCGGAGGGCGCCACGCTCGTCCTGGTCAAGGGGCGGACGGCGCGGCGGGTGCTCGACATGGTCGGCGCGGCCGACGACACGCTGTCCGCCGAGGAGTCCTACCGCGCGGAGCTGGCCTGCTGGACCGCCCCGGACCGGCGCTTCGACGGGGTGCCCGCGCACGCCTTCGGCCCGCGCCCGCGCGGCGGTGAGCTGCCCATGCGCGACTTCGGGCTGGGCGGCCAGGCGGTGCCGGGGCAGGACCAGGCCCGGCGGAGCGCCGACTTCGAGTCCGACCCGCAGATCGCGGCCCTGTTCACCCGGCGTGACGGGCCGCGCGACTGGCTGCGCGCCGGGCAGGTGCTGCAACGGGTGCTGCTCGTCGCGACCACGCACGGCGTGTCGGCATCGATGTTCGGCCAGCCGCTCGACCTGCGCCCGGCACAGCACCGCGGCGACCGGACGGGGCCGCTCGGGCACGTGCAGATGCTGATCAGGGTCGGGTACGGCCCGCCGGTCCCGCGCGTGCCCCGCCGCCCCGTGTCCGAGGTCCTGGACGAGGCGGAGGCCCCGCGTGTCTGAGCCGGCGCGACCCGTCCTGATCCAGGGCGGCATGGGGGTGGGCGTGTCGGGCTGGCGGCTGGCCCGCGCGGTGGCCGCCACCGGGCAGCTCGGCGTGGTGTCGGGCACGGCGCTCGACGTCACCCTGGCCCGGCGGCTGCAGCGCGGCGACCCCGGCGGACACCTGCGCCGCGCGCTGGCCTGCTTCCCCGTGCCCGAGGTCGCCGAGCGGGTGCTGGGCCGCTATTTCGTGCCCGGCGGGTCCGGCCGGGACGTGACGTACCGGCCGGTGCCGCGGCTGGGGCTGCGCTACAGCCGGGCCCGCGACGAGCTGGCCGTGGTCGCCAACTTCGCCGAGGTCTTCCTGGCCAAGGAGGACCACGACGGCCCCGTCGGCGTCAACTACCTGGAGAAGATCCAGCTCGCCACGCCCGCCGCCGCGTACGGCGCGATGCTGGCCGGGGCCGACTTCGTGCTGGTCGGCGCCGGCATCCCGGCGGAGATCCCGCGCCTGCTCGACGACCTGGCCGAGCACCGCACCGCCCGGCTCTCGGTGAGCGTGGCGGGCGCCGAGGGGCACACGGCCGGGATCGACCCGGTCGAGCTGCTTGGCCACCGCCTGACGCCGCTGGCCCGGCCCCGGCTGCTGGCGATCGTGTCGTCCCACGTGCTGGCCGCGTACCTGGCCCGATCGCCGGCCACCAGGCCGGACGGGTTCGTGATCGAGTCGCCGGTGGCGGGCGGGCACAGCGCGCCGCCCCGCGGCCGGATGGTGCTCGACGCGGCGGGGGAGCCGGTCTACGGACCGCGCGACGAGGTCGACCTGGGCAAGGTCGCCGCGCTCGGGCTGCCGTACTGGCTGGCCGGCGGGTACGGCACGCCCGGCGGCCTGGAGCGGGCCTGGGCGGCGGGCGCGGAGGGGATCCAGGTGGGATCGGCGTTCGCGCTGTGCCGGGAGTCCGGGCTGGATCCCGTCCTGCGCCGGCGGCTGCGCGAGCGGACCGCGCACCGCGCCCTCCAGGTGCGCAACGACCCGCGGGCCTCGCCGACCGGGTTCCCGTTCAAGATCGCCGAGGTCGAGGGGACGGTGTCGGAGCCGGAGGTGTACGAGGCGCGGCCACGGCTGTGCGACCTGGGCTACCTGCGCAGCTCGTACGCCAGGCCGGACGGCTCGATCGGCTACCGCTGCCCCGCCGAGCCGGTGGACGTCTACGTGCGCAAGGGCCGCCCCGCCGAGGAGGCGGACGGGCGGCGCTGCCTGTGCAACGGCCTGCTGGCCGCGATCGGGCTCGGGCAGCACCGCGCCGACGGCTACGACGAGCCGCCGCTGCTCACCCTCGGCCAGGACACCGCCTTCCTCGACGGCCTGCCCGACGACCACTCGGCCGCCGACGTGGTGGCACACCTCCTGCTGGGAGCCCTCAGATGACCGGGCGGCCGCCGCTGCCACCTCGCCGCGCCCTGGGTCCCGAACCCCGACCGAGAATCCCTGAATCCATGAACCACGTGAGGATGACATGACGAACGCACCGGCCGCCCCTCGCGGTCGCACGCCCGCGTTGATGCTCGGCCTGGCGACATTGGGCTTCGCGGTGAACTTCTGGGCCTGGGCCCTGCTCAGCCCCCTCGGACCGCGTTTCAAGGAGCTGCTCGGCCTGTCGGCGGCGCAGCAGGCGCTGCTGGTCGCCGTACCGGTGATCGTCGGCTCGCTGGGCCGCATCCCCGTCGGCGCCCTGACCGACCGCTTCGGCGGCCGCGTGATGTTCCCCCTCGTCTCCGCCGCCGCCATCGTGCCCGTGCTGTTCATCGGCGTGGCCGGGCAGACCTCCCTGGCCGCCCTGCTGACCGGCGGCTTCTTCCTCGGCATCGGCGGCACGGCCTTCGCCGTGGGCGTGCCCTTCGTCAACGCCTGGTTCCCGCCGCACCGGCGCGGCCTGGCCGTCGGGATCTTCGGCGCCGGCATGGGCGGCACCGCCGTCAGCGCCCTGACCACCGTCCCCCTCGTCCGCACCGGCGGCGCCGCCACCCCCTTCCTCATCACCGCCGCCGCCCTGGCCGTCTACGCCGTCATCGCCTGGCTCGTCCTGCGCGACGCCCCCGGCCGCGCCGTCGCCACCCAGCCCCTCCTCACCCGCATGACCGACACCCTGAAACTGCCCATCACCTGGCAGGCCTGCGTCCTGTACGCCGTCGCCTTCGGCGGTTACGTCGCCTTCTCCGTCTACCTGCCCGCCTACCTGCAGACCGGCTACGGCCTGGAGCAGGCCGACGCCGCCAACCGCATGGCCGGATTCGTCGTCCTGGCCGTCCTGGCCCGGCCGCTCGGCGGCTGGCTCTCGGACCGCATCGGCCCGGTGCCCGTCCTCACCGGCACATTCCTCGTCGTCACCGTCATGGCCGCCATCCAGGCCCTCACCCCCAGCCTGCTGCCGGTCGGCACGATCGCCTTCCTCACCATGGCGGCGGCGCTCGGAGCCGGCAGCGGCGCCACCTTCGCCCTGATCACCCGCACCGCGCCGCCGGACAAGGTCGGCACCGTCACCGGCCTGGTCGGGGCCGCCGGCGGCCTCGGCGGCTTCGTACCGCCGCTGGTCATGGGCTTCATCTACGGCCGGCTCGGCTCCTACGGTCTCGGCCTTGGCCTCCTGGCCGTCACGGGCGTCCTCACCCTGGCCCTGACGGTGACCGTGGTCCGCTCCGCCACCACCCGCCGCACCACCCGCCCCGGCACTCCCCTCACCGCCGACCGCACCCGATGACCGCACGCGGGCGTGACGGACCACGGTGCGCACGCCGGGCGGGGCTCGCGGTGCTGATGTCCGCCGGATGCGCGATCACGCTGACGCGCTCCGGACACTAGAGGGAGGTAACGGAGTGAGTCCGGTCGATATCCGTATGGAGAAGGGCCGCCCGGCGCCCGCCGGGCCGCCGCCGCGCATGCGTGCCTCCTGGCACCTGCGCGCGAACGCGATCGTCGTCGGCTGGCTCGCCCTGACCGTCGTGGTGGCGACGGCGGGCGACGTGCTGCCGGCGCCGCGCTGGCTGCTGATCCACGTGTTCCTGCTGGGCGCGGTCAGCACCGCCATCCTGATCTGGAGCGAGCATTTCGCCGTGTCGCTGCTGCGCGTCCGCACCCCGCCGGAGCGCGGGAGCCTGGCCAGGCTGGCGGTGCTGAACGCGGCCACGGTCGCCGTCCTGATCGGGATGTCGGCGGGACCGTGGCAGGTGGCCGCCGCCGGCGCCGCGCTGGTGGTGGGAGTGGTGCTGTGGCACGCCGCCATGCTCGTCCGGCTGGTACGTCAGGCGCTGCCCGGCCGGTTCGGCCACGTCATCGGCTGGTACGTGTCCGCCGCCGCGGCGCTCGCCGCCGGCGGAATCCTGGGCGGGCTGCTGGCCGCGGACGTCTGGCACCACGGGCACGAGCGGCTGCACGCCGCGCACGCCCAGGTGAACCTGCTCGGCTGGGTCGGGCTGACCGTCCTGGGCACCCTGTTCACCCTGTGGCCGACGGTCCTGCGGACCCGCATGGCGGACGGGACCCGGCGGGCCTCGCGCGTGGGCCTGTGGCTGGCCGGGCCCGGGCTGGCGGTGGCCACCGGCGGCCTGCTGACCGGCTGGCGATGGGCGGCCCTGGCGGGGCTGGCGGCGTACGCGGCCGGTGGGCTGGCGGCGCTGGTGCCGCTGGCCGACGCGCTGCGGCGCAGGCGGCCGCACACCGGCGCCTCGTGGATGCTGGGTGCGGCGATCGTCTGGTTCGAGGTGGCGCTGGTGGCCGACCTGGTGGTCGTGGCCACGCGGCCGGCGCACGAGGTCGCCGCGGCGCTGGCACCGCTGCTGCCGCTGGTGCTCGCCGGGTTCGTCGCCCAGGTGCTGCTGGGCTCGCTGCTGCACCTGCTGCCCGCGGTGCTGGGGGGCGGGCCGGCCCGGTTCAAGGAGCACGCGGCGCTGCTGGAGCGCGGCTGGGCCGTCCGGCTGGTGGCGTTCAACCTGGGGGTTCCGCTGCTGGCCCTGCCGGTGCCGGGCCCGCCGGCGGTGCTGGGCTGGGCCCTGGTCCTCGGCTCGGTCCTGGCCTTCGTGGGCCTGGCCGGCACCGCCCTGATCAGAGCCCGCCGCCTGTCCACCGCCCCCCTGCCCGGTGCGGTCGGCGCGGCTCCGAGCCCGGTGGCCGGTGGCGAGAGCGTGGTCCTCAGCGGGGGCTGGGGGCGGTGGCGGCGGGTCATGCCTGCCGTGTCCGGTGTGGTCGCCGGGTGCCTGCTGACGGTCGCCGCCGTCGTCGTCGCCACGAGCGGTGGCTCGGGGCCGGCGACGGTGGTCGCGACCGGCTCGCGGACGGTCGACGTGACGCTGTCCGGGATGAGCATCCGGCCGTCGCTGATCGAGGCGCCCGCCGGGACGGTGCTGACGTTGCGCGTCACCAACACCGACGCCCAGCGGCACGACCTGCGCCTGGGCACCGGCGAGCGCACCCCGATGCTGGCGCCGGGAAGGAGCGCCACGCTGAAGCTGGAGCCGCTGGGCGAGGCCGTGGACGGCTGGTGCACGGTGGCCGGGCATCGCGCGGCGGGCATGACCATGCGGATCGTCCCCAAGGGCGCGGCGGCGGCCTCCCCGCGGAGCGGCGGACATGACGCGGGGCACGGCCGGAGCCGGAGCGGGGACCGGGCCACGACCACGGCACCCGGCCGGCTGGATCCGGGCGCTCCCATGACGCCGGGCTGGACCCCGTACGACGCGACCCTCAGGCCAGCCCCCGGCGGCACCCAGCACCACGTCGAGATCCGGGCCGGCGACACCGCCGTCCAGGAGGTCGCGCCCGGGGTGAGGCAGCGCGTGTGGACGTTCGACGGCACCATGCCGGGGCCGGTGCTGCGCGGCAAGGTGGGCGACGTGTTCGTCGTGACGTTCGTCAACGCGGGCACGATGGGCCACGGCATCGACTTCCACGCGGGGGCGACCGCGCCGGACGGGCCGATGCGCACGATCCAGCCGGGGGAGCGGCTGACGTACAGGTTCCGGGCCGAGCACGCCGGCGCGTGGCTGTACCACTGCTCGACCATGCCCATGAACCAGCACATCGCCAACGGCATGTACGGCGCGGTCGTCATCGATCCGCCGGACCTGCCCGAGGTGGACCGCGAGTACCTGCTCGTGCAGGGCGAGCTGTACCTGGGGGAGCCCGGCTCCGAGGCCCAGGCGGCCAAGATGCGGCGGGGCGAGCCGGACGGCTGGATGTTCAACGGCACCGCCGCCGGCTACGACCACGCCCCGCTGCGGGCCACGGCCGGGGAGCGGGTGCGGATCTGGGCGGTGGCCGCCGGTCCCAGCTCGGGCACGGCCTTGCACGTGGTGGGGGCGCCGTTCGACACGGTGTTCAAGGAGGGCGCGTACCTGCTGCGCAAGGGCGATCCCGGCGGGGCCCAGGTGCTGGACCTGGCGCCGGCGCAGGGCGGGTTCGCGGAGCTGGTCTTCCCCAAGGCGGGCACGTATCCGGTGGTGGACCACACGATGCGGCACGCGGAAGCGGGCGCGCACGGACTGTTCCAGGTGCGCGCCCGCTGATCGGGCCGGCCACGGGCGGCCGGCCCGATCAACCGGCGCGGGCCTTCCACACCGACGGGCCGGTCCCGGTGGTGAGGCCCGTGCGTGCCGTCAGGAGACGGGCGTGATGCGGTCCCACGCGGCGAGCGGGAGCATGATGACGGCGGCGGGGAACAACCCGTGCTCCTCGTGGTCGATGTGCTGGTGCAACCGGTCGAGGGCGGCCAGCACCGCGGCCCAGTCCGGCGCGCGCCGATCGACCGCCGCGAGCGCGCCGTGGATGCCCGCGTGCTCGCCGCAGAGCCGCTCCACCTCGTCGGCCAGCGAGCCCTCGGCGCGCAGCTCGGCGAACAGCCCGCTCTCCTCGGCGGCGGTGTGCGGGAGGAGCAGCGCCGGCAACTCGTCGAGCAGGGCGGCGGCGTCTCCGTGCCGGCCCTCGTGGATGGCCCGGCGCAGCGCCCCGGCGCACTCCTCGATGTCCCAGTGCTCCTGGGAGAGGCGGCCGATCAACGGGAACTCCCGGCAGCCGCAGTAGTTGCACATGGTCCAGTCCTTTCGAAGCACGCGGGCATCGGGTCGCCGCCTGCCAGCATCCCGCCGGCGACCGCCGCCGCGTCAGGGCCGAAGGTCCCGCCGATCGCGCTGATCGTGGGCCCATCGGGCCTCTGAGACGGGACTTTGGTCCCTGCCGTGAACCGGGTGGTGGCCACGAGGCTTGAGCCGTGTCAGCTGCTGCCTGCTATGGCGAGGAAGATTGCCGTGAGTGATATCGACGCGACCCCGGGGATGGGGCCGCTGCTGGCCGCCCGTACGTTCTTCACCAGGGCGGAGGTGTCGGCCGACGGCCGGACCCTGCACCGGATAGACCCCAGCGCCTGGGACCGCTTCTACCGTGACCGGTGGGCGCACGACAAGGTCGTGCGCTCCACGCACGGGGTGAACTGCACGGGCTCGTGCTCGTGGCAGGTGTTCGTCAAGGACGGGCTGATCACGTGGGAGCACCAGGCGACGGACTACCCGTCGGTGGGGCCCGACTCGCCCGAGTACGAGCCGCGCGGCTGCCCGCGCGGGGCCTCGTTCTCGTGGTACACCTACTCGCCCTCGCGCGTGCGCTACCCGTACGTGCGCGGGGTGCTCCTGGAGATGTGGCGCGAGGCGAAGGCCCGGCTGGGCGACCCCGTGCTGGCGTGGGCGGAGCTGACCGGCGACCCCGAGCGGTCCAGGGCGTACAAGCGGGCCCGCGGCAAGGGCGGGTTCGTGCGGTCGAGCTGGGACGAGGTCCTGGAGATCATGGCCGCCGCCCACGTGCACACGATCAAGCGGCACGGGCCGGACCGCGTCGTGGGGTTCTCCCCGATCCCGGCGATGTCGATGGCGTCGTTCGCGGCCGGCACGCGGTTCCTGTCGATGATCGGGGGCACGCTGCTGTCGTTCTACGACTGGTACGCCGACCTGCCGATCGCCTCGCCGCAGGTGTGGGGCGACCAGACGGACGTGCCCGAGGCCGCCGACTGGTGGAACTCCCGCTACCTGATCATGTGGGGGTCCAACATCCCGGTCACCAGGACGCCCGACGCGCACTTCATGACCGAGGCCCGCTACCAGGGCACCAAGGTCGTCGCGGTCAGCCCGGACTACGCCGACAACGTCAAGTTCGCCGACGACTGGCTGTCCCCGCATCCGGGTACGGACGGGGCGCTGGCCATGGCGATGGGTCACGTGACGCTGGCCGAGTTCTTCCGCGATCGCCAGGTCCCCTACTTCACCGACTATGTCCGGAAATACACGGACCTGCCGTTCCTGGTGACGCTGGAGGAGCGCGGCGACGCGTACGTCCCGCGCCGCTTCCTCACCGCCGCCGACCTGTCCGACGAGGGCGGCGAGAACGCCGAGTTCAAGACCGTCTTCCTCGATGGGAAGAGCGGTGAGCCCGTCGTGCCCAACGGCTCCCTGGGCTTCCGCTGGGGCGAGGAGGGCGAGGGCCGCTGGAACCTCGGCCTGGACGGCGCCGAGCCCGCGCTGACGCTGCTCGGGCGGCGCGCGGTCGCCGTGGACCTGCCGCGCTTCGACGAGGGCGACACCGAGGGCGGCAGCGTCATGCGCCGCGGCGTGCCGGTGACCGAGGTGGGCGGCAAGCTCGTCACGACCGTGTTCGACCTGCTCATGGCCCAGTACGGCGTCAAGCGCGACCTCCCTGGCGAGTGGCCGGACTCCTACGAGGACGCCACGCAGCCGTACACGCCGGCCTGGGCCGAGGAGATCACCTCGGTGCCGGCCGCGACGATCACCAGGATCGCCCGCGAGTTCGCCCGCAACGCCGAGCGCACGCGAGGCCGGTCGATGATCGCGATGGGCGCGGGCACCAACCACTGGTTCCACTCCGACCAGATCTACCGCTCCTTCCTGACGCTGGTGCTGCTGACCGGCTGCCAGGGCGTCAACGGCGGCGGCTGGGCGCACTACGTGGGCCAGGAGAAGGTCCGGCCGTTGATGAGCTTCCAGCACCTGGCCTTCGCCTTCGACTGGCAGCGCCCGACCAGGCACATGGCCGGCACCGCGTTCTGGTACCTGGCCACCGACCAGTGGCGCTACGAGCGCATCCAGGCCGGCGAGCTGGCCAGCCCGCTCGGCGCCGGCCTGTTCGAGGGCCGGACGTTCGCCGACTGCAATGTCCAGGCGGCGCGGCTGGGCTGGCTGCCCTCCTACCCCACCTTCAACCGCAACCCGCTCGACCTGGCCGACGAGGCCGCCGCCAAGGGCGTCCCCGTGGCCGAGCACGTGGTGAACGAGCTGACCTCCGGCCGGCTGCGCTTCGCCGCCGAGGACCCCGGCGACCCGGCCAACTTCCCGCGCGTGCTCACCGTCTGGCGGGCCAACCTGCTCGGCTCCTCCGGCAAGGGCAACGAGTACTTCCTGCGCCACCTGCTCGGCGCCGACGCCGAGCAGCGCAACGAGGAGACCCCCGAGGGGGCGCGGCCGGCCGAGGTGACCTGGCGCGAGGAGCCCGCCGAGGGCAAGCTCGACCTGCTCACCACGGTCGACTTCCGGATGACCTCCACGGCGCTGTTCTCCGACATCGTGCTCCCCGCCGCCACCTGGTACGAGAAGCACGACCTGTCCAGCACCGACATGCACCCGTTCGTGCACGCGTTCAACCCCGCCATCGCGCCGCCCTGGCAGACGCGCACCGACTACGACGCCTTCCTCTCCCTCGCCGACCGGTTCTCCGAGCTGGCCGCCGAGCACCTGGGCAGGCGCACCGACGTGCTGGCCGTGCCGCTCGTCCACGACACCCCCGACGAGCTGGCCCAGCCCGGCGGGCGGGTCCGGGACTGGAAGCACGGCGAGTGCGAGCCCGTACCCGGCCGGACGATGCCCAAGCTGGTGACGATCGAGCGCGACTACGCGGCCACCGCCCGGCGCATGCGCGGCATCGGCCCGCTGTTCGAGCGGCAGGGCCTGACCACCAAGGGCATCACCTACCAGGTGGGGCCGGAGCTGGACTACCTGCGCACCAAGAACGGCGTCACCCCGGAGGGCGACGTCTCCCTGGCCACGGCCGAGGGCATGTGCGAGGCCATCCTCGCGATGTCGGGCACCACCAACGGGCGGCTGTCCACGCAGGGGTTCGAGACGCTCGAACGGCGCACCGGCACCCGGCTGGCCGACCTGGCGGCCGAGCACGAGGGCAAGCGGATCACGTTCGCCGACACGCAGTCCCGGCCGCAGCCCGTGATCACCTCGCCGGAGTGGTCGGGCTCGGAGACCGGCGGGCGCCGCTACTCCGCGTTCGTCATCAACGTCGAGCGGGACAAACCCTGGCACACCCTGACAGGCCGCCAGCAGTTCTTCCTCGACCACGACTGGATCATCGAGCTGGGCGAGCAGCTGCCCGCCTACCGCCCGCCGCTCAACATGCACCGCCACTACGGCGAGCAGGGCGACGGCGAGGGCGCCGAGGTCACCGTCCGCTACCTCACCCCGCACTCCAAGTGGTCCATCCACTCCGAGTACCAGGACAACGCCTACATGCTCGCGCTCTCCCGCGGCGGGCCCACGATCTGGATGAGCGTGGCCGACGCCGAGAAGATCGGCGTGCGCGACAACGACTGGATCGAGGCGTACAACCGCAACGGCGTCGTCGTCGCCCGCGCGGTCGTCTCGCACCGCATGCCCACCGGGACGGTGTACATGTACCACGCGAAGGACCGCAACGTGAACGTCCCGCTCACCGAGAAGTCAGGCCGCCGCGGCGGCGTGCACAACTCCCTCACCCGGCTGCTGCTCAAACCCAGCCACCTCATCGGCGGGTACGCGCAGTTCACCTACGCCTTCAACTACTACGGCCCCACCGGCAACCAGCGTGACGAGATCACCACGATCCGGCGGCGGGCCCAGGAGGTCGATTACTGATGCGCGTCCTCGCCCAGGTGGCCATGGTGATGAACCTGGACAAGTGCATCGGCTGCCACACCTGCTCGGTCACCTGCAAGCAGACCTGGACCAACCGGGAGGGCGTCGAGTACGTCTGGTTCAACAACGTCGAGACCAAGCCCGGCATCGGCTACCCCAAGCGCTACGAGGACCAGGAGCGCTGGCGCGGCGGCTGGCAGGTCGACCGGCGCGGCCGGCTCAAGCTCCGCTCCGGCGGCCGGGTCAGGCGGCTGATCAACCTGTTCGCCAACCCGGACCTGCCCGACCTCGACGACTACTACGAGCCCGCCACCTACGACTACGACACCCTCATCAACGCCCCGGCCGGGCCGCACACCCCGGTCATCCGCCCCAAGTCCGCCATCACCGGCCGGGACATGGCCATCACCTGGGGCGCGAACTGGGAGGACGACCTCGGTGGCGCCCACGAGACCGCACCCGCCGACCCCAACCTGGCCGCGATGGCGGAGAAGGTGCGGCTGGAGTTCGACCGGACGTTCATGTTCCACCTGCCGCGCATCTGCGAGCACTGCCTCAACCCGGCGTGCGTGGCCGCCTGCCCCTCCGGCGCGATGTACAAGCGCGAGGAGGACGGCATCGTGCTGGTCGACCAGGAGCGCTGCCGCGGCTGGCGCATGTGCGTGTCGTCGTGCCCGTACAAGAAGGTGTACGTCAACCACAAGACCGGCAAGGCCGAGAAGTGCACGTTCTGCTATCCCCGGATCGAGGCGGGGCAGCCGACCGTGTGCGCCGAGACCTGCGTCGGCCGGCTGCGCTACATCGGGCTCATCCTGTACGACGCCGACGCCGTGCTCGGCGCCGCCCGCGTCGCCGACCCGCGGGACCTGCTCGAAGCCCAGCGCAAGGTGTTCCTCGACCCCGAGGACCCGGCGGTGATCGAGGCCGCCCGCGCCTCGGGCATCGGCGAGGACTGGATCAGGGCGGCCCAGAGGTCGCCGATCTACCGGCTGGCCATGCGCTACCGGGTGGCGCTGCCGCTGCACCCGGAATACCGCACGATGCCCATGGTCTGGTACATCCCGCCGCTGTCACCCGTGCTCGACGCGGTCACCGGGGCGGGAGCGGACGCCGACGACCCGGACAACGTCTTCCACGCCATCACCGACCTGCGCATCCCCCTCGAATACCTGGCGAGCCTGTTCTCGGCCGGGGACACCGAGGTCGTGGCCGGCGTGCTGATGAAGCTGTCGGCGATGCGCTCGTACATGCGGGCCCGCAGCCTCGACGGCACGGTCGCGCACGACCTGCTGGAGTCCGCCGGGATGACGGCGGCCGACATGGAGGAGATGTACCGGCTGCTGGCCATCGCGAAGTACGAAGAACGCTACGTGGTGCCCGCCGCGCACCGGGAGGACGCGGCGGCGCTGTCCGCGCAGGCCGACGGGTGCAGCCTGGACGGCGATGGAGGGCCCGGCATGTCCGGGTTCCACCCCACCGGGCTCACCGGGAAGCGCGGGGACGGCCGCCTGGGGCTGAAGCTCTTCGTCGGCAAGGGAGGCACGGCATGAGACTCCTCTCCCGGCCGGACACCACCTACGTCGAGCGCCCCGAGGACCGGGCGGCGCTGCTGCGGCTGGTCTCGCTGCTGCTGCAGTATCCCGACGCCGGGCTGCTCGCGGCCCGCGCCGAGCTCGGCCGCGCCGTCGCCGCGCTGCCGGTCCCGCAGCCGGCCCTCGAGGAGTTCATGCGCTGGTTCGGCGACCGGGACCCGATGTCGCTGGCCCGCGACTACGTGCGGACCTTCGACCTGCGCCGCAGGTCCAGCCTCTACCTCACCTACTACCTGCACGGCGACACCCGCCGCCGCGGCATGGCCCTGCTGACGCTCAAGCAGCGCTACCGCGTGGCCGGGCTGACCCCGCCCGAGGGCGAGCTGCCCGACTTCCTGCCCGTGGTCTGCGAGTTCGCGGCCCTGGCCGGGCCGTCCGCGGGGGAGGCGCCGCTGCGGCAGCACCGCAAGGGGCTGGAGCTCATCCGTACCGCGCTGCGCGCCGCGGGCTCGCCGTACGCGCTGGTGCTCGACGTGCTGTGCGCGGCCCTGCCCGACCTCTCCGAGGCCGAGCGGCTGGCCGTCGCCGACCTCGCGCTGGCGGGACCGCCGGCCGAGGAGGTCGGCCTGGCCCCGTACGGCCCGCCCCTCAACGAGATGGAGGTGCGGCCGTGAGTGTCGCGCTCTGGGTCGTCATCCCCTACATCGCCCTGACCGTCTTCGTCGTCGGCCACGTCTGGCGCTGGCGGGCCGACCAGTTCGGCTGGACCACGCGCACCACCCAGGTGCTGGAGAGCCGGCTGCTGCGGCTCGGCTCGCCGCTGTTCCACCTCGGCGTGTTCGCGGCCATCGGCGGCCACGTCATCGGCCTGCTCGTCCCCAAGAGCTGGACCGAGGCGGTCGGGGTCGACGAGCACCTCTACCACCTGGTGTCGGTGAGCGCCGGCACCGTGGCCGGGGTGATGGTGGTGGCCGGGCTGGTGCTGCTGCTGGCCCGCCGCCTGGCCACCCCGCGGGTCCGCCGCACCACCACCCGCATGGACAAGGCGCTCTTCACCGTCATGGCGGTGGTGATCGCGCTCGGCATGGCCGGGACCGTGGGCCGCAACCTGCTCGGCGGCGGCTACGACTACCGCGACACGATCGCGGTGTGGTTCCGCGGCGTCCTGACCTTCCGGCCGGACCCGGACCTGATGGCGGACGTCCCGCTGGTGTACCAGCTGCACGCGCTGGTGGCGTGGGTGTTCGTGGGCATGTGGCCGTTCACCAGGCTCGTGCACGTCTGGTCGGCGCCGATCGCGTACCTGTGGCGGCCGTACGTGGTCTACCGCCGGCGTACCGCTAGGCCGGAGCCGCGGCGGGAACCAGCACGAACCCCGTGACGATCTCCGGCTGGACCCGGATCACCTGGTCCATCTCGCCCGCCACCCAGGGGCGGAGCATCGCCTTGAACCGGGCCGCCTCGTGCGGCTCGGTCACCAGGCGGGCCACCCCGGTGACGATGACGCTCCAGCCCAGGCGCTCGTGACCGTCCAGCTCGTCGGCCTCGTACGCCACCACGGCCTCCGAGGGCGCCACGTGGGAGCTGAGGATCGTGCCGGGACTGGAGCGGATGATGATCTGCCCGTCCACGACGACGTGGTTCACCGGCCGGACCGCGGGCAGCGCGTGGCGGGTGAAGACGATCCGCCCGAACGGCACCCCCGCCAGCAACTTCAGGGCCTCGGCCGCGGGCAGTTCCCTGAGCCGGCGGGCATCCGTCCGGTCGTCGTCCTGGTACGTCACCCCGACAGCCTGCCGCCCCCGGCGATGCCGCGAGTAGGGACCAAAGTCCCCTCTTCCCGGGAGAAGGTCCCTGCCCGCCGATCCGGCCGGAAGGCCACGCGGATCGGGACCAACGGCCCTACCCGGCCCGGGGGCCGCCCCGCCAGGCTCGTAACCTGCCACCAACCGTCGCGAACACCAAGGAGACCCCCGATGAGCACCCGGAGGGAAGGCCGGCTCCCAGCCGCTCACGAGGCGGTGATCTCCGCCTACGCCACCGCGCTGGCCGGGTCCGCCCTGGCGGACTCCAGCAAGGCCGCCTATCTCCGTCGCGTGCGCGGCTTCCTGAGATGGATCGCGACGGAAGGCGACGGCCCGCCGGCCGACATGGCGGCGGCGGTCCGGGTGGCCCAGCGCTACGGCCTGCACCTGCGGCACGCCCGCTACGCCACCACCACCGTGGACGGTGTCATCGCCGCCCTCGACGACTTCTACGCCCGCTCCGGCCTGGGCGCCACCGGCCTGCGCCGCAGGTGCGGCCCCTCCGGCACCCGGTTGGAGGGCGAGAACCCGCCGGTGCTGGACCTGAGCGCGCCATGACCTGGTGGTCGGTGGTGCGCTTCGCGCACGTGCTCGGGGCCGCGCTGTGGGTCGGCGGGCAGCTCAGCGTCTCCCTGGTGCTGCTGCCGCTGGCCCGGAGGCTGCTGGACGAGGAGCGGCGCGGCCAGGTGCTGAAGGCCGTCGGCCGCCGCTTCGGCCTGCTGACCGCCGCCGTGTTCCTGCCCGTGCAGCTGGCCAGCGGTGTGGCCATGGCCTGGCACAAGGGCGTCACCTGGGCCTCGCTCGCCGAGCCCGGTTACGGGCGGATCCTGGCCGCCAAGCTGCTGCTGTTCTGCCTGGTCATGGCGGCGGCGGGGGCGCATGGATGGGCCACGGGAGCCGGCCGGCCCCGGCTGGCGCGGGCCCTGGCGGTGACCTCGCTGGTGGGCTCGCTCGGCGTGGTGCTGCTGGCCACGGCGCTGCCCGCCACCTGACCGCGGTTCAGGAGTGGACGCGCCCGAGGAAGTCGCGGACGAGGGGGACGATCTCCCCGAGGCTGGTCTCCAGCGCCCAGTGCCCGGCGTCGAGCAGGTGCAGCTCGGCGTCCGGCAGGTCGCGCAGGTACGCCCTGGCCGACTCCTCCGGCATGTAGCCGTCGTGCGGCCCCCAGACGATGAGCGTCGGCGGCCGGTGCTCGCGCAGGTACGCCTGCTCCTTGGGGAACCAGCCGAGCGTGGTCGCCTGGTCCTCGAACAGGCCCACGACGTTGGCCCGGCGCCGCGGCGTGTCCATCAGGCTCCAGTGCAGCTTCCACAGGTCCGGGCTCACCCGCGCGGCGAGGTGCGGGGGCAGCTCGCCGGCGAACTCGTCGCGGAAGCCCTCCTCCGAGACGTTGCCGGCCATCTTCTCCCGGCCCTCCGGCGTCGGGTTCGACCAGAACTCCTTCAGCCACGCGTACTTCGGGCCCAGCGCGTCCTCGTAGATGTCGCCGTTCTGGATGACGAGCGCGGCGACCCGCTCGGGTGCCCGCATGGCCAGCCGGAGGCCGAACTGGGAGCCGTAGTCGTGCAGGTAGACGGCGTACCGCGACAGCTCCATCACCTGGGTGAAGCGTTCGAGGAAGCCGGCGTAGCCGTCGAAGGTGTAGGAGAAGTGCTCGGGGGTGCCGCTGTAGCCGAAGCCCGGCAGGTCGGGGGCGAGCAGGCGCCAGCGGTCGCCGAGGGCGGGCATGAGGCCGCGGAACTCGTACGAGGAGCAGGGGTAGCCGTGCGGCAGCAGGAACACCGGGGCGTCCGGCGGGCCGGCCTCCCGGTAGAAGATCTCGATCCCGTCCACGTCGATCGTCCGGTGCGCCACGGGCGCGGGCAGGTGCGACATGGAGGCCCCCTGCCCGGTGCCGTCAGGGGCCATACCTGCCCAAGGTGAAACTGTCGACGTCGAACAGGAACCCCCTGCCGCCCTTGAAGACCAGATGGAGCGGGCCGGTGGCGGAGGCGGTCAGGGTGGTGGCGACGTCCCGGAAGCTCTCCCACCCGCCCGTGACGGGCACGGTGACCGAGCCGAGGAGCGGCCCGCGGGGCGAGCCCGAGCGGACCTGGATCGTGCCGCCGGAACCGGCCGAGGAGACGCGGGCGGAGAAGGCCGTCGCGCCCTCCGTGGTGACGTGCGCGTAGCCCGCCCAGTCGCCGTCGTTGATGTGGCCGAGCGTCTTTCCGCCGCCTGCGGGGGAGTGGCGGACGGCCCGCACGCCACGGCTGGAGGTACAGGACTCGGCCTCCACCGTGACGCTCAGCTCCTTGACGCGGATGTTGCGGAAGGCGACCTGGTCGGAGGCGCCGTGGTTCTGGATGCCGACGTGGCCCTGGCGTAGCGAGCGTGCCGGGTCGGCGTTGGTGAAGTCGTTGATCTGCAC
>NZ_JBGNUW010000011.1:103453-404330 GCF_041950495.1 Nonomuraea sp. MTCD27 | reverse complement strand
CGAGGTCGCGGATGGCCTGCAGGCCCGCCGGGATCGAGTCGTGCCGGAACCCGGCGGTCTTGGAGAACACCAGCACCTGATAGGCCGGATCCACGGGAACGGCGGTCAAACCGGCCGCCACGAGCGCCAGGGTCAGGAGTCTGTGCAGCATCGCCGCCTACCTCATGGTTGACAGGAAACCGTGACCGGAGGTTGTGGGTACGGGACTCGCTCTCGACCGTCGCCGCTCCGGCGGACTACGTCAAGACATGCGGGCCCCTTGCCCTGAAGGGAGATCGCGGAGACACTGCGTTCGAATCCGTGATCGAGACGGGACGGGAGGCGCCATGAGATGGCGTGCCGCGATCGCCGCGCTACTGATGACGCTCGTCCTGGGGGCGGCCGAGGCCCCCGGTGACCCCTCCTACGAGATCTGGCTGGTCGACCAGTCCGACACCGCCGGCCTCACCCACGGCGGCACCGTGTACGTCTACGGCGGCGGCGACGTCACCAGTCGGCTGTCCGCCGCCCGCCCGGCCGCCGTGATCGACCTGGCGGGCGCCACGTCGTCCCTGTGCCTGGCGAGCACCGGGCGCAACCCGGTCCGGCCGCACATGATCGTGTTCAACAAGGCCGACACCCACGCGGCGCTCGCCTTCGTCGCCAGCGGCCATGTGGTGATCTTCGACGCCGCCGCCCGCCGCCCGCTGGCCTGCCTGTCCACCGAGGTGGGCGCGGGCGGGGCCCGGCAGGCGCACGCCCTGTGGCCCACCGAGGACGACCGGTACCTCGTCATCGCCAACCAGAACGGCAAGAAGCTGGAGCGCATCCGCACCGACTACGCGACCGGCGCGTTCACCCAGGAGCCCGCGGCCACGCTCGACCTGGCGGGCTGCACCACCCCGAGCGGCGCGCCCTGCCAGGCACCGGGCATTCGCCCCGACAACGCGCCGATCTGCCCCTTCATCGCCTCCGACAACGGCCCCGTCTTCGTGAGCCTGCGCGGCGGCGGCATGTTCGTCGTGGACTGGCGGGCCACGCCGATGGCCGTCGTGGGGGAGTACGACCAGGACCACGTGCCCGCGAACGGCTGCGGCTTCGTCGAGGCGAAGGGCACCGTGTTCGGCGACGGGGGCGGCGGCACCGCGGCCAATCTCGACCAGTTCAGCGTCTTCCGGCTGCCGCGGAGCGGCTACTCCGCCTCGAACCCGCCGAACACGCCCTCCGTGCAGCGGCTCTACGACGACGACACACCCGAGCGCGACGCCCACGGGACCGCTGTCAGCGCCCGCGAACGCCACGTCTGGGTGGGCGACCGCGACGCCAACGTGGTCGAGGTCTTCGACGGCCGCACCGGCGCCCGCGTCAACACGGTGCCGCTGACGTCGCCGTACAGCGCCGACCCGACGGTGGACCTGTTCGCCTCGTCTCCCGACCGGGCCTGGGTGTTCGCCTCGACGCGCGGCCCGACCCCGCTCTCCGGCGACCCGCACTCCTCGCACGGCACCGATCCCGGCCTGCTGATCGTCCGCATGACGGACGAGGGGCGCGGCGGGCAGGTCCGCGGGCTGATCCCGATCAGCAACGTGGACGCGGCCGGCGCCGAGCGCGCCGACGCGCACGGCATCCGGGTACGGAACCTGCGCTGACCCGCCGTCAGACGAGTTCGGTCTTGTAGAAGATGTTGGCCAGGCGCGCCTTCTCCACGCCCGAGGCCAGCCCGAGGCACAGGCGCGGGGCGCCGGAGACGATCTGGATCGCCATGCCCTCCGGCTCCCGGTAGTCCAGCGACTTGCCGGCCACGCTCCGCGCGCGCTGGACCTGCTCTCCCGTGCGCAGGTCCAGGCAGGTGACGTAGGTGTTGCCCGGTGGCGGGTTCGTCTCGCCGTACGCGTTGCCGGTCAGCATGTAGACGAAGTTCCCGTAGGCCGCGTACCCCTGGAAGGTGCCCAGGCCCGACGGCTGGGCCACGTCGTGCAGCTTCGTCGGGGTGCCCGCCTTGACCGCCGCCAGCGAGTACACCGCGTAGCGGAACGTGCTTTCGCCCCGGTAACGCATGATCAGCCGGTTGGTCGACGGGTCGATCGCGCACGTGGTGTTGTTGGCGCCGGAGACCAGCGTGTACTTCGTGAGCGCCGACGACGTGGTCGTGAGCGTCTGGCCGTTGACGAACCGGAACCGGGCCAGCCTGCTGCCCCGAGAGGTCTCGCCGTCGCTCACCCCGTCGGTCTCCGTCCACAGGTACGCCGACGTTCCCGCCGGCTCGACCCCGATCTGGACGCCGTGGCCGAAGCCCAGGAGGTACATGTGGCCGAGGACCGCGCCGCTCAGGCTGAGCCTGGTCAGGCACAGGTCACCCGCCGCGTCGGAGCCGGCGCCGTTCTTGACCTGGACCGTGTAGATATGGCCGTTGACGTTGTCGAAGGCGAACGACTGCAGGACGGTCTCGTCGTACAGGGCCTTCTTCCAGATCAGCGAGGTCGAGGGGGCGGTCAGCTCGAACCGGCCCTCCGCCGCGGCGGCCGAGGCGGGCTCGGCGGCCGCGAGCGCGGCGGTCGCGGCGGCTCCCGCGCCGAGCCTGAGCAGGCCCCTGCGGGTCACGGGTGCATGAGAGGTCATTTCCACGTCCGTTCGGCCGGCCGGCATCTGATGATCAATCACCCTAGCGGCCGGTTCGTGACCCTGCTCACGGGGACAGACCGAACCGGGTCAGCACCTTCCGGCCGTCCGTCACGACGACTTCGAGGCCGTCCTCACCCGCGGTGAGGGCGAGCTCGTCGTCCCCGTCGCCGTCGTAGTCCCCCGACGTCAGCGGCACGGCCAGGCCCACCCCGCCGACGGCGCCGCCGGCGCGCAGGCCGCCCGCGCCGCCCCAGAACATCCGGACCGGGCGGGCCGGGGCACTGGCGGAGCCGCCGAAGGCGAGGTCGTCGCGGCCGTCACCGTCGAAGTCGCCGGCGACCGCCCGGCCCGCGGTGCCCTTGAACGCCTCCGTGCGGCCGTCCCCGTAGTAGAGGGTCAGCGTCCTGTCGACCGAGGGCTCCTCCGTCTCGTAGCCGGGCTCGTTGTTGCGGCTGCCGTCGTCGCCGACGGCCACGTCCCGCGTGCCGTCGCCGTCGAAGTCGCCGAACGCGGCGGACATGCCCGGGTTCAGCCGGCGGCCCGTCTTCGCCAGGCCGCCGGGCCCGGCGCTGAGCAGCCAGCCGGCGGTCTGCTCGCCGTCGTCGCCCTCGTACACGATCAGCCCTGTCGCGCGCCGCCCGTCGATCCGGTCCACGCTCATCCGCCAGAACTCCCCGCCGGTCGGCGACGGCTGGACGCTCCGGCGGCTCGGGCTCCCGTCGCGGCCGAACGGGCCGTACAGGACCGCCAGGTTCGTGTCGGTCCGGCCGCTGCCGGGCGGGCTGGACATCGCCACGTCGGCGGCGCCGTCGCCGTCGAAGTCACCGGCGACGGCCCGGTAGGTCGCCACGTCGCTCTCGGCGGGCAGCGGCACCGGGGTCGGCGGCCTCCCGGCCCCGAGGCCGCGCGGATCGCCCCACATGACGTACGGGCGCATCCGCTCGTCGCGGTCGCCCGGCCGGCCGTATCCCAGCACGTCACCGAAGCCGTCGCCGTCGAGGTCGGCCCTGATGCCGGAGTCGATCTGCCAGGAGAGGAACGTGTCCGGCGGGATCACCGTGCGTTCGCCCCGGCCCAGGCCCCGGGACGAGCCGTGGACGGCCACGAGGTGGCGCCGGTCCCCGCGCCGGTCGCCGACCTCGACGACCAGATCCGCGCGGCCGTCGCCGTCGATGTCGTCGGCCCGCCCGCCTTCGGCATGGCGCGGTGCCGGGCTCGTGGGGGCGGGGGAGACCGTCGTGGACGGGGACCCGGACGCGGGCGCGGATCGGGGCGCGTCGCCGCATCCGGCGAGCGGCAGGAGCGCCACCGCCAGCCAGGCCGTCACCCTTCGCAGCACAGCCCTTGAGCTTAGTGCGCCGTCGCGACGGTCTCCGTTCTTGCCGATGGCTGACCATTTGGTTAGTATGCTGATCATGCGGTCAGCAAATAACGACGACCTCACGGCGCGGGCCCGGATCAGGAACGCGGCCCTGGAGCTGTTCGGCGCCGAGGGCGTCAACCGGGTCAGCCTGCGGGCGGTCGCCGCCCGGGCCGGCGTGTCCCATGCTCTCGTGCTGCACCATTTCGGCACCAAGGAGGGGCTGCGCGAGGAGTGCGACGCCTACGTGATCTCGCTGGTGCGCGGCGGCCCGGGGGTGGAGGCGCTGGACGACGCGGCGGGGCTGGGGGCGCTGCTGGACGCGGGCACCTCCGTGCGGCGTTACCTGGCGCGCGCGTTCCTCGACGGCACGCCGGCGGCCGCCGCCCTGTTCGACGAGATCGTCGAGGTGACCGGGCGGTGGCTGGAGGAGGGCGTGCGCGAGGGGTGGGCGCACCCCAGCGAGGACCCGCGGGCCCGGGCGGCGATCTACGTGACGTGGCTGCTGGCCCCGCTGGCCTTCGGCGAGCACCTGTCCCGGGTGCTGGGCGTGGCCGACCTGCACGGCACGGACGCGACGTTGCAGTACTCCAGGGCCGCCATAGAGATCTTCACGCGTGGCCTGTTCGCCGACGACCGGGCCCTCGCCGCCTGGGACGCGGTCAGGAAAGAGCGGGGCGCACCGTGAAGGCGCCGATCCTCCCCACATTGGAGCGACCATGACCAGCATCACCGGCCTGCTGACCGCCACCGACCGGGACGCGTTCCTGACCGGCCTGGCCGAGGACGGCCCGGTCCGTCCGGGCACGTACGTGGACGGCACCCCCATCTGGCTGGTGACCGGCTATCCGGAGAGCGTCACGGTGCTGACCGACCCCCGGTTCAGCAGCGACGTCACCAAACAGGCCAAGATCGACCTGGCCGCGGCCGCCGGGCTGCCGGCGGACGTGGCGCCATACCTGATGCACACCCTGGGCGTGTACGACCCGCCGGACCACACCCGGCTGCGCCGGCTCGTGTCACGCGAGTTCACCGCCCGCAGGATCGAACACCTGCGCCCCCGGATCCAGGAGATCGCCGGTGAACTGCTGTCCGGCCTGCCGGTGGAGTTCGACCTCATCGAGCGGTTCGCGTACCCGCTGCCGATCCAGGTCATCTGCGAGCTGCTCGGCGTCCCGGCGGCGGACCGCGACACCTGGCGGGCCTGGGCCGCCGACCTCGGCGCCCCCGACCTCGACCGGATCGCGTCCGGGGCCAGGGGGCTGGTCGGCTACATGCGCGGGCTGATCGCCGCCAAGAGGGCCGCCCCGGCCGGCGACCTGCTGTCCGGGCTGGTACGCGTGCAGGAGGACGACGGCGACCGGCTCAGCGACGAGGAGTTGATCTCCATGTCCATCAGCATCCTGGTCGCCGGCCACGAGACCACGGTCGGGCTCATCAGCCAGAGCGCCTGGCTGCTGCTCACCCGCTCCCTCGAACTCGGGGCCGTCCCCGAGGCGGTGGAGGAGTTCCTGCGCTACGGCGGGCCCGCCGAGATCGCCGTCATGCGCTACACCCTGGAGCCCGTGGAGATCGGCGGCGTGACCATCCCGGAGGGGGAGGCGGTGCAGGTGGTGTACGCGGCGGCCAACCGGGACCCGCGCCGCTTCGACCGGCCCGACCGGCTCGACCTCCGCCGCCAGGACAACGGCCATCTCGGGTTCGGGCACGGCATCCACTACTGCCTGGGGGCGGCGCTGGCCCGCGCCGAGACGCAGATCGCGCTCACCGCCCTCCTCGACCGGTTCCCGGCCCTGGAGCTGGCCGTGCCCGCCGGCGAGATCGGCTGGCAGCCGGGTTTCAAGCGAGCTCTCACCAGCCTCCCCGTCCGCACCTGACCGGCCCGACCGGCGCGCTCACACGAGGAGGAGCATCAGGCTGACGTGATGGGTGAGGGTGGGGGAGATGGCGCCGCCGGTGGCCATCCACGCGCCCCCGAGCAGGACCGGCCCGGTGAAACGGGAGTTCGGGGGCGTCTGCTCCAGCAGTGCCTGGACCCGCCGGGTGACGTGCGATCCGGCCAGGGCGAGCCCCCGGCGGGTGCGGTGCGGGCCGGCCAGGGTGGGCCCCCGGGAGTCGTTCGCCTGCGCCAGCGCCACCCGGGCGATCGTGCGGGCGGTCAGCACCCGATCGCCCACCGCGCGGGCGGCGTCCTCGTCGGCCCAGCGCTCCAGGGCGTAGCGCAGCGCCCGGTACGGATACGCGAGGCCGGGGAAGACGCGGGTGCAGGCCGAGCCGGCCATCAGGTAGAGATGGTGCCGGCGCCGGATGTGGGCGGCCTCGTGCCGGAGGACGACCTCGAGCTCGCGCCGGGACAGCAGCTCGACCAGCCCCCGGGAGAGCACCACCCCGCCGTCGCGGCCCGGCACGGCCAGGGCGAAGGGCCGGTCGCCGGGGACGACGCCCGTTCCGAGAGCCCTGGCGTCGCGGAACTCGGCGCGCCACTTCAGCACCGTATGCCCCACCGCCACGGCGATGAGCACCAGGAGGGCGGCGGCGGACACCCCCACGGGAAGGGGGACCCGGCCGTGATCGGCCAGGGCGCGGCCGGCCAGGGTGGCCTGGGCGGGCGACTGCGTGCTGATCGCCAGCACGACGAGGAAGGCCAGCGACCCCAGCACGGCCAGCGCGGAGGCGCCGGTGAGCAGGAGCAGGATCCGGGCCGTCCAGGCGGGGTGCATGCGCGGCTGCCGCCAGGCCACGACGAGGGTGCCGAGGGCCAGCAGCACCGTGGGCGCGTACGTCGTCAGGTTCACGGCCGGCTCCCCGGCTCGTCGAGCAGCGCGCGCAGGGCTTCCTCCTCCATGGGGCTCAGGCCGTGGACGAACTGGCTGAGCACCGCCGACGGGTTGTGCGCCAGGCGCAGGTGGCCGAACATGCGCTCCGCCGCCAGCCCCGATTCGTCGGCGGTCAGCCGGTAGCCGTAGGCCCGCCCCCGCTTCTCGCGGTCCACCATGTTCTTGTCCAGCAGCCGGAACAGGATCGTGTTCACCGTGGTGTAGGCCGGATCGCCCTCCAGCCGGTCACAGATGTCGGCCGGTGAGAGGAACCCTTCGGCGCCGGCCAGCACGGCGAGCACCTCGGCCTCCAGCTGTCCCAGCTTCCGACGCGACATCGACTGCACCCCGATCATCCTGTACTGAGCGTTCGAGCGCGTACCCACGCCACTTCTGCCAAGCGGTTCGGATCGCACCCGCCAAATTTACGACATCTGTAATAGAACGGAGAGGGGACGCGATCGGCGGGCGCGCATAACTATTACACGTGTAGTAGCTTGTGGTTCATGCCCCCGTTCCGGCCGCGTCAGGCGCGTCAGTCCTGCCCCCGCGCCCGCCGTCGGCCCGGATGCGATCCCAAGGAGCGACATGGCCAAGGCGGGCGACGCCCTCCATCGCGCATTCTTCGGCCTGCTGTCCCGTCTTCCCACCGCGAGCGCGCAGGCCTCGGTGCGCCGCTACTTCGACTGGTGGCACCGCAAACAGGACCCGTGGCACTACACCAGCGACACCTATGAGAAAGACCGGCACGCCGCGCTGCTCTCGTGCCTGCCCCGGCGCGACTACGGCCGCATCCTCGACGTCGGCTGCAGCGAGGGCTTCTTCACCGATCTCGTGGCCCTGTCCCATCCGGGCGCGGAGACGGTCGGCGTGGACGTCTCCTCCCAGGCCGTGCGCAGCGCGACCGTCCGGGCCTCCTCGCCGGCCCGCTTCGAATGCCTGGACATCCGCCACCAGGCGCCCACCGGGCAGTTCGACCTGGTGATCTGCACCGAGATGCTCTACTACGTGGGCAACGGCCGCATCCTGCGCCAGGTGTCGCACCGGCTGAGCGGCCTGCTGAGCCCCGGCGGCGTGCTGGTGGCCTCCCATCCGTGGCCCGAGTCCAGGCGGCTGCACCGCCACTTCTCCCTGGCCGCGCCGCTGCGGCCGATCGGGGAGCGCGTCATGCCGCACGCCGACCGCTCGTACGCGATCTCCCTGTACGAACGCACCGGGCGGGCCTCCCGCCCGCGCGACGCGGTGGGCGACCGATGAGGATCACCGTCGTCGCCGCCTCCGACCTCGGGGCCGGCGAGCTGGACGCCTGGCGGGCCCTGCTGGGAGCGGGGCCCGGGCTGGTCAACCCGTTCCTGTGCCCGGAGTTCACGGTCGCGGTCGCGCGGCAGCGGCCGTACGTACGGATCGCCGTGATCGAGGACGGCGGCCGGATCGTGGGCTTCTTCCCGTTCGAGCGCCACCGGTTCGGCACCGGCAAGCCCGTCGGCGCGGGCCTGACCGACGCGCAGGGCGCAATCCTGGCCCCCGGCGTCGAGCTCGAACCGGCCCGCCTGCTCAGCGCGTGCGGCCTGAGCGTGTGGGAGTTCGACCACCTGCGGCCCGACCAGTTCCCCGCCCACCACGCCAGCCGCCACCCCTCGCCGATCATCGACCTGCGCGGCGGATACGACGCCTATCTGGCCCACCTCACCCGGACCTCCGGCAAGACCTACCGGTCCACCGCCTACAAGGAGCGAAAGCTGGGGCGCGACGCCGGCGAGGTGCGGCACGACTTCGGCGTCGCCGACCCGGCCGTCCTGGGCACGCTGCTCGACTGGAAGAGCCGGCAATACCAGCGCACCGGCCGCACCGACCGCTTCGCGCAACCGTGGATCACCCGCCTGGTCCACGACCTGCTCCGCGTCGACACCCCGGGCTTCGCGGGCGTGCTCGACATGCTCTACGCCGGCGACCGGCCCGTCGCCGGCCATTTCGGCCTGCGCAGCGACACCGTGCTGGCCGGCTGGTTCCCCGCCTACGACCTCGCCTTCGCCCGCTACTCGCCCGGTCTCATCCAGCATCTCGCCATGGCGAGGGAGGCGGCGCGCGCCGGGATTCTCGTCGTGGACATGGGCCGGGGCGACAAGGAGTACAAGGACAAGCTCAAGAACGGCGAGTTCGAGGTCGCCGAGGGGCGGCTCGCCCGGCCGACCGTGTCGGCGGGCCTGCACTGGGTGCGCCGGACCCCGATCCGGGGCCTGCGCAACACCGTGCTGAGCAGCCCGCGCCTGCTCCGGCCCGCGGACCGGGTGCTCAAGGCCTACGGCCGGCTGCGCACGGGCCTGCGCGGCAGCTGACCCGAGCCTGCCCTCCGGCAGCTGACCCGAGCCTCCCCTCCGGCGGAAGGCCGAGCCTCCCCTCCGGCGGAAGGCCGAGCCTCCCCTCCGGCGGAAGGCCGGGGTGGGAGCCGGTGCCGGTCAGATCACGCACGTGTCCCCGGGCTGGTCGTGCGGCGCGGTGGCGCTCTCGACCATGCGCCGGTAGTCGGGGCACTGGGTGAAGTCCTCCGCGCCGCACTCCATGAGGTGCTCGATCAGCCGCTTCGACGCCGCGATCTCCTGAAGCTTGCGTTCCAGCTCGGCGTGCTGCGCCTGGAGGAGCGCGCGGCGCTCGGCCCGGCCGGTGGCGTCGAGCACCTCCCGGATCTGGTCCAGGCTCATCCCGCCCGCCTTGGCCCGGATGATCGTCAGAACGCGCACGACGTGGTCACGGGTGTAGCGGCGGCGCCCGTTCACGCGGGCGGCCGGCGTCAGCAGGCCCATCGCCTCCCAGTGGCGCAGGACGTGCGGGGCGAGATCGAAGCGCTCGGCGAGCTCCCCGATCCGCATCGATTCGCTTGACCTCATGTTGACATTAACTTGCAGACTTGCCTCCACGTCAACCGAACGGAGGCCTGACATGCACGCAGGCATGTACGACGTCGCGATAGTCGGCGGCGGCCCGGCCGGCATGGCCGCCGCGCTCACCCTGGGCCGCGCCCACCGCCCGGTCCTCCTGACCGACGCCGGGCCCGGCCGCAACGCGCCGGCCGAGGCGGTGCACAACTTCCTGACCCGCGACGGCACTCCCCCCGGCGAGCTGCGCGAGCTCGGCCGCAAGGAACTGGCCGCCTACCCGTCGGTCGTGATCCGGGAGGAAGCGGTCGCCGGCGTCCGCGTCGTGGGCGGCGGCGTGTTCCGGCTGGAGCAGGCGGGCGGGGGGACGGTGGACGCGCGGCGGCTCCTGCTGGCCACCGGGCTGGCCGACGAGCTCCCCGGCCCGCGCGGCGTCGAGGCGCTGTGGGGCCGCTCCGCCTTCCACTGCCCGTACTGCCACGGCTACGAGTGCACCGGCGAGCCGGTCGCGGTGATCGGCGCGGACCCGGCCCGCGTACGGCTGGCGCTGCAACTCAGCCGCTTCGCCGGCGACGTCGCCCTGTGCACCGAAGGCGCGCCGCTCGACGCCACCGCGAGGGCCAGGCTGGAGGCCGCGGGGGTCACCGTGCGCTGCGAGGCCGTCGCCCGCCTGGAGGCGACGGGCGACCGGCTCGACCAGATCGTGTTCGAGAGCGGCCCGCCGCTGGCCAGGGCGGCGGTGTTCGTCGTCAACGTGCCCCGCCAGCGGTCCGGGCTGGCCGCCCTCCTCGGCTGCGCGTCCTTCCCCGACGGGTGCGTGGAGGTGGACGAGTTCGGCCGGACCAGCGTGCCCGGCGTGTACGCGGCGGGCGACATGGCGCGGCGGGCCACCGTACCGGTGCCGCTGGCCGCCGTGGTCAGCGCCGCCGCGAGCGGCACCGTCGCCGGCGCGGTCCTCGACCAGGACCTGGTCAGCGCCGACTTCGACCTGCCCGACCCGTTCGCGCGGAAGAGGGGGTGAGCCTCATGCCCGCCGAACTCACCCGGACGGCGCCGCCGAAGGCGGGCAACGTGGTGCTCAGCGGAGGCAGGACCCTCGGATGGTGCTCAGCGGAGCGAGGGCGCTCGGACGGTGCTCAGCGGAGCGAGATGAACAGCGCCTCGCCCACCTTGCGGTAGCCGACGCGGGCATAGACCTGGGCGGCGGCGTCGTCGGCGGGCGTGAGGTAGAGCGTCGCGACCTCGGGGCCCGCCGCCGCACGCGTCAGCGCCGCCGTGACCGCCCGCCCGATCCCCCGGCGCCGGTACGGCTTGCGCACCGCGATGCCGGCGACCTCGGCGACGCCCTGATGCGGGCTCCCGACCTGACCGCCGCCGACGACCTCACCGGTCTCCGCGTCCACGGCGGCGGCCACGAGCCCACCGCCGTCCAGGACCCCCCGGAGGCGCGCGACGTCGTGGTCGTTCGCCTCCGGGGCCTCGAACGCCTCGTTCATCACCACGGCGACCTGCCGGAGCCGCGGCTCGTCACGTACGAGCTCGACCCGTACCGCCCCCGGCCCGTCCGCATCCGCCACCTCGTCCGGCGAGCACACCAGCAGCGGGTAGCGGGCCTCGGGCGTGAACCCGGCCGCGAGCAGCGCGTCCTCCACCTTGGGCGCGGCGGCCGGCACGTATTCCAGCCGCGGCGTCCGGCCCCGCTCGCGGAACAGCGCGACCAGCCCGGCGACCTCGTCAGAGGTGGGCGCGCTGTCGTCGTCGGGGATGGCGTAGTTGAACGGGAGCGCGTCGTCATGCTCGTCGATGCGGGCCAGGAACGGCCCGGTCCGCCGGGCCTGCGGCCCTGCCATTGACCTGAGATAGGCATGTACGTCGGCTGCCAGCACGCGAGATCCTCCCCGAGACGTCGATCAGCACAAGTTAGGTCCCCGACGGATCCGGCGACAACTGGTTTGCCGCGGCCGGCGTTTCGTGGCGCCGGCCTACCGCCCCTGGTCCGAGGCGATGCGGCCGCGCAACATCGCCTCCATGACCCGCATGAAGCGCTGCGCCCGGTCACGCCCGATGACGAACGGGTTCCCGCCGGACCCCCCGCGCAACTCCTCCATCCGGGCCAGGCCGTGGTCGCTCTGCCCGTGATTGTTGAGCTCGACGTCCACGCCCGCCCGCCTCATCCGGGCGGCGAACGAGAGCACGGAGGAGAGATAGGTCCGCTTGTCCGCGGTAGCCGTGGGCGGGTTCGTGCCGCCCCACAACATCGCGGTAAACCGCCGGCCCTTCCAGCGCACGGGGAAGATCGGCGAGACGGTGCCCGGGGTGTGACCGGGCGTGTGGTGGAGGGTGACCGTCGTGTCGCCGAGCGTCAGCCGCCCGCCGTCGGCGATCTCCAGGTCCCGGTCGGGGGCGTGGGCCGGGGAGCCGGCGGCGACGAGGTCCCAGTCGGCCCGGGCCATCATGACGCGGGCGCCGTACCGGTCGGCGAGGTACTGGGCGCCGCCGAAGTGGTCGCTGTGACCGTGGGCGGCGACCACGTACTTGATCGTCGAAGGGTCCACTCCCACGGAACGCAGCCCCGGGACGATGACCTTCCTGGCCTCGTCCGGCGAGCTCAGCGCGTCGATGAGGATCACGCCGGCGGACGTGAGGACCGCCGTGGCCGAGACGAAGCCGGTGCTCAGCACCGCCACGTTGTCGAAGATCCGCAGCGGCTTCGGAGCCCGCACGGACGGCGCCTGGCTGCCCGGGGTGAGGGCCCTGACGAGGGCCCGCGACACCGGATCGTCGCCGGCCAGCCGGGCCGCGCGGGCGTAGTGGTCGCGTGCCGCCTTGGGCTCGGCGGCCGACGCCTCCGCCGCGCGCCCGGCCAGCGGCAGGAGCGTCGCGGCCGCCAGCAGCGCACGGCGGGACGGGACGGACAACTCGAAGGACATGCGGGCGATACCTGCTTTCACTGCGCGGCGGTGGACGTCGATCCCGCCCAGCAGAGCAGAGCCGATCATGTGGTGTCCAATATTGGTATCGCTCACGAGCCGATACGGGAATCCATATCGATCCAGGTCAGGACGGGCATGTTCCGGCGGGTCGGCCGTCCGCGCCGGGCACGTCCCGCCTCGGTCCGGCAGGTGTCGCTACGGCAGGCGGTATCACGTCATGGTCACAGTCACTTCCATAGATCGCCTTGGTAGGATGATCACGCAACTCTCCCCATGCAGAGAGAGATGATCATGAGCGACAGTCCCGGACCTGTGGATCACAAGCAGGAAGCGCTCAACGCACTCGCCGCCGCTCGCAGTACGTACACCGACCGAAGCGACACCCCCAATGCGATGGTGGAGCTCATCGCCGACCAGATCCCCGCGCTCGTCCACGCCCTGCTGTACGTCGGAGATCAACTCGCCGCCAAGGGAGAGCCCCGATGACCGCGGTGGCGGCGCCTGGGGCTCGTGCCCGCAGGGCGTAGCACGCGGCCGGCTCCGCACGCGGTGCCGTTCCTGGCCCGTCTGGCCGCCCACCAGTCCACCCCCGGCCCCGAGAACCATCCTGGCCCTGCTCGCCTCCCTGGCCCTCGGCTACGAGGAAGGGCGTCTCCCGGCCGGGGTGGACAGCGCCCCCAGCGGGCTGCTGTCCGATGCGGACCCCCCGGTCAGGACGCAGGCCGCGTACCTCGTCGGGTGGTTCCCTGAGGAGGCGCCCGCCCGCGCCGCCGCCCTCCTCCCCCAGGCCGGCGGTGGACGCCGTCGCCGGCCTGGGGGAGGAGGCGTGGGTGCGAACGGGAGGCCCTCAGTCCCCGTCCGGCCGGGTGAGCAGGCGTGCGGCCAGCAGCGACGTCCAGATCAGGACGAGCGCGATCGCGACGGCGAAGGCGATGTTGGCCGCCCGGGAACCCTGCAACGCGAACACCGAGACCCAGCCCGCCAGGAAGAGCGCCCCCGTCACCGCGCTGAAGGTCGCCCAACTCCGGTTGCCGGCCGCGGCGAACCTCCGGGCGAACACGAAGCACGCGGCGATCAGCGCGAGGAAGGCGATTCCGGCGACGAGGAAGTGCATCATCCCGCTCACGCTCACGGTCGTCGGCGGCCCGGCGGGGGTCCCCGGCGGGAAACCGTCGGAGGGGTCGGCGGAGAAGAACGCCGCGGCGACCATCCCCGCGCCGAGGACGCCGATCAGCAGCGGCCCCCACGTACGCCCCGGCCCGGCCGTCCGGCGGAGCACCTGGCGCAGCCCGATCGCGCACGCCACGAACAGCAGGCCGGTGGCCATGAAGTTGGCGATCTGGATCCAGCCCTGCGCGCCGTTGCTCAGCATGCTGGCCGGGTGCCGGCTGATGTCGTACCCGTCCCTGGTGAGCATCTGCAGCAGGACCACGACGATGTAGAGCGGGCCGGCGACGATTCCGGAGATCAGCAGCGCCCTGGTCGGCTCGGCGACCGTGGTGGTGGCGAGGTTGTCGGCCATCGGTCAGCCGCCCTGCTCCGGCGCGAACTGCTGCACCCCGAACGCGATCGCCGCGGCGATGTCCTCGTCGCTGGTTCCCCAGGCGGCCTGGATCGCGGCGCCCCAGGCATGGCAGCTCCGCGTGGCGAACTCCTTGGCCTCCGAGGTGTCCTCCCAGGTCGCGGGGTCGAACGTGACGCCGCGGAGGTGGAGGTCGAGGCCGAGCAGCGTGAGGTCCCAGCCGCCGCCGATCCCGATCGTGCCGCCGGGCCCGTACGTGCGCACCAGCTCGTCGACGATCTCGGCGGGCGAGGAGTGCACCAGCTCCAGGACGGTGCCGCCGCCGTCGCCCGGCGCGAGGCGCACCTCGACCTCGGTGAGCATGCCCTCCCCCAGGGCCCAGGTCACCTTGATCAGGGTGGGCTCCTCGCAGCGCAGGATCGTGCCGCCGGCGTTGCCCTTGAGCTGGTACGTGCCGCCGAGCCGCAGGTCGCCGTCGATCGGGGCCAGCCACCGGCCGATCCTCGCGGGGTCGGTGCAGGCGTTCCAGACGTCGTCGATCGTGGCGTCGTACGTGCGGCGCAGCAGCAGCGAACGCCCCTCGCCGGTGGTGAGCGGATGGTCGCCGACCTCTCGGTGGGTGGCGTTGATCTGGTTGACGATGTCGATCACGGTTCTTCCTCGCTCTCCGTAGACGGTGGGCTGCCTGGAGGCGGCGTCCCGGCACTGTCCTCAGGCTGCCGGCGGCGCTCACGCTTGCCGCGCGAGAGTTCGGTGGCCAGCGCGTCCAGGCGCTGGCTCCAGAACCTGTGGAGGCGCTCCAGCCAGATGTAGGCCTCCCGTGGTGGCGTGAGACGGCGTACGGGTGCCGCTCTCGCACCGCTGCACCTCGTACGGCACCGACAATCTCACTCTCGACTTATATAAGTCAAGGGTGAATAAGAAGCCTCCGGTGCCCGGGGAGCGGGCGGCGCCTGCGCGGGGATCTGGTCGGCGGGCGAGAGGGGAGAGTCGATCGGCCGGCACGGCGCGCCCAGCAGTGCCGCTGTACGGGCGGCGGGCCGAGGGCTGGATCCGTTCCTGTCGCGCGACCTCCAGTGGTCCCGGCGCCTGGATCTCCCCGGAACTGGATAAATGCGGGAATAGTGCGATTCATCGAATGTCATGGCGCCGTCTTGGCCGTTCCCGCCGCGCCGCGAGCCCGCCTCCAAGTCGGCGCCGACGGCCGGCGCCGAGTGGCGGGTGGGCCGGTGCGGCCCCGCCCTCCGGCGGAAGGGTTCGTCGGCGGCGGCGATGGGGCCGGGCGGTCGGCTGGGGCGGGTGTGCCCGCCAGGGAAAAAGCGCGTAAATCACCGCAAAAATCTCATACCACGCAACGACAAAACTGATCCGTCTCCTACGCCGTGCACGGCGGGCGTGTGCTAGCCTGTTGGGCGTTGCAGTTGTGTTACCCATAAAGACTTTTTGTGCGCCTGAGCAGTGCTTGGGTTTCGGGCGCGTTTTGTTTGCCGGTCATTTCCGGATGGGCTCATCGCGGCGACACGGAATCCGCGCAGTGCGAATTTCGTTTTCCTGCACTATCTCAAGGAGATTGACATGGCAACCGGAACCGTGAAGTGGTTCAACTCGGAAAAGGGCTTCGGCTTCATCGCGCAGGACGGCGGCGGCGCCGACGTCTTCGCTCACTACTCCAACATCGTCGCCAACGGCGGCTACCGCGAGCTCACCGAGGGACAGAAGGTGTCCTTCGACGTCGTCCAGGGCCAGAAGGGCCCGCAGGCGGAGAACATCGTGGCCGCCTGACCTGGCGCATGCCATGAGGGAGCCGGGCTCGTACCTACGGGCCCGGCTTCTTCGCGTGTAGACCAGGCCCGTTCCGTCATGCGGTCGGCCGTTCGTCCGGGAGCTGCACGGCCAGCAGCGCGATGTCGTCCTCGTTCGCCTTGTCGGCCAGGGTGATCAGCTCGTCGCAGATCGTCTGCACGTCCGCGCCGGCCAGCGTGCCCGCCTGCCTGCGCAACCTGGTCATGCCCCGGTCCAGCGGCTCGGTGCGGCGCTCGATCAGCCCGTCGGTGTAGAACAGGACCGTCGAGCGCGGCGGCAGCGCCTCGACCGCGTCGGCACGGGAGAAGGTCGGGTCGAGGCCGAGCAGCGCCGAGCGCCCCTCCTCCAGGAACCGGGTGCCGCCGTCGCGGGTGATCAGCAGGGGCGCGGGATGACCGGCGTTCGCCCAGCGCAACTGCCACGGGCCCGTCGCAGGGCCCTCCAGATGGGCCAGCACCATGGTGGTGAGCAGGTTGCCGCCCACTCCGCCGAGCACCCTGTCGAGGTGGGACACCACCTGGCTCGGCTTCTCGCGGCCGTCGAAGGCCAGCGCCCGCAGCATGTTGCGGACCTCGCTCATCTGCGTGGCGGCGGTGATGTCGTGGCCCTCCACGTCGCCGATCACCAGGGCGGGGGTGCCGTCGGAGAGCCGGAACGCGTCGTACCAGTCGCCGCCCACCTGCGACGACTCCCGGGCGGGCAGGTAGCCCGCCGCCAGGCGGAGCGGGCTGATGTCGGGGAGCCTGGGCAGCAGGGAGTGCTGGAGCCGGGTGGCCATCTCGTGCTGCAGGCCGTACAGGCGGGTGTTGTCGACGGCGAGGGCGGCGCGATGGGCCAGATCCTCCACGATCGGGACATCCGCGTCGGTCAGGGGCGAGCCCGGTTCGAAACGGGCCAGGGTCAGCGCGCCGAGCGCGTTGCCGCGTACGCGCAGCGGGGCCACGATCGCGGAGTCGGCGGCCAGCACGCGCCGCAGCCGCGTGCGCGCCTCCCCGAGCTCGACGTCGGCGGGGGTGGTCCCGGGAGCCGTGAGCAGCAGTGCGCCGGACGTGCGCAGGATCGGCAGGAGGAGGTCCTCCAACTCCAGGGGCAGCGGCCCGGTCTTGCTGTGCAGATGGGCGAAGCGCGTCTCCGGGCCGCTCATCGCCACGCTGACCCGCCGCACCGTCTCGCCCTCGACCAGGTCGACCGCGCACCAGTCGGCCAGACGGGGCACGAGGATCCTCGACAGCCGCCGCAGCGCGGTGTCGCCGTCGAGGCTGCTGGTCATGGCCAGGGAGGCCTCCGAGAGCACGCTCAGGTAATCATGGATCTCCAGCCCCATCACCGCCTCCATCCCACCACGATCATTCCATGGCCACCGGGCGGGGAGACGCGACCCGCGAGCGGGATCCGGTGGCGCGACACGGATCGGATCCCCGAGCGACCTCCTGCGCCTTGGCGTGCTTGCCCGCCATGGGCCGGGTCGTGGCCGTCCGCCGCTCGCTCGCGCCATGGGCGGGGTTGCGGTCGGCCGGCCCGTGGCCACGCCGAACGGGCGCCGGTCGAGGCGCCGGGGGCGGCGCCACGCCGAGCGGGGCGCCGGTCGAGGCGTCGGGGCGGAAGGGCAGCCGCAGCCCTCCGGCCTGCAAAGACCAGGGAATGATCACCGCTGCCGGGCTACGGGGCGGCGCCGCCGGGGTAGGCCCACACGGGCCGGAAGCCCGCCACGGACGAGCGGGCGCGCGTGCTCGCTCGACGGGGGAGTGGCCTTGTGAAAGTCGTCGTCGACCTGACGCGCTGCCAGGGATACGGGCAGTGCGCCTTCCTCGCGCCGGACGTCTTCACCATCCGGGACGAGTCGCTCCTGTACGACCTGGACCCCGGCGACGAGCATCGCGAGCACGTGCTGCGCGCGACCGCCGCCTGCCCGGTCCAGGCCATCCACCTCGACCGGTCGGAAACGCTGCCCGTCCCGCCGCAGGAGCGCCCGCCGGCCGGGCGGAGCGGCGACGGCCGCATCGTCATCGTCGGGGGCTCGTTGGCCGGGGCCCGGGCCGCCGGCGTGCTCAGGCGGGAGGGCTTCACCGGGCCGCTGACGGTGATCGGCGGCGAGCGCCACGAGCCGTACGACCGGCCGCCGCTGTCGAAGCAGGTCCTCACCGGGCAGGTGCCGTTCGACCACACCATGTTGCCCCGCCTGCGCGAGGTCGAGGCCGAGTGGCTGTGGGGGACCAAGGCGACGGGTCTGGACGTGGCGGGCAAGCGGGTCCGGCTGGCCGACGGCCGCGAGATCGCCTTCGACCGGGTCCTGCTGGCCACCGGCACCCGCGCCCGGCCCTGGCCGAACGAGGCCGAGGCCGCGCTGGAGGGCGTGCACACGCTGCGCACCCTGGAGGACGCGGCCCAATTGCGCCAGGCGCTGGCCGCCCGCCCGCGCCGGGTGCTCATCCTCGGCGCCGGGTTCACCGGCTGCGAGATCGCCTCCGTCTGCCGCGAGCTGGACCTGCCGGTGACGGTCGTCGAACGCGGCCCCGCGCCGCTCGTCAACGCCCTGGGCGGCGTGATCGGCGACGTGGCGGCGCGACTCCAGCGCGAGCACGGCGTGGACCTGCGGTGCGACACGACCGTCACGGCCCTGGGCGGCGACGCGGACGGGCGGCTGCGCGGGGCCCGCCTGTCGGACGGCAGCACGGTGGAGGCCGAGGTGGCGGTCGTCGCGCTCGGCTCCATCCGCAACGTCGAGTGGCTGCGGGACTCGGGCCTGGCCGCCGGCGTGTGGGGCGTGGCCTGCGACGCGGGGTGCCGCGCCGTGGACACCAACGGCCTGGTCACCGACGACATCTTCGTCGCCGGCGACATCGCGCGTTTCCCGCACCCGCTCTACCAGTACCAGTTCATGACGCTGGAGCACTGGGGCAACGCGGTCGCCCAGGCCGAGATCGCCGCCCACAACATGGTCAGCGACCAGGCCCACCGCTGGCCGCACCTGTCGGTGCCGGTGTTCTGGTCCAGCCAGTTCGGCGTCAACATCAAGTCGGTGGGGGTGCCCACCTTCGCCGACGAGATCACCATCACGCAGGGCTCGACGGACGAGCGGCGCTTCGTCGCCGTCTACGGGTACCAGGGGCGTGTCACGGCGGCGGTCACCTTCGACCAGGGGATGTGGCTGGAGTTCTACCAGCGGCTGATCGAGCGGGCCGCGCCGTTCCCGCCCGAGTTCCGCCACGTCGACCAGCGCGGGACGGCGGGGCCGGTGCCGGCGCGGGTGCCCGAACGGCTGGTCGCCACGGCGGGGGCGACCGTCGTGGTGACCGGGCACGACCCGGCCGAACGCCGCGCCTCCCTGCTGCACACCCCGCACAGCTGACCCCGATCGCCGGACAGCAGAGAGCCCGGACAGCACAGCGTTCAGACAGCACGGCGTCCAGAGCACAGCGTCCCAGACAGCACAGAGCCCAGGCAGGAGTGATGCGGGCCATGACATCGCAGAGCGTCTTCGAGCGGATCCTCGATCCGGCCGGCCGCGCCGATCCCTACCCGCTGTTCGGGCAGCTCCGCGCGACGCCGGTGGCGCGGCAGGAGGACGGCACGTACGTCGTCAGCACGTACCGCGAGATCGTCGAGCTGCTGCACGACCCGCGCGTCAGCTCCGACCGCCGCAACCTCGCCTCCGCGGCCGAGCCGCCGGATCGCTCCCCGGCGTTCATCGGGCTCGACCCGCCCGAGCACGACCGGCTGCGCCGGCTGACCATGCGCCACTTCGGGCCGCCGCATTCGCCCGGCCTGGTCGACGGGCTGCGGCCGGCGATGCTGCGGATCACCACCGACCTGATCGACGGCATCGCGGGCAAGCGCCGGGCCGACCTCGTCGACGAGGTCGCCTACCCGCTGCCGGTCGCGGTGATCTGCCGGGTGCTGGGCGTGCCGCAGGAGGACGAGCCCCAGTTCCACGCGTGGGCCGACCAGATCATCGAGACGCTCGGGCCGGGTGAGGAGGATCGGGCCGAGCGGGAGCGGGAGCGCCAGGCCGTGTCCAAGCAGCTGGAGGACTACCTCGCCGGGCTCGCCGAGGTCCGCCGGGAGCGGCCGGGGCAGGACCTGCTGTCCGGGCTCGTCACGTACCGGGGGCCCGACGGCGCCATGACGCCGCAGGAGGTCGTCTCCACCTCCGTGCTGCTGCTGATCGCCGGCCACGAGACCACGATCAACCTCATCGCCAACGGCATGCTCACCCTGCTGCGCCACCCGGACCTGCTGCGGCGCGTCCGCGACGAGCCGGGCCTGGTCGTCCCCACGGTCGAGGAGCTGCTGCGCTACGAGCCGCCCGTGCAGATCGTCTCCTCGCGGATCGCCCTCGACGACATCACCATCGCCGGCACCACCATCCCGGCCGGATCGCCCATCGTCCTGGCGCTGGCCGCGGGCAGCCGTGACCCGGCCCACGTGAGCGACCCCGACCGCTTCGACCCCTGCCGCCCTCGCAACGAGCACCTGGGCTTCGGCGGCGGCGTCCACTACTGCTTCGGCGCGCCGCTGGCCCGGCTGGAGGCCCAGATCGTGCTGGCCGAGCTGGTCCGCCGGCTGCGCGATCCCCGGCTCGTCGCCGACCCGCCCCCGTACCGGCCGAGCCCCGTCCTGCGCGGGCCGCGGCACCTCCTCGTGGACTACGACGGCGTCGATCCCGCGTGAGAGGGTGAACGCGTTCGTCGACGCGCACGAGGAGCACAAATGAAGATCGTGGAGTTGACCTCGGTCGATGGGTACATCGCCTTCGACCTGGACTGCCCGTTGAGCGCGGGAGGCACCCGCCTGGCCCCCGACGTCACCCGTCACGAGGCCGAGCTGCTGGCGCGGGCGATGACGTACAAGTTCGCCGTGCTCGGCGAGCGGATCGGCGGGGCCAAGGCGGTGCTGCGGGCCAAGCCCGAGGAGCGCGCCGAGACGGTGGCCCGATACTGCCGGGAGATCGCCCCTCTCGTGGCGAGCAACGCGTTCCTCACCTCCTCCGACCTGGGCACCCGCACGGAGGACTTCGCCACGCTGCCCGGCTACCGCGCGGACTCCGTCATGCACCAGGAGGCCGACGGCGCCCTGCTCGACACGACGGTGACCGGTCTCGGCGTGGTCGCCGCCGCCGACACGGCCCTCGGCGGACTCGCCGGGCGCACGTTCGCCGTCGAGGGGTTCGGCAAGGTGGGCGGCGCCGTGGTGCGGGAGGCCGCGCGGCGGGGGGCGCGGATCGTCGCCCTGTCCACCGTGTACGGCTGCGTGGCCGACGAGTCGGGCCTCGACGTGGCCGCGCTGCTGGAGCTGCGCGCCGAGCACGGGGACGCCTGCGTCACCCGGCTCGGCCTGCCCGTCCTGCCCGCCGGGCAGCTGTACGAGGTGGCCGCGGACGTCCTGGTGCCCGGAGCGAGGACCGGGACGCTGAACGCCGCACGAGCCGCCCGGGTGCGCGCCCACGTGGTCGCTCCGGCGGCCAACGTCCCCTACACCCCCGACGGGCTGCGCACGCTGCGCGAGCGGGGAGCCGAGCCGCTGGCGGACTTCGTCTGCGGCGCCGGGGCGACGATCGGCTACCTCGCCGAGCTGGCCGGGCGGCTGACGGACGCCGACTCCCTGCGGGACCTCGTGGCGGAGAAGGTCGGCCTGCTCACGGCCACGGCCCTGGAACACCCCGGCGGCGCGTTCGCCGGCTCCCGCGCGCTGGCAGAGGAGTTCCTGGCCGCCTGGTGCGAGCCCGGCGGGCTGCCCGGCGGGCCGCCGCTCGCCCCGGAGCAGGCCGTGGACGGCCGGGGTCAGGCGTACAGCCAGTCGACGTAGGTGTAGTCACGGGGGTCGCGCACGCGGAACAGCTCGTTGCGCAGCAGCCGGCCGACGCCGTCGACGTGCCACATGTCTCCCCAGATCCGCGCGGTGTCCTGCACCCGCGCGGTGCGGACGGTGCGCTCGGCCTCGTAGCTCTTGAGCGCGCCGGCCAGGTCCGGCTGCGCCCCCAGCTCGGCGGCCAGGCAGTACGCGTCCTCGATCGCCTGGCACGCCCCCTGGGCGAGGTACTGCAGCATGGGATGGGCGGCGTCGCCGGTCAGCACCAGGCGGCCGTCGGTCCAGCGGGAGATCGGCCGCCGGTCGTACATCGGCCAGCGCCGGTCCCGCCACAGGGACTTCAGGCTCCCGCGGACGGCCGGGTCGCAGCCCGCGAAGGCCGCGTCGAGCTCCTCCGGCCCGCCCCAGTCCTCGGCTCCCGGCTCGTAGGACGGCGACCTGAAGACGGCGACGGTGTTGAGGATCTCGCCCCGGCGCAGCGGATAGCGCACCAGGTGGCAGCCGGGGCCGAGGTGCACGACCACGTTCTGGGCGGTCTCCGCGTCCAGGTCGCGGTCGAGCTCGGCGACGGGGAAGGCGCCGCGGTAGGCGACGTAGCCCGAGCAGATCGGCTCGTCGTCGCTGAACCTGGCCCGCAGCCGGGAGCGCAGTCCGTCCGCCACGACCACGAGCCCCGCCGCGTGCTCGCCCAGGGAGCTGTGCACCACGGCACCGTCCGCACCGGGGACGGCGTCGAGCACCGCGCAGTCGGGCACCAGCTCGACGCCGGCCCGCACGCAGGCGCGGGCGAGGATGTCGAGCAGGTCGCCGCGGTGGATGACCACGTACGGCGCGCCGAAGCGGGTCTCGAAGGCGTCGTCGAGGTCGAGGTGGGTCAGGTCGGTCCCGTCGAGGGCGTCCTTGAACAGCAGCCGGCGCGGGGTGACGCCGGCGTCGAGGACCTCCGGCAGCAGGCCCCATTCCTTGAGGATGCGGGTGGCGTTGGGCGCCATCTGCAGCCCGGCGCCGACCTCGGCGAACTCCGGAGAGCGCTCCAGGACGCGTACGGCGTGCCCGGCCCGGGCCAGGGCGTAGGCGGTGGCGAGGCCGCCGATGCCGCCGCCGGCGACCACGACGTCGACGGGCGCGTAGGGGGCGTTCATCAGTGCCGTCCTTGTCCGTTCGGGTTCACAACCAGGGCCCCAGCACGTGCGGCCGGGCGGCGCGGCCGGTCAGCCAGGCCGCCAGGCCCGCGGCAGCGGACCAGGTCGACCGGCGAGAACACCAGGTCGGAGGTGTCGGCCCGCTGCATCACCGCGCCGTCCACCCGGCAGGAGATGGGCAGGGCCGGGCGTACCCCGCCGGGCAGCTCGTCGGGGGTGACGAGCACCGGGCCGAGCGGCGTGGTGCCCTCGAACGTCTTGCCCTGCAGCCACTCCTTGGTACGGAACTGCCAGTCGCGCATGGTGACGTCGTTCATGACGGTGAACCCGGCGACCGCCGCGGCCGCCTCGTCCTCCGAGGCCCGCCGTACCGTCGCGCCGATCACGACGGCCAGCTCGGCCTCCCAGTCCACGGCCGACGACTCGGGGGCGAGCTGGATGTCGTCATGGGGACCGATGAGGGCCTCGGCGTACTTGGCGAACAGCGTCGGGTGTTCGGGCAGGTCGCGTCCCATCTCCAGCGCCCACGTCGGGGAAACCGAGGTCGACGTAGCCGCCGGCGTCGAGCCTGGCCGCGCGGGTGCCGTCGCCGGTGCGGATGGTCGCGAGTCTCACCGGGGGTTCTCCTGGTCGTCGGCGCGGTACAGGTTCAGCTTCTCGAAGATGGGGGTGTCGCTGAACCGGAACAGGTCCAGCCCCCGGCCGGTGGCCAGCGTCAGCGGCTGCCAGGACGGCACCACGAACAGGTCGCCGCGCTCGACCTGCCACGTGTGCCCGGCGACGGTGACCTCGCCGGTGCCGTCGAACACCTGGAAGACCGACGAGCCGACCTCGCGGACGGCGGCGGTGGCGGTGTCCGGCGCCAGCCGGTGGAACTCGGTGCGCACGGTCGGCATGACGTCCCCGCCGGTGGTGGGGTTGACGTAGCGGACGGCGGCGTGGCCCGGCTCCGTCGTCGCGCGGTAGCCCTCGGCCTCCAGCGTGAGCTGCTCGGCCAGTGCCCGGTCGGTGTGCTCCCAGCGGTAGGCCAGCAGCGGCGTCGCCGGCGTGGGCCGCAGGTGGGTGAGGGGCCGCAGCCCGGGGTGGCCCCAGAGCCGCTCCGAGCGCGAGCGCTCCGGCGCCTCCCGGGTCTCCACCGCGTCCGGCCCGAACTCGAAGAACGTCGAGTCCCCGAAGTACTGGAACGGGATGTCCAGGCCGTCGATCCAGGCCATGGGCCGGTCGGTGATGTTGTGGTGGCCGTGCCAGTGCCAGCCGGCCTGCGGCAGGAAGTCGCCGCGGCGCATGGCGACGGGGTCGCCGTCCACGACGGTCCACACGCCGTCGCCCTCGACGACGAAGCGGAAGGCGTTCTGCGTGTGGCGGTGCACCGGGGCGTCCTCGCCCGGGTTGAGGTACTGGATCGCGGCCCACAGCGTGGGCGTCGCGAACGGGCGGCCGCCCAGGCCCGGGTTGGCCAGCGCGATCGCCCGCCGCTCGCCGCCGCGCCCCACCGGGACCAGCTCGCCCGCCCGCTCCGCCATCGGCAGCAGCGCGGTCCACCGCCACAGGTGGGGCACCGCCTTGGACCTCGGGGACAGCGGCATGAGGTCGCCGATCTCCGTCCACAGCGGGATCAGCATCTCCCGCTCGAAGCCGCGGTACAGCGCCTCCAGCTCCGGCGTGCGCTCGGGCTGGTCCGCGGCGTCGGACGCGACGACGGCCACCGGAGAGCCAACGGGAAAGGTCATGGGCCAGGGCCTTTCGTGGGGTCGGAGGGTTTCAGGATGTCCTGCTTTCTGCCCTCCGGATAAGCTCTTTCTGCTATGAGGAACAAACCGCCGTACGCGCTGTCCTCCGTGGACCACGCGCTGCAGCTCGCCGCGCTGCTGCAGCAGGAGGGCCCGATGCGGGTGACCGACGCGGCGGAGCGGCTCGGGGTGGCCGTCTCCACCGCCCATCGGCTGCTGGCGATGCTGGTCTACCGCGACTTCGCCGAGCAGGGCCCCGACCGGCGCTACCGGCCGGGCAAGGTGCTGCGCCCGGCCGAGACCACCGGGGCGCCGGTGGCGCTGCTGCGCGAGCTGGGCCTGCCCGAGCTGCGGACCCTGGTGGAGCGCACGGGGGAGTCGGCCAACCTCGTGGTGCCGGCCGGGACCGAGGTGCGGTTCATCGCGACGGTCGAGTCGCGGCAGATCCTGCGCGTCGGTGACCGGGTGGGCCGCTCGCTGCCCGCGCACCAGGCGTCGGGAGGCAAGGCGATCCTGGCCGCCCTCCCCGCCACGGACGTGACGGCCCTGTACGACGGGGACGCCACGGTCGACCTCCCCCGGCTGCGCCGGGAGCTGGCGCTGGTGCGCAGGCGCGGCTTCGCCGTCAACGACCAGCTCACCGAGACGGGCCTGACGGCCATCGGCATGGCGGTCAGGGGCCCGGCCGGAACGCCCCTGGCCGCGGTGTCCCTCGCCCTGCCCACCGCGCGGTTCGACCGGGACGAGCTGCCCGGATGGGTGAGCGCGATCTCGGCCGCCGTGACCCGGATCCAGCTGGCCCTGGCGCAGCGGTCCTGAGGCCGGCTGCCCTAGGGTGAGCCGCATGAACAGAGCGCTCGGTGCCGGATGACGCCGGAGAAGGCCCCGTACGACGTCCTGATCGTCGGCGGCACCCTGATCGACGGCACGGGCGCCCCGCCCCGCCGCGCCGACCTCGCCGTCAAGGACGGCCGCGTCGCCGCGATCGCCTCTGACCTGGGGGTCTCCGGGGGGCCGGTCGCGGACCTCGTCATCGACGCGAGCGGGCTGGCCGTCGCGCCCGGGTTCGTCGACCTGCACTCGCACGCCGACTTCAGCGTGCTCGACGCGCTGGACGCCGAGGGATGCCTGCGGCAGGGCGTCACCACGCTCGTCACCGGCAACTGCGGCCTGTCGCCCTTCCCCGCCGAGCACGGCCCGCTGCGCGACCTCGACCGGTTCGCCGCCGCCGTGGACGCCGCCCGCCCGGCGGTCAACCTCGCGCCGCTCGTCGGCCACGGCGCCCTGCGCGCCGCCGTCATGGGTCAGGAGCGCCGCCCGGCCGAGCCGGCCGAGCTCGACCGGATGCGGGAGCTGCTGGCCGAGGCGGCCGGGCAGGGCGCGTTCGGGCTCTCCACCGGCCTGATCTACGCGCCCGGGTCGTTCGCCGGCACCGGCGAGGTGGTCGCGCTGGCCGCCGAGGCCGCCAGACACGGCCTGCTGTACGCCACCCACATGCGCGACGAGGGCGACCGGCTCGTCGAGGCCGTCGAGGAGGCGCTCGGCACGGCCCGCGCCTCAGGTGTGCGGCTGCAGATCTCCCACCTGAAGGCGATGGGGCCGGCCAACCACGGCAAGGTCGCCGAGGCGCTGGCGATGATCGACGCGGCGGTCGCCGAAGGGGCCGACGTGGCCTGCGACGTCTACCCGTACACCGCCTCGTCGACCACGCTGACCTCCCGGCTGCCGGGATGGGCGCTGGAGGGCGGGACGCCGGCGCTGCTGGAGCGGCTGGCGGACCCGGAGGCGCGGGAGCGGATGCTGGCCGAGCTGCGGCCCGCGGTCGGCCGTACGTTCCTGCCGGAGGGCGTCGTCATCGCCTCGCTCCCGCCCGGCCCGTACGCGGACCGCGCCGGCGACAGCATCGCCGACCTGGCCAGGGACGGCGGCGTCGAGCCCGCCGTGGTCGTGCTGGACGTCCTGGCCGCCCACCAGGCCCAGGTCATGATCGTCAACCACGCGATGGCCGAGCGGGACGTGGACGCCGTGCTGCGCCATCCCAGCAGCGCCGTGGCCAGCGACGGCTGGGTGCTCCGGGCCCCCGGCGACGGCCACCCCCATCCGCGCAACTTCGGCACCTTCGCCCGGGCGCTGGGGCACTACGCGCGCGAGCGCGCCGTAGTCCCGCAGGCCGAGGCGATCCGGAAGATGACCTCGCTGCCCGCCTCCCGCGCCGGGCTCACCGACCGGGGGACGGTGGCGGCCGGGCAGATCGCCGACCTGGCCGTGTTCGACCCGGCGGCGGTCGCCGACCTGGCGACCTACGCCGATCCCTGGCGGTACGCGGAGGGGATGCGGCACGTCCTCGTGTCCGGCGTGCCCGCGCTCCAGGACGGCCGGCTCACGGGCGCCCGGCCGGGCCGCACCCTGCGTCGCGCCAGCTGATGTCACGTCTGATATCACATGCTCGGAGGGAGGGGGTTTGTTCCCTCGCGGCGAGTTCGGCGGACATCATTTTGCGCAATATATGCTGCATGACAGCGAATAAAGCGAAATCTTGCTCCTGCGGTCACGGCTCTTCCTGCTCGTGCGCCAGCGGCTGCAGCTGCGGCTGCAACTCCTGAGCCACGACGCCCTCATCAGCCGCTGGATCCGATGAGGCCCCGGTGCGGGCCGTGGCGGTGACGCCGCCGTCGACCAGCGGATCGGCCCCGGAGACGTAGCTCGTCGCGGGGTCGAGCAGGAACGCGGCGGCGGCCGCGATGTCACCGGCGGTGCCGGCGCGCCTGGCGTTGGAAGCCTCGATCATCGCCTTCGCGCCGGCGCCGTGCTCGCCGCTGAGCACGGACTGTCCCATGGGCGTGGCGATGACCCCGGGGCTGATCGAGTCGACCCCGGGCGCCCCTGGCTCCCCAGGTGGTGCTCGCGGCCCGGACGCGTAGCACGTCGGCGTGCCTTGGACGGGGGACGACCGGCGCGGCCATGCCGACGACCCGTCAGAGATCCCCCACGACCCCGTGGCGGCCTTCCTCGCCGGCGCTCCGCTCGGCAGCGTCCTCGGCCGGCTGCGCCGTGGCTGCCCCGGCGCCGCGCGGCGGATGCGCGCCGCGATCCGGCCCCTGCTCCCCGGTGCCGCCACCGCGGCCGGAGCGGTGCCGGTCGCCCAGTGACGGCTGCTCCGTGCGGCGGTGGTCGCGCCGGATCCAGGTGACGACGCGGGGGCCGGTCGGCCGGCCGGGCCGATCCCGGCGGATCCGGGTCGTGGACGGTCGGTCCGCTTCCGGGCGGGGGCACCGGGGGCGGCGGGGCCGTGGGAGATTCATTCGGGCCTCCTCGAATCTTGACGGTTGCCAGGATCCGCCTCCCCGACGTACTTTGTCTATGACTTAGGCTAAGTCGGCTATAAACGGGAGGAGGCGTCATGCGAAGGGAACCCGGTAAGTGCCCTCCACCCGCGCGTGCGCCTCACCGTTCATGGAGGATCTCGAACGGGCCGGGAAACCGGCCCGGCCCAGTGCCCGGATTCCGTTTCCGCCGCCTGAGAGGGATCACTCCGATGAGAAGAGCTGGTTGGGCGCTCGCCGCCGCGGGCTTACTCGCACTCACCGCCTGCGCTGGCCCCGGCGCCGGGGCGAACGCCGGTGGCGCCCCCAAGGAGCTGACCGTCTGGATCATGGGCGACAGCTCCGCCCATTTCGAGCAGCTCGTCAAGCCGTTCGCCGACCGGAGCGGCATCGGCGTCGACACCGTCGCCATCCCGTGGGACTCCATCGACCAGAAGTTCACCACCGCCGTGGCGTCGGGCAACGGACCCGACGTCCTGCAGATCGGCCTGTCGAAGCTGCGCACGTTCGCCGACTCCGGGGCCCTGCTGGAGCTCGACGAGCGGACGCTGAAGGACCATCCGGGCCTCGCCACGGCGAACTTCCTCGACGGCGTCGCCGGATTCGCCACGACGGACGGCGGCCACCCCGTGAGCGTCCCGTGGGTCAGTGACACCCGCGTGCTGTTCTACCGCACCGACATCCTCGCCGACCGGGGCCTCACCGAGCCGCCCGCCACCTGGGACGAGGTCCGCGCCCACGCCAAGGTCCTCGCCGGCCGGGGCAAGGGCCGGTACGGCTTCCACATCCCGCAGTGGGACAACGCGCTGCCCGTCATCATGACCTGGACCCAGGGCGGCCGGATCGTCGACGCCGCCGGTGCGATCGACTTCGACACCCCCGAGTTCCGCAAGGCCGTCGACATCTACACCGGCCTGTACGCCGACGGGAGCGTGCCGGCCGACCCCGACTTCGACCAGGTCCAGGGCTTCGTCTCCGGCGTGACCCCCATGCTGGTCTCCGGCCCCTACCTGGGCAGTGCCATCGCCGCGGCCGCGCCGGAGCTCGACGGCAAGTGGGCGGTCGCCCCGATCCCGGGCGGCGCCGCGCGTACCTCCCTGCTGGCCGGCTCCAACCTCGCCGTGTGGCGCGCCAGCGACAACCGGGACGGCGCCCTGCGCCTCCTCGACCACCTCTCCCAGCCACAGACCCAGCTGACCTGGTACGCGCTCGACGGCCAGCTCCCCGTGACCAAGGCCGCGCTCGGCGACCCGAAGCTCACCTCCGACCCGTTCACCGCGGTGTACGCCGAGCAGCTGGCCGACGCCCAACCCCTGCCGCCGGTGCCCAACTGGGACGGCGAGACCGGAAAGGCCCTCCTCGACACCCTCAACTCCATCGTCCTGACCGGCGCGAACCGCGACACCGCCCTGCGGGACCTGTACGCGGCGACCAGCGGCACGTCGGCCGGCTGACCGGCGGCGGGAACCACCATGAGACAGCCGCTCGCCCCCTACGTCTTCGTCGCCCCGGCGCTGCTCCTGCTGCTCGCCTTCGGAGTCCTGCCGATTCTGGTCGCCCTGCCGGTCAGCGTCACCGACCTGAACCTCGGCGGCCTGGCCGACTGGTCCAGGGTCGGCTTCGTCGGCCTGGACAACTACCGCCACCTGTTCGCCGACCACGCCTTCTGGCAGGCCCTGGCCAACACCGGGATCTTCGCGCTGATCGGCGTGCCCGCCGTGATCGCCGTCTCGTTCGTGGCCGCCCTCCTGCTCCACCGGAGCGAGAACCGCTTCTTCCGGGCGCTGAGGGCGTTCTACTTCGTCCCGGCGATCACCGCGATCGTCGCCGTCTCGCTCGTGTGGGGCTACCTGCTCAACACGCAGTTCGGCCTGGTCAACCACCTGCTGTCGATCGTGGGGCTGCCGCCGGCGCGGTGGCTCGGCGACCCCGTGCTGGTGAAGCTCTCCGTCACGCTCGTCGCGGTCTGGCGCGGCACGGGGCTGAACATCATCATCTTCCTCGCCGCGCTGAAGGCCGTCCCCCGGGAGTATCTGGAGGCCGCGGAGCTCGACGGCGCCTCCGAGCTGCGCAAGGTCGTCTCGATCGTGATCCCGCTGCTGCGGTTCGCGTTCTTCTTCGTCGCCGTCACCACGGTCATCGCCTGGCTGCAGTTCTTCGACGAGCCCTTCGTGCTCACCAAGGGCGGGCCGCTCGGCGAGTCGACGAGCATCTCCCTGTTCCTCTACCAGAAGGGGTTCGCGGCCGGTCAGTTCGGCTACGCCGGCGCCGGGACCGTCGTGCTGTTCGTGATCATCGCCGGGGTGACCCTGATCCAGCTGCGCGCGCGGAGGTCCGATGCGGATCGTTAGCCCGCGCGGCCTGACCGTGACCATCGGCGTCGTCCTGAGCGCCGGAGCGCTGCTGACGGCGTTCCCGTTCCTCTGGATGATCTTCGGGTCGGTGAAGCCGCACTCCGAGGCGGTCGGCCACCCGCCCCGGATCCTGCCGGAGGAGCCCACCCTGCGGTATTTCGCGCAGCTGTTCGGGGAGCTGGACTTCGCCCGCTACCTGGTCAACACGGTCGTGGTCGTGCTGATCAGCATGGCCGGGGTGGTCCTCATGGCGATGGCCGGATACGGGTTCGCCAAGTTCCGCTTCCGGGGCCGCGGCCCGATGTTCTTCCTCGTGCTCGCCACGATGATGATCCCGGTGCAGGTGACCATGATCCCCACCTATCTCCTCCTCAACGGCATGAAGCTGACCGACACCCTGGTCGGCATCGCGCTCCCGGGGCTGGTGTCGGGGTTCGGCGTCTTCCTGTTCCGGCAGTTCATGGTCACCGTCCCCACCGAGATGATCGAGGCGGCGCGCATCGACGGGGCCGGCGAGGCGCGCATCTTCTGGCGGATCGTGCTGCCGCTGTCCAGGCCGGTCATGGCCGTCCAGATCATCCTGACCTTCATCGGGGCGTGGAACAGCTTCCTCTGGCCGCTGATCATCGCCGGCGACGAGCGGCTCTACACCCTGTCGGTCGGGGTGTCGCTGCTGAACCGGCAGATCGCCACCAGCCCGTCGCTCCAGATGGCTGGCTCGACCCTCATGGTGGTGCCGGTCCTGATCGTCTTCGTCCTCTTCCAGCGTCACATCGTGCGGGGATTCACCCTGTCCGGTCTCAGGTAAGGCCCTCTAGGAACACAAGGAAGCTCCATGACCAATCGTTTCGCCGGCTTCGTCCGCGCCAGCGGCACCGAGCTCGTCGACGGCTCGGGCACCCCGCTGCTGCTGCGCGGCATCGGCCTCGGCAACTGGCTGCTCGCCGAGGGCTACATGTGGAGGTTCGGCGACGAGATGAATTCGGCCCGCCTGATCGAGCGCCGGGTGGAATCCCTCGTCGGCCCCACCCGGGCCGCCGAGTTCTGGACCAGGTTCCGCGCCGCCTTCGTCGCGGAGGAGGACATCGCCGCCATCGCCCGCATGGGCTTCGACCACGTCAGAGTCCCGCTCAACTCCCGCGAGCTGATCGACGAGGACGGCGCCTTCCTCGGCGGCTTCGCGTACGTCGACGACCTGCTGCGCTGGTGCGCGACCCACAACCTGTGGGTGCTGCTCGACCTGCACGGGGCGCCGGGCGGGCAGACGGGCACCAACATCGACGACTCCCCGAACGGCATGCCCGAGCTGTTCATGGACGAGCGCCACCGGCGCCTGACGATCCGCCTCTGGGAGGAGATCGCCCGGCGGTACGCGGACAACCCCGTCGTGCTCGGCTACGACCTGCTGAACGAGCCGCTGCCGAACGAGTGGCAGCACCTCTACCCCGACGAGCTCGTCGCCCTCTATCGCGACCTGACCGCCGCGATCCGCGCGATCGACCCCGCCCACCTGATCATGTACGAGGGCTCCCACTGGGCGACGAACTGGTCGATCTTCACGGAGGTCTTCGACCCCAACTCCGCCCTGCAGTTCCACCGCTACTGGTGCCCGCCCGACCGGGCGAGCATCCAGCCGTACCTCGACGTCCGGGACCGTCTCGGCGTGCCCGTCTACATGGGAGAGGGCGGTGAGAACACCCCGGAATGGGTCTACACCGCGCACCGGCTGTACGAGGGGCACGGGATCGGCTGGAACCTCTGGCCGTGGAAGAAGCTCGACACGCTCACCTCGCCCGTCTCCGCCCCGCTCCCCGAGGACTGGTCGCTGATCGCCGATCCGGACGCGACGGTGGAACCCGGCCCGGCCTGGAAGATCCTCGAGGGCTTCCTCGACTCCGTGGCGCTGGCCGCCTGCCAGGAGCGTACGGAGATCGTCAACGCCGCTTTCGGGCGGGCCCCGCTGCGGATCCCCGCGTGGGGGTTCGTCGACGGGTCGCCGGAGCACCGCGACCGGTTCGCCGGGTTCGGCCTCGAAGGCATCTGGCACCGTTCCTCCGGGCGGCCGTACACGGAGGCGGAGCTGATGCCCATGACCCTCGACGCCGGGGACGAGCTGCACTTCCCGCTCGAAAGCCGGCCGGGCGGCTGGCGGGCCGACTCCGACGAGCCGGACGCGTTCGAGATCTCCTGGCAGGAGGGCCGCCTGGTCGTCCGCGCGACCAGGACCGCGCGGCTGCGCGCCCTCGACGTGACCGCGGCCGGCTGAGACGGGCGAGGAAGCATGAACGTCGAATCCGGAGGCGGCCGGCGCGTCACCTCGCTCCCCGAGGTGTCCACGGTCACCACCCTGCGGCAGCGGAACAGAGCGCTGGTGCTCAAGCAGGTCATCCTCGCGCAGGAGACCACCCGCGCCGACATCGCCAGGGAGAGCGGCCTGTCCACGGCCTCGGCCGGCAACCTCGTCGCCGAGCTGATCGCCGCGGGCCTCGTCGAGGAGCGCGGATCGGTGTCCTCGCGGGGCGGCCGCCCGATCACGCTGATCGGCCCCCGCGCCGAGAGCGCGATCACGATCGGCGCCGACGTCGGCGAGCGCGGCGTCGCGGTGGAGATGTTCGACCTGGCGATGAACCGGATCGACCGCGAGTTCCGCGGCGGCGCCGAGGACGAGGACCCCGAGCGGATCGGCGCCGACATCCACGAGGCCCTGGAGGCCCTGCGCGACCGCAACGCCCGCCGGTGGCCGACCCTGCTCGGCATCGGCCTCGGCCTGCCGGGCATCGTCGAGACCGCCCCTGACGGAGGCCAGATCCTGTACGCCCAGAGCCTCGGCTGGCCGCCCGTCCCGGTCCGGTCCCTGTGCGACGTCGGCAGCATCTCCGTCCTGGCCGAGAACGGCGCCAAGATGCAGGCCCGGGCCGAGCACTGGTTCGGCAACGCCCGCGGCACCGGCCACGCCCTGGTCGCGCTGCTCGGCAGGGGCGTCGGGCTCGGCGTCGTCACCGGGGGCCAGGTGGCCTACGGCGCCCACTCCAGCGCGACGGAGTGGGGGCACATGGTGATCGAGCGCGGCGGCCGGGTGTGCCGGTGCGGGAACCGGGGGTGCGTGGAGGCGTACCTCGGCTCCGACGCGATCCTGTCCGCGTGGCGGGCCAGGGGCGGCGTCTTCGAGGGCACCGGCTGGCGGGCCGTCGGCGAGCTCATCGCCGCGGCGCACCGCGGCGACCCGGACGCGAGCGAGATCGTCGAGGACGTCGTCGACTGCCTGGGGGCCGTGCTGGGCGGCATGGTCAACCTGGCCGGTCCGGAACGGATCGTCATCGGCGGCTGGGTCGGCCTGCGGCTCATGGAGTCGCTCGGTGACCGCATCACCGCCGCGATCAAGAAGTACAGCCTGTCCAGACCGGGCGGCCAGTTCCAGTTGCTGGTCGCCAAGTTCGGGGGTGACGCCGTGGCCACCGGCTCGGCGCTGTTGCCCCTCGAAGCGCTCATCGCCGCCGATCCCATGTCCGAAAGGGGACCCAGATGAACGGCTTACGCGAGGCGAGCTCGTCCCTCGGACGACCGACCATCGATCCGCGTCCCGCGCATCGTACGGTCCTCACCCCCATGCTGGATCCCCGCCGGGCCGAATGCGAAAGGCTCGACCGGCTGGTGGCAGCGGTCCGCTCGGGCGAGAGCCGGAGCCTGGTGTTGCGCGGGGAGCCGGGCGTGGGCAAGTCGGCCCTGCTCGAATACCTGGTGGATCGGGCCGAGGGCTGCCGGGTGGCGCGCGCCGCGGGCATCAGGTCCGAGATGGAGCTGCCGTACGCGGCGGTGCACCAGCTCTGCGCGCCGATGCTGGACCGGCTCGACCGGTTGCCGGAGCCGCAGCGGGACGCGCTGGCCATCGCCTTCGGCCTGTCCGCCGGGCCGCCGCCCGACCGGTTCCTGGTGGGATTGGCCGTGCTGACCCTGCTCACGGAGGTGGCGGAGGTCCAGCCGCTGGTGTGCGTGATCGAGGACGCGCAGTGGCTCGACCGGGCCTCGGCGCGGACGCTCGCGTTCGTCGCGCGGCGGCTGTCCGCCGAGTCGGTGGCGTGCGTGTTCGCGGTCCGCAGCGGCGGCGACACGTACGACCTGGCCGGCCTGCCGGAGCTGGCGATCGGCGGGCTGCGGGAGGAGGACGCGCGGGCACTGCTGCACTCGGTGCTTCCCGGCCCGCTCGATCCGCTGGTACGGGACCGGATCGTCGCCGAGGCGCACGGCAACCCGCTGGCGCTGCTGGAACTGTCGCAGGCAATGACCCCCGCCGAGCTGGCCGGCGGCTTCGGCCTGCCGGACGTGCAGGCGCTGCCCGGCTGGATCGAGGAGAGCTACCGGCGGCGCCTGGACCCGCTGCCGCCGGAGACCCGCTGGTTGTTGCTGGTCGCGGCCGCGGAGCCGCTCGGGGACCCGGTCCTGGTCTGGCGGGCGTCGGCGCGGCTCGGTGTCGGCACGGTCGCGGCGGGTGCGGCGGTGGCGGCCGACCTGTGCGAGTTCGGCGCCCGGGTGCGGTTCTGCCACCCGCTCGCGCGTTCGGCGGTGTACCGGGCCGCGGCGCCGGAGGAGCGCAGGCGGGCGCACCACGTACTGGCCGAGGCGACCGACGCCGGGACCGACCCGGACCGCCGGGCCTGGCACCGCGCGCACGCCGCCGCCGAGCCCGACGAGGAGCTCGCCGCCGACCTGGTCCGCCTGGCCCCCTGCGCGCAGGCCCGCGGCGGCCTGGCGGCGGCGGCCGCGTTCCTGCAGCGGGCGACGGAGCTGACCCCCGAGCCCGCCCGGCGCACCGAGCGCGCGCTCGCCGCGGCACGGGCCAAGCAGGACGCCGGCGCGCCGGAGGCCGCGTCCGGCCTCCTCGGCGTGGCGCTCTCCGGCCCGCTCGACGACCGGCAGCGGGCGCACGCGGCCGTGACGCACGCCGGGATCACGTTCACCGCCGACCACGGGAACGCCGCCCCGCCGCTGTTGCTGGAGGCCGCGCACCGGCTCCGGCCGCTGGACCGGGCGCTGGCCCGCGGGGCCTATCAGGAGGCGTTGACCGCGGCGATGTTCGCCGGCCGGCTGGCGTCCGGGGAAGGCGGCCTGCTCGACGTCGCCGCCGCCGTCCGCGCGGCGTCGGCCGCCTCTCCGGTGCCCGGGCGTACCGAGGACCTGCTGCTCGACGGGCTGGCACTGCTCTTCACCGCGGACGCGGGCACGGCGGCACCTCTGTTGCGCCGCGCCGTGACCGCCCTCCTCGACCCCGCCACCGCCGGCCCTTCGGGAGCCTCCGTTGCGCAGGGACCCACCGGAACCGCCGAAAGCCCCCGAGGAGACGAACTCCAGCAGCTCCGCCTCGCCTCCATCGCCGCCGTGGCCCTGTGGGACGGTGACGCCTGGAGAGAGCTGGCGGAGCGGCACGCCGGCCTGGCGCGGGACACCGGCGCGCTCGCCGAGCTGCCCCTCGCCCTCGGCTCGCGCATCACCGTGCACCTCTTCGAGGGCGAGCTGGACCAGGCGGCGTCGCTGAGCGCGGAGGTGCAGGCGATCACCTCGGCGACCGGGCTGCGGATGACCAACCGGGGCGCCCTCGCGCTCGCCGCGTGGCGCGGCCGTGCGGCGGAGGCCGAGGAGCTGATGCGGACGAGTTCGAGCGAGGCGGCCTCCCGCGGGGAGGGCGCCGGGATGACGGTCGCCGACTGGGCGAGAGCCGTGCTCTGCAACGGTCTGGGCCGGTATGACGAGGCCCGCGCGGCGGCCGGGCGCGCCTGCGCCGACCCGCAGGCCCCGGGCGCCCCGTCCCAGTGGGCGCCGGCCGAACTGGCCGAGGCCGCCGCCCGCAGCGGCGACCTCGAGCTGGCCCGCCGGGCGGTCGAGCAGCTCGCCGAGGCGACCCGCGGCAGCCGGAGCGACTGGGCTCTTGGGATCGAGGCCCGTGCGCGAGCGCTGGTCAGCGAGGAGGGTGCGGCGGAGAGCCGCTACCTGGAGGCGATCGACCGGCTCGGCCGCACCCGTCTGCGCCCCGACCTCGCCCGGGCCCACCTCCTCTACGGCGAATGGCTCCGCCGCGAACGGCGCCGGGTCGAGGCCCGTCAGCACCTCCGTACCGCGCACCGGCTGTTCACCACGATGGGCATGGCGGGCTTCGCCGAGCGGGCGGAGCGGGAGCTGCGGGCCACGGGGGAGAGCTCGCAGCGGCGCGGCGTCCCGTCCGGTGGCGACCTCACCCCTCGCGAGGGCCAGATCGCCCGGCTCGCCACCGAGGGCCTGACCAACTCGGAGATCGGCAGCCAGCTGTTCGTCAGCCCGCGTACCGTCGAATACCACCTCAGCAAGATCTTCGCCAAGCTCGACATCACGTCGCGCAGCCAGCTCGACCGCGTCCTGACCGACGACCACGTCCATGGCCGCCGCGCGGGCTGACCGCCCGGCGGCACGCCGCGGGTGCTTCACGCGCCACGGGCGCGCCGCGTACCGCGGGTGCTCCGCGGCCTCCCCGGGACGCGCGGCGGCCCTGCCTGCCGCCCGCGCGCCCCGGAGAATCCGCGGACAGAGCCGGACGCGCGCCATGCCGGCCGGGCTTTCCCACGGCGTGCTGGTCGAGGTGGATGCGAACCGGTAGCTTGCTGCGTTGGCGGACGTGAATGCCGACAGTGGGGATGCGATGCGATTAATCACGGGGATCGTGCTGCTGCTCGCGGCGGTCGGCGGGTGTACGGTCGCGCCGATCGAGCCGCTGGACCCCGGCGACTACCTCACGTCGAGGCCGCCGGTCGACCTCCGGTCCGTCGACCCGCCCACCCGCTTCGACGACGCCGCCGCCGGGCCGCTGGAGGTCTCCACGGACGCGCACGAGGTGCTGCTGCACGGCACCACAGCGATCGTCCCCATCCACGGCAGCAAACCGACCGCGTCCTCCGGAGAGGAGATCCGCCTGGTCGACACCCGCACCAGCAAGGTGCGGGAGGTGATCAAGCCGACCCACCCGCAGCCGAGGTCCGTCACGGTGATCGCGCTGCCGACGCTCACGTCCGTCCGAGGCCGGCCGACCGTGCTCGCGGCGTTCCTCGGCGAGGCGCCGGGACAGGGCACCACCCCGGGCCGCCCGCTGGTCGAGGTCGTGTCGATCGACCCGGAGAACGGGAAGACCGACTGGCGCGCCGAGATCCCCGTCAAGGGGTGGACGGGGCCGGGCTCCCCGAGCGACGTCGAGGTCTCGTTCGCCGGCGTGGCCGACGGGGTGGGGATCGTCCGGATCGTGGACCCGTCACTGTCGGCCGGGCGCGGTGACACGTACGCGCTGGACCTGGGCAGCCGTAAGGTGCGGTGGAGCAGGCGCGGGTTCGAGGCCCGGGCCGTGGCGGCCGGGGTGGTGACGGGCCGGCAGCCCGGAACCGGGCGGACGCCGAAGATCCAGGTCCGCGGGATCGACGCCCGGACCGGCCGGCCGCGATGGGTGTCGCCCCGCGACGCCTTCTCGGTCGAGGTGTTCCCGGCCGGCCCGTCCAAGGCCGTCGTCCGGGGACGCACCGACCCGGACGGGAAGCCGTACGTCGACGTGGTGGAGATCGCGACGGGACGGGTGGTGGCCGTCACCAAGGCGAAGCCCGGCAAGCCGGTCCCCCATCCGTCGAGCTGCCGGTACGACGAGCGGGCCATCACCGTCTGCTCGGGCGGTGACTGGGTCGGCGCGCTCGACGCGCGGACCGGCTCGTGGCTGTGGTCGATCACGAAGAGCGGCGGGCGCCTGGTTCCCCACGTGACCGGAGCCTGGCACGGGGCCGTCTACGGAAGGACCGACAACGGGCCCGTCGTCCTCGACGGCAGGACCGGAAGGGACCGGGAGACCCGACCGGGAGTCGCACCGTCAGTGGTGAACAGCTCCATGGCGATCGGCCCATGGCCCGGCGGGGGTCTCGGGTCGAGCAGCTACCCGGTGATCGGCTGAGACGGCGATCGTCATCGCCCTGCCGGCCATCGACAACCGCGGATGCCGGTGAGGGCGTCGAGTGCGGTGCGCCGGCGTACCCCCGCTCGATGGCCATCCGGATCGTGCGCTTCCGGAGAGCGGGGGTACGCGGCGAACCGCGGCTGAGGCGCCGGCTGCCGGCTCGCGAACCGGTCGGTCACGCGGGGGTTCTGAGGTGACGGGCGCGTAGGCTGCGGCGTTCGTCGGGGGTGGTGCCGCCCCAGACGCCGTCGGGTTCGCCGGTGCGCAGGGCCCAGTCGAGGCAGGCCGCTCGTACGGGGCAGGCGTGGCAGATGCGGCGCGCCTGGTCGAGGGTCTCGGTTGCCAGGCCGTCCCAGGTGAAGGGGAAGAACAGGCCGGGGTCGGCGTCCTTGCAGGCGGCGCGGGCCGCCCAGTACAGATGCGGTCGTGGCTCGTGGAGCTGGTCGGTCTGGTCAAGGTGGATGGTCATGATCACCGCCTGGTGGATGATGGGGAGCGGGTGCGCGGTCGGGGTGACGGGCCGCGGGGGGATCGTTGGTGGTTGATCTCCCGGCGACGACACTTCGACGGTCGCGTGTGCGGGTCCCCCTTCGCATCCGGGAACCCCCAGCCACTCACCGGGGTGGCCGCCTGGCCACGGGGTTTCGGCCCGCCGGCGGGAACGCCGGACGGACACCAGGGGTCGGCGCCGGGCGCCGGCGGATGTCCGATACGGGTGAGGGCGCCGCCCGTCCCGAAGGGGACGCGGTCATGCCGGAACGCGTCGGCTCCCGCCGGGCCGCCGAACCGGCGAACGCGTGGCGGTGCGGGAGGGCCGCGGCGGCTAGGGTTGCTCGTTCAGCACCAGGTCGAGGAGGCCCGGGAAGCGGGCATCGAGGTCGTCGCGGCGCAGGGTGATGAACAGTTTGCGGCCCTCGGGGCGCTGCGAGATCACGCCCGCCTCCCGCAGGACCCGCCAGTGCGTGGTGAGGGTGGATTTGGGCACGCCGGGCACGATCGAGCCGCAGAACTGCTCCTCGCCCGACCCCAGGGCCCGGACGATCTCCGCGCGGACGGGATGGCCGAGGGCCGCGAGCACGTCGAGCAGGTTGAGCTGGTCGCGTGACGGGTGGAGCATGCCTTGATTGTACGCATGTCCCGAACAATGAGTTTGACGCGGCGACCTCGTATGTACGAATATCTCGTACAGTACGACTTTCTCGAACAATGTGAGCGGTTCGGGTCCGGAGGAGTGGTGATGTTCGACGTCGCGATCGTGGGTGGCGGGCCGGTGGGCATGTTGCTGGCCGCCGAGCTCGGGCTGCAGGGCGTCCGGCCGCTCGTGCTCGAACGGCTGGCGATGCCGTCGGGGGAGTCCAAGGCGGGGACGCTGCACGCGCGCACCGCGCAGAGCCTCGACCGGCGGGGGCTGCTCGACCTGGTCGGGAGGTCGAGCAGGGGCAGCGTGAGCTTCCACTTCTCCGGCATGTTCGGGCTCGACCTGGGCGCGGTCGTGGAGGAGGGCGCGAGCATCGTGGGCAGCCCTCAGGCGTGGGCCGAGCAGGTGTTCGCCCGCCAGGCGGCCGCACTCGGCGCGGAAATCAGGCGGGGGCAGGAGGTGACCGGGCTGGTCCAGGACGACGAGCGGGTGGTGCTGACCGTCAACGGGCGGGAGCTGGCCGCGCGCTACGTGGTGGGCGCGGACGGCGCGCGCAGCGTGGTACGCCGTGCCGCCGGCATCCCGTTCACCGGCACGCAGGCGCGGGTGGCCGCGCTCATGGGCGACGTACGGCTCCTCGACCCGTACGGCGTGCCCCCCGGCTACACCCGCACCCCGCGCGGCTGGATCATCGTCTGGCTCGACCCGGCCGGCCACAGCCGCCTCATCACGTACGACTTCCGCGCCCCGCACCCCGACCGGCAGGCCCCGGTCACGCTCGCCGAGCTGAAGGAGGCTGCCGAGCGCATCCTCGGCAGGCCGGTCCCGATGGCCGAGCCCCGCAACCTGTCCCGGTACGGCGACGCCGCGCTGCAGGCCGAGACGTACCGCGCGGGCCGGGTGCTGCTGGCCGGCGACGCCGCGCACGTGCACTTCCCCTGGGGCGGGCAGGGGCTGAACACCGGGCTGGAGGACGCGTTCAACCTGGGCTGGAAGCTCGCCGCCCAGGTGCACGGCCACGCGCCCGACGGATTGCTCGACACCTACCACGCCGAACGGCACCCGGTGGGCGCCCGCGTGCTCTGGAACGTGCGGGCGCAGACCGCGCTGGCCGACCCGGACCCGTCGGTCGATCCGCTCCGCGAGCTGTTCGCCGAGCTGATGCGCTTCGACGACGTGAACGAGTACCTGAGCGGGATGATCAGCGGCGTGCACACCGCCTACGACGTGGGCGTGCCCGGGGCCGGGCGGATGGCCGTGGACATGGTGCTGAAGATCCCGGAGGGGGCGGGGCCGCCGGTCCGGCTGGTGGAGCTGTTGCGGGCCGGGCGGCCGCTGCTGCTCGATCTGGCCGGCCGTGACGACCTGGTGGCCGTGGCCGAGGGGTGGGCGGATCGGGTGGACGTGGTGCGGGCCGCCGCGGACCATCCCGCCGAGGCGTTGCTGATCCGGCCCGACGGGTACGTGGCTTGGACGTCCGAGGCCGCCGGGCACCCGCTGCGCGACGCGCTCGTCCGCTGGTTCGGCCCGAGCGCTCAAAATGACAGCGCTCCAAATGACAGCGCCCGAAATGACAGCGCTCAAACGCGATAGCGCTCAAACGTGACGGCGGGCCATCATCGCGGCCTCGCCGGTTCCCGCCATTTCCGAGGACACCTGATCAGCGCCGAAGTTCTTTTCTCCGTCACAAACCATGAATCCTGCACGTCTTCGGCCCGCTGAATTCATGACAACGCATGTGGGGCACACTTTTGTGCCCTGCACATCCTTGACATCGTGGAGACGGTCAGCTCGAAGAAAAGCATGTTGAGGGGACGCCGTCTCTATGGAGATCAAGGTTCTGGGCCCGCTGGTCGCACGTGAGAACGGAATGTCGATCACTCCCATCCCCCGCAAGCCCCGGCAGGTGTTCTCCCTGCTGGCGTTGCAGGCAGGCAACATGGTGACGGTGCCGGCCTTCATCGAGGAGCTGTGGGGGATGCATCCACCCGCCAGCGCCCTGTCGACGCTCCAGACGTACATCCTGCAGGTACGCCGCGGGATCGCCGCCGCGCTGGGCGCGAACTGCACCGACTCGGCCAAGGACGTCCTGAGCACCTCCTACGGGGGCTACCTGCTGGACATCGACCCGGCCGACGTCGACGTCAACCGCTACGAGCACCTGGTGGCAGCGGGAAAGCGGGCCTTCGAGGCCGGCCAGTGGGAATCGGCCTCCGCGCTGTTCAACCAGGCGCTGGACATGTGGCGCGGCGAGGCGCTCGTCGACGTGCACGCCGGCCTGCGGATCGGGGTCGAGGTGGCCCGCCTGGAGGAGAGCAAGCTGGGCGTGCTGGAGGCGCGCATCGAGAGCGACCTGCGGCTGGGCCGGCACGTCGGCCTGCTGGCGGAGCTGTCGGCGCTGACCGCGCGCTACCCGATGCACGAGAACTTCTGGGCCCAGTTCATGATCGCGCTGCATCGGGCGGGCCGGAAGAGCCAGGCACTGGAGAACTTCGTCAAGCTCCGCACGACGCTCGTGAACGAGCTCGGCGTCGAGCCGTCGGCTCGCCTCCAGCACCTGCAGCAGGCGCTTTTACGGTCCGACCCGAAGCTGGACGCCGGCCGGGTCTACGTATGAGGAGGGGGTCGTGCCGACCTATGTGTGGAATTACCTGACGGAATACCAGCGGGAGCGCGCCGACATTCTGGACGCGGTCGAGACGGTCTTCGAATCCGGCCAGCTGGTGCTGGGCAACAGCGTCGCCTCGTTCGAAGCGGAGTTCGCCGGATATCACGGCGTCCCGCACTGCGTGGGCGTCGACAACGGCACCAACGCGATCGTGCTCGGCCTCCAGGCGCTCGGCGTCGGCCCGGGCGACGAGGTGATCACCGTGTCGAACACGGCGGCGCCCACGGTGGTGGCGATCGACGCGGTCGGCGCGACGCCGGTCTTCGTCGACGTCAGGGCCGAGGACTACCTGATGGACACCACGCGGATCGGGGCCGCGATCACGCCGCGTACCCGCTGTCTGCTCCCGGTGCACCTGTACGGCCAGTGCGTCGAGATGGCGCCGCTGCTGGAGCTGGCCGGGGAGCACGGGCTGCGGGTGCTGGAGGACTGCGCGCAGGCCCACGGCGCCCGCCATCACGGACGGCTGGCCGGCACGATGGGCGACGCCGCGGCCTTCTCCTTCTACCCGACCAAGGTGCTCGGCGCGTACGGCGACGGCGGCGCCACGATCAGCTCCGACCCGCGCGTCGAGGCGAACCTGCGCCGGCTGCGCTACTACGGCATGGAGGAGCGCTACTACGTGGTCGACACTCCGGGGCACAACAGCCGGCTCGACGAGGTGCAGGCGGAGATCCTGCGCAGGAAGCTGCGCCGCCTCGACGCGTACATCGAGGGCCGCCGCGCCGTCGCCCGCCGCTACCAGGAGGGGCTGGGCGACATTTCCGACCTGGTGCTGCCCTCGCTCGCGGCCGGCAACGACCACGTCTACTACGTGTACGTCGCCAGGCACCCCGAGCGCGACCGGATCATCGAGGCGCTCAAGGCCTACGACATCCACCTCAACGTCAGCTACCGGTGGCCGGTGCACACGATGACCGGCTTCGCCCACCTCGGCTACGAGAAGGGGGCGCTGCCGGTGACCGAGCGGCTGGCCGACGAGATCTTCTCGCTGCCGATGTACCCGTCGCTGCCGGCGGAGACGCAGGACAAGGTGATCTCCGCGGTGCGTTCCGTACTGGACGTCTGATTGACGGGAGCGGGGGCGGCGCTCAGGCCGTCCCCGCTCCCGTGGAGGCGGACGTGGAGGCGGACGTGGTGGCGGAGGTGGAGGCGGACCACATGGCGTGCACGGACTCGCGCAGGCCGATGCGCGGCTCCCACGACAGCGCGCGCCGGGCCAGGCCGATGTCGAGCTGGGTCCAGTCGCCGCCCTTGCTGCGGACCTCCCGGTCCAGCTGCTTGATCCGGTCGCGGGGGAAGCGGGAGGCCTCGATGAGCCACCCGACCAGCGAGCTGATCGGCACCGCCTCGCCCCGGCCGATGTTGATCACCCGGCTGTCCAGGGGCGACGTGGCCGCCCGGACGATCGCGGCGGCCACGTCGCGTACGTCGATGAAGTCCCGCCGGGCGTCTGCGACGCTCAGCTCCAGCACCTCGCCGGCCGCCAGCGTGCGCTTGATGCGCAGCGTCAGGGCCGCCAGGAAGCTCTCCTGCGGTGGGTAGGGCCCCGACATGTTGGCCGCCCGCAGCACCACCGCGTCGATCCCGCGCTCGTCGGCGGCCGCCAGCACGGCCTGCGACGTCGCCAGCTTGGCCTGCGCGTACGGCGTGACGGGGCGAGGCACGACGTCCTCGCGCAGCAGCGTGCCGTGCGGGACGGGGCCGTACTCGTGCACCGAGCCGACGTGCACCAGCCGCGGCCGGTGCGCCACCAGGGCGAGTCCCTCCAGCAGCCGGTCGACCAGCCGGAGGTGCGAGTACGTCATCTCCTCGGGCGTGTCGCCCCACCCGCCCGCCGTGTTGACCACGGCATCGGCCCTGGGCGTGCCGAACAGCTCGGCCAGGCGCCGGGGGTCGGCCGCGGTGATGTCGAGAGCGGTGAACGGGGTGCCCGCCAGGTGCGGCGCGGCGGACCTGGCCACGGCCAGCACGTCCCAGCCGTGGGCGGCGAAGGCCGCGCACACCTGCCTGCCGACGCTGCCGGTGCCGCCCAGCACCACGACGCGCGGGGAGGTCATACCCACAGCGCCCGCTCCACCGCTCGGGAGGTCTCGTAGCCGGGCAGCAGCCCGGCCACGCGCGCCTCCTCCAGCGTCGGCGCCACCCGGTCGCGGTCCGACAGGAGCGGCTCGCCCCACTCGGTCGGGATCGGCAGCCCCAGCGCCGGATCCAGCGCCGACAGCGCCAGCTCGTTGGCCGGGGTGTACTCCTCGGAGAGCATGTACGCCATCACGGTGTCGTCGTCCAGGGCGATGAAGGCGTGCCCCACGCCGACGGGGAGGTAGGCGCACTGGAACTCGTGCGGGTCCAGCAGCACGGCCTCCCACCTGCCGTACGTCGGCGAGCCCTCGCGGACGTCGACGACGATGTCGAGCGAGCGCCCCTTCGGGCAGTAGACGTATTTGGCGGTCCCCGGCGGGGTGACCGTGTAGTGGATGCCGCGCACCACACCCAGGCGCGACCTGCTGTGATTCGTCTGCCGTACCGGGAACAGGGGGTGCCCGACGGCCGCCTCGAACGCGGTGTGCTGGAACGGCGAGACGAACAGGCCGCGCTCGTCGGGGAAGATGTCGGGCACGAACTCGTAGGCGCCTTCGACGGCCAGCTCGCGGGCCTTCATCGCAGGGCCTGCCCGCTGAGGTAGTCGACGCCGCCGGCGTAGTTGTAGGGGTGCATGAACCCGCCGGCCCGGACGTCCCTGTACAGCCGCGACAGGGGATGGGACCCGGTGTAGGCGGCCCCGCCCACCACGCTCAGGCAGTCGTCCACGACGTCCACCGCGTGCCGGTTGACCAGCAGTTTCGCGTACTGGAACGGCGTCATCATGGCCCGCCCGCGCTCGGCCGGGTCGCCGCTGTGGTCCTCGGACAGCCGGTCGGCGTTGTCCAGCGCGGCGGCGACCGCGCAGCGCAGCGCGTAGAGCCTGATGTCGATCTCCGCGATCTTCGTCAGCACGGCGGGCGCCGCCCGGCCCCGCTTGCGCACGTGCGCGACGGTCAGTTCCCGCGCGGCTTCGGCCAGCGCGGTGTAGATCCCGAGCATCGTGATCGAGCTGACCGTCTGGCCGGCCAGCGCCGCGTCGTCGGGCTCGCCGAGCGCCCCGCGCGGCAGCACGTGGCTCTCGGGTACGGGGACGGCGTCGAAGGTGATGTCGACGCTGCCGGACGAGCGCATGCCCATCCCGTCCCAGTTGTCCTCCACGGTCAGGCCGGCGCTGTCACGGGGCACCACGGGGGCCGCCATGCGTACCGGATCGCCGTTCTCGCGCACCTGCGCGGAGATCACGAAGTGGGTGGCGATCGGCGCCATGCTGACCAGCGTCTTGCGCCCGGTCAGCGTGTAGCCGTCGCCGTCGGCCCTGGTCAGCGTGGTCGGCTGCCCGACGTCCTTGACCGCGCCGCACACCACCGCCTCGCCCGCGGCCATCTGCCGCAGCAGGTCGTCGGCCAGCGCGCGGGACCGCGGCGGGCCGTGCCGCCACTCGTAGGTCAGCGTCAGGCCCCGGCTGAACTGCATGTGCAGGGCCAGCGCCACCCCGGCGTCGGCCTTGGCCACCTCGCCGAGCGCGACGGCGACGTCGTGCATGGAGGTGACGCCGAGCCCGCCGTGCCCGGCCGGCACGGTGGCGCCGAGCACGCCGTCCTTGCCCAGCTGGGCGAACAGGTGCGCGGGCAACCGCGCCGCGCGGTCGTGCGCCTCCGCCTCGCGCTCCAGCACCGGCAGGTGCGGTCGCAGCAAGGAGAGGAGCCGGCGTCCCTCGGGGGTCACGGGCGCTCGCAGATCAGGTGCCATGGTCGCTCCGTAGGCTCGTCGGGTAGGTCGGGTGAACCGTCGGGATCAGCCTGGGCGATGGCGCTGGAGAAGCGCTTTCGGGTGTTTGGTCCACCGGCGCTCCAACCACACTCCAGCGGCAACCGCTGTGCTCGAAGGCGACGGATCGAGTGAGCGGATCGAGTGAGCGGATCGAGTGGCGGGAGGCAGCCGGTGCGGTTGGTCGACATCAGCAGCTCTGTGGACGCGTCAGCGTGGGAGCCCGACCCGATCGGGCACGAGATCCTCACCCCGGCCCAGGGGGCCGCGCACATGGCCGAGGAGATGCGGGAGCACTTCGGGGTGGTGTTCGATCCGGCCGAGCTGCCCGACGGGGAGTTCCTGTCGCTGGATCGCCTCTCCCTCACCTCGCACACCGGCACCCATGTGGACGCGCCGTCGCACTACGGCTCGCGCGCCCGTTACGGCGACGGCCGGCCGCGGGACATCCACGAGCTGCCCCTGGAGTGGTTCTACGGCCCGGGGCTGCTGCTCGACCTGACCGGCTGCGAGGGGTCCGTCGCGGGCGCGGCCGACGTGGAGAAGGCCGTCGAGCGGGCCGGCCGCCGGCCCCGGCCGGGCGACATCGTGCTGCTCAACACCGGCGCGTCGGCCTGGGCGGGGACGCAGCGGTACTTCACCGACTTCACCGGGCTCGACGGCCCCGCGGTCCACCTCCTGCTCGACCTGGGCGTACGGGTGATCGGGACGGACGCCTTCAGCCTGGACGCGCCGTTCGGCGACGTCATCGCCCGCTACCGGGCCGGCGGCGACCCCTCGGTGTTGTGGCCGGCGCACGTGGCCGGGCGCAGCAGGGAGTACTGCCAGATCGAACGGCTGGCCAACCTGGACGCGCTGGGGGAGCCGTACGGCTTCCAGGTGGCGTGTTTCCCCATCAAGATCACAGGCGCCGGAGCGGGCTGGGCCCGAGCGGTCGCCATCTTCGCGGAGTAGAGCAGGAGCCCGATGTGAGCAAATGTCGTGTCTGTGAAGGTGAAGTCAGGAAGTTCTTCGACTTCGGAAAGCAGCCGCTGTCCGACACCTTCCTCACCGAGCAGGAATCCGGCGAGGCCTACCACTTCCGGCTGGCCGTGGGGCTGTGCACCCGGTGCACCATGGTGCAGCTGCTCGAAGAGGTGCCCAGGGACCGGATGTTCCACCACGACTACCCGTACCACTCCTCCGGATCGCGGCGCATGCGCGAGCACTTCGCCCAGACCGCCCGCGACCTGCTCGCCACCGAGCTGACCGGCGAGGACCCGTTCTGCGTGGAGATCGGGTCCAACGACGGGGTCATGCTCGGCGTGATCAAGGACGCGGGGGTGCGCCACCTGGGCGTGGAGCCCTCGGGCGGGGTCGCCGAGCTGGCCAGGAAGGACGGCGTACGCGTACGCACGGACTTCTTCGAGGAGACGACGGCCCGGCTGATCGCCGTCGAGGACGGCCCGGCGGACGTCATCTACGCGGCCAACACCATCTGCCACATCCCCTACCTGGACTCGATCTTCCGCGGCGTGGACGCGCTGCTGCGCCCCGGCGGGGTGTTCGTCTTCGAGGACCCCTACCTGGGCGACATCGTGGAACGCAACACCTTCGACCAGATCTACGACGAGCACTTCTTCCTGTTCACCGCCCGGTCGGTGCGCGGCGTGGCCCACCGGTTCGGCTTCGAGCTGGTCGACGTGCACCGGCTGCCCGTGCACGGCGGCGAGGTGCGCTACACCATCGCCCGCAGGGGCGAGCGGGCGCCGAGCCCGGCCGTCCCGGCGCTGATCGCGGAAGAGACCAGCCGGGGGCTGGCCGAGCTCGGCACGCTGGAGAAGCTCGGCGACGGCATCGACCGCATCTGCGCGGACCTCGTCGCGCTGCTGCGCGACCTGCGCGGGCGGGGGCTCAGCGTCGCGGGATACGGCGCCACCGCCAAGAGCGCGACCGTCACGAACTACGCGGGCATCGGCCCCGACCTGCTGCCGTGCGTCTACGACACGACCCCGGCGAAGATCGGGCGGCTGATGCCCGGCTCGCGCATCCCGATCAGGTCGGCGGAGGAGTTCGGCCGGCCGTACCCGGACTACGCGGTGCTGTTCGCGTGGAACCACACCGAGGAGATCCTGGCCAAGGAGGAGGAGTTCGCCGCCCGGGGCGGCAGGTGGATCGTCTACGTGCCCGAGGTCCGCGTCCTCTAGGGGGTCCCACGAGACATCGCCGGGCGGATCCCGCCCGGCGATGTCTTCCTGCTGTGCCGCGTCAGGGCAGCCGGACCGACAGGGCGTGGCGGAAGGTGTCGCCCGGGTCCCAGCGGGCCTTCACCCGCTGCAGCGCGGCGTAGTTGTCGCGGAAGTACAGCCGGTGCCAGGGGACCCCGCTCCGGTTCAGCTCCAGGTCGGCGAGGTCGGCGTCGGCGTAGTTGACGAACGCCCCGCCGTACCCGCGATCCGGGTCCGGCACGCCGCCCGCCTCGGCGAACAGGCCGTGGTAGGTCTCGCGGATCCAGCTCAGGTGCAGGTCGTCCTCGCGGGGGTCCCACCAGAACACCGACCCGTACGCCTTCAGCACGGCGTCGCGGTGCGCCATCGCCGTGTCCGCGGGCCCGGCGGCGTTGATCGCCCCGCCGTGGGAGAGCAGGTAGAAGGCGGCCGCCGGGTTCTGGTACCCCGACTCGTCGGTGAGCCGGCGGTACAGGCCGGCGATCGTCTCCTCCGTCCACGACGAGCGCAGGAACGCCGCCTTGGACTTGAAGCGGCCCTTCACCCCGGCGTACTCGTCGGGGACGAGCGCGGCGGCCAGGAACGGGCTGGTCGAGACCTCCGTCTCGGGCTCCGCGCGCACGGCGCGGCGGACCTCGGCGAGGAAGGCGTCGGCCAGCCCGGCGTGGCCGTCCTCGACCGCGCTCTCCAGGGTGATCGGCCCGCCGCCGGCGCGGGGCATGGTCAGGCTGTTGTCGAGCCGGGCGCCGGGGCTGCCGGGCGCGCTGTTGTGCTCGTGCCAGGCCGAGAACGCGCGCACGAGCCCGACGAAGCCGTCCTCGTCCAGGTCGGCCCACTGCCAGCGGACGGTCTGCTTGGTCACGGCGGCCGGCGGCGCGGGCAGCGACAGCTCGCCGCCCGGCGAGCGGAACAGGAAGCGGGTGACCACGCCGAAGGCGCCGGCGCCGCCCCCGGTGCAGGCCCACCACAGGTCGCGGTGGGGGTCGTCCGGCTCGCGGGTCGCCAGCACGGCGCGGGCCCGCCCCGACTCGTCCACCACGACGACCTCCACCCCGTAGAGGTGGTCGACCGACAGGCCGTGCGCGCGCGAGAGCGCGCCGCCCCCGCCGCCCGGCACGTGCCCGCCGACGCCGATCTCGGGGCAGCGGCCCGCCGGGACGGTCACGCCCCAGCGGAGGAACAGCGTCCGGTACATGGCGCCCAGGGTCGCGCCCGGCTCGACCGAGAACGCCTTCAGCTCCGGGTCGAAACCGACCGCCTTCATCTCCGACAGGTCCAGCACCGTCCGCGTCCCGGGATGGTCGACCAGCGCCTCGAAACAGTGCCCGCCGCTGCGCACGGCCGGCCGCTCGCCCGCCCTGACCGCGTCCTCCACGGCCCGGACCACGTGCTCGGTCTCGCCGGCCAGGACGATCTTCGCGGGGTCGGCCGGGAACCGGGCGTTGATGCCGCGGCCGGCCAGGTCCGGGTAGCGGGGATCGGCCTTGTCGACGGTCACGGGGTACATGTCGCTCCTCACAGGTCGGAATGCCAGCCGGGGTGGTCGGCGTACCAGCGGACGGTCTCGGCCAGCCCGGTCTCGAAGCCGACCGTCGGGCGGTAACCGAGCGCGCGCAGCTTGGCGTCGTCCAGGGAGTAGCGCCGGTCGTGTCCCTTGCGGTCCTCGACGTGCTCCACCAGCTCCCAGCCGGCGCCGCAGGCGGCCAGCAGGCGTTCGGTCAGCTCCAGGTTGGTCAGCTCCGCCGTGCCGGCGACGTGGTAGACCTCGCCCGGCCGGCCGGCCTCGGCCACCAGCCGGATCGCCGCGCAGTGGTCGCTGACGTGGATCCAGTCCCGCACGTTGCCGCCGTCGCCGTACAGCGGGACCTTGCGGCCCCGCAGCAGGCGGGAGACGAACAGCGGGATCATCTTCTCCGGGTACTGGTACGGCCCGTAGTTGTTGCCGCAGCGGGTGATCGAGACGTCCAGGCCGTGGGTGATCGCGTACGCGCGGGCGAGCAGGTCGCCGCCCGCCTTCGAGGCCGCGTACGGCGATCGGGGCCGCAGCGGCGCGTCCTCGGCCCACGAGCCCTCGTCGATCGAGCCGTAGACCTCGTCGGTGGAGACCTGCACGACCTTCGGCACCCCGGCCTCCAGGCAGGCGTCGAGCAGGGTCTGGGTGCCCAGCACGTTGGTCCGCACGAACACGGCGGCGCCCTCGATCGAGCGGTCCACGTGCGACTCGGCGGCGAAGTTGACCACCAGGTCGTGGCCGGGCACCACCTCTTTCAGCAGCCCGGCGTCGCAGATGTCGCCCTGCGCGAACGTGTACCGCACGCCGTCCAGGCTGGCGAGGTCGCCGGCATAGGTCAGCTTGTCGAGCACGGTGATCTCGGCGTCGGGGAGGGCCCGGGTGAAGTGCGAGCCGATGAACCCGGCGCCGCCCGTGACCAGCACCTTCCTCATGAGCTCAGCTGGACCTTGCTGTGGTCGCCCAGCACGAGCCGGTGGGCTCGGGGGGTGTCGGGCGCGGGGGTGACCTGGACCTCGTGGCCGATCAGCGACGCCTCGACCCTGGACACGCCCGTGATGGAGGCGCGGGGCAGCATGATCGAGTATTCGATCTCGCTGCCCACGATCGCGCAGTCCGGCGAGATCGAGGTGAACGGCCCCACGTAGCTGCCCGACACCAGGGAGCCGGTGCCGATGATCGCCGGGCCGACGACGCGGGAGCGTTCGACGACCGCGCCCGGCTCGACCACGACCCGGCCGATCAGCTCGCTCTCGCCGTCCACCCGCCCGTCCACCCGGCTCTCCAGCGACTCCAGCACCAGCCGGTTGACCTCCAGCATGTCGGTGACGTTGCCGGTGTCCTTCCAGTAGCCGGAGATGGTGAGCGACTCGACCCGCCGGCCCTCCTCGATCAGCCACTGGATGGCGTCGCTGATCTCCAGCTCGCCGCGGGCCGACGGCTTCAGCTCGGCCACCGCCTCGTGCACCTCCGGGGTGAACAGGAAGACGCCGACGAGCGCCAGGTCGCTCTTGGGCTCGCGCGGCTTCTCCTCCAGGTTGACCACCCGGCCCCGGCCGTCCAGTTCGGCGACGCCGAACTGGCGCGGGTCGTTGACCCTGGTGAGCATGATCTGGGCCGAGGGCCGGTCCCGGACGAACCGGGCCACGATGTCGTCGATGCCGCCGACGATGAAGTTGTCGCCGAGGTACATGACGAAGTCGTCGTCACCGAGATAATCGCGGGCTATCAGTACGGCGTGGGCGAGCCCGAGCGGCTTGCGCTGCCGTAAATAGGTCACCTCGAGGCCGAATTGCGAACCGTCGCCGACGGCGGCCTCGATTTCGGCATGCGTGTCACCCACGACCATGCCGAGTTCTCGAATGCCGACGTCGGCGAGCGCCTCCAGGCCGTAGAACAGCACGGGTTTGTTGGCCACTGGCACGAGTTGTTTGGCGGAGGTGTGCGTGATGGGGCGCAATCTGGTGCCCGAACCTCCGGCAAGCATGAGTCCCTTCACCCAATAATTATAGAAATCGCCGTTGACCAGGCGTAATGGCGAATATTCACGGGCATGCGTGAAGGAATCATCTTGACGGCAGGCGGCCGGCGTTCCACCGGATTGCGGCCGGATTCTGACCGCAACGCGTGCCACGATGGGGTGCATGGCTAACACGCCACAGCGCATGCTGCGCCTGCTGTCCCTGCTCCAGAACAGCCGTTACTGGACGGGGCCCGACCTGTGCGAACGTCTGGAGGTCAGCCCGCGCACGCTGCGCAGGGACATCGACCGGCTGCGCGAGCTCGGCTACCCCGTGCACGCGACGCCGGGGGCGAACGGCGGCTACCGGCTGGAGGCGGGCACGGCCATGCCGCCGCTGCTGCTCGACGGGGAGGAGGCGGTGGCCGTCGCGATCAGCCTGCGCACCGCGGCGGGCGGCTCGGTGGCCGACATCGAGGAGACCTCGGTGCGGGCGCTGGCCAAGCTGGAGCAGGTCCTGCCCGGCCATCTGCGCAGCCGGGTGAACGCGCTGCAGAACTACACCGTCCCGGTGACCGTGGCGGGGCCCGTCGTGGACCCGGAGTGCCTGATGGTGATCGCGCAGGCGTGCCGCGACCGCGAGCGGCTCAGGTTCGCCTACGCCAAGCGCGACGGGAGCGAGAGCAACCGGCTCGTGGAGCCGTACCGGCTGGTCCACGTCGCCAGGAAGTGGTACCTGATGTCGTGGGACCTGCAGCGGGAGGACTGGCGCACGTTCCGGATCGACCGGCTCTCCGCGCCGTACGCCACAGGGGTGCGCTTCAAGGCGCGCGAGCTGCCCGCCGAGGACGTGGCCGCGTACGTGGCGGAGTCCATCACGTCCTCGCTGGCCCGCTACCGCGCGCTGATCACCTTCCACGCGCCGATCACCCGGATCGCCGAGCGCATCAGGCCGCGCGACGGCATCCTCACCGAGGTCGACGACAGCACCTGCATGCTGCGCACCGCCGCCGACTCGCTGCAGTGGCTGGCGCTCACGATCGGCATGTTCGACGTCGACTTCGAGGTGCACGAGCCGCCGGAGCTGATCGAGTACATCCGGCTGCTGTCGGGCCGGCTCATCCGCGCGGTGTCCGGGCCAGAACCCTGGTGAGCGCGGCACGGACGGCGGCCTCGGGATCCCGAGCCGGGCCCGTCGCGCGCCAGGCGACCACGCCGTCCGGGCGGACCAGGCTCGCGCCCTCGCGGCCGATGCCGTAGAGCCGGGCCACCTTTCCTCCGGGGTCGGCGAGGTCGCGGCCGAGGGCGTGGGCCCGCAGGGTGACGCCGAGGTCGCGGGCCGCCGCCGAGGCCGCCCCGGCCCAGCCGGCGTCGCCGATCAGGACCCAGGCGTCGCCGTACAGCTCCACCGTGGAGAGGCGGACGCCGTCGCGCTCCACCCAGACGTGCGGGGCGCGGAAGCCGGGGCGGCCCGTCGGGCGCAGCGGGTCCTCGACGGGGGCCGGGTCGTCGTCCTCGCTGATCACCGCGCCGGAGCGGTAGCGGAAGCCCATCAGCACCTCGGCGGTGCCGCGGCCGCGCGGCACGCTGTCGGCCAGGTGCGGCGCCATGCGCTCGGCGTAGATGCTCAGCGACTCGTCCACCACGAGCCGGGCCACCTGCCCGCGCTCGTGCCCGTAGCTGTCGAGCAGGCCGTCGCCGGCCTCGCCGCCCAGCACCGCGGCCAGCTTCCACGCCACGTCGAAGCCGTCGCCGACCGCCGTGTTGCCGCCCATGCCGCCCGTCGGGGGAGTGACCTTGGCCGCGTCGCCGGCCAGCAGCACCCTTCCCTCGCGCCACCGGTCGGCGATCAGCGCGGCCATCTCCCAGGTCTGGATGTCCAGCAGCTCCGGCCGCAGGTCGGGGGCGTCCACCGCCAGGCGGATCAGCTCGGTGCAGCGTTCCGGGGTGTAGTCCTCAGGGCGCCGGCCCTGTTCGGGGTCGTACTGGACGTAGAACGTGTGCCGGTCCGGGCGGTCGGTCGGGCCGAAGGTGCCGGTGAACTCGGGGTGCTGCAGGTAGTACCAGCCCGTGGAGTCGGGCGGCAGGACCGCCGACAGGTCGGCCTCGAAGATCACGCCGACGAAGTGGGCCAGCGATCCGAGGCCGTGCCGGGGGATGCCCAGCTTCTCCCTGACCATGCTGCGCGGGCCGTCCGCGGCCACCAGGTAGCGGGCGGTGACCGTGCTCTCCTCGCCGGTCGCCGGCGCGCGCAGGCGGGCCGTCACGTGGTCCTCGGTCTGGGAGAAGTCCGTCAGCTCGGTGCCGAAACGGATGTCGGCGCCGGACCTGGCGGCCTGGGCCAGCAGGATCGGCTCGACCTTGTCCTGGGAGGCCAGCGCCCACGGCATGGGCGTGCAGTCCTCGGTGGCGCCGACCAGCTCCTCGAAGCTCTCGGCGAAGGTGTGCAGCGTCCGGCCGCCCACGGTCTCGGCGACCTTGATGGTGAAGTCGCCCTGCCGGCCGCGGATGTCGACCGTCTCGGCGACCTGCTCCGCGACGCCGCCGATGCGCATCAGCTCCATCGTGCGCGGATTCTGCCCCGCCGCCTTGGGATAAATGGACGTGCTGCCGTGCCGTTCGGCGAGCACGACGCGGATTCCCCGGCGGGCCAGGAACATGGCCGCCGACAGGCCGGCCAGCGCGCCCCCGACCACGATTACCTCGAATTCCACGCCGGCCTCCTGACTCGAACGGAATCCCAGGGTCGGATTATTTGGTCGAGTTTCCGCTGAGTATCGCTGGAGAAATCGGCTGCGCCGGACAATGCGGTCAGGAACTGACCGCGCTGCCGGGTTATCGTCGGAAGCATGAGGAATAACGGCACGCCAGCTATAGAAACCGCGGGCCTGCGGAAGAGCTTCGGCGAGACGAAGGCCGTCGACGGGATCGACCTCGTGGTCCCGTCCGGTGTCGTCTACGGCGTCCTCGGCCCCAACGGTGCTGGGAAGTCAACGTTAATCCGCATGCTCGCGACGCTGCTCCACCCCGACGGCGGCACCGCCACGATCTTCGGCCACGACGTGGTCCGCGAGTCCGACACCGTACGCCGGCGCATCAGCGTCACGGGGCAGGCGGCCTCGGTCGACGACGCGCTCACCGGCACGGAGAACCTGGTCCTCATGGGCCGGCTCCAGGGCTACGGCTGGCAGCGCGCGAGGGAGCGCGCCGCCGAGCTGATCGGGGCCTTCGAGCTGACCGACGCCGGGGACCGGCTGGTCAGCACCTACTCGGGCGGCATGCGCCGGCGGCTGGACATCGCCGCCAGCATCGTGGTCACCCCCGACCTGCTCTTCCTCGACGAGCCCACGGCCGGGCTGGACCCGCGCAGCCGCAACCAGGTGTGGGACATCGTCAAGGCGCTGCTGGCCTCCGGCACCACGATCCTGCTCACCACCCAATACCTGGAGGAGGCCGACGAGCTCGCCAGCCGCATCGCGGTCATCGACCACGGCAGGGTCATCGCGGAGGGCACCACGGGCGAGCTGAAGTCGTCGGTCGGCTCGATCGCCCTCCAGGTGCAGCTGCGCGAGCCCGAGCTGCGGCCCAGGGCGCAGGAACTGCTCGGGCGCGAGCTCGACGTGCCCGTGCACCTGGAGACCGACCCGGCCCGCCTGTCGGCCAGGGTCGACGACAGCACACGGGTCATCCCCGCCCTGGGCGCCCTGGCCACGGCGTCGATCGAGACCGTCGAGTTCGCCGTGCGGCAGCCCAGCCTCGACGAGGTGTTCCTCACGCTCACCGGACACAAGGCCGACGACACGCCGGTCAGGGAGGAGAGCAAGGCATGACACAGTCCACCCAGCGAGTCGAGGACCCGGTCAGGGCGGCGGTGTCGGTGCGCGAGCGCCCGCCGCGGGCGAGCGCGCTCTCCGCCACGGTGACCCACCTGTGGCGCGGCGCGATGGCGTTCAAGCACTTCCCGGCCCAGCTCATCGACATGCTGCTGCTGCCGATCATCTTCCTGCTGCTGTTCACCTACATGTTCGGCGGGGCCTTCGCCGGCTCCACCCAGGAATACCTGCAGTTCTTCCTGCCGGGCATCGCCGTGCAGAGCGTCATCCTGATGACCGTCTACACCGGCACCGCGATCAACACCGACATCAACAAGGGCGTCTTCGACCGGTTCAGGACGCTGCCGTTCTGGCAGCCGGCGACCATCGCCGGCAACCTGGTCGGCGACATCGTCCGCTACGTGATCGCCCTCTCCGTGACCGTCGGGCTCGGGCTGCTGCTCGGCTTCAGGCCCGCCGGCGGGATCACGGGCGTGCTCGCGGCCATGGCCGTGCTGATCGTCTTCGGCTTCAGCATCAGCTGGATCTTCGCCGCGATCGGCGTCGTGGCCAGCGTCCCCGAGCGGGTCTCGGGCACCAGCATGATCGTGATCTATCCGCTGGTGTTCACCAGCAACATCTTCGTCCAGCCGGAGACCATGCCGTCGTGGACGCAGACGCTGGTGCAGATCAACCCGATCAGCCACGCGGCCACGGCGTCACGCACGCTGATGCACGGCACGGCGGGGTTCTGGGACGTCATGTGGGCGCTGATCATCGCGGCGGTGACCACGCTGGTGTTCGCGCCGCTGGCGGTGCACCTCTACCGGAACAAGAACGCGCACTGACGCCCTCACCTCCTGGAGATCAGGACGTCGATGCCGTCCAGGACGCGGGCGAGGGCGAACTCGAAGGAGCGGCACGGATGGCCCGGCCGCTCCGCGTCGTGGCCGGCCATGCCGTGCACCAGTCCGTCGATCAGCGTCAGGACGGCGTCCATCTCCAGGTCGGTCAGGCCGATGCCGTCGATCGCGCGTAGCTCGTGGTCGTACTTGGCCAGCGCGTTCGGACCCAGCGCCGGCCGGCTGGTGGCGACCCGCAGGAGCCAGGGGTGGCGGAGGTGCAGCTCCCGGTTCTCCCTGGCGATCCGGGCCAGGCGGGCCCGCCAGCCGCCCCCGGCCCCGCTCCGGTGCGCCTCGCCGTAGACGAGGTCGAGCATCACGTCGAACAGCTCGGCCTTGCCCGGCACGTACGTGTAGAGCGACATCGTGCCCACGCCCAGGCGCTCGGCCACGCGGCGCATGGACAGGGCGTCCAGGCCCTCCTCGTCCGCCACCTCGATCGCGGCGCGGGCGATGCGGCCGACGCTCAGCTCGGACCTCCCCCTGCGCCCGACCGGCTCGGCCGTGCGCCACAGCAGCGCCAGCGTGCGCGCGGGGTCACCGCTTCCGGTGTACTCGAAAGTCACTCGATGGTCATCGCCTTCACCGCCAGGAACAGAGAAAGCCGCGCCGGACGGGGCCGGCCACGGCCGCGCGACCAGCGACTGTCACTGTTCGCATCGACGCGTGCGGATCGTGATATTCGCCTGCGGGCATGTGATGCCGTCATGGGGGTACGGGCCGCGGGGAAACGTGCGGCGACATTCCTCGCTAGGGAGAAACTAACCTCCATGGATTCGAGTTTCAACAATCAGCCGGGGAATCAGGACGGCTTGCCGCGTCCGGCCGGCTCCCCCAATGGCATCGGGCCGGGACGGCGGCCCGGCCGAGGGCCGCTCGGAATGGACGCCGGTATCCAGGCCGGAACCGTCGAGCTGCGCATTCCCACGGGGCTGACCCTCGAATCCTGGGGCCGGATCGGACGGCACCTGAAACGGATCACCGATTCGTCGGCGTGGTGGCTGGGGGATTGGCTGTTGTACGGGGAACGGGCTTTCCCCGACCGCTACCGGGTGGTGATCGAGGAGACCGCCCTCGACTACCAGACATTGCGCAACTACGCGTGGGTGGCGCGGAAATTCCCGGTGTCCCGTCGACGGGACACGCTCAGCCTCCAGCACCACGCCGAGACAGCCTCCCTGCCGGAGCCGGACCAGGACGACTGGCTGGCCCGCGCGGAAAAGGAGAAATGGTCGGTGAAACGTCTCCGCCGGGAGCTCCGAGAACGCCGGAGATTACGCGGGCGCGGCGAGCGGAATCCCGCACAGGTGGTCATCCCGCTGGATTCCGAGCGCGCCGAACGCTGGTCGCAGGCCGCCGAGGCGGCCGAGCTGCCGCTGGTCGACTGGATCGCGACGACCCTGGACGACGCCGCGACGGACGACGCCCCCGACCTCTAATCGGCGTCAAATGCCAATCAAATGCGCAGGCAGCGCTCCCGCGTATTTCACCGATGCCTGAATCGGCGCATTCATGTCGGTTGACATGCCCGAACGTGAATGTTTGTATTGCATTCCTGGAGATCAGAGAAATGCCCGGATAATTCACGGCGGCAATTTGGAGTATGTGATGACCTCAGTCGCGCAGCCGATTCGCGACATCGACGCCCACCGCCGCATCGACATGCTGGTCGACCCGGGCTCCTTTCTGGAATTCGGCAGCCGCGCGCGGCACCGGGTCACCGCCTTCGGCATGGAGGCCAAACGTCCCGTCGGCGACGGGGTCGTGACGGGGAACGCGACCGTGGGCGGCCGCCCGATCGGGCTGTTCGCCCAGGACTCGGCCGTGCTCGGCGGCTCTCTGGGAGAGATGCACGCCGCGAAGATCGTGGGAACCCTCCGGCGCGCGGAACGCGCCAGGATCCCGGTGGTGGGGCTGCTCGACTCCGGCGGCGCCCGCATCCAGGAAGGTCTGGCGGCGCTGGACGGCTACGGGGCCATCTTCCGGGCGAACGCCCAGCTCTCCGGCCGGGTGCCGCAGCTCAGCCTGATCCTCGGCAACTGCGCCGGGGGAGCGGTCTACTCGCCCGCGCTGACCGACGTGGTCATCATGCTGCGCGAGAGCGCGCACATGTTCCTCACCGGGCCGCAGGTCGTCAAGGCCGTCACCTTCGAGGACGTCACGCCGGGCGAGCTCGGCGGATCCGAGGTGCACGCGCGCCACTCGGGCGTGGTCCACCTGGTGGCGGACGACTCCGCGGCGGCGATGGACCTGGCCCGCCAGGTCCTGTCGTACCTGCCGGACTCGTGCTGGTCCGAGGTGCCCATGGGGGAGCCGGCCGGGCCGGGACCCCTTCCCGTGTTACCCGCCAACCCGCGCACCGCCTACGACGTCCGCCAGGTGATCGGCGGGATCGTGGACCGCGGCAGCTTCCTCGAACTGCAGGCGCGCTTCGCCCGCAACCTGGTCATCGGGTTCGCCCGCATCGAGGGCCGCTCCGTGGGCATCGTCGCCAACCAGCCGCAGGCCCTGGCCGGCGCCCTGGACATCTCGGCCTCGGAGAAGGGCGCGCGATTCGTCCGCCTCTGCGATGCGTTCGGAGTGCCGCTGGTGACCCTGGTCGACACCTCGGGCTTCCTGCCCGGCACCAAACAGGAGTCGAACGGCGTTATCCGCAAGGGCGCCAAGCTGCTGTACGCCTTCTCCGAGGCGACCGTGCCGCGGCTGACCGTGGTGCTGCGCAAGGCGTTCGGCGGGGCGTACATCGTGATGAACTCCAAGTCGCTGGGCGCCGACGCGGTCTTCTGCTGGCCGGGCGCCCAGATGGCCGTCATGGGCGTCGAGGGGGCGGTGGACATCGTCTATCGGCGCGAGCTGGGCCGGGATCCGTCCGCCCGCCAGGACCTGATGGCCTGTTACGAGCGCGAGGTGATGGCCCCTCACCTGCCCGCCGAGCGGCTGTCGGCCGACGAGATCATCGAGCCCGAGCAGACCAGGCCCGTCCTGGCCGCCACGCTGCGTACGCTGGCCAGCGCCGTACGCCCGCGCTTCCGACACGACAACCTCCCGCAGTGAAGGTCACCGACATGTCCGCCAGAAGAGACGACGTGATCCGAGTCATCATCGCCGAAGACATGGACATGCTCCGAGGCGCGCTGGTCGCCCTGCTGGACCTCGAGGCCGACATCGAGGTCGTCGGCGCGGGGCCCGCGAGCAAGGAGATCGTCGCCACGGCCAAGCACCAGAACCCGCAGGTCGCGGTCATCGACGCCGACATCCACGGCAGGGACGGCCTGGAGGCGGCGGTCGAGGTGAAGGAGAACCTGCCCGACTGCGAGACCCTGCTGCTCAGCAGCCTCGCCAAGCTCCCCACCGTGCGCCAGGCGCTGTCGGCGGGGCTGGGCGGGCTCATGCTGACGAAGTCGTCACCCGAGGAGCTGGCCGACGCCATCCGCCGGGTCGCGGCCGGCCACCGCGTCTTCGACACCGACGTCACCCTGGCCGCGTGGGGCTCCATCGGCTGCCCGCTGACCGAGCGCGAGCTTGAGGTCCTCCAGCTCACCGCGGAGGGCGACGAGGCCAAGGAGATCGCCGGCCGCCTCTACCTCTCCCCGGGGACCGTCCGCAACTACCTGACGGTCATCGTGAACAAGCTGAAGGCCCGCAACCGCATCGACGCCATCCGCATCGCCAGGGAATCCGGCTGGATCTACTGACCGGCCGGGCCTACCGGCCGTCCGGGGTGAACTGCCCGAAGCGTCCCCGGTGGTAGAGGAGCGGCTCCCCGCTCCCGGCGATCCGCGTGCCGGTGACCAGGCCGACGACCAGCACGTGGTCGCCGATGTCCGCGGTGGTGTACGGGGAGCAGGTCAGGTGCACGGCCACGCCGTCCAGCAGCGGGGTGCCCAGGTGGTCGGCGCGCCAGAGCGTCGGCGGGCCGAAGCGGTCGCCGTTCGCGCCGGCGAAACGGGCGGCCAGGTCCGCCTGGTCCCCGGCCAGCACGTTGACCGCGAACCGGTCCGCCTTGCGCAGCCACGGCCAGGTGGACGACGACTGGCCGATGTAGAACGACACCAGCGGCGGCCGCAGGCTGACCGAGGAGAACGAGGTGGCGGTCAGCCCGACCGGCACGTCCCCCACCGCGGCGGTGACGACCACCACCCCGGCCGCGTGCCCGGCCAGCGCCCGGCGGAACTGCTCCTCACTCACGTGTTCGCCGTTCATCAGCAGCCGTTCTCAGCAGGGGTGCGGGCTCATCCGGGTACGGCGATGCGCCACGGTCAGGTCCTCCAGCGCCGGCACCACGTCGTTCGGCGTGGGGCAGTCGAGCATCTCGTCTCGGATGCGGGCCGCGCCGTCCTGGAACGAGCTCTGCCCCAGCAGGTGGGCCAGGCTGTCCCGGACGCTGCACGCCTCGCGGGCCGGGCCGGGCGGCAGGTACATGCCGGCGCCCAGCTTCTCCATCTGCCGGGCGCGGTAGACGTCGTCCCACTGCCAGGCCAGGTTCAGCTGCGGCACGCCGTAGAAGGCCGCGCTCGCCCAGGTGCCCGCGCCTCCGTGGTGCAGCACCGCGGCGCAGTCCGGCAGCGCCACGTGCAGCGGGATGTTGTCCACCACGCGCACGTTGCCGGGCAGCGGGCGCAGGCCGTCGCTCTCCTTCACCGTCGCGATCACCTCGACGTCGAGCTCGGCGACCGACTCCAGCAGCTCGGCCACCGCGTCCAGCCCGGAGAAGCCGGTCGTGCGCGCGGTCATGCCCTGCGTGACGCACACCCGGGGCCGGTCCGGGTCGGACTGCGACCACGGCGGCACCACGGCGGGCAGCGGCCCGTTGTACGGGATGTACCTCATGGGCACCAGCGGCTGGTCCAGATCGAACCGCACGCTGGCGGGCATCTGGTCGATCGTCCACTGCCCGGTGACCACCTCGGGGCTGAACGAGCACCCGAAACGGCCGAGAGTCCAGGTCAGCCACTCGCGGATGGCGTCGTCCCGGCGCTCGGCGGGCTCCGGCGCCAGCAGGTGCAGGAACCGCTGGTACGCCTGAAGGAACAGGTCAGGCCCCCACAGCAGGCGGGCGTGCGCGGCCCCGGTGACGTGCGCCGCGACCGCCCCCGCGAAGGTGAACGGCTCCCAGATCACCAGGTCGGGCTCCCACCAGCGGGCGAAGCCGACCAGGTCGTCGATCATGGAGTCGTTGTTGATCTGGGAGTAGAAGGTGGCCGTGAGCATCGTGGTGGAGGCCTCGAGAAAGGCCAGGTCCAGGAGCTCGGAGCGGCCCTCCAGGTAGTCGGGGTTCTGGTGCAGGGCGAACACGCCGGGGGCGGCCGCCGCCATCACCTGCTCCACCTGATGGTCGCCGCCCACCGGCACGGCGGTGAGCCCCGCGCTGGTGATACTGTCCGCCAGCCTCGGCTGGCTGGCCACCCGGACCTCGTGCCCGGCGGTACGCAGCGCCCACGCCAGTGGCACCATCCCGTTGAAATGGGCGTCCATGGCGAAGGCCGTGATCAACACGCGCATCGTCATCCCCCTGTCGACATCGGCAGCTTCAGCACGGCCTGCACCACGGGCGAGCGCATGCGGTGCAGGAGCGCTCCGTCGGTCCTGAGGCCGGGCATCCGGGTGGCCACGCCCCGCACCGCCTCGGTCGCGATCAGCCGGGCCAGGGGCGCCACCAGCCCCTCGTACCCGCCGCCGGTCAGCGACAGGTTCAGCGCGTTCTTCCTGGCCGGGTCGAAGCGATCGGGGTCGGGGCCGGCCGAGGGGTCGCGGTTGGCGGCGTCCACCAGGATCACCACGTGGTCGTCGGCGTCGATCTCCTGACCCGCGATCGCGATCGGCTCCTGGGCGATCCGGCTGACGATGCGCACCGGCGGCGCCCACCGCAACGTCTCCTCGACGGCGTCGGCGGCCAGCCCGGGGTCCTGCCGCAGGGCCGCCCACCGGTCCGGGTGGCCGAGCAGCGCCACGACCGCGCCGGCCAGCGTGGCGGTGGCGATCCCGGCCCCCGCCACCAGGTACAGCAGGCAGACCTGGGCCACGTCGGCCCGGTCGTGGCCGGTCGCCAGCAGGGCGCTGACCGCGTCGTCCCGAGGGCCGGCCGCCCGCTCCTCGACCAGGTCACGCGCCAGCTCGCGGGCGCGGGCGGCGGCCTCCGCCAGCTCGCCGGCCACCGGGAGGCGGGGCGGGCAGAGCACGGAGTCGGGGGCGACGCCGAGCCGGGGCAGCAGCGTGGCCAGTTCGGCGGCCGCCGGGTCCGGGAAGCCCAGCACCGCGGCCAGGGCCGCCGCTACGGCGGGTCCGGCCAGGTCGGTGACCAGGTCGAAGCGGGGGCCGAGCGGGTCGAGCACGGTGGAGAGAGCGCGCCGGACGTCGGCGCGCCAGGACCCGGCGACGCGGGGGCCCAGCACCGGGTTGTTGAGCCGGGCGAGCCTGGCGTACTCGGCCAGCGGCAGCGTGAGCGGCGTGCCGCTCAGCGGGGTGACGTGGCAGGTCCGCCAGGTCTCCCACAGGTTCTCCCGCACGTGGTCCTGGCCCGCGCCCGGGTGGCCGGTGTCCAGCCGGGGCTCGCGCAGCAGCGCGGCGGCCACCTCGGCGTCGGCCGTGACCCAGGGGCCCAACTCGCTGCGGTACAGCGGGCCGCGCCGCCGGATCTCCTCGCCGATGGCGGCCGTGCCGTCGCCGTCCCCGTGCAGCAGCCGCGCGTAGGGGTCGCCGAGGGCGCCGAGCACGAAGTGGAAGCCGCGGATCGTCAGCAGGTGGCGGCCGAGCTCGCTCTCCGAGACGGGCGTCATCGTGGTGGTCGTCATCGTGGTGCTCCTCCCGTGATGACCTGATGGGCAGCTTGGTGGGTGTGCTCGCAGATCGCCGCGGCCAGGGGCAGGTGGACGGCGGAGGCGAGCGCGTGCCCCATCCCCGGCATGTCCCGTACGCGCGCCCCGGGGATCAGCTCGGCGACGTGGCGGGCGTGCGGCGGCGGCGCGGCCGGGTCGTGCACGGCCTGGATCGCCAGCGTGGGCACGGTCACGCCGGCCAGCTCCGCACCCCGCGAGACCGGCGGCTGGGCGATCAGGTGGTGCGTGATCGGCTCCTGGAACGTGCCCGCGTGCGCGATGGCCCGCAGCTCGCGGCGGCGGAACTCCTCGTCGTCGAACGGCAGGTCCGCGCCGTTGAGCAGCCGCCACTTCTCGACCCTGCGCTCCAGCTCGGCCTCCGCCCCGTCCACCGGCTGCGACATCAGCGCGATCACGTCGAGGAAGCGCTGGGTGGGCGGTGGCAGGCCGTCGGCGGACGGCCGGCCGGCGGTGGCGTGCTCGATGGCGGCGTCGAAGTCGACGTCCAGCGCGCCGCCGAGCATGACGGTGAGGCTGAGCAGCCGCCCGGGATGGTCGAGGGTGAGCAGCTGGCCGATGGTGTGGCCCAGCGACATGCCGACGACGTGCGCGGCGGCGACCTCCCACCCGTCCAGCACGGCGACCGCGTCCAGGACGAGCTCGTCGAAGGTGTAGGGGCGGCTCGCGAAGTCGACGCGGGACGAGCGGCCGGTGTCGCGGTGGTCGTAGCGGATGACGTGGTGCCCGCGCGCGGCGAGCAGCTCGACGAACTCGTCGGGCCAGGACATCGCCGACAGGTTGCCGCCCGCGACGAGCAGCATGGGCGGGTCGGCGGGGTCGCCGAAGCCCTCGCTCCACAGGGTGACGTCGCCGCTGGTGATCATGCGCGTGCTCATGGGGCCTCCCCGGCAGGAGCGAGAACGAGCAGGGACAGGTCGAAGGGGATGGTGGGGGAGGGCAGCCGGTGCACGGCCTCCACGTCCAGCCCGGCCCGCGCGGCCAGGTCCCACCAGGCGTCGCGGGTGCGCAGCCGGCCGCCGAGGAACACCAGCATCCGCAGGTCGAGCTCGGTGAACAGCTCGTTGCTCGAGCTCTCCTCCAGGTCGTCGCGCTCGTAGACGAGGATCCGGCCGCCCGGCTCCAGCGACTCGGCGCAACGTTCCAGGATGCGTACGGCCTCCTCGTCCGGCCAGTTGAGCAGCACGAACGACAGGATCATCACGTCGGCCGCGCAGGGCAGCGGCTTGAAGAAGTCGGCCTCGACGACCTCGACACGCTCGGTCAGCCCCTCCGCGGCCAGGTGCTCGCGGGCGGCGGCCGCGGTGCCGGGCAGCTCCACGACGGTCGCCGTGACGTGCGGGGCGAGGCGGGCGATGGCGGTCACGAACCCGCCGGTACCGCCGCCGACGTCGCACACGTGCCGGACCCCGCTCCAGTCGTAGGCCGCCGCGGGGGCGTCGTAGGCGACGTCCTGGTCGCAGGCCATCAGCGTGTCGAACGACTCGCGCAGGTCGGGCCGGTCCGCCAGGTCGTCGTAGAAGGTCTTGCCATAGAAGTCGGCATAGGTCGGGCGGCCGGTCTGGACGGCGTCGAGCAGCCGGACGAATCCGACGTCGGCTCTGGCCACGATCTGGTTCAGGTCGTGCCAGGCCCGCTGGGCGGCCGGGTGGTCGTCGGCGAGCAGCAGCCCCACCTCGGTCGGGGCCAGCCGGCCCGGCGCGCTCTCCTGGAGCACGCCGATCGCCACCAGGTGGCGGACCAGCCGGGCCAGCGCGTCGGGGTCGGTGCCGGTCCGCTCCGCCAGCTCTCCCGCGCTGGTGGCGCCGGCCCGGATGTGGTCGACCAGGCGCAGCGTGGCCGCCACCCGCACCGCCATCGGGGTGTGCAGACTGCCCAGGCGGATCAGGGTCCTGAGCGCTTCGAGGTCCTTCATCAGGGTCGCCAGCCGCCGTTCTCCGGCCAGGGCTCGCCCAGTTGCCGGTACGTGCCCAGGTAGTCGGGCCAGTCGCGGTGGTCGCGGATCTTGCCGTCGACGATCCGGATCAGGTGGATCTGCTCGCCGGAGAAGCGGCGGCCGGTCGCCGGCATGCCGACGAGGTCGCCGACGTGGCGGCCGTAGAGGACGAGCTTGGCGCGCACCCATTCGCCGTTCTCCTCGTAGCCGACCTCCTCCAGGTGCGCCTCGGGGGAGAAGGCGTACTTCAGCCATTTGACCGCGCCGGCGAACGCCTCCGGGCCGCGCGCGTCGGGGTAGTGCTCCAGGGCGCCGGGGTTGAGATATTCGGGGTGAATGTACTCCGCGACATCGCCGGTTTCACCGGTGTTGTAGGCGTTGACCATGCGGCGGACGGTGGCGATCTGCTGACTCATCACTTACTCCGCTCCAATGGGGAAATCTCCCTTTGATTATTTGCGCCCGGTGTTCGTTCGGACAATGTGACTACACCCGTTCTCAACCGGTTCTCCAGGGCTGCTCGAATACTGGGTATGCGTGGACACATCGACGTACAAACAACAGATCGCAACCGTCTTTCACGCCGCGGCGGCGAAGTACGACAAGATGGGGGTCGAGTTCTTCACCCCCATGGGCCGGCGGCTGGTCGAGCTGGCCGCGCCCGCCCCCGGCGAACGCGTGCTGGACGTCGGATGCGGCCGGGGAGCCAGCCTCTTCCCGGCCGCGGAGAAGGTCGGCCCGAGCGGTCACGTGCTGGGCATCGACCTGGCCCCCGCCATGGTGGCCGAGGTGCGCGAGGAGATCGAGACCCGCGCCCTGGGCAACACCGAGGCGCGGGTGATGGACGGAGAAAGGCCGGAGCTGCCCGCCCGGTCCTTCGACGTCGTGCAGGGCGGCTACAGCATCATTTTCCTGCCGGACGCCCCGGCGGCGCTCTCGCGATATGCCGGGCTAATCGCCGACGGCGGGCGGCTGGCTTTCACCAGCCCCGTCTTCAGAACCGGGGAATTTCCGTTCCTGCCCCCCGAGTTCACCCCGCTCATTTCTCCCGAGCTGCTCCGGCACCTGCCGCCGGAATGGCAGCCGGAATCGCTGGTGCGCCGTTTCAACAGCTGGCTCGAGCATCCGGCGGACCTGGCGGCGACGCTGGAGCGGGCGGGCTTCGGCGAGGTCGTCGTGCTGGACGAGCCGGTACGGATGACCGCCGCCACGGCCGAGCAGTGGGTCGACTGGTCGCACACCCAGGGCATGCGGCTGCTGTGGCAGCACCTGCCGGAGCCTCAGGCCGCCGAGCTGCGCGAGCGCCTCATCGCCGGGCTCGACGCGCTACGCCAGGGGAGCGGGCCGCTGGTCATCGACGTGCCGGTCCGCTTCGTCACGGCCCGCGTCGCCCGGTAGAGCTTCGTCACGGCCCGCGTCGCCCGGTAGAGCTTCGTCACGGCCCGCGTCGCCCGGTAGAGCGGTGAGCGCGGTCGCGAACGCCGCTCTGTCAGCCGCCCTGCCCGCCTCCGGGTTCGCCTCCGGGCCACCCGCCCGGGCGGGCAGCAGCGGCACCACCCTGCCCGGCCCCTTGCGCACGGCCCGGTGCCGCCGCGCGATCGTGCTCAGCCCCTGCCCGGGGCCGGCCTCGACACAGACCACGCCGTCCTCCGGGGAGCCGGTGGACAGGATCTCGTCGAGCGCCGGCCAGAACCGCACCGGCGCGACCGGGTGCCGGGCCCAGTAGCCGGGATCGGCCGCCAGCTCCAGCGTCATCGGCCGGGCCGCGTACCCGGAGTACAGGGGGATCCGCGGCGCGCCCACCGGCGTGCCGGCGAAGCTCTCCACGGCCGGTGGGACGGTGGCCGCGAGCGAGGGGCTGTGGAAGGCGATCAGGGTGGGCACGGGGGCGCAGGTGAAACCCTCCGCCCGCAGCGCACGCTCCACCTCGGCCAGCGGTTCGCTGGGCCCGGCCACGATCGTCTGCCGCGGCGCGTTCTCCGCCGCCACCACGACGTCCTCGGTCAGCAGGCCCTCCAGCGCCGCCACCCCGGCCGAGACCGCCAGCATGCCGCCGGGCGGCGAGGCCGCCAGCAGCCGGACCCGCTGGCGTACCAGGGCCACCGCGTCGGCCAGGGTGAAGACCCCGGCGAGCACGGCGGCGGCCATCTCGCCGATGCTGTGCCCCAGCATCACCCAGGGCCGCACCCCGCGCTCCAGCAGGGTCCTGCCGAGCGCGTAGTCGATGGCGAACAGCAGCGGCTGCGAACGGGTGACGTGGTCCAGCGGCACCCGCGGGCGCTCGCTCAGCCAGTCGCGGCGCAACTCGGCGCCCGCCTCGCCGAAGGCCGCGAACACCTCGTCCATCGCGGCGGTGAACCCGGGCTCCTCGCCGTACAGCCCCCACGCCATCCGCGGGTGCTGGGACCCCTGCCCGGGGAACATCAGCAGGACCGCTTCCATGTCAGGACCTCTCCTCCTCCGGCGCCCACGAGGGGCGGCTCAGCATCTCCACGACCGCGCAGGACCAGGTGAAGCCGGCACCGACGCCGGCCAGCAGGCACAGCCGGCCCGGCCGGAGCGCGCCGGTCGACACCAGGCGGTCGAGCCCGGCGATCGGGTCCCCGGCGCCCAGATGCCCGACGTGCCTGCTCCACGGCCAGGTGGTGCGCTCGGGCTCGATGCCGAACCCGGTGAAGTAGGCGGCCTTGAGCCGGCGCAGGCCCAGGTGGGGCAGCGCGAACCAGTCGATGTCGGCCAGCTCCGCGCCCGCCGCGTCCAGCGCGCCGTACAGGGCGGCCTCCTGGCCGGCGCGCACCTTCGCGGCCGTCGGCGCGGTGCCGATCTCGCGTACGTAGTTGCGCTTGTGCAGGCCGAGGTCGACGGTGGGCTGCTCGTCCGGCGACGGGTCCCCGTACGGGTCACCGCCCCTGTGCATGCCCTCCAGCGCGGGGTCGGAGACCGTCGTCAGGCTGCGCAGCCGGGCGAACCCGGCCGAGCGCGACAGCACCAGAGCCGTGCCGCCGTCGGCGTAGACCGTGCCCGGGTCGCTGCGCCAGCGGTCGAAGCCCGGCGGGGTCATCCGGTCGCCCGTCGTGATGAGCGCGCCCGTGCCCGGGTAGCGCCGGACCAACTCCAGCGCGGCCATCCCGCCGTTGGAGACCTGCCTGACCTCCATCGCGGGGCAGGAGTTGCCGACCGCGACCCGCTGCACGTAGGAGGCCGGCGCCCAGAGGTGGTGCCCCTGGAAGTACAGGCTCGCGTGCAGGACCAGGTCGATGTCGGCCGGGCCCGCCCCCGCCCGGTCGAGCGCGGTACGGGCGGCGCGGGCGGCCATCTCGGGCCCCGTCTCCTTGCCGGCGGTGGCCACCGCGGCCATGCCCGTCGAGGACGCCAGAGCGGCCTCGCACTCGCCCGCCGCCAGCGCCTCCCGTACCGGCACGGCGGGCGGCAGCCAGGTCCCGCAGCCGGAGATGTACAGCTCGCCGCTCATGCGCGCACGACCATCGCGCTGTTGAACCCGCCGAACCCTCTGGCCACCACCAGCGCGGCGGTGCCCGAAGCCGGCCGGGGCGCGCCGAGCACGAGGTCGACGGGCAGCTCCGGGTCGACGTCCGTCACGTTCGCGGTCGGCGGCACCACCCCGTCGCGCAGCGCGAGCAGCGCGGTGAGGATGTCCAGCGGCCCGGCCCCCGAGTACAGCCGCCCGGTCAGCGTCTTGGGGGCGGTCACCGGGACCCCGCGCGGCCCGAACACCGCCGCCAGCGCCTCCGCCTCCGCCGCGTCGAGCTCGGGCACGGCGGCGGCGTCGGCGATCACCATCGCCACCTCGGCCGGCGTCACGTCCGCGTCGCTGAGGGCCGTCTCGATGGCCCTGACCAGGGTGGACGGGCGTCCCGAGCCCGGCGGGGGGTCGAAGCTGGCGCCGTACCCGGCGATCCGGCCGTACCCGCGCCGGTCCTGCCCATCCGCCTCTTCCAGGGTGAACATCGCGCCGCCCTCGCCGGGCACGTGGCCCCGCGCGCGGCGATCGAACGGGAGGTAGGCCGTCGCCGGGTCGGAGCCCGTGCTCAACCGGCCGGAGCGCACCTGGGCGGCCAGGCCGTACGGGCAGAGGGAGGAGTCCATGCCGCCGGTCACCATCAGCCGCGCGCCCGCGACGATCTTGCGCCGGGCGTGCGCGACCGCGTCCAGGCCGCCCGCCTGCTCCGTCACGAGCACGCCGACGGGCCCGCGCAGGCCGTGCCTGATCGAGATCTGGCCGGTGTTGACCGCGTAGAACCAGGCGAACGACATGTACGCGCTGACGTGGTCGGGCCCCTCGCTCCACAAGTGCTGCAGCTCGCGCTGGCCGAAGTCGAAGCCGCCCGAGGCGCTGGCGGTGATCACCCCCATGTCCAGCGGCGCGTCCGGTTCGACCCCGGACTCCTCGATCGCCCGTCCGGCGGCGAACAGCGCGTACCGCGTCATGGGGTCGGTCTGCGGCAGCAGCCGACCGGGCAGGTGCTCCTTGGCCACGAACGCGTCCACCTGCCCGCTCAGCGGCGCGGGCGAGGCGACCGGGCCGGTGGCGGTCGTGGGCCGGATCCCGCTGCGGCCGCTCAGCACGGCCGTCCAGTAGTCGCCGGGGCTGAGCCCGTTGGGGGCGACCACGCCCGCCCCCGTCACCATCACGTCGGTCATCGGCTCACCCCTCGAACTCGCGCAGCACCATGGCGCTCTGGAAACCGCCGAACCCGCTGCCCACGGTCAGCGCCGTGCCGACCGGCTGCTCCCGCGCGGTCACCGGCACGTAGTCCAGGTCCAGCTCGGGGTCGGGCTCGCGCAGGTTCGCGGTGGGCGGGATCGCGTCATGGGCCACGGCCAGCGCGTTGGCCGCCACCTCCAGCGAGCCGATCCCGCCCAGGGAATGGCCGATCATGGACTTGATCGAGCTGATCGGCACCCGGTAGGCGTCCGCGCCGAGCGCCCGCTTGAACGCGGCGGTCTCGTGGCGGTCGTTCTGCTTGGTGGCCGTGCCGTGCGCGTTGACGTAGGAGATCTCGGAGGGGTCGCAGCGGGCCTCGTCCAGCGCCGCGGTGATCGCCGCGGCCATCTCCGCGCCGTCGGGCCGCAGGCCGGTCATGTGGTACGCGTTGCTGCGCGAGGCGTACCCGGCGATCTCGGCGTAGACGCGTGCGCCCCGCCGCCTGGCCGACTCGGCCTCCTCCAGCACGAGGATCGCGCCGCCCTCGCCCAGCACGAACCCGTTGCGGGTGCGGTCGAAGGGCCGCGAGGCGGTGGCCGGGTCGTCGTTGTAGCTGGAGGTGGCCTTGATCGCGTCGAAGCAGGCGACGGTGATGGGCGCGATCGGCGCGTCGGTGCCGCCCGCGATCATCACGTCCACCGTGCCCTCGCGGATCAGCTCGGCCGCGTAGCCGACCGCGTCGATGCCCGAGGTGCACCCCGCCGACACGATCGACACCGGCCCCTCCGCGCCGGCCGCCCAGGCCAGCTCGGCCGCCATGGAGCTGGGCACGAAATAGTCGTAGAGGTGGCTGGAGGCCCGGGTGTGGTCGACCTCCCAGGTCGCGCCGCCGCCGCTGATGGCCACGTACTCGGACTCCAGCTTCTGCGTGCAGCCGACGGCGCTGCCGAGCGCCACCCCGGCCCGGTGCGCGGCGGCCTCGTCGATGCGCAGCCCCGCGTCGGCCACCGCCTCGCGGCAGCCGACCACGGCGAACTGGGCCGCCCGGTCCAGCCGGTCGGCGTCCTGCGCGGACAGCCCGGCCAGCTCGGGGTCGAAGTCGCACTCGGCGGCGATCTGGGAACGGAACGGCGACGGGTCGAACGTGCTGATCGTCCGGGTGGCGGTGGCGCCGGACAGCAGGAAGTCCCAGAACGGCTTGACCCCGATGCCTCCCGGGGCGACCACGCCGAGCCCCGTGATCACCACGCGCCTCCCCGCGCCGGCCCCGTTCGCCCCGGCTCCGTTCGTACGGGCTCCGTTCGTACTGGCCCCGTTCCCGCCGGCCCTGGTCATGCCGGCTCCGTGACGGCGGTGCGCGTCTGGCGCGTCTCGTACAGGGCGGGCTCGCTGGTGGCCAGCTCGCGCAGCGCGGCGGCGTGCGGCCCGAAGCCGGGATGCGCCACCGCGGCCCGGAACGCCTGCGCGTCCCGCCAGGCCGCCACGTTCACGTAGCGGCCGTCCTTGTCCGATTCGAGGGGCCGCAGCAGCATGTGCCACAGAAAGCCCGGTTGCTCGGCCATGAACTCCGACGTGGCGGCGAACACTCGCTCGAACTCCTCCGCCGGCGCATGCAGCAGGAACCTGTTCACGAAAGTGACGTGTGGCATTCGTGCTCCTCGGTCGACAGCGTTGTCCGTTCAGCACGACGCTGCGCCACGGCTCTTGGGGCGCGCTCGAACTCAGGTCGTCCACCGCCATTCGAGCGGGCGGTGCGACTCTGGCGCCGACCGAAGGGAGAACTCATGTCCGACCAAGGCCCCCACGCGCTGGTCACCGGCGGTACCAGCGGCATCGGTCTGGCCATCGTCCGCGCCCTCGGAGGTGACGGCGCCCGGGTGTTCCTCTGCGCGCGGGACGCCGACGCGGTCGCGCTGACCGTCAAGCAACTGCGCGAGTCCGGGATGGACGTCGACGGGACCGCCTGCGACGTGCGCGACCCCGCCGCGATCGAGGAGCTGGTCCGCGCCGCGCGCGACCGCTACGGCCCGATCGACATCCTGGTCAACAACGCCGGCCGCGGCGGCGGCGGAGCCACCGCCGAGATCGCCGACGAGCTGTGGCTCGACGTCATCGAGACCAACCTCAACGGCGCCTTCCGGGTGACCAGGGCGGCACTCACCACCGGCGGCATGCTGGAGCACGGTCGGGGGCGCATCGTCAACATCGCCTCGACGGGGGGCAAGCAGGGGGTCGTGCTGGCCGCGCCGTACTCGGCGTCCAAGCACGGGGTCGTCGGCCTGACCAAGGCGCTGGGGCTGGAGCTGGCCAAGACGAACATCACGGTCAACGCCGTCTGCCCCGGCTACGTCGAGACGCCGATGGCGCAGGGGGTGCGCCAGCGGTACGCGGCCTTCTGGGGGACCACGGAGGAGGAGGTGCTCGCCCGGTTCGAGAACAAGATCCCGCTCGGCCGCTACTCCACGCCCGAGGAGGTCGCCGGGATGGTGCGCTACCTGGTCTCGGACACGGCCGCGTCGATCACCGCGCAGGCGATCAACGTCTGCGGCGGACTAGGGAACTACTGAGAGACCGGAGAGATCCATGGCGACGTCAGCCATCCACGAGACCGAACATCAGATCACCGTCTCGGCCGAGCCGGCGGCGGTGTACGCGGTGCTCGCCGACGCGGGCACGTGGCCGGCCGTCTTCCCGCCCACCGTGCACGTCGAGCTGCTCTCGCACGACGACCACGAGGAACGCATCCGCATCTGGGCGACCGCCAACGGCAAGCCGAAGGGCTGGACGTCCCGGCGGGAGTTCGACCGCGAAAGGCTGCGCATCCGCTTCCGCCAGGAGAAGTCGTCGCACCCCGTGGCGGCGATGGGCGGGGAATGGATCGTCGAGCCCGGCAGCCGCGGGAGCACGCGGGTACGGCTGACGCACGACTTCCGCGCCGCCGACGACGACAGCGCGTCGGTGAGGTGGATCACCAACGCGGTCAACCGCAACAGCGAGGCCGAGCTGGCCGCCCTGCGCCGCGCCGTGGAGAGCCCCGGTGACCGGCTCATGACCTTCGAGGACTCCGTGACCGTGCGGGGATCGGCGGCCGGCGTCTACGAGTTCCTCCACCGCGCCGATCTGTGGCACGAGCGGCTGACCCACGTGGCCGCGATCACGGTGACCGAGGAGACGCCCAACCTGCAGCTCATGGAGATGGAGACGCGTTCGCGCGACGGGTCGACGCACACCACGACCTCGGTGCGGGTGTGCTTCCCCGATCACCTCATCGTCTACAAGCAGCTGCGCACCCCGCCCCTGCTGTCGCTGCACACCGGCCGGTGGACGGTGCGGCCGGACGGCGACAGGACCGTGGTGACCTCGGCGCACACGGTGGGCATCGCCGCCGACCGGGTCACCGACGTGCTCGGCGCGCAGGGAACCGTGGCGCAGGCCCGCGACCTGGCGCGCAAGGCGCTGAGCGGCAACAGCATGCTGACGCTGAACGCGGCCAAGGACTACGCCGAGAGCCGCGTCGGCGCGGGCCCACGCTGACGATCACGCGCTGACGACCACGTGACCGCCGGCGTGGGGCTCGCCGGCGGTCATGTGGCTGTCGATCATGTGACGGACGGTCATGTGACGGACAGGGCGCCGTCCACGGCGAGGACGGCGCCACTGGCGTACGCGGCCTCGGGGGAGGCGAGCTGGGTGATCCACCAGGCGACCTCCTCCGGCGTGCCGATCCGGCCGGTGGGCACCCGCGAGCGCATGCCGTCCAGGAAGGCGGCGTAGGCGGCCTCGGGCATCCCCGCCCGTACCCCGGCGGCGGTGTCGATCACTCCGGGCGCCACCCCGACCACGCGGATCCCGCGGGGGCCGAGCTCCACGGCCCACGACCTGGTCAGCAGGTCGAGCCCGGCCTTGGTGGCGCCGTACACCGCGTTGTCCGGCCAGGAGCGCAGCCCGAGGGCGCCGGCCGAGCCGATGTTGACCACCACCCCCTGGGCGGCGGTCAGCGGGCCGAGCAGCGCCTGGGTCAGCAGGATCGGCGCGACGAGGTTCGTGGCGACCTGCGCCTCGACCTGCGCCCGGCCGAGGCTGCCGAGCCCGCCGAAGATCCCGATCCCGGCGTTGTTGACCAGCACGTCGACCCGGCCGAAGCGCTCCATGGCCGCCGCGGCGACGCTCTCGGGGGCGCCGTCCGCGGTCAGGTCGGCCTCCAGCGGGTGAACGGTGTCGTACGGGGCGGCGGTCTCCTTGAGCGCGCCGGCGTCGCGGCCGACGATCAGGACGCCGCAGCCCTGCCCGGCGAAGGCGTGCGCGGTGGCGCGGCCGATGCCCGACCCACCACCGGTGACGATCACGGTCCGGTCCATCGATGTCTCCTCATCCTCGTCGCAACGCGGTCAGCCGTTCCAGTACCGGCACGATGTCGTTCGGGCTCGGCGTGCCCACCATCTCCGCCCGCATCCGCGCGGCTCCGGCCGCGTAGGCGGGATCGTCGAGCAGCGTGGTGATCCGCTCGCGCAGATGGTCGGGGGAGAGCTTCTCCTGGTCCTGGATGACCAGGCCGGCCCCGCTGGCGGTCAGCGCCAGCGACTTCTCCTTGGAGTCCCACATCAGGTCGGGCACGACGAGCTGCGGCACGCCGTGCGCCAGCGCGGTCATGAAGGTGCCCGAGCCGCCGTGGTGGATGATCCCGGCGCACGACGGCAGGAGCGCGTTGAGCGGGACGAAGTCGACCGCGCGCACGTTCCGCGGCATCGTGCCCAGCCGCTCCCGCAGCTCCGCGGGGAGCGCGGCGACGACCTCCACGTCCAGCCCGTCCACCGCGGCCATCAGGTCGCCCGCGGCCACGGTCCCGCCGTCCTCGACCTCGCCGAGCGAGACCCCCAGGGTCAGGCAGACCCTCCTGGGGTACGGGGGCTCCTCGCGCAGCCAGCCGGGCAGGGCGGAGCGCCCGTTGTAGGGCACGTACCGCACGTTCACGTAGTGCAGGCCGAGCGGCGCCCGCATGGAGGCCGGGGTCGGGTCGATCGTCCACTGGCCGCACACGAGCTCCTCGTCCCACTCGTCGAGGCGTACGCCCTGGCGGGCCAGCGACCAGACCAGCCACTCGGCCAGCGGGTCGTCCCGCAGCTCGGGGGGTCGCTCGTCGAGCAGCGCGCGGAAGGCCAGCCGGTTGCGGGCCATCTGGTCGGGGCCGAACAGCAGCCGCGCGTGCGCCGCGCCGACCGCCTTGGCCGCGACCGGTCCCGCCAGCGTCAGGGGATCCCAGACGACCAGGTCGGGCCGCCAGTCGCGGGCCAGCCGGACGAGGTCGTCGACCATCTGCTCGGAGCAGACGTTCTGGAAGACGAAGGCGGTCATCGCGCTGAACATGCCCAGCCCGCGCTCCCACGGGAAGGGATCGTGCCTGGAGTTGCTCATCGCCAGCCCGCCCAGGTTGCGGTCGCCGGCGAAGCTGGAGGTGGCCTGCTGGGTCTCGGGCTCCAGGTCGAGCTGCGGGCCGACGGCCACGGCGGTCAGGCCGGCGGCCGTGATCGTGTCGATCAGGTCGGGCTGGCTGGCCACGATCACCTCGTGGCCGGCCGTGCTCAGGGCCGAGGCCACGGTGACCTGGGCGTAGAAGTGGGAGGGTGCGGCGAACGTGGTGAACAGGACGCGCATCAGGACTCACCTTCTGACCTTGGCGGCGACGGACGGCGCGGACAGGCTCTGCAGGCAGGCCACCAGGCTGCGGGCCTGGACGTTCAGGTAGTTGCTGTGCTTCAGCAGGTCGGCCAGCTGGTGCAGGGGCATCCAGCGGTAGTCGGCGTCGTCGTCCACGTCCGCCTCGACGATCACGTACGTGTTGATCGCGTTGAGGAAGCGCCCGCCCTCCTCCGACAGCGCCACCGAGTAGCGCACCCGCTCGGCGGGGGCGTTCAGCACCACGTCCAGATACCGCGGCCGGGCCTGCGGCGGCAGCACGCGCAGGTTCTCCGGGGTGCACTGCACGGTGGGCGCGAGCTCCACCACGTTGACGTAGCCGGGCTCGACCCTGGCGTGCACCAGCGCGTGCAGCACCCCGTCGATGCGGCGGACGACGAAGGCCACGATCCCGTTGCCGCACGGCTCGATCATCGGCTGGCTCCAGCCGCTCACCTCGCGGGACCCGGTGGTCACGTCGACGCCGATCACGTCGAAGAACAGCCCGCTCTCGTGCGAGATCCGGCCCCCGGTCCGGTGCCAGTGCGGCATCCCGGCCAGCGGCACGACCTTGGCGCGCACCTCCGACTGCGCCCGGATGCCGGTGATCCAGCTCAGGATCTCCGGCATCGCGTGCAGGCTGCCCTCCGCGCCGCTGCACGAGCGCGTCAGCGCGAGGTGGAAGTCGTCCTCGGGGGCGTCGCTCAGCGGGTGCCGGTCGAGGCCGGTGAACGGCAGGCACGACAGCACCGTGCGGGCGTCCATGTTGATCAGGTTCGCCACGCCGAGCAGCTGGTGCAGCTGGCCGAAGGTGAGCCAGCGGAAGTTCTCGCCCACCGGCACGTCCTCGTCGACCTCCACGATCATGTTGCGGTTGCACTTCTGGTAGAACCACGCCCCCTGCTCCGACTGCAGCACGTCGGCCAGCACCCGGTGGCGGGCGCAGTCGCGGAAGTAGTCCAGGTAGGGGACGGCCTTGCCCCGGTGCACCCGCTGGAAGTTGCTCCGCGTGGCCTGGACCGTGGGCGACAGCTGCAGCCCGTTGGCGTTGCCGGGCTCGAACTTGGCCTGCATCAGGCAGTGCAGCACCCCGTCGAACTCCTTGACCAGGATGCCGAGGATGCCGATCTCGGGCTGCACGATGATCGGCTGGCTCCAGCGCGGCACGGGCGCGCCGGGAATGGTCACGTCGATGCCCGTGACGCGGAAGAACTTGCCGCTGTGGTGGCCGTAGTCGCCCGTACCCGGGTCGCGGCTCCAGCCCGGCAGCTCGTCGAGCGAGGCGCGTTCCACGTGGTGGGTGGTCTGCGCGGACCGCTCGGTGAACCAGGCCCAGAACTCCGCGGGCCAGCCGTCGGCCAGCATGGACCGGACGATGCGCTCCGTCAGCCGGCCGTCCGGCCGCGACCGGATCGAGTAACCCAGGTTCAGGCTCATGCCGGGTCGATCCCGTCCCGGGTGACCCGCCGGTGCTTGACGCGCCAGCCGTCCGCCGAGCCGACCAGCAGGTCGGTGCAGACGGTGCTGCGCCGCGGCACCACGTCGCCCCCGGCGGTGATCTCCAGCACCAGCGCGTAGCTGCGTGCCCTCAGCCCCTCGGGATGCGGGTCCACGGTCAGCATGCCGATCCAGTGCCTGCGGGTGACGTCGGCGTCGGCGAACTCCTTCGCCGTCTTGCGTGCGGCCTCGGCGATGTTGTCCGCCCCGCGGACCACCATGTCGCCGACCTCGAAGACGCCGTCGGCGGCGAACGTGCCGGCCCACTCGTCGGTGGCCCCGGAGTCCAGCAGCTGCATCTGGCGCGCGTAGAACTGCTGCGCCTCTTCATAGTGCGCATTCATGCGGCCACGATCGCCATTCCGGCTAGAGGGGCGCCTGACTTGTGATGGTCCATTGCCGTTCGAGCGTGATTGCACGGCCGGCGGCGAAGCTGAGCGCGGGCGGACCAAGAGGTCCGGGCATCGCCGACGAAGAAGAGGCAGGAAAATGGCTCAGTTCAGCCTCGAGGACCTGAAGCAGATCATGCGTCAGGTCGCGGGTGACGACGACGACATCGAGCTGACGGACGACTTCGAGACCACGACGTTCGAGGACCTCGGCTTCGACTCGCTGGCCGTCTTCGAGACCATGCACCGGGTCGAGCGCGCCTGCGGGGTCAAGCTGCCGGAGGACGAGCTCGCCGAGATCACCACCCCGAAGGAGTTCCTGGGCTTCGTCAACGAGATGGAACGGACGTGACCGGGCCTGAACCGGCCGTTCGCACGGAGCCCGGGCTCACCGGTCACACGGTGGTCGTCACCGGCGCCACCTCGGGGATCGGGCGGGCGGCCGCGCTGGAGTTCGGCCGGCGCGGTGCGACCGTGGTCGCGGTCGGACGCGATCCTGAGCGGCTGGGGTCGGTGGTGAGCGAGCTGACCGAGATCTCCGCCGCCCCGCCGTACGGCATCCGCGCCGACTTCGCCCGCCTGGACGACGTCCGCGAGCTCGGCGCCCGGCTGCGCGAGCGCTTCGAGCACATCGACGTGCTGGCGAGCAACGCGGGCGGCATGTTCCGGTCGAGGATCACGACGCCCGACGGCTTCGAGACCACCATCCAGACCAACCACCTGGCGGGCTTCCTGCTGGCGTGCTCGCTGCGCGACCGGCTGGCCGGCGGGCGGCTGATCCTGACGTCGTCGGGCGCGTACACCGAGGGCAGGCTCGACCCCGGCGACCTCAACGCCGAGCGGGCCCCGTTCAGCTCGGGCCGCGCCTACGGCACCTCCAAGCAGGCCAACATCCTGTTCGCCGCGGAGGCCGCCAGGAGGTGGCCGGACGTGCTGCCGGTCAGCTTCCATCCCGGCCAGGTCCGCACGCTGGTGGGCCGGGGCACCATCGCCTCCTGGTACTTCCGCTACAACCCGTTCCTGCGCAGCCCCGAGCGCGGCGCCGACACGCTGCTCTGGCTGGCCACCGCGCCGGAGGACCGGATCGAGCGCGGCGCCTACTACTTCGACCGGCGGCCGGCCCCGATCGAGGGGCCGACGGCCGAACCCGACCTGGCCGCGCGGCTGTGGGACGCCAGCGCCGCGGCCATCAGCGAAAGGGAATCATTGTGAGCAGATACGCCCCCGGCTCGCCGTCCTGGTTCGACCTCGGCTCGCCGGACGTGGCCGCCTCCGTGACCTTCTACACGCGGCTGTTCGGCTGGACGGCGACCGAGGTCAGCGAACCGGAGGCCGGCGGCTACACGACCTTCCACCACGACGGCAAGCTGGTCGCCGCGGTGGCCTACCACCAGATCGACACGCCGTACCACCGGCCCTACGGACCGGACGGCCAGCACGGCATGCCGGCCATCTGGACGGTCTACTTCACCACCGACGACGCCGACGCCCTCACCGAGCGGGTGACGCTGGCCGGCGGCGAGATCATCATGACCCCGATGGAGGTCATGGGCCTGGGCCGGATGGCGGTCTACGCCGACCCCGCGCAGGCGGCCTTCGCCGTGTGGCAGCCGCTGAAGATGGACGGGGCCGAGGAGATGGGCGGGCCGGGCTCCGTACGCCGGGTCGAGCTGGTCACCACCGACCCGACCAGGTCCGCCGCCTTCTACCGCGACACGCTCGGCCTGACGGCCGCCTCCGGGGACTGGCAGGTCGACGGCCGGACCGTGGGCGGCACCCGCGAGCTGGGCGTCACGGGCGCGGTGCGCCCGCACTGGGCGGTCACGTTCGGGGTGAGCGAGGTCGAGCAGACGGTACGCCGGGCCGTCGAGCTGGGCGGCAGCGTGGAGAACCCGCCGGCCGACACCCCGCTGGGCCGCCGGGCGGACCTGCTCGACCCGCACGGCGCCGGATTCTCGGTGCTGTCATGAACAGCAGGCTCGCAGTCGAGGTGAACCCCTTCGAATGCCCGATGCAGTCGATGCGGGACAAGCCGCGGGTCCACGACGAGCTGCGCGCGGGCGGCCGGCTGGTGCGGGCCCAGGCGCCGGCGGGCGGCCCGGCCTGGGTGATCACCGACTACTCGCTGGCCAAGGCGGTGCTGGCGGACCCGAGGATGGTCAAGGATCCCGCCCTGGCGCCCGAGTCCTGGCACGGGGTGGACGACGGCCTGGACTGCCCGGTCCCGGAGCTGCGCCCGTACACGATCATCGCGGTCGACGGCGACGACCACCGGCGGCTGCGCCGGATCCACGCGCCCGCGTTCAACCCGCGCCGGCTGTCCGCCGCGGAGGGCCGCATCGCCACCATCGCCCGCAACCTGTTCACCGAGCTGGCCGAGGAGTCCGGGGCCAAGGGCGAGCCCGCCGAGCTGATCAACGGCTTCGCCTACAGCTTCCCGCTGCTGGTCATCTGCAACCTGCTCGGCGTCTCGGTCACCGACCCCGTCACGGCCAGGAAGGCCGTCAGCGCGATGAAGGCCATGGCGCTGGGCACCGCGGACGAGGCCGAGGACGACACGTCCTCGCTGGCGGAGCTGCTGGCCGAGGCCGTGCGGGGGGCGATGGAGGGCACCGCCGACAGCATGACCAGGGTGCTCTACGAGCGCGCCCGGGCGGAGTTCGGCGAGGTGTCGGCCGACCACCTGATCTACATGATCATGGGGCTGATCTTCGCCGGGCACGACACGACCGGGTCGTTCCTCGGGTTCCTGCTGGCCGAGACGCTCGCCGGGCACCTCGCCCCCGACGCCGACCCGGCGGAGTTCGTGGAGACGATGCTCAGGGAGCACCCGCCCGTCCCGTACACGCTGTGGCGCTTCGCCGCGGAGGAGGTGATGATCGACGGGGTACGGTTGCCCAAGGGCACGCCCGTGCTCGTGGACATCGAGGGCATCAACACCGAGCTGCGGGACAAGCGGCTGACCTTCGGCGACGGCGCCCACTACTGCATCGGGGAGCAGTTGGCGCAGTTGGAGTCGAGAGTCATGATTTCGGTGTTGCGTACGGACTTTCCCGAGGCGCGGCTGGCCGTACCTTTCGAGAAGTTGCGCTGGGGGCGGAAGGGATCGCAAACCGCCCGTCTGACCGAGCTTCCCGCCTGGTTGCGGCCATGAATTGACCGCAATGTCTTCTAGCGTGGATGGTATGCAGCCGAAATTCATCACGATCGCCGGAGCGCGCGAAAATAACCTGAAGAACGTCTCGGTCGAGGTGCCGAAACATCAGATAACGGTTTTCACCGGCGTGTCCGGATCCGGGAAATCGTCACTGGTGTTCGACACCATCGCGGCCGAATCGCAGCGGCAGCTGAACGAGACGTTCACCGCCTTCGTCCGCAACCGGCTGCCCCGATACGGTCAGCCGGACGCGGACGTCATCGAGGGCCTGTCGACGGCCATCATCATCAACCAGAAGCGCATCGGCGGGAACTCCCGCTCCACCGTCGGCACCATCACCGACCTGTACGCGCTGCTCAGACTCCTCTTCTCCCGCGCGGGCGAGCCGCACGTCGGCTACTCCAACGCCTTCTCCTTCAACGACCCGGCCGGCATGTGCCTCGACTGCGAGGGCCTGGGCCGGCGCATGCAGCTCGACCTGGACAAGCTCCTGGACAAGTCGCGCTCGCTCAACGAGGGAGCCATCGACCACCCGGCCTTCGCCGTGGGCGGCTGGTTCTGGAAGCTGTACGCCAACGCCGGCCTGTTCGACAACGACAAGAAGCTCGGCGACTACAGCCGCGAGGAGTGGGACGCGCTGCTCCACGGCGCCGACAGCTCCATCGCCCTCGACTGGCAGGGCGGCCAGATCAACTCCAAGTACGAAGGTCTGCTGGAGAAGTTCGACCGGCTCTACCTGCGCAAGAACCCCGACGAGATGAGCGCCAAGAACCGCAGGGCGCTCGAACGCGTGGTCTCGATCTCGGTCTGCCGCACCTGCGAGGGCCAGCGGCTGAACAAGGAGGTGCTGGCCTGCAGGATCAACGGCCGCAACATCGCCGAGTTCGCCGCCCTGGAGGCGGACGACCTGATCGAGGCCGTCAGGGAGATCACCTCCCCGCACGTGAGCACCGTCGTGCAGAACCTGCTCGAACGGCTCGGCCACCTCGTCGACCTCGGGCTCGACTACCTCACCCTCAACCGCGAGACCTCCACCCTGTCCGGCGGCGAGTCGCAGCGCATCAAGATGATCCGCCACCTCAACAGCTCTCTCGTCGAGGTCGCCTACATCTTCGACGAGCCCACCATCGGCCTGCACCCCCAAGACGTGCGCCGGCTCACCAAGCTGATGCGGCACCTGCGCGACAAGGGCAACACGGTGCTGGTGGTCGAGCACGACCGCGACGTCATCGAGGTCGCCGACCACGTCGTCGACCTCGGCCCGCGCGCGGGCAAGCACGGCGGCGAGATCGTGTACGAGGGCGACGTCAAGGGGCTCTACTCCGCCGACACGCTGACCGGCGACTGCATGCGGCGGAAACTGGGGATCAAACCGGAGTTCCGCCGGCCGACCGGCCACCTCCAGGTGACCGACGCCTCGCTGCACAACCTCAAGAACATCACCGTCAAGATCCCGACCGAGGTCCTCACGGTGGTGACCGGGGTCGCCGGGTCCGGCAAGAGCACCCTCATCCACCAGGTCTTCCGCGCCCAGCACCCGTCCGCGGTGATCGTCGACCAGTCCGCGGTCACCACCAACCGGCGCTCCAACCCGGCCACCTACACCGGCATCATGGACGAGATCCGCCGCCAGTTCGCCAAGGAGAACGGCGTCAGCGCCTCGCTGTTCAGCTTCAACTCGGCCGGGGCCTGCCCCAACTGCCAGGGCGAGGGCATCATCTACACCGACCTGGCCTTCATGGACCCGATGATCACCGTGTGCGAGGTGTGCTCGGGCAAGCGGTTCACCGAGAAGGTGCTGGAGCACACCCTGCGCGGCCGCAACATCAGCGACGTGCTGACCATGAGCGCCGCCGAGGCGGCCGACTTCTTCACCGAACCGAAGATCGGCAAGAAGCTGCGGTCGGTGGTGGACGTCGGGCTCGGCTACCTCCAGCTCGGGCAGCCGCTGAACACGCTGTCCGGCGGCGAGTGCCAGCGCATCAAGCTGGCCACGGAGCTCGGCAAGACGGGCACCGTCTACGTCCTGGACGAGCCCACCACCGGGCTGCACATGTCCGACATCAACAGCCTCCTGAACATCGTCAACACGCTGGTGGACCACGGGAACTCGGTGATCGTCATCGAGCACAACCTCGACGTGGTGAAGAACGCCGACTGGATCATCGACCTCGGCCCCCGCGGCGGCCGGTCGGGCGGCGAGATCATGTTCGAAGGCACCCCGCGCGAGCTGCTGGCCGCCCGCGACTCCCTGACCGCCGAGTCCCTGCGCGACTCCCTCCCGGAGAGCTGATCAGCCCCGGCCGACCGGAGAGCTGATCAGCCCCGGCCGAGGAGCGGCGGGCCCAGCCGGCGGACGAGCTCGACGGCGTCCGCCCGGCGGAGCGACTCCCCTTGGTGCCTGCTACGGGGCCGGATGGTCCGTGACGTACACCGGCGCGCCGACCTTGGTCATGTCGGCCGCATCCCCCACGCCGTTGACGACGTGGTCGATGATCCCCGCGCTCAGGTTGACCGTCATGATGTGGTGCAGGCGGACGCCCGGGGTCTGCGGCACCTCGAACCCGTTCTCCGTATGGATCTCCGGATTGTTCTGGTTGAACACGTACACCCCACCCCCGTAGAGGCGGTGCGTCTTCACCCGGTCGCCGACCTTGTACCCGGCCCAGCCCTCCACGTCTCCGTTCATCCAGTCGGCCTGCGCCGGCGGGTCGTAGGGCAGCTCGTTCTGGTAGAGGATCGTGGTGCCGTCGTCGCCGTTCCAGACCGTGTTGTACTGCTGGAAGTGCTCGACGAACAGGCCGGTCGCGGTCACGTGGTCGCCGTTGATGACGGCGCCGTTGCGGCCGGTGTTGGTGTTCCAGCGCTGGGTGTCGGTGAAGCCCTCGACGCCGTGGTCGGCGCGCCACACCCACGCGTGGTCGATGAGCACGTGGTCGCTGTTGACCTCCAGCGCGACGTCGGTCTTGCCGACGTGCGGGCCGCCGACCCGGAAGTAGACGTCGGACAGGGTCGTCGGATTGTCCGCCGAGCTCCGGCGCTCCCCGTGCTTCTTGCCCACCCGCAGCAGCACCGGCGACTTCCTGAGGCCCGCGTCGATGGTCACGCCGGCGATGACGACGCCCGGCACGTCCGCGACGTCGAGCGGGGTCGAGCCGTGCACGGCGGTCAGCGTGGCGTGCCCGAGGCCGAGGACGACCGTGTTCGGGCGCCTGATCTCGATGCTCCGCGCGATGTCGTACACGCCGGGCGTGAGCAGCAGGTGCTTGCCGCGCGCGAGCTGGCTGTTGATGACCTGCACCGGGTCCGACGGCCTGGCGACGAAGAAGTCGCCGATCGGCAGCGTACGGCCCGGCGTCATGCCGCCGGCCCACGTGATGCCCCGGGTGCCCTTCTGGGCGGCGGGCACGCGGACGTTGAGCCCGCCCCGCGCGTCGGCGTACAGGTAGGGCTTCTCCCGGCTGACGGGGGTGGTGTCGAGCGTGGTGTACGGCGGGTTCGGGAACGCGGCCTCGTCCGGTGCGCCGACGACGCCCGCGAAGACCTGGTTCCACACGCCGTTCGACCAGCCGGCGACCTCGCTGTTGCGGGTCAGCCACTGCTGCTGCGACCCGTTCGTGACGGACGGCAGCCTGGAGTCGGCGATGAAGCCGCCGCTGGCGTACTGGGGGCCGGCGGTGCAGTAGTCCATCAGCGACAGGTTGCCGCCGCTGATGTCGAGCCGGCGCATGGAAACCGCCTGCGAGACGGCCCAGAAGTTCGCCGACGCCCGGCAGCCGTCCTGCCCGGCCGCGTTGACGTTGATCGACAGGTTGGACAGGGTGCGCCAGAAGTTGACCAGCGCGAGGCAGTTGCCGGTGCCGCCGTCCGCCAGGCAGCGGTTGTAGACCTCGACCTTGCCGTTGATGACGACGTCGGTGGGTGAGGCGCCCAGGCCGGCGATCTCGGTGTAGTAGCCGACCTTGATCTGCAGCGGCTGCTCGGCGGTGCCGTACGTGCCGGGCTTGAACAGGTAGGCGTGCCGCGCGGTGCCCATCTCGTCGTCGACCCGGGCGGCGTGCGCCGCGTCGAGGGTCGCCTGGATCTGGCCGACCGGCATGCCGGGATGGAAGACGGTGACGTTCGGACCGAGATCCGGAGCGCCCGCGCCGCCGGAGGGCGGTGTGGCGGCGCCGGCGGCCGGTCCCGCCGATAAGACGGCGGTCGCCAGCACGAGACCGAGCGTGACCGCCCGGCCGAGGCGCGGGCGGCGACCGGGAGGCTGGGTCGTCATACGGTGGTTCCTTTCGCTACGGCCACACCGTGAGAGAGCGCTCTCTCGGTACGCCGCGCTTCTGTCGAGGTCCGAAAAATGGGGTCGGCTGTTTCTACCGCGTTACCCCGCCGGATCACAAGACGTGGGCGTTCGACATGGGCGCGGCGAAATGTTCTCCATGCAGGCGGCGGAAAACGAGCACCTCGCTTCACGTCAAGAGCATTTCGTGACGCTCCTATTGCAATCCAGCCTCAAACCTGCATCATTACTGCGATTCATGCGGAACGGTGGATAATTTTTGGCTGCGTGAACCTGGTGGCGAATGACGGGGAAGTGGGTCGGCAAGTGGAGGGCATCATTGCCAGGCTGCATGAACTGGCCCCCTCGATGCCCGCTGCCCAGCGGACCGTCGCCGCGCGAGTGCTCGACGACCCCGATGCGGTGGCGCGCATGACCATTGTCGATCTTGCCGCTCGGTGCGGGGTGTCCACCGGCAGCATCACCCGCTTGTGCCGGGTGCTCGGACTGGGCGGATACGCCGAGATGCGGATCGCGCTGGCCTCCGACAGCGGCCGGATCAAGGCCGAGCCGTGGAGCTCGAGGATGGGCGCCGATGTGCGGGAGGGCGACAGCCTCCCGCGCATCGCCGAGGTCGTCTCCGGCGCCGTCAGGCAGGCGGTGAGCGACACGCTGGGCGGCCTCGACCTCGACGTCGTCGAGCAGGCCGCGCTGGCGGTGGCGGGAGCTCCTCGGGTGTGGGTGTTCGGCATCGGCGGCAGCGGCACCGTGGCCTCGGAGCTCCAGCAGCGGCTGCACTCGATCGGCAGCCCGGCATGGGTCACCGTCGACACGCATCTCGCGCTCAGCGCGGCGGCACTGCTCGGCCCGCTGGACGTCGTCATCGGGATCTCCCACACCGGCCGTACGCAGGAGACGGTCGATCTGATCGGCGAGGCGTCCGCGAACGGCGCGACCACGATCGCCATCACCAACGACGCCGACTCCCCGCTGGCGAAGCGGGCGGAGCTCGCCCTGATCACCGCCGTCCGCCAGTCGGGGCTGCGTACGGAGGCCCTGTGCACGAGACACGGTCAGCTCGCGGTGATCGACCTGCTCTTCATCGCCACGGCCCAATCCGCCTTCGAACGGGCCGGCGAAACCATGCTGGCCGCGCGGAAAGCCGTGGCGCCACGCAAGGACGCGACCTGATGGCCTGCTCCGTCGCTCACGCCCGGCCGGATGGCGAGGCGGCTCAGATGCCGGACGCCCTTCTCCGGACCAGCCGGGAGAGCACGGCGGCCCTCACCCCGTAGTGACGAGCAGCGTAGAAAGCAAGGTGCTGTGATCCCTGTACGGTTCTCGGTGCTCGGCCCTCTGTCGATGGTCCGTCACGGGACGAGGGTGGCGGTCCCCGGCGGCAAGATGCGGACCTTGCTCGCGGCGCTCCTGCTCCGGCCCAACCAGGTCGTCCCGTCCGACCGGCTCGCCGAGCGGCTGTGGGGTCGGGACCTGCCGCGCGATCCGCGCCGGGTCCTGCAGACCAAGGTCGTGCGCCTCCGGCAGTCCTTGGACCTGACCGACTCGATCCGCACCGACGGGGGTGGCTACGTCGCCCGCCTGGAGCCGGACCAACTGGATCTGCTGGAATTCCGGCACCTGATCCGGTCGGCCGCCGGCGCGGCGAACCCGGTGCTGGAGGGGCGTCTCCTCCACGAGGCTCTCGCCTTGTGGCGCGGGCCTGTATGCGCCGACGTCGAATCGGACGTACTCCACCGGACCGACGTCCCCCCTCTCATCGAGCTACGCCTGCGAGCCATCGAGCGTCGCGTGGACATCGACGCCCAGCTGGGGCGGAGCGCCGCGCTCGTGCCGGAGCTGCGGCGCCTGACCGCCGAGCACCCTTTGCGGCAGCGGTTCTGGGCCCAGCTCATGACCGCGCTCCACCGGACCGGGCGGCAGGCCGACGCCCTCGACGCGTACCGCACCGTTTCCCGCCTCCTCAAGGAGGAGCTCGGCATCGAGCCCAACGCCGAGCTGCGCGAGCTCCACCAGGACATACTCACCCGGCAGCACGAGCCGCGGGAGCGCTCGCCGCTGCATGGCCAGGAGGATGACGACGCCACCACGTTCGCAACGAGGCCGGCGGCAGAGCGGAACGACACCCCGGCGACCCCGGAGCCCGCGTTCGGCACGTTGATCCGCACCTGGCGGGAGCAGGCGCTGCTGACGCAGGACCAGCTGGCGGCGCGAGCGGGGCTCAACGTCCGCACCGTCCGCCGGTTGGAGGCGGGCGAGCTGCGCCGGCCGCGCAGCACGTCGTTACGGAAGCTCGCCGAGGCGCTGGGCCAGGACGCCACGGAGCTGTCGATCATCATGCGGTCCACCGGCGAGGCACCGGGCGGCCCTCTTCCGGCGCGAGCGACGCCGCGGCAGCTGCCCACCGATGTGGTGGCGTTCGTCGGCCGGGAGGGGGAGCTGGCCGTGCTGGACCGCATCGGTGACGCGGACACGGTGGCGATCACCGTCATCGACGGCATGGCGGGGGCCGGCAAGACCGCGCTGGCCGTACGCGCCGGGCACCTGCTGGCCTCCCGTTTCCCCGACGGCGACCTGTTCGTCGATCTGCACGGTTTCACTCGCGGGACGGCTCCGGCGGACCCCGCGGACACGCTCGGCCACCTGCTCGGCGTGCTGGGCGTGCCCGGGGAGACGCTTCCGCGGCACGTCGATGACCGGGCCGCCTTGTACCGCAGCGTGCTGGCCGGCCGGAGGATGCTGATCGTGCTGGACAACGCCGCGAACGAGGCCCAGGTACGGCCGCTGCTGCCCGGGGCGGGAAACTGTCTCGTCCTGATCACGAGCCGGCGGCGGCTGGTCAGCCTGGACGACGCGTGGACGGTGCCGGTGGACGTCCTGCCGCCGGCGGACGCGATCGCGCTGTTCACCGAAACCGCCGGGAAGGAGCGGGTCGCGGGCACACCGGCGGAGGTGCTGGCCGAGGTGGTGCGGCGGTGCGGGCTGCTGCCACTGGCGATCCGGCTCGCCGCGGCCCGGCTGAGGGCCCATCCGGCCTGGGGCGTGCGCCATCTGCTGGAGCGGCTGGCGCGCCCCGGGCGCCGGCTGGGCGAACTGCATGCCGGTCAGCGCAGCGTCAGCGCCGCGTTCGACCTGTCGTACCGGGCGCTCACCGTCGTGGAGCGACGCGCGTACCGGCTGCTGGGGCTGCACGCCGGGATGGACATCACCCGCGATGCCGCCGCCGCTCTGCTGGCGACCAGCGTCAGGGACGCCTCGGTGCTGCTGGATCGGCTGCACGGGGTTCACCTGCTGCAGGAGCCCGCTCCCGGCCGCTACCGTTTCCACGACCTGGTCCGCGCCCATGCCGCCGAGGTGGCCGACGGGGCGGAAGCGGAGGCCGATCGGCGCGCGACGGGCGCCGCCGGCGGGCCGGAGGAACAAGACGATCGCGACCAGTGAGCGCCTGCGCACGCTCGGATCCCGAACGCGACGCGGCCAGGCGAGGGGTGGGTGCCTTCCGGCTCATGACGGAGAGTCGGCCAACGCCGTCGGCTGACGGGTCGCCTGCACGAGGCGGGCGAGGTGGCCCCGGATGTGCTCGACGTCGACACCTCGCTCCTCGGTTCGGTCGATGCCGAGTTCGGTGAGGAGGATCAGGGCCTCGGTCCAGTGGCCGTAGGCCTGGTCGTGCCGGCCGAGGGCGGCGTGGGCGTGCGCGAGACCGTCGCGGGCGCGGGCCTGGTCACCCAGATGGTCGAGGTCAGAGGCCAGGTCGAGTGCACGGCGGTGGTCGTCCAGAGCCTGGTCGTGCCGGCCGTGCTCATGGTGCAGGCGCCCCATTCCGTGGATGGCCTCGAACTCCCAGTTGCGGTTGCCGATCTCGCGCGCGAGGTCGACGACTCGCTGGTAGCAGTCCCGGGCCTGCGCGTGCCGGCCCTGCCGCCGGTGCAGTTCGCCGAGGGCGGTGAGGCTGCCGAGCTCCCCGACCGTGTAGTCCACGCGCCGAGCCAGGCTCTGTGCCTGCGTGAAGTAACCGGCGGCCGGCCCCGGCTCGTCCCGCGCGAGATGGAGGTATCCGAGGCCGATCAAGCCTCGCGCTTCGGTGGTGTGGTGACCGATCGTGCGGGCGATGCTCAGCGCCCGTGTCAGGCGGTCGATGCCCTGCTGGTGCTCTCCCCTCACCCGGTGGACATGGCTGGAAGCGATCAACGCGTCCAGCTCACCGGTACGGTGGCCGATCTCGCGGGCGATGCTCAACGCCCGCGTGAAGTAGCCGGTGGCCAGGCCGTACGCGGCCCGTCCGAGATGGACGAGACCGAGATTGTTCAGTGCCCGGAGCTCGCCGGAGGGCTCACCGATGGCGCGGGCGAGGTCCAGGGCGCTGGAGCTGTTCTCAAGGGCTGATTCGTGCTGGTCCTGCACGTTGCGGATCTCGCCGAGCCCGATGAGCGCCTCCATCTCGCCCGCGCGGTCACCGGCGGCGCGGGCGGCGGTCAGAGCCCGCACGTGCAGATTCTCGGCTTCGGCGTAGCGGCCGCGGGTATGCAGGTGCCGAGGCAAGGTAGCGGACAACTGCCGGGCGTGCCGGGGGAAGCCGTGCTCGGCGGCGAACTGCGCAAGGGACAGCAGGTTGGACAACTCCGCGTCCAGCCACCCGGCGGCGTCCGGCACCACTGCCGCGGACGTCGTGCCGCGTGAAAGGCGCGGCCGCAGGTCCGCTTCGTAGGGGTAGAGGCGATCCATCGCCGCCGAGGCGGCGTGGCTGTAGTGGTCCAGCAGCCGGGTCCGCGCGGCGTGCCGGTCGGCCTCGGACTCCTCGGCGGTGATCTGGGCGGCATGGGCCCGGATCAGGTCGTGGAACCGGTACCGGCCAGGAACCGGCTCCTGCTGCAGATGAACGTCCAGCAGCCGGTCCAGCAGCTCCGAGGCCCGCGCGACGGTGGTGTCCAGCAGCGCGGCCGCCGCCTCGGGCGCGATGTCCCCTCCCGGATGCAGCGCCAGGAGGCGGTACGCGCGCTGCTCGTCCGGGCTGAGTTCGCGGTACGACAGGTCCAGGGCGGCGATGACGCCGCGCTCGCCCGCCTGCAGCTCGCCCAGCCGGCGCCGATGCTGCTCGAAGCGCTCGAGCAGGTGCCCTGCGGTCCAGGACGGATGGGCTTTCAGCCGCGCCGCGGCCACGCGGATCGCCAGCGGCAGCATCCCGCACCGCCGTACCAGCTCCTCCAGCACCCCCTGCGGCTCGCCCGCGACCCGCTCTTCTCCCGCGGTCGCGGTGAACAGCGCGACCGCGTCCGCGAGCGGCAGGACGTCCACCGACACCGTGAGGGCGCCGTCCAGGCCGACCAGCCGCCGCCGGCTCGTGACCAGCACCAGACAGCGTCCCGCCCCGGGCAGCAGCGGTCGCACCTGGGCCTCGTCGGTGGCGTTGTCCAGCACGATCACCATCCTGCGACCGGCCAGCAGGCTGCGATACAGCGCCGCGCGGTCGTCGGCATGCTGGGGGATCGACTCTCCGGGAACGCCCAGCGTGCCGAGCACGCGCCCGAGCATGTCGGCGGGATCCGCCGCGGTCATGCCCTGGGTGTAGCCGTGCAGGTCGACGAACAGGCTCCCGTCGGGGAAGCGGGAGGCGAGCTGATGGGCGGCATGGACGGCCAGCGCCGTCTTGCCGACGCCCGCCATGCCGTCGATGGCGGTGATCACCACCGTGGCCGCGTCTCCCATCTCGCCGAGCATGGCGAGCTCCCGCGTCCGGCCGACGAACGTCCCGACATCGGCGGGCAGCTGCCGCGGCGTCATCCGCGCCGGATGAGGACTTTGCGGCCGCGCGCCCGTGGCGTGCGCCAGGACCGACAGCTCCGCGGCGTCCAGGCCGAGCGCCTCTGCCAGCAGCCGTATCGACGCGCTGCGCGGGCGGACCAGCGAGCCGGTCTCCAACCGGCGGATCGTCCGGACGTTGAGGCCCGACCGCTCTGCCAGCTGCCCTTGGGTGAGCAGGGCCCGCTCACGCCAGAAGCGTAACAACGTCCGCAGTTCCGGCTCTCCCGCCGTGGGATTCCCCTCGACGCCCTCGCGTGCTCCTGACGGCATGAAGTGTTCTCCCGCAGTCGCCGGCCTGGATCAGGAGGAAACTATGCCACGGAATTCCAGAGGCCACGGCAGGGCTCCGCAGGCCCCGGAGCCGGCACCCTGAGGCGGACACTGGCCGAGCGCGGCACACCGGCGAACGGCGGCGAGCCCGGCCAGGACCGCGACATCAAGCGTAGAGGAACCAGAACGAGTTCTCGTAGGAGCACCGGAAGGAGGTCCACCAGCCCCACTGGATGCCGAGGTTGCCACCGTTGTAGCAGTCGGCCTGCAGGTAGTAGGCGTACCGGATGCTGTCGGCCTGCGCGGGCGCGGCGGTCATGGACAGGAGCACGCCGGTGGCCAGAGCGGCGGAGACGAGTAAGGCCCGTACCTTGCGCATCCAATTCCTCCCAGGAAGGTATGTGAGCGGTGCTCTCACTGTCGCATCCGCGCTCCCGCGCCGAACAGCACCGCGGCCTACGTCGGGTGCGGAGCGGGCCTGACCAGGGGCGATGGAAGGACGGCGGACGAAGAGGCTGAAACGTTCATTCCGTACGCCGGAGATTCATGTTCGACGGCCGGCGATCAGGAACCCGGCCGGTCGCCGTCGATCGCCGAGCGCAGGACGCCGACCACGGTGGCGAGTTCGGTCAGCAGGCCCGACACGGTGGTGCGGTCGCTGCCGTTGATCGAGACCATCCGCAGCTCCTCCGGTTTGGGCAGCTGCGCCAGGATCTCGGGCAGCAGGCCGATCAGCTTGGCCTGCAGGCTGGCCGGCGTCTGCTCGTTGTCGATGTCGGCCCGCAGCCGCGCGCGCTCCACGTCGAGCAGCGCCCGCTCGTGGTCGGCGAGGGTACGGGAGTGCGCCAGCGCCAGCTCGCCGTCGAGCTCCAGGCGCTTGAGCTCCTGCTCCCGCTCGATCCTGAGCCTGCCGGTCTCGGCCTCCTCGGCGTGCCGTTCGCGCTCCATCCGCAGCGCGTGCCGGGTCGTCTCGGTCTCCAGCTCGGCCACGGCCCGGGAGTCGTCGTGCCGGCGCTGCGTGCGCCGCAGCTGCTCGGCGACCTCGGTGTCGAACTGCCACGCCTCGTTGCGGGACCGCAGCTCGGCGAGCTCCCGCTCGTACTCCAGGCGCTGGGTCTCCTTGAGCCGCTCGGCCGCCATCTCGCGCTGCGCGATCGCCTCCTCGGACCGGAGCTCGGCCAGCCGGGCGATCTGCCCCTGCTCGGCCCGGTACGGCTTCTGCAGGTTCTCCCAGAGCCGGGACGAGCTGACGACCGCCTCCTTGATCTGGACGGTGACGATGCGCAGGCCGAGCCCCTGGTCGCTGTTGTCCTCGCCCTCGGCCACCGCGCGCAGCCGGGCGGTCAGCTCCTCGATGATGGGCTGCTTGTCGCTGAGCACGTCACGGACGCCCATGGTGGCGACCTTGTCCTTGATGGCCGCCTCCGCCTGCTCCCGCAGCTGGAGGTTGACCAGCCGCATCGGGTCCTCCGGATCGCCGAAGTCCAGCTTGCGGTACGCGGTGGGGAAGGCGTCGATGATCCACTGCACGTAACCCTGCACCAGGACGCCCTGCAGCTCCTGGCAGACGCAGTACGCGTTGATCAGGATGGTCTGGGTGGCCCCCGGCACCACGAGGAACGAGTCGGTGGCCGGGTTGAAGCGGAACGACACGCCCAGCCCGATGTGCAGCGGCTCCGCCCGGCCCCGCCGGGTGTGCACCACGAAGGCGTTCGGCGGCACCAGCACGTTCTTCCACCGCCAGAAGCCGGTGATCCGTACGTCCACCGCCCCCGGCGTCGCCTTCTCCGGCACCGCCGGGGCGAGCGCGCGCTCGCGCTTGGCCAGCGGCCCCGCCATGGGCGGCGGCGCACCGGGGCCGGGCGCCGGAGCGGAGGTGGGAGCGCCGCGGCGCGCCCGGAGATCGTCCTCCAGCACCGCCTGCTGCGCGACGACCTGCTCCAGATAGGGGTTGCCCTTGCCAGTGGTGCTCATCGGCCCCTCCGCCCGCACGATTGCCGACGAGTCTCGCCTACACCCCCGAAACGCCGCAACCAGTATGCGCGCCCGGGTGTCCGGACCCGCTCACGACCGCCGGTCGCGTCCGGGCAGGGAAAATCGTTGGACATCGCGCACGCCCCCCGGCGATCGTGGGCGGCATGCGACAGAAGATCTGGGACGCCGATATGGCCCGGCACTACGACACCCCCGGGACCGGCATGTTCGCGCCCGAGGTCCTGACGCCGACCGTGGACCGGCTCGCCGGGCTGGCGGGCGGCGGGCGCGCGCTGGAGTTCGCCGTCGGGACCGGCCGGGTGGCGGTGCCGCTGGCCGAGCGGGGGGTGCCCGTCACCGGTATCGAGCTGTCCCGGCCGATGATCGAACAGCTGCGGACCAAGGTGGACGAGGCGACGATCCCCGTGGTCGTCGGCGACATGGCGACCGCCACGGCGCCGGGGGAGTACGCGCTGGTCTACCTCGTCTACAACACGATCTCCAACCTGCTGACCCAGGCCGAGCAGGTGGCGTGCTTCCGCAACGCCGCCCGCCATCTCGGGCCCGGGGGCCGGTTCGTGATCGAGCTTTGGGTGCCGGAGCTGCGCAAGCTCCCGCCGGGCCAGGAGGCGACGGTGTGGCTGTGCGAGCCCGGCTACATCGGCCTGGACACCTACGACGTGCTGCACCAGCTCGTCGTGTCGCACCACTTCAGGTTCGACGAGAGCGGGCAGGGCCGGCTGTCCCGCGGCCCGCACCGCTACGTCTGGCCGGCCGAGCTCGACCTCATGGCGCAGCTGGCCGGGTTCGAGCTGGAGAGCAGGCACGCCGACTGGTCGGGTGCCGAGTTCACCGCCGAGTCGCGCTCGCACGTGTCCGTCTACCGCATCCCGCCGGTCTCCTGAGGTCGATCCGGCGGCGTCCCGTTCGTGTAGGGGGTGACAGATCCTACTGATCGGGAGAAGTGAGGTACGACATGGGCAAGATCGTCGTGATCGAGCACCTGACGCTCGACGGCGTGATGCAGGCCCCCGGGCACCCCGACGAGGACCCGCGTGACGGGTTCCGGCACGGCGGCTGGGCCACGGCGGCGCAGGACCCGGCCATGCAGGAGGCGATGGGCGCCCGCATGACGAGCGAGTGGTCGCTGCTGGCGGGGCGCACGACGTACGAGCAGTTCGCCTCCTACTGGCCCCGCCAGGCGCCGAACCCGTTCACCGACGCGCTCAATCGGGTGACGAAGTACGTCGCCTCCACGACGCTGGCCGAGCCGCTGCCCTGGCAGAACTCCACCCTCCTCAAGGGTGACGCCGCCGAGGCCGTGGCCGGGCTGAAGGAGGAGGTCGCCGGGAACCTGGTGGTGTTCGGCAGCGGGGTGCTGGTCAGGTCGCTGATGGCGGGCGGCCTCGTGGACGAGCTCCTGCTGCTGATCCATCCGCTCACGCTCGGGTCCGGCCGCCGGCTGTTCCCCGGCTCGGGCAGCGTCCTGACCGCGTACGAGCCGGCCGGCGCCACGATGACGGGCACCGGCGTGCTCGTCGCCACCTACCGGCCCCGCTGAGGTAGCAGGGAGGTCGATGGTCGACCGGCGGCCCATCCATACCATGGATAGGTGAGCAAACTGGATCTCAATCTGGTCGTCGCGCTCCGCGCCCTGCTGGAGGAGCGGAACGTCACCAGGGCCGCCGCCCGGCTCAACCTCAGCCAGCCCGCGATGAGCGCGGCCCTGGGCCGCCTCCGCCGCCACTTCGGCGACCCCCTGCTGACCCGTACGGGCAACGCGTACGAGCTGACCCCGCTCGGCTCGACCCTGCGCGACCGCAGCGCGACCGCGTGCGACCTGCTGGAGCGGGTCTTCGCCACCCAGGCGCGCTTCGACCCCGCCGTGGAGTCCAGGGAGTTCACGCTGCTCTGCTCCGACTACGGGGCGGCCGTCTTCGGCGCCGAGCTGGCGCGCGTGCTGCACGAGGAGGCGCCCGGCGTCCGCCTGCACCTCACGCAGAGCGGGCCGGCGCTGGTGGAGAACGCCGCCACGGTGCTGAGCACGGTGGACGGGCTGCTGCTGCCGCACGGCATCATCGACGGCCTGCCGACGGTCGAGCTCTACAGCGACCGGTGGGTGTGCCTGGTCGACGAGAACCATCCGGGCGAGCTCACGGTGGACGACCTCAACCGGCTGCCGTGGGCGGTCTACCAGCGGCCCTACGACGCGCCGGTCACCCGCCAGCTCAGCATGCTCGGGGTCAGCCCCCGGGTGGAGGTCGCCTCTCCCACGTTCGCGCTGCTGCCGCTGCTGGTGCAGGGCACGCGGCGGGTCGCGCTCATCCAGGAACGGCTGGCCCGCCTGACCGTCGGCACCGCCCGCGTACGCGTCCTGCCCTGCCCGTTCCCCGCCGTCCCGGTCCAGGAGGCGCTGTGGTGGCACCCGGTGCACACCCATGACGCGGCGCACGTGTGGCTGCGCGAGACCGCCACCCGCGTGGGCCGCCGCCTCCAGGAGCAACCCGGGGACGGATGACGGTCAGGGCCTCTTCCGGGTCGGCCGCGCCGGTCAGGCGGCCGGCGCGGACCACGCCGTCCTCGATCCCCGCGCCGCGCCCTGGCCCGGGTGCGGGGTCACGGCGTGGACGGCGTCTCCGACCGGCGCGATCCGGCCGTGCCCGTCAGCCGGGTCAGGGCCTGGCGCAGGCCGGCGGGGTCGGTGCCCGCCCAGCCCACGTAGCCGTCCGGGCGGACGAGCACCATCGGGCCACCGGGCACGGCGGGTGCCGCCACCCGTACCCGGTCCGCCCAGCCGGTGACGTCGGCGTCGCCGAGCAGGACCGGGCGCCGGCCCCGCAGCGCCTCGTACAGGCGGCCGCCCCCGGCGAGCGGCACGTCGGCGGCGCGGGTGCCGACCAGCTCGTGCGCGCCGTCGGGCGCGGGGTAGGCGTAGCCGATGCCGCTGAGCTGCCCGGTGACCTTCGTACGGATCTTCGGGATGGACAGCGCGCCTCGGGCGGCGAGGCCGCGGACCGCGCGGCCGGCGGACGACTCGATCATGGCGGCCCGGATGAGGGCGCCGCTGCTGCGCAGCACCGAGCGGCCGACCGGGTGCCGCTCGGACTGGTAGGTGTCGAGCAGGTCCTCGGGCGCGCCCCGCAGCACGGCGGCGAGCTTCCAGCCCAGATTGGCCGCGTCCTGCAAACCGGTGTTCATGCCCTGGCCGCCGGCGGGGGAGTGGACGTGCGCCGCGTCCCCGGCCAGGAAGGCCCGGCCCACGCGGTAGTCCGGGACCTGCCGCTCGTCGCTGTGGAAGCGCGACAGCCAGCGGGCCTCGTACATGCCGAAGTCGGTGCCCAGCGCCCGGGTGGTGACCTCGCGGACCTCCTCCAGGGTGAGGGGCACGTCGTCGGGCACCACATGGCGACGGTCCCAGGCGAAGACCCGGTGGTAGCCGTCCCCGAAGGGCGCGACGAACGCGAAGGCGTCGCCGACACCGTTGACGCTCAGCAGCTCGGCCGGCTGCTCGGCGAGCTTCACGTCGGCGAGCATGATGGACTTCAGGACCGACTTGCCGGGGAACGGCTGCCCGAGCGCCCGGCGTACCGCGCTGTGGAAGCCGTCGGCGCCGACGAGGTAGGCGGCGCGGCGGGTGCCGTCCGTGGTGGTGACCGTGACCCCGGTGCCGTCCTGGCTCAGGCCCACCACCTCGGTGTCGTGCACGATCTCGGCCCCTGCCCGCAGCGCCCGCTCCAGGAGCAGGTTCTCCACGTTGTACTGGGGTGTGATCAGCAGGTAGGGGAAGCGGCTCGGCAGCTCGCCCAGGTCGACCTCCACCCGCTCGAACAGCCGCACCCTGCTGAGCGCGGCGCCCATGGGGACGAGCGGGTCGGCCAGGCCACGCGCGTCGAGCTGCTCCAGCGTACGGGCGTGGACGCCGAACGCGCGGGAAAGGTTGGAGACCCGTCCGTCGCGGCGCTCCAGCACCGTGACGGCGATCCCGGCCTCCGCCAGGTCGCCCGCGAGCAGGAGCCCGGTGGGTCCCGCTCCGACGACGATCACCTCGGTCATGACGTCTCCTCCATGGGTGCTCAGTAGTAGGCGCGCATCAGTTCGGTGGCCCAGGCCGGTTGCACGGTCTCGCCCTGGGGGCCGAACTCCGCCATGTAGGGCTTGATGTCCAGCACCGGGCTGCCGTCCACGGCGTCGAGACCGCGTACGTGGAGGTCGAGGCCGTCCACGGCGAGCAGGCGGCAGCGGGAGACGCCCAGCCGGTTGGGGCGGTTCTTGGCCCGCTGCGCGAAGATGCCGACCGCCGGCCAGTCCGGGTTCCCCCGGGGCCGGCGGGCGGAGGTGTGCACCGAGGACGGGTCCACGAGATGGAATTGGTACACCACCTCCAGGTGCGAGAAGGTGTCGAGCCCGGCCAGGGCGTCCGGCCCGAAACGGGAGCCGTCGAGGCGGATCAGCGCCTGCTCGGTGTTCCAGTCGTCGTCGAACGCCTCGGTACGCCCGCCGACGACCGTCCCCACGGGCTCCACGACGATGGCCTCCACGGTGATCCTCCAGGTTTGTGGTGTGCTGGGCTGTGGTTCACGACCGTACGGGGTGCGCGCCCCGGGCGGATCAGTCACGGTGACCGGAGCCGCGCGGGGTGGCCGCCCGCCGGTTAGGTAGGGTCGGGGCATCATGATCGGGCGGGATGCGGAGATCGTCCTCCTCAGCGGGATGATCGCCGAGTCGCAGGCCGGGCGGGGCGGCGCCGTCGCGGTGTTCGGCGAGGCCGGGATCGGCAAGTCGGCGCTGCTGGCCGAGGTGGCGCGCGGGGTGCCGGACGATGCGCTCGTGCTGCGGGCCACCGGTGTCGAGGCCGAGTCGGAGCTGCCCTTCGCCGCCCTGCACCTGCTGCTGCGCCCCGCCCGCCACCTGATCGCCGGCCTCCCCACCGCCCAGCGGGCGGCGCTGCTGAGCGCGTTCGGCGAGGGCCCCACAGAGGCCCACCCGGGGGAGCGGCCGGGCGCGCGGGCGCATGGGCGGTCGGAGGAGCCGGTGGAGGCGCCGTCGCACGCGCCGGCGGAGGTGCCGCCAGACGGGCCGGTGGAGGCGCGGGCGGGTGCTCCCGATCGGTTCCTCGTCGGGCTCGCGGTGCTGACGCTGCTCGCCGACCTCGCCGAGGAACGCCCGCTGCTCTGCCTGATCGACGACGTTCAGTGGCTGGACCGCGCGTCGCTGGACGCGCTCGTGTTCGCCGCGCGCCGGCTGGCGGCCGAGCGGATCACCATGATCTTCGCCGGCCGCGACGGCGCGGAACCGGCCGTGAACGGCCTCCCCGAACTCCGGCTGGCCGCACTGGACAGGCCCGACTGCGAGCGGCTGCTGGCCGGGCACGCGGCGGGCCTCACCGCGGAGGCGCGTGACCGGGTGATCGAGGAGGCCGAGGGCAATCCGCTGGCGCTCCTGCACTTCTCCGGGATCCTGACCCCGGAGCAGCGGGCCGGGCACCTGGCGCCGCTGCCCCTGCAACCGCCGGGGCCGTCCCTGACCGGGCGGCTGGAGCAGTCGCTGCGCGCCGCGGTCCGGCGCCTGCCCGAACGTACCCGGCTGCTGCTCCTGGTCGCCGCCGCCGACGGATCGGGCAGCCTGCGGCTCGTACTGAAGGCGGCGCAGGCTCTCGGGGCCGGGCCCGAAGACCTGGAGCCCGGCGAGCACGCCGCCCTGGTCGAGGTCTCCGGCGACCGGTTGCGCTTCCGCCACCCCCTGGTCAAGGCCGCCGCCTATCAGGAGGCGTCGCTCGCCCGGCGTACGGCGGCCCACCGCGCGCTGGCCGGTGCCCTCGGCGGCGACGATCAGGCCGACCGCAGAGCCTGGCATCTGTCGGCCGCCGCGCTCGAACCCGACGAGGAGATTTCGGCGATCCTGGCCGCGGCCGGAGCGCGGGCCGCCGAGCGGGGCAGCAACGCCTCGGCCGCCACCGCGTACGAGCGGGCCGCGCAGCTCACCGTCGACCGGGAGCGGCGCGCCCGCCGGCTGGCCGCCGCGGCGCAGGCGGCGCTCGGCGCCGGGCAACTGCCCCGCGCCGCGGCCGCCGCGGAGCGGGGCCGCCGCCTGACCGCGGACCCGCTGGTGCTGGCCCGGCTGGCCAGCGTACGGGCGGCGGTCGAGGCCGAGCAGGGCGATCCGGCACCGGCCGCGCACCTGCTGATCGCCGCCGCCGAGGGCGTCGCGCTGATCGCGCCCGCCGAGGCGGCCTCCCTGCTCGCCACCGCCGCCGGCGACGCCTGGTTCGCCGGAGACCGAGTCGCGCTCAGCCGCGCCGCCGACCTCCTGGAGTCGCTCGGCACCGCCAAGGAGCCCGTCGGCACCGACAAGAAGCCCCTTGCGACCGACGCGGGACCCCTCGCGACCGACGCGGAGTCGCGCCCGCCCAACGAGGAGTCCCACCCGACCGGCGCGGGGCCCCGAGTGGACGGTGTGGAGGGCCGGTTGGCCGGGGTGGTCGCGGCCGTGCGTGGGATGGAGCGGGTGGCCGCCGGGGATCCGGTCGCGGGCGTGCCGCTCCTGCGGGCCGCTCTCCCGGCGGGGGACGTGACCGATCGGATCGCCGGGACCTACGCCGTGTTCGGCGCTCTCATGACCGGCGACGACGACGCGGCCTGCGAGCGGGCCGAAGCCCGGGTGGACGACTGCCGCCGCCGGGGGCTCGTCGGCGCGTTACCGCACGCCCTGCAACTGCTCACCCAGGCGCAGATCCTGCGCGGCAGGCACGCCGAAGCCGCCGAGTCGGGAGCCGAGGCCTGGCGGATCGCGCACGACACCGGGCAGGCGGGGCGGCTGCGGCACCTGCACGGCATCCTGGCCCGCCTGGCCGCCGTACGGGGCGAGGACGAGGAGTGCCGGCGGCTCGCCGCCCAGGCGGAGGGCACCGCCCAGGAGCGCAACGGCTCCGGCTGGGGCGGCTGCGCGCTGACCCTGCTCGACCTGGTACGAGCCCGCTACGAGGCCGCGGCCGAGCGGATGGCGCGGATCCTGGACGGCCCGCTCGGCCACACCGTGATCGTCACGTTCGCCATCGCCGACCACGTCGAGGCCTGCGCCCGGCTGAACCGGCCGGACCGGGCGGCCGAGGCGTTCGCCCGGTTCGACGCCTGGGCCGGGGCCAGCGGCCAGCCGTGGGCGGCGGCGGTCGCGTACCGCTGCCGGGCCCTGCTCGCCGCACGCGGCGAGAGCGAGGCGCACTACGACGCGGCGCTCGCGCTGCACGCCCGGGGCGGGCGGCCGTTCGAGCAGGCGAGGACCCGGCTCCTCTACGGCGAGTGGCTGCGCCGCGCCCGCCGCCGCGCCGACGCCGGTACGCAGCTGCGCGCCGCGCTGGAGGGCTTCACCGCGCTGGGCGCCGCACCCTGGGCCGAGCGGGCCCGCACCGAGCTGGCCGCGGCGGGCGTGCACGCGGCCGAGCCGAAGCGGGCCGCCGGGAGCGCGGCGCTCGGCACGCTGACCCCTCAGGAGCTCCAGGTCGTCCGGCTGGCCGCGGCGGGGGCCACGAACCGGCAGATCGGCGCCCAGCTCTTCCTCAGCCCCAGGACCGTGGGCTTCCATCTCTACAAGGCGTATCCCAAGCTGGGCGTCTCCTCGCGCGCCGAGCTGGCGGGCATCGACCTCGGCCCGCCCGCTTGAGCCCGCCCGGGACCCTCAGTCGCGCAGCGTGGCGCCGCCGTCGATCGCCCACGTCTGGCCGTTGACCCACTCGGCGTCGTCCGACAGCAGGAACGCCACCGCCGCCGCCAGGTCGGAGGGCTCGCCCAGCCGCGGGCTGCGGGTGATCCGCAACGCCATGGCCTTGAACTCGTCATCCAGCCTGGACAGCGCGGTCTGGCTGAGCACCAGGCCGGGTGCCACGCCGTTGCACCGGATGCCTTCCTTGCCCCAGCGGGTGGCGATGTGCCGGGTGAGGGTGTTGACGCCCGCCTTGGAGGCGGCGTACGCGGCGCGTACCGGCTCGGGCGTGTTCGCCGCTCCGGAGGAGGTGTTCACGATGGCGCCGCCGCCCTGCTCCAGCAGCAGCGGGATGACCGTACGGCAGGTGAGGGCGTAGCCGATCAGGTTCACCTCGAACGTGCGCCGCCAGATGGCCGGGTCCATCGCGGCCACGTCGCCGTCGCGGTCGAGGGTCTCCACCGACACTTCCGCGCCCACGTTGAACAGGCCGTCGACGCCGCCGTACGCGGCCACCGCCCGGTCGAACAGGGCGCGTACGGACGGCTCGTCGGCCAGGTCGAAGGGAACGGCCACGGCGGTGCCGCCGGCCTCGGTGATCAGTTTGACGGTCGCCTCGGCGCCGGCCGAGTTGATGTCGCCCACGACCACCTTGGCGCCCTCTTCGCCCAGCCGCGCGGCGGTGGCCGCGCCGATGCCGGAGGCGCCTCCGCAGACGACGATTCGCTTACCCGCTAAACCGCGCATCGAGCTCTCCTGTCGTGTCGTGGGACGTGGATCTTGGAGCGTGCGTGGAACGGCAGACCTTTCCTCTCTACGGCCTCCGCCGGGCATGGTCAACCGGCCCACGCCATCCGGGAACGCCGCCGCCGCGAACAAGGGAGGGGGAAACGATCGTCGGAGCGGAGGGTACTCGTGGGCACGGGGGACGGATGCGCGCAACAGATCACGGTCGGCCGGGCGGGGGAACTGCCCGCCTGGCTGCTCGACGGCATGTTCAGGCTGCGCCACGAGGTGTTCCACGAACGCCTCCGCTGGGACGTCGGCAGCATGCACGGCCGCGAACGCGATTCCTACGACGACTGCGATCCGGTGTACGTGATCAGCTACCTAGAGGGCTGCAGGGAGGTCACCGGATGTTGCCGGCTGCTGCCCACCGACGGGCCCTACATGATCCGCGACGTCTTCACCGAGACGCTGCGCGGCGGCCCGGCTCCCCGCGATCCGGCCGTCTGGGAGCTCAGCCGCCTGGCCACCGGCCGCGCCTGGTCGCGTTCCGCGACGGCGGGGTTGGGCCCGCTGGCCCGGACGCTGCTGCGGGAGGCGTTCCGCCGGGTCGACCGGCACGGTCACACCGTCGTCGCGGTGTCCAGCGTGGCCCTGGAACGCAGCGTCAACGCGATGGGCATCCCGACCCACCGCCTCGGCGACGGCCGGGCGACCCGGCTGGGCAGGCTGCTCTGCGCGGCCTACGCCACGTCGACCCGGGATTTTCTGGAGAAAGTGCTCCCCGCTCCGGCAGGGCTGCTGAGCTGCGCGGATGGCCACGTGACAGACCTGGAGTAAGCGCCTTTCACCCGGCCATGGGGATAATCCGGTTGAACGAGTGAGTACTCGCTCATTACGCTGTTCGTCATGAACAGAAGGCGAAGGGTGCCTGCCATGGCGCCGGAAGACCGTCGTGCCGCGCTCATCGCCGCCACGCTCCCCCTGCTGCGCGAACACGGCACCGCGCTGAGCACCCGCCAGATCGCCGAGGCCGCCGGCGTGGCCGAGGGCACGATCTTCGGCGTGTTCCCCGACAAGGCCTCACTGCTGCGGGCGGCGCTGATGAGCGCCTTCGACCCGCAGCCGGTGGTGGACGCGCTGGCCGCCATCGGCGCCCACCTGGAGCTGCGCGCGCGGCTGCGCGAGGCGGTCTCGATGCTGCGCAAGGGGATGGCCGCCAACGCCAACCTCATCGCCGCGCCCAGGGAACTGCTGGCCGACGACGCCGAGTTCGGCGAGCGGATGGTGGAGAGCCGGCGCCGCATACACGCCGCGCTCGCCGCCCTGGTCGAGCCCGACCGCGACCGGCTGCGCCGCTCTCCCGAGGCCACGGCGCAGCTGCTGCTCATGCTGGTCGCGGTGAGCGTGCACCGTGCCTTCGGCCAGGCCGGCGAGTTCGGAGACATGGACGACGAGGAGATCGTCTCCGTGCTGCTCGACGGGCTGCTCGTGCGGCCCGTTCCCGATCCTTCGACAGAAAGCCCCTCGTGATGCTGCTCCGCCTCCTGCGGGTCCAGCTCAGGCCGTACGGGAAAGAGATCACGCTCGTCGTCCTCTTCCAGTTCGTCCAGACGCTGGCCACGCTCTATCTCCCCACCCTCAACGCCGACATCATCGACGACGGTGTCGTCAAAGGCGACACCGGTTACATCCTGCGCATCGGGCTGGTGATGCTCGGGGTGACGCTCGTGCAGATCGTCTGCTCGGTCGTGGCCGTCTACTACGGCGCCCTGATCTCGATGTCCCTGGGCCGGGACCTGCGGGCCGCGATCTTCGACCGGGTGCAGGACTTCTCCGCCCAGGAGGTCAACAGGTTCGGCTCGCCGTCCCTGATCACCCGGACCACCAACGACGTGCAGCAGGTCCAGCTGCTCGTGCTGCTGACGTTCACGATGATGGTGACCGCGCCGATCATGTGCGTCGGCGGCATCGTGCTGGCGCTGCGCCAGGACGCGGCGCTGTCGTCGCTGCTGCTCGTGGTGCTGCCCGTGATGATCGCCATCGTGGGCCTGATCATCTGGCGGATGCGCCCGCTCTTCCGCACCATGCAGGAGCGCATCGACCGGATCAACCAGGTGCTGCGCGAGCAGATCACCGGCATCCGGGTCATCAGGGCCTTCGTCCGTGACAGGCACGAGCGCGAGCGCTTCGGCGTGGCCAACGAGCGGCTGACCGACGTGTCGCTGCGGGTCGGGCGGCTGATGGCGCTGATGTTCCCCTCGGTCATGCTCGTGGTGAACGTGTCCAGCGTCGCCGTGGTGTGGTTCGGCGGCGACCGCATCGCCGACGGGACCATGCAGGTGGGCGCGCTGACCGCGGTGATCTCCTACCTGATGCAGATCCTCATGTCGGTGATGATGGCGATGTTCATGTTCATGATGATCCCGCGGGCCGAGGTCTGCGCCGAGCGCATCGAGGAGGTGCTCGGCACCGAGCCGACCGTCCACCCGCCGGCCACCCCGGTCATCCCGGAACGGCGGATCGGCGAGCTGGAGCTGCGGTCGGTGGGCTTCCGCTACCCGGGCGCCGAGGAACCGGTGCTGAGCGAGGTGACCTTCACGGCGCGGCCGGGCCGGACGACCGCGATCATCGGCAGCACGGGCAGCGGCAAGACCACGCTGCTCAACCTCGTCCCGCGGCTGTTCGACGCGAGCGCCGGCGAGGTGCTGGTCGACGGCGTCGACGTACGCGACCTCGACCCCACCATGCTCGCCCGCACCGTCGGCCTGGTCCCGCAGTCGCCCTACCTCTTCTCCGGCACCGTCGCCTCCAACCTGAGGTACGGCCGGCCGGACGCGACCGACGAGGAGCTGTGGCGCGCCCTGGAGGTGGCCCAGGCCCGCGAGTTCGTCGAGGCGATGCCCGGCGGCCTGGACGAGCCGATCTCCCAGGGCGGCACCAACGTCTCCGGCGGCCAGCGACAGCGCCTGGCCATCGCCAGGACCCTGGTGCACCGGCCGGAGATCTACCTGTTCGACGACTCGTTCTCCGCCCTCGACTACGCCACCGACGCCCGGCTGCGCGCCGCGCTGGCCGAGGAGATCGCCGACGCCACGATGATCATCGTCGCCCAGCGGGTGAACACCATCCGCGACGCCGACCGCATCCTCGTCCTCGAGGACGGCCGCGTGGTCGGCAGCGGCGACCACGCGGAACTCATGACCACCTGCCCGACCTACCGGGAGATCGTCTTGTCCCAGCTCACCGAGCAGGAGGCGGCGTGACGACCGAGGCGCCCGCGCGCCGCCCCCAGCCCGCCTTCGGCCCCGGCAGGATGATGTCCGGGCCCGCCGAGAAGGCCCTCGACTTCGGCGGCACCCTCCGCCGCGTGCTGCGGCTGCTGCGCCCCGAGCGCACGCTGCTGATCGTCGTCCTCGCCCTCGGCACGCTCAGCGTCGCGCTGACCGTGATCGGCCCCAAGATCCTCGGCCACGCCACCGACCTGATCTTCTCCGGCATCATCGGGGCCCAGCTGCCCGCGGGGGCCACCAAGGAGGAGGCCGTGGCGGGGCTGCGCGCCCGGGGCCAGGACACCTTCGCCGACATGGTCTCGTCGATGCACGTCGTGCCCGGGCAGGGCATCGACTTCACCGCGCTGGCCGTGGTGCTCGCCTGGGTGCTGGCGATCTACGTGGTGGCGGCGCTGCTCGGGATCGTGCAGTTCCGGCTGACCACGACCGTCGTGCAGCGGGCCGCGTCCCGGCTGCGCGAGCGGATCGAGGCCAAGCTGGGGCGGCTGCCGCTGAGCTACTTCGACGACCAGCCCCGCGGCGAGATCCTCAGCCGCGCCACCAACGACACCGACAACATCGCCCAGACGCTGCAGCAGACGATGAGCCAGCTCATCTCGTCGGCGCTGACCGTGGTGGGCGTGCTGGCGATGATGTTCTGGATCTCGCCGATCCTGGCGCTCATCGCGCTGGTCACGGTGCCGGTGTCGGTCTACGTCACCGCCGTCGTCGGCAAGCGGTCGCAGCCGCAGTTCATCAAGCAGTGGTCGTCGACCGGCAAGCTCAACGGCCACATCGAGGAGATGTACGGCGGGCACACGCTGGTCAAGGTGTTCGGCCGGCAGAAGGAGGCCGCCGAGACCTTCACCGAGCACAACCAGGCCCTGTTCACCTCCAGCTTCCGCGCCCAGTTCATCTCCGGCCTCATCCAGCCGGCGATGATGTTCATCGGCAACCTCAACTACGTGCTGGTCGCCGTGGTGGGCGGGCTCAGGGTGGCCTCGGGCTCGATCTCGCTGGGCGACGTGCAGGCGTTCATCCAGTACTCGCGGCAGTTCAGCCAGCCGCTGACCCAGGTGGCCGGCATGGCGAACCTGGTGCAGTCGGGCATCGCCTCGGCCGAGCGGGTCTTCGAGCTGCTGGAGGCGCCCGAGCAGTCCGCCGAGCCCGCCGAGCCCGCGCGGTCCGCGCAGGTCAGGGGCCGCGTCGCGTTCGAGAACGTGTCCTTCCGCTACAAGGAGGACCGGCCGCTGATCGAGGACCTGTCGCTGACCGTGGAGCCCGGCCAGACGGTGGCCATCGTCGGCCCCACCGGGGCGGGCAAGACGACGCTGGTCAACCTCATCATGCGCTTCTACGAGGTGACCGGCGGCCGCATCACGCTCGACGGCGTCGACATCGCCGAGATGTCCAGGGAGGAGCTGCGCGCCAACATCGGCATGGTGCTGCAGGACACCTGGCTGTTCGGCGGCACGATCGCGGAGAACATCGGCTACGGGGCGGAGGGCGCCACGCGCGAACGCATCGAGGCCGCCGCGCGGGCCGCCCACGTGGACCGCATCGCGCTCACCCTGCCCGACGGCTACGACACGGTGATCGACGAGGAGGGCGCGACGGTCAGCACGGGCGAGAAGCAGCTGATCACGATCGCCCGGGCGTTCCTGTCCGAGCCGGCCATCCTGATCCTGGACGAGGCGACCAGCTCGGTCGACACGCGGACCGAGGTGCTCATCCAGCGAGCCATGAGCTCGCTGCGCCAGGGGCGTACGAGCTTCGTGATCGCCCACCGCCTGTCCACGATCCGCGACGCCAGCCTGATCCTGGTCATGGAGGACGGGCGGATCGTCGAGCAGGGCACGCACGAGTCGCTGCTGGCGGCGGGCGGCGTCTACGCCGGGCTGTACTCGGCCCAGTTCGCCCAGGCCATCGTGGAGGTCGACTAGCGTCCGGCGCCCGGCACGGGCCCGTGCCGGGCGGGCGCTCACCAGCGGTCCCAGTGCAGGACCTCCTCGCGCGGGATGCGGCGGGCGGGCCTGAAGTCGGTGCCGACGGTGTAGGCCAGCGGGATGAACGCGGCCAGCATGACCTCGTCGTACGGCACGCCGAGCACCTGGGCCAGCTCGCGTTCGAGCGGTCCCTGCGCGGTCGTCCAGACGGTGCCCAGCCCGCGGGCACGGGCGGCCAGCATGAAGCTCCACACGGCGGGCAGGATCGATCCCCACGCGCCGGCCTGCACGCTCACCGGGGCGCGGTCGGTGCGCCCTTCCACGCCGGGGATGACGAACGCGGGCACGCGGTGGATGTTCTCCGCCAGATGGCGCAGGCCGTCGAAGACCCGGCCGGTGGAGCCGGGGTGGTAGCCCATCCGCCAGTGGTCACGCTCGGTCAGGGGCTGGCCGGTGGCCAGGGGCAGGGCGCGCAGGAAGAGGTCGGCCACGGCCCGCCGCTGCCCGGGCTCGGTGACCACGAGGAAGTGCCAGCGCTGGCGGTTGCGCCCGGTCGGCGCCTGTACGGCCAGGTCCACGCACTCCTCGATCAGCTCCCTGGGCACCGGCCGGGTGAGGTCGAGGCGTTTGCGCACGGCCCGGGTGGTGCTCAGCAACTCGTCGGGGGTGAGGTTCAGCGTCACGGCGGGTCTCCTCGGTCGATGTCATCATCTGGGAACAAACAATTTGCCGGCAGATGATTTGGACCGTACGGCCACCAATCGTCTGCTGTCAAACAATCTGTGAGTAGATGGACCTGCGGTAGGGTGGGATCATGGCGACCAGCAGGGCGGCCGGGCGGGTGCGTCCGGCGTATTTCCAGCAGCTCGCGGCCGAGCGCCTCGACATCGCGCTGTGCCGGGCCTCGGCCGCCGTGGCGCGCGCCGCCGACGCGCACGCGGGCGAGGAGGGGCTGGGGGTCGGGCAGCACCTCGTGCTCCAGATGCTCGACGCCGTCGGCCCCTGCTCCCAGCAGGCGCTCAGCGAGGAGCTGCGCATCGACCGGAGCGTCATGGTCGGCGTCTGCGACGACCTGGAGCGGGCCGGCCACGTGCGCCGGGAGCGCAACCCCGACGACCGGCGCTCCTACGCCGTCACCATCACCGCCGCCGGCCGCCGCCGGCTCGCCGCCGCCCGGGCGTCGATCCCCGCCTTCCTCGACGACACCTTCTCCGCGCTCACCCCCGACGAGCGCGACCAGCTCGGCGCGCTCCTGGCCAAGCTCCTCTGACGAGCTCGGAGACCGTTCAAGGCCCTCTTGGCAACCGCCGCGCGCGGCTGTCTACGTAGTCATAGCCACGGATCCTCATGGCTCCCTGGTCCCGGACGCCGGGCCGTGGACGGGGTCGCCTCGACGTGCCACCGCGACGGACGGGCGGCGGCTGCGGGGTGCCTGCGCGTACGGTGAGGACCAACGTCCCACCAATCGGGGACCTCGGTCCCGCGCGCCGGGGCACGCGCCGCGCGAGGCTGGAGGTGAGAGCGGAGGAGGCGCGTGATGACCAGGCACATCGTGGTCGGCGTGGACGGGTCCGCACCCGCGGCCGCGGCCGTGGAGTGGGCGGCGGAGGACGCCCAGCGCAGAGGGTCGGCCGTACGGATCGTGCACATCTGCGAGCAGTGGCGTTACGGCTCCCACGGGGTCGAATACTGCCAAGGGACGCTGGGCGCGGCGGCGGACCGGGTCCGTGCCCTGACGCGCGACGTCGAGGTGAGCACCGACCTGCTCATCGGGAACGTGGTCGACACCCTGATCGCCGAGTCGGCGACCGCGGACAGCGTGGTGCTGGGCAGCCGGGGGCTCGGCGGGTTCGCCGAGATGCTCCTGGGCTCGGTCGGCCTGGGCGTGGCCGGGCACGCCACCGGGCCGGTGGTGATCGTCCGCGGGCCTTCCGTGGTGCGGCACGGACAGGTGATCGTCGGGTACGACGGGTCCGAGCACTCCGAGGCCGCCATGCTGTACGCCGTCGACCAGGCCCGCGCCCGCGGCGTTCCGCTGCACGTGGTCTACGCCTGGCAGATGCCGGCCTTCTCCCCGTACGCGATGGCCTACAGCACCATGCTGTCGGACCTCTTCGAGGAGGAGACCCGCGCGGCGGCCGAGCGCGTGGTGCCGTGGCGCGAGAAGAACCCCGACGTCACCATCACCGACGACCAGGTGACCGGCCACCCGGTGAACGCGCTGATCCAGGCGGGCGGCACGGCCGACCTGGTGGTCGTGGGCTCGCGCGGCCTGGGCGGCTTCGCCTCCGCGGTGCTCGGCTCGGTCAGCCACGCGGTCCTGCACCACCTGACCTGCCCGATCGCCGTGGTACGCCCGCGCGCGAAGCGACCCTGACCACCCGCGAAGCCGCCGTCCAGCCCGGGCCGGCCCGCCGCCCACGGGCCGTGCTAGCGGCGAGAAACCGGGTGACCGTTGGGGTTGGCGTCACGCCGGCGCGGCAACTTCGCCGACACCATCCTCGACTCGCCCTGGCCGGGGTGAGCGCGCAGGAGACCTGGCGGTCAGGGCCCCGGCCGGTACAGCCCGACCTGGCGGTAGACGGCCTTGAGGTAGTCGAGCATCTCGGCGGCGTCCGGCGGGTCGGGCTGGAGCACGCGCCAGGTCACCGCCCCGGACATCATGTCGATGAGCACGTCCAGGTCCGCGTCGGCCGCCACGGTGCCGTCCTTCTGGGCGCGCCGCAACATGGCGACCGCCAGCTCGCGGCGCGGCAGTATGTGGTGCTTCCAGTAGACGGCCATCAGCTGCGGGTGGCTGACGGCCGAGCCCATCATCCGGGCGGCCATGGCGCGGAACGCCGGAGTGGCGGCCATCTCCGCCGCCGCGGGGAGGAGGCGTTCGATGATCTCCTGGGGCGTCAGGGCCTCGACGTCGGCGGGCGAGGGGGTCAGGTCGGCGCTGACCGCCTGCTCGACGGCCTGGGCGATCAGATCCTCCTTGGTGCTCCAGCGGCGGTAGACGGTGAGCTTGCCCACCCCTGCCCGTTTGGCGATCTGTTCCATGCTGGTGCCCTCGACCCCGCGTTCGACGAACAGCTCGAGCGCGGCGCGCAGGATCGCGGCGTCGGTCTCGGGGTCGCGGGGGCGTCCGCGCCCTCGGGCAGCGGTCAAGCGAGTGCTCCGTCCAGCCATCGGGTGATCTCGGCGGGGCCGCCCTTGCAGGCCAGATGGGCGTCCGGGCGTACGAGCATATCGGGGAGCGGGCTCGCCGGGCGGAGGTGGACGACCCGCTCGCCCAGCCGCCGGCGGGCCGTCTCGAACAGGTCGTGGCCGCCGAGGACGGCCCAGTGGCCGCGCAGCTCGGCGTGCAGCCGGGTCGGGGTGCCGTCGGGGCGCTCGCAGGCCACGTCCGGGATCCGGTCGCCGGGCCGCGGCCGGCCGCCGCGACCGCCCAGCGGGCCGCGCCGGTAGCTGACCCACAGCTGGGAGGTGGTGTACGTGGCCCAGCGCTGGAGCCAGGACAGGCCGAACACCGGCACCATGATCCGGTCACGCAGGAACCGGCCGGCCGGGCTCGCGGCGATGTTGAGCTTGGTGACGGCGGTGCTGCCCCGCAGGACCTGGGTGGCCAGGGGGCGGCGCTCGGCCTCGTACGTGTCCAGCAGCCGCTCGCCCGCCCCGCCCCCGACGACCAGGGCCAGCTTCCAGGCGAGGTTCTCGGCGTCGCCGAGCCCGGTGAGCATGCCCTGCCCGCCGAACGGCGCGTGCACGTGCGCGGAGTCCCCGGCCAGCAGGACGCGGCCGCGCCGGTAGGTGTCGGCCAGGCGGCGGTGCACGCTGAACAGCGACCCCCACGTGGCGTCCAGCAGCCGGATGCCGGGCAGGCCGGTCCGCTCGGGCAGGATGCGCCGCATGCGCTCGACGATCTGCTCCTCGCCCGGCTTTTCGTCGCGGAACGTCGCGTCGTAGGCCAGCAGCCGCCACTGGTCGCCGGGCATGGGCATCAGGCCGATCATGCCGTCGGGGTGCACCCAGCCGCTCGTCCCGGAGCGGTCGAGCGTCGTGTCGAGGCGGGCGTCGACGAGCAGGAAGCGCTCGCTGACCTTGACCCCGGGAAAGCCGATGCCGGCGAGCTTGCGCACGGTGCTGCCGGTGCCGTCGCAGCCGACCAGCCAGCCCGCCCGCACGGTACGCCCGTCGCCCAGCACGGCCGTGACCCCCGAGCCGTCCTGGTCGGCCGCCACCAGCCCGGCGTTCCACTCCGGCCGCCCGCCCAGCTCGGCCAGCCGGTCGCGCAGGCGCGCCTCGACCCGGGCCTGGGAGATCACCATCGGGGGAGCGGCGGTCCGCAGGCCGGGGTCGCCGAACCGGACGCGCATCATCGGCCGGTCCCCGGCGTACGTGATGATCGTCATCGCCCGGACCGACTCCTCTGGCAGGCCGCCGAGCGCGTCCAGCCGGTCCAGCACCTCCGAGCCGCGCGCGTGCACGAAGTTGGCCCTCGACGTGGTGGCCGGTCCCTGAGCCTGGTCCACCACCCGTACCGAGACGCCGTGCTGCAGCAACGCGCACGCCAGTGCCAGCCCCACCGGCCCGGCACCGACGATCAGGACCTCGGTGTCCATGGAGACCTCCGATTTGTTTACGGAACGGTACCGTAAACAAATAACACGTAAGCAGATGCCAGGTCCAGCACGGTAGATTTCAGAGCGCGGGCGCAGGGTCGTGGCGCCTCACGGGGCTCTCCGGCCGGCGGATCGCCGCCCGGCTCTCCCTGGCCGCGGACGCGTCCCTGGCCCCCGACCAGGTCCGCATCCTGCGCCGTCCCGACGTGGGACGGTGAACGTTTGGGCCTCAGCCCCCGACTGAGGCGTGACCATATTATGGCTAGCTGTCCGCTTTGTATAGATATCAGCGGAATTCGTGAGACGAGATGGTGACACCCGTCTCCCGCAGCGCGGCGATGGGCGGTGCGCCCCGGTCGAGCGCGCGGAAATGCCGCACTCCACCACCCTCCAGCTCGACGAACGCCCACCTCGCCGGGAGAGAGCAAATCCGGCACCCCGCTCCTCCCCGCCTCGCTGAGTATTCTTGACCGGGTCGCCGAGCGCGCGGCCGCGAAGGGAACGGGGCATGCGTCGCTACTCACGTGTCGTGGTCAAGCTCAGCGGCGAGGCGCTGGCGGGCGAGGCCGGGTGGGGCACGGACCCGGAGAGCCTGACCCAGCTGGCGAACGAGATCCTCTCGGTGCACCAGCTCGACGTCGAGATCGCCGTGGTGATCGGGGGCGGCAACTACTTCCGCGGGAGGATGGCGCAGGGCTGGGGCATCGGCAGGGCGGAAGCCGACAACATCGGCATGCTCGGCACGGTCATGAACGCGCTCATGCTCCGCGGCGTGCTGACCGGCCGCTCGGATACGGACGTACGGGTCATGACCGCGATGCCCATGGAGAGCGTGGCCGAGCCCTTCATCCGGCTCCGCGCCGACCGGCACCTGCGCCGCGGCCTGATCGTGCTCCTCGCCGGCGGCATCGGCCAGCCGTACGTGACCACCGACTACCCGGCCGTCCAACGGGCCCTGGAGCTCGAGGCCGACGCCCTCCTGGTGGCCAAGCGCGGGGTGGACGGCGTGTACGACAGCGACCCCAACGCCAACCCGCACGCGAAGCGCTACACGAACTTGACCTACCGGGAGGCCCTCGCGGCCGGCGTCCGGGTCATGGACCAGAGCGCCTTCGTGCTCGCCGACGAGCAGGGCCTCCTCATGCACGTCTTCGACGTGGCGGCCAGGGGTGTCATGCGGGCGATCTGCGAGGGCGAGGACGTCGGCACCCGCATCACCAGCGACACCACGGCACGATGAGCGAAGCGGATCTCGCCCGCCGGGTCGGCGCCGGTTGCAGGCTGACCGGCCGGTTCGTCCTGCGCTCGGGGCACCGCTGGTCCTCCTACGGCACCGCCCGGCCGGCCGAGGGCGCCGAGGTCAAGGGACGGCGAGTCCTGGTCGTCGAGGACGTGGTGACCTCGGGACCTCAGCGACCTGGCCGCGATCGCCGCCGCCCCGGAGGAACCGGATCCGGACGCGAACCCGGACCCGGACAGTTTCGACCGCTGCTCCATTCCCTGAGCCGGCCGTAGACCCTCACATCAAAGGCGTCAGGTCGGTCTCCGGGACCCAGACCAGCGCGTCGGACGGCGGTGGGAGCGCAGGGGCCGGCAGGTGTCTCAGCAGCGTGCGCAGGAGGGGTCGCGGGTTGCGCCGGTGCCAGACCACCGACCAGGGCAGCAGCGGTGTCGGGTCGGCGATCGGGATGCGGCGCAGGCCGCTGCCCACCGGGTCGATGCTCATCTCGCCCAGCCCCACCGCCGACTTCTCCCTCAGGAACTGCTCCACGAGATGGTCCAGGCCGATGGCAGGGGCGTTGAAGCGCAACGGCATGCCGAACCGGGCGGCCAGCCGTTCGAGGTAGCCGCGCCACTCCGCCGCGCCCGCCGGGTCGGGCATCGCGATGCCCGCCTCGCGCAGGTCGGCGGGCCGCAGCACGCTGCGGTCCGCCAGGGGGTGGTCCTCGGGGACGAAGGCGTGGATCGGCTCCAGGTGGACGAGCCGGTACGCCAGCTCGGCGGGCCAGGGCGCCGGCGTGTCGTGGACCCGGCCGAACGCCGCGTCGATCTCCTGGCGGCGCAGGGTCGGCAACGCCGGTGACAGCCCCTGCCGCATGCTGAGCTCGACGCGTACCCGGGGATCGAGCTCGCTCACCCGGCGGACGATCCGCAGCGGCGTGAACCGCTCGTCGTACACGTCCACCCGCAGCGGCTCGTCCACCGCGCGGACCGTACGGATCGCCCGGTCGAACGCCGACACCGCCTCCACGGCGTGCGGCAGCAACCGCCGCCCCGCCTCGGTCAGCTCCACGGCGCGCGTGGTCCGCTCGAACAGCGGCACCGCGAGCGCCTGCTCCAGCCGGCGGATCCGCTTCGACAACGCCTGCTGGCTGATGAACAGCCGCTGGCCGGCCCGCCCGAAGTGCAGTTCCTCCGCTGTGACGACGAACGCGCGCAGGCCCTCGATGTCTGCCTCCACGTCGCGAGCCTGGAATCAAAACCGCTGGTTGTCAATCCGGCCGGGATGGCTGTTGGACGTCACCGGCCTCCCGCGTGTTGGCTGGCACCTGCCGGAGGGGGTAATGACATGGAGATCGTGGAAATCCGTCCTGAGCTGCATCTGCTGCTGCTCGAGTTCGGCCAGGCGTACCTGTGGAACGACGCGGGCGCGCTCACGCTCGTCGACACCGGGATCGCCACGTCAGGCGGTGAGATCGCGACCGCGATCGAGGAGCTGGGCTTTCGTACGGGCGACGTCGAGCGCGTCGTGCTCACCCACTTCCACGAGGACCACTGCGGCGGCGCGGCCGAGATCAGCGGCTGGGGGGACGTCAGCGTGCTGGCCCACCGGCTGGAGGCGCCGGTCATCCGCGGCGAACGGCCCGCCCCGCCGCCGCTCTTCACGGACGAGGAGCGGGCCCTGCACCGCAGCCTCGGCGCCCACCTGCTGCCGCCCGCGCCCGCCTGCCGGGTGGATCGCGAGCTGGAGGACGGTGACCTGATCGACTTCGGCGGCGGCGCCCGGGTGATCCACACCCCCGGCCACACCGACGGCAGCATCGCCGTCCACCTGCCGCGCGCGGGCGTGCTCTTCACCGGGGACACCGTCGCGCACGTCGGCGGCCGGGTCATGCCCGGCGTGTTCAACCTCGACCGGGCCGGGATGCTGCGCTCCTTCCGCCGGCTCGCGGAGATCGACGTGCCGCTGGCCTGCGTCGGCCACGGCGAACCCATCCCCGACGCCCACGCCGCGCTCACCAAGGCCCTCATGGAGGATTGAGAACAAGCCGGACCCGGTCTCTCAGCCCGGCCGAGCCGGCCGCGCATGGGGCGGGTCAGGGTGGGTACTGGCCGCCCACCGCGTCGAAAGGTGAGTGACACATGGGCTTGGGGATCGCGCTGAAGCGCCGGTTCGGGCGGCGGGGGCGGCGGTTGCGGGCGACGGCCAGGCGGCGGTTCGGCTGGCGGGCGCTGCGGCCGGGGCAGCAGGAGGCGATGGAGCACCTGCTCGCCGGGCGTGACGTGCTGCTCGTCATGCCCACGGGCGCCGGGAAGTCGGCCGTCTACCAGGTGCCCGCCCAGCTCCTCGACGGCCCGGCGATCGTCGTCTCGCCGCTCATCGCGCTCCAGCGCGACCAGGTGACCGGCCTGCTCAAGGCCGATGCCGGCGGCGCCGTGGCGGTGAACTCGACCACCTCCGTCGAGGCCGGGCTGGAGCTGGTCACGGCCGGGGAGGCGGGGTTCGTGTTCCTGTCGCCGGAGCAGCTCGCCAAGACCGAGGTCGTCGAGCGGCTCGCGCGGGCCCGGCCCTCGCTCATCGCGATCGACGAGGCGCACTGCGTCTCGTCCTGGGGCCACGACTTCCGCCCCGACTACCGGCGGCTCGGCAAGGTCATCGAACGGCTCGGGCACCCGCCGGTCGTGGCCCTGACGGCGACCGCGGCGCCGAACGTGCGCGAGGACATCGTCGCCTCGCTCGGCCTCGCCGACCCGGTGGAGATCGTCAGGGGGTTCGACCGGCCGAACATCACGCTGGAGGTGCGACGCTTCGTCCGCGAGGAGGACAAGAGGCGGGCGCTGATCTCGTACGCCGCCGGGCGGCCGGGCCTCGGCCTGGTGTACGTCGCCACCCGCAAGGAGACCGAGGAGTACGCCGCCGCGCTCGCCGGTCTGGGCCGCCGGGCCGAGCCCTACCACGGCGGGATGCGAACCTCCGAGCGCACCCGCGTACAGGAGCTGTTCACCGCGGGCGACGTGGACACCGTGGTGGCGACGTCGGCGTTCGGGATGGGCATCGACTCGCCCGACGTACGGTACGTGCTGCACGCCGAGCCGCCCGAGTCCCCCGACGCCTACTACCAGGAGATCGGCAGGGCGGGCCGGGACGGCGCGCCCGCCTCGGCGGTGCTGTTCTACCGGCAGGAGGACCTGGGCCTGCGCCGGTTCTTCGCCGGCGGCCGGGCCGACCGCGAGGCGCTGCTGCGGGTGGCCACGCTGGTCCGCGAGCACGCCGGTACGGTGCCCGCCCGCGAGCTGGCCGCGCTGCTGGGGGTGACCACGTCCCACGTCACCAGGCTCGTCAACCTGCTCGAACAGGCGGGCGCGCTCACCGCGACCGGCGCCGGCGACCTGCGCTACACCGCACGCGGGCTCACCCCGGAACACGCCGCCGAGCGGGCCGCCGCGCTGGACGAGACGCGGCACCGCGTGGACGAGTCCCGGATCGAGATGATGCGCGGCTACGCCGAGACCCGGGGCTGCCGCCGCCGGTTCCTGCTCGAGTACTTCGGCGAGCCGTACGCGGGCAGGTGCGGCTCGTGCGACACCTGCCACGGCGGCGCCGCCCCCGAGCCCGACGCCGAGCCCGACGCCGAGCCCGACGCCGGGACGGGGCCGTTCGCCGTGCAGGCGAAGGTGACGCACAAGACGTGGGGGCCGGGCACGGTCATGAGGCGCGAACCCGACCGGATCACCGTGCTGTTCGACACGGTCGGTTACAGGACGCTGTCGCTGGCCGCCGTGAAGGACGTCCTGCGCCCCGAGCGCATCTGAACGAAACGAAACGGGTTCGGTCGTGGCGGGGTGGCTCCCCCACCGGGTCTCCCCGCCACGACCGCGGCTCAGCCGGAGGTACGGCAGGCCGCGCCCTTGCAGGAGTTCAGCTCCGCCATGCGCTTGTCCAGCCGGGCCACCAGGGCGGCGTGCCGCTGCCGCCCGGCCTTCGTGGCCAGCAGGTTGTCGAGCTGGTAGGGGTCGCTGGCGAGGTCGTAGAGCTCGTACTCCCGCTTGCCGGCGGAACGTTCCAGGTCGTACCAGCGGGTGTAGACGTGGCGCTTGGTGCGCAGGGAGGTCCACGACGGCAGGTCGACGAGGTAGATCTCCTTGTTGTCGCCTTCGGTGTACTCCTGGAAGATGCCCTCCCGGTCGGTCACGCCCGAGCCGGCGTACTGCCCCAGGAAGTCCTTGCGCCACCCGCTCGGCGTACGGCCGCCCAGCAGCGGCACCAGCGAGGCGCCGTCCACGTCCGCCGGAACGGGCACGCCGGCCAGGTCGAGTATGGTCGGCCCGTAGTCGATCGACGTGACCATCGCGGAGGTCCGGCCGCGCTTGACGCCGGGACCCGAGACGACCAGCGGCACCCGCGTGGACTCCTCGTACGGCGCCATCTTCTGGACCAGCCGGTGCGCCCCCAGGTTGTAGCCGTTGTCGCTGGCGAAGATCAGGTAGGTGTTGTCGTACTCGCCGGTCTCCTTCAGCGTCTCGACGATGCCGGCGATCATGTCGTCCATCGCGAGCAGGGTGCCCATGCGCTTGCGGTATTCGCGGTCGTTCGTCGCGGCGACCAGCTTCGAACGCGGCTTCCTGGTCTGCCGCAGCCAGGTGGGCTTGTCGCTGACGTCCTTCTCCTGGAAGTTGGGCAGGTGCGGGGTGCGGCCGAAGCGCTTGCCGGCGTACCGGGGCGGGGCCGGCATGGGCAGGTGGGGGGCGGTGGAGGCGGCGTACCAGAAGAAGGGCTTGCCGGTGGCCGAGGACTCCTTGATGAACTCGGCGGACTTCCGGGCGATGACGTCCACCTGGTAGTCGGACGGCTTGTCGCCGTACTTCACCATCGTGCCGTTCTCGTTGAGCGTGTAGTTGTAGCCGGTGTACAGCGACTGGCTGACGCCGCCGTTCCAGTCGTCCCAGCCCGGCGGGATGTGCCCGGGCTTCTCCTCCAGGCCGTTGAGGTATTTGCCGGCCATGCCGGTGCGGTAGCCGGCGTCGTGCAGGTGCTTGACGAACGTCCTGCTCTCGTTGCCGGCGGCCTCGAACGCCGCGTAGCCGCCCCATTCGCCGTAGTTGGTGAGGACGTGGTTGTTGTGGCCGTACTTGCCGGTCAGGATCGCGGCCCGGGCGGCGCAGCAGATCGGCGTCGTCGCGAAGGAGTTCGTGAACGTCAGGCCCGTCCGCTGTAACAGCGCCCTCGTCTTCGGCATGGCCTCCCAGTAGGGGGTGGTGCGTTCGTCGAGGTCGTCGGCCAGGACCATGACGATATTGGGCCGGTCGTCCGTCGCGACCTGCCTGTTTGTCGCGGTTCGCGACGCCGCCGCGGCCTGCGGGCCCGTTACGGTCAGCACCGTGGCCAGCGTGGTCAGTACGAGCGTCCCGCCGGCCAGCGAGATGTTTCTGCGCAAAAGTGTCACGGCTGACACTTTAACAGGGAATGTGTCAGTCATGACACTTTTCTTGGCGTGCCGGGTCGATCAGCGCCCGGACGTGGAACAATGCGGGACATGGTCACTGCCGGGCGGCGCGAGCAGCACAAGGAGGCGACGCGGCGGGCCTTGCAGGAGGCCGCCACGCGCATGTTCGAGGAGCGCGGATTCGCCGAGACCACGGTGCGTGACATCGCCGAGGCCGTCGGCGTGACCGAGCGGACCTTCTTCCGCTACTTCCCGTCCAAGGAGGACCTCGTCCTGGGGGAGGTCCTCGACCTGTTCCCGGAGTTCGCGCGGCTGGTGCGGGCCAGGCCGGTGGACGAGAGGCCGTACGTGGCGGTGCGCAACGCCCTGCTCGACCTGGCCGGCACCCGTACGACGGGGCTGGCCCTGCTGTTCAGCGGCCTGCCGGGCCGCAAGCTCTCCCACCCGACCAGGGCCGCGCATCCGGTGCTGCTGGAGCTGGAGGACGGCCTGGCAGAGGCCCTCCGCGACCGCCTGGCCGCCGTGGACGGCGAGGGGGGCGAGGGCGGCGAGGGCGGTCTGATCGGCGACCTGGATGACGAGCGGGTGCGGACGCTGCGTGCCTCGGTGCTGGCCCGCGCCAGCGTGGCCGCACTGCGCGCCACCGTCCTGGCCTTTCATGAGCTCCCCGAGGAGGAGCGCCGGCTTGAGACGGCCCGGCACCTGGCCGACCAGGCGTTCGCCATCCTGCGCGACGACCCCCGCTGACCCCCGCGCGGTTGCACGGCGCTCGGAAGTCGGTGCTCGGACGGGCGCCCGCGCGCTGATGGGAGGCGGTGGTGGACCCCGGCATGGGTTATCATCCATGCGCGTCCCTCGCGCACCGCGAAGCCTCATTCCGTTGTGGAAAGCGCGCGGCGGGCCCGGTGTGCGCGGTTGTGTGTGAGTTGGTTTCTTGAGTGGTGATTGGGCGGCGTGGTCGTGGTTTCTGCGGGAAAAATCATCAGGTTTGACGACGTCCGGGGTTATGGGTTCATCGCGCCGGTGGGCGGTGGGGAGGACGTCTTCTTCCATGCGAACGACTTCGGGGAGAATCGCCACCTGCTGCAGGTCGGCCTGACGGTCAGGTACGAGGCGATAGCGGGCGACCGCGGGCCGAAGGTCCTGTCGGTACGCATCGTCGACCCGGCGGACAGCGGCATCGGCCCGGCCCCGGACTGGGAGCGGCGGGCGGTGTCCGCGGCGGACGACGACGGGATGTGCGACGTCCTCGCGTCCCGCGAGTTCCTGACCGACGTGACCGAGATGCTGCTGCGGCACGTGCCGTCGCTGACCGGCACCCAGATCATCGAAGTGCGGAAGCAGTTCGTCGACTACGGCCGGGCCCACGGATGGGTGGAGAACTGACCTGACGCCTCGCTCGGAGCCTGTGTCTCCGGGCGAACCGGTCGGTTCCACCCAGTCGATTCCGCCCACCCCGCGCTTCAGACCCAGCCGGTGCACGACCGGCTCCATCGGCGCGGCGGCGGCGGTGCCCGCCCTTCTCCTCGCCCCAGCGGATGACCGCCCCGGAGGCGGCCCGAGCGCACCACGTAACGCATTGTCGATTCCGGCGCGGATGATTCTCCGGCCGCGCGCCGGTGTTCAGCTGCTGCCGCTTCATTGATCGTCGAGAAAGAGCTCTTCGATCTTCAGGTTGAACACCTTGGCGAGGCGGAAGGCGACCGGAAGGCTCGGATCGAACTTCCCTGTTTCGATGGCGTTGATCGTCTGCCTTGACACGCTGACACGCTGAGCCAGGTCCGCCTGCGTCCAGGCGCGTTCGGCCCGAAGCTCCGTGATGCGGTTCTTCATCGGTATCTGATCTTGCCGACGGCGATGGCGAGCAGGTAGACGACTCCCAGGGACACGGGGAAGGCCGCGATGTTGACGTCGTAGGCGACGAGGTCGGCGGCGTCCGCGACGATGTAGGCGAATCCGCCGACCCATCCCACTCCGAGGGTGATCCCCAGCGCATCCTGCACGATCTTCCGCTGCAACTCATCTTGTTCTCGAAGAAAGCGCGTGAAGGCGACGATCCATCCGATGCCGACGGCCAGAGTGGCGGCGACTGCGGCCCAGCTCGCCACCGGTTGCTGCGAGCCCCACGCCCGTTCGGGGCCGAACTTGGCTAAGGCAACGCTCGCCACCCAGGCGAGTGTCCAGAGCGCCAGCCGAACGGTTGTCCTGATCGACTCCCGATAGTCCCCGGTCGCGTTGTGTGCTTGCACGCGTTGCCTCCCTGCGATGCGAAGTCAAGTACACTTGACACGGTAGGAGCTGCCCGCCGCAGTGTCAAGCTCACTTGACACCGGCCGAGCCGACCCCGGTCCGGGCGGCTGGTGGTCAGGCGCCGCCGGGTCGTGAGCCCCGGCGACGGCGAGACAGGGTGAGCCGTCGCCGCAGCGGATCGATCTCGACGACGATCACGGTGACCGCGTCGCCGACCTGAACCTCGTCGCCTGATGCCTCGACGGTCGGGGCGGGGAGTTCGCTGAGGGGGATCAGGCCTTCGATGCCGTCTGCCACGCGGACAAAGACGCCGAAGGGCACCACCTTGCTGACCGAGCCGTGCAGGACATCCCCCACGTGAACGTTGCGCGCGAACTGTTCGAAGTGCTTGAACGGGTCGGGCTGGGTGGCCCGCAACGATAGGCGGGCTTCGCCGTTGCATGTGTCGAAGACGAGGAACTCGCAGGTGATGCGCTCGCCCACGGAGACGACCTCAGACGGGTCCTCGAAGCGGCGCCAGGACAGCTCGGGCATGCTGATGAAGCCAACGCCGGGAAAGACGGGATGATCGGGTCCGTCATCCAGATCGACGAAGACGCCGAAGCGTTCGACAGCCGCAACGGTGCCCGACAGCCGCTGCCCCGGACGCAGTGCCGTCAGATATGCCCATAGCTGTGGGTTCTCGGTCGCGGACCGCGAGAGCCGTACCTGTCGCCTACGGAGGTCAACGGCGATCACCTCGGCGGAGACCCGGCCGCCGACCTCGATGATTCCAGCGGCGAATCGCCCGGAGAACCGCCAGGAAAGATCGAGCGGGCCGATGACGCCGACTGGATCGCCGGCGAAAGCGTCGAGAACCACGGTCGTTTCCGATTGCGCGACCGCTGCAACGGTCCCCGTGAGGACGTCACCGACCTTCACCGACCTCAGGAACGCGGTGAGAAGCGATTCGTCCTCCACCGTTCCCATGGCTGCAAGGCTCTCAGAGATGCGCGGTCGTGTCAGCGGTGGCGTCAGGACGGTGACGGCCCGGTATCAGGGCGGTCGGCGATGGTGGACGACATGAAGGGGTTCAGCCACCACTGTAGGCAAGGAGATTCATGATGGGATCGGGCAACAGCGGCTTCTCCGTGGCAGGGCTGCGCAGGTTGCGTGAGGTGCTGGCGCGGTATGTCGAGTCCGGGAAGGTTCCCGGGCTGGTGGCCCTGGTCAGCCGGGGCGGTGAGACGCATGTCCAGGCGCTCGGCACGATGCGGCACGACGGTGGCGCGCCGATGCGCCGGGACACGATCTTCCGGATGGCGTCCACGTCAAAGCCGGTCTCGATGGCGGCGGCGATGGTGTTGCTGGACGAGTGCCGGCTGCGGCTCGATGACGTGGTGGAGCCGTGGCTGCCGGAGATGGCCGACCGCCGGGTGCTGACGCGGATCGACGGCCCGCTGGACGACACCGTGCCGGCGCGGCGGCCGATCACCGTACGGGACGTGCTGACCTCCACCTTCGGGCTCGGCATGGACATGACGGCGCTGGGCACCCCGATCATGGGCGCGATCTTCGAGCGGGGGCTGACGCCCAATCTGCCGGTGCCGATGCCCGGGCCGGACGAGTGGATGCGCCGCCTGGGCGAGCTGCCGCTGATGTACCAGCCCGGCGAGCGCTGGCAGTACCAGATCAGCAACGACCTGGTAGGCGTGCTGGTGGCCCGGGTCACCGGCCAGTCGTTCGAGGAGTTCCTGCGGGAGCGCATCTTCGATCCGCTGGGCATGAAGGACACCGGCTTCCACGTGCCCGCCGACCAGATCGACCGGCTGCCGCCCCTCTACGCCCCCGACCCGCAGACCGGGGAGTTCCTCGTCTGGGACGAGGCCGAAGGCGGACGCCACAGCAGGCCGCCGGCGTTCCAGGGCGGAGGCGGCGGGCTCAACTCCACCGCCGACGACTACCACGCCTACTTCCGGATGCTGCTCAACGGCGGCACGCACCAGGGGCGGCGGATCCTGTCCCGCCCGGCCGTCGAGCTGATGACCACCAACCGCCTCACCCCCGAGCAGAACGCCGCCCGCAACGCCCTGGCCACCGACAACGTCCACGTGTCGTTCGGCCAGGGACAGCACGGCGGCTGGGGCATGGGCATGGCGGTACGCACCTACCGCGGCGACTACGCCCCCGTCGGCCAGTTCGGCTGGGACGGCGGCAGCGGCACCTCGACCTACGCCGACCCCGCCAACCAGCTCACCGGCATCCTGCTCACCCAGGTCGGACTGTCGGTCCCGGACCCGGCGCGGCTGATCCACGACTTCTGGACCACGCTCTACCAGGCCATCGACGACTGACACCGAGCCCACGCCTCAGTAATCGGAACAGGACCGCATCCCACCGGCCGCCCCGTTCCATCGAATCGCCGCAACCCTTGAAGGAGCAACCGCCATGTCCCTCACCCTGAGCAACCAGGACAGGATCACCCTGCGCACCGCCGCGTACGGCGCCGTCTCGCTGATGTCCGCCGCTGACGCCGCCGGCAGGCCACACCGGGCCGCCACCCACGGCTCCATCGCCCTGGCCTCCGCCACCGGCCTGGTCGGGCACGTGCTCGCCGAGTGGCCCAAGGGTGTGAACCTGCGCGGCAAGTCCGTGGCCGAACTCGCCGACCTGGTGCTGCCGGCCCTGACGGCAGCCATGAGCCTGCTGAAGAGGCGGGCTCCGGCGGAGGCCGACAACTTCCGCCGCACCGTCCTCGTCGCCGTCGAAGCCGCCGCCCGGACCCACCAGGGCCAGCCCAGCCCGGCCCTGGCCGACATGGCCCGCAAGATCACCGAAGCTCTCGACGCCGCTTGACGGGATGCCGGCTCGCACGGGCCACGGCGTGCACGGGGTCCTGTGACACGGCGGCGGGCCGGGGACGTCCCGCTGAGGCCGGGTGAGTTCGTGCCGGTGCAGCCGCCGTCCCGGGTCTCGGGCGACCCGCGGCGGTGACCGACCGGCCCAGGGCGCTTCATGTTTGACCTGGTCGCCGGGCGGGCCGATAGTGGAGTGACGCGAAGGGGAGTACTCGCCGTTCGACATCCCGGCCGTCATCACGGTCTCCACGCCTGGGGGAGACCCGGCGGGATGGCCCTTCCGGCTCCGGCGCGGCCGGGGCTGAAGGGTGCGGGAAGACCTTCGTCCTCATGGCCGCATGCCCGGGCGAGGCCGAGGGGGTCCTCATGCCGAACATCGTGCTTCCCGAGATCCTGCTGGGTGTCCTGCTGATCTACTCCGCGCTCGTCAGCGCCGCCGTGCTGTGGGTCGGGCCGCCACGCCCCCGCGCCGCCGGCGGCCGCCGCCGCGACCACTTCCGCCACGTGCCCGTCGAAGACCGCCCCGACTGGCCGGGAACGCATCGCTGATCTCGCGCCCGCGGCGGGCCGTCCCACCACGTCCGGGTCGTGCACCGCGACCCCGGCCGGGTCGTCGACAAAGTGCTCAATTGATGAGCACTTTGGCAGGGAGGATGGTGGTCATGACGATCCTCATCGACGACGCCGCCGCCTGGCGCGGCTGGCTGGCCGACCACCACGACAGCGCGACCGAGGCCTGGCTCGTGATCGCCAAGAAGGGCACCACCGAGCCGACCAGCCTCACGTACGCGCAGGCCCTGGAGGAGGCGCTGTGCTTCGGCTGGATCGACGGCCTGGCCCGTTCCCGCGACGGGGCGACGTACCTGCAGCGGTTCAGCCCGCGCCGGTCGCGCAGCCCGTGGTCGCGGCCGAATGTCGCCCGCGTCGAGCGCCTGCGGCGTGAGGGCCGGATGCGGCCGGCCGGCCTGGCGGCGGTCGAGCGCGCGCAGGCCGACGGCCGCTGGCCCGCGGCCGATCCCGCCTGATCCGCAGCCGGTCGGGGTGAGGCCGTGCTGCGCCGGGGCTTCCGGGCCCCGCGCACGATCCCGGCGGGGTGGGGCAGGGGTGCGCGACGTCCCCCCGCGCCCCACCCGCCATCGGTCTACGCGAACTGGCCGGGCTGGTAGGCGCCGGCCGGCTGCTGGGTGATGATGTTCAGGCGGTTGACCATGTTCATCAGGGCGATGAGGGCCACCAGGGCGCCCAGCTGGTCCTCGTCGTAGTGCTTGACGGCGTTCGCCCAGACCTCGTCGCTGACCCCGCCGGCGGCGTCGGCGACGCGGGTGCCCTGCTCGGCCAGCTCCAGGGCGGCCCGCTCGGCCTCGGTGAAGACCGTCGCCTCCCGCCAGGCCGCGACCAGGTTGAGGCGCACCGAGCTCTCTCCCGCGTGCGCGGCTTCCTTGGTGTGCATGTCGATGCAGACGGCGCAGCCGTTGATCTGGCTGACGCGGAGCGACACCAGCTCCTGGGTAGCGGCGGGAAGGGGCGAATCCTTCATGACCTTGCCCATGGCCATGAAGTGCTTCACGAGTTTCCCCGTGAACGGGTTGGCGATGTAGTTGAAACGGGCTTCCATGCTGATCTCTCCTTGCCGTGTCGGCTGTTACCTTGACCGACGAGATGGCTCGGGAGATGTGATGGCCTGCCGGATGTGACCTCCGTCTCCCCGGGACGGCCGGCCCGCCCTCAGCGATCCGCGGGAGGGAGACGGCGCAGCAGGTACGTGTCCATGATCCAGCCCTTGCGGGCACGGGCCTCGGCGCGCACCTCGCGGATCCGGTCGCCCACCTCGGCCACCGGCCCGGACACCAGGATCTCGTCGGGCGTCCCCAGGTACGCGCCCCAGAAGATGTGGAAGTCGTCGAGACCGGCGAAGGAGCAGTGGGCGTCCAGCATGACGACCACGTCGTCGGCGGGCGCGCCCCGCTCGGCCAGGCGGCGGCCGGTGGTGAGGTGGACGGGCCGCCCGACCTGGGTGAGCGTGGTGCGGTGGCGGGCGGTGAGCGCGGCCACGCTGCTGATGCCAGGGATGACCTCGTGCTCGAAGGCGACGTTCCCGCGCTGGAGGATCTGCTCCACGATGGCCAGCGTGCTGTCGTACACGCCCGGATCGCCCCACACCAGGAACGCGCCCGTCTCGTCCTCGCCCAGCTCGTCGCGGATGAGCGCCTCGCACGCCAGCGCGCGGCGCGCCCGCCAGTCGTCGACGGCGGCGGCGTACGCGGGCGCGGTGCGGTCGCGCTCCGGGTCGCGGGCCTCCACGATCCGGTACGGCCCGCGGCCGTGCTCGGCGATCAGGTCCAGCCGGAGCTGCACGAGCTCGTGCTTGACCTCGCCCTTGTCGACGATGAGGAACACGTCCGTGGCGGCGATCGCCTTGACTGCCTGCAGGGTGAGATGGTCGGGGTCTCCGGCGCCGATCCCGATGACGAGTAGCCGCTTCACCCGCAAGAGTCTGCCAGAGCGCCGCGTATACGATATGCCTCGCCATTCACCCGAGGAGGCCTGAGCAGGCCAGAGGAGCATCGTGGACCTGGTCGAGCTGGGCGACGCGTTCGCCGCCTTCTGGCAGGAGCGGCACCTGTGCACGCTCTCCACCGCCCGCGCGGGCGGCCCGCCGCACGTGGTGCCGGTGGGCGCGACGCTGGACCTGGCCGCCGGCATCGCCCGGGTGATCACCTCGGGGTCGTCGTACAAGGCCAGGCTCATCGGCGCCGGCGGCGCCGCGGTCGCGCTCTGCCAGGTGGACGGCCGCCGCTGGTCGACGCTGGAGGGCCGGGCCGTGCTGCGAACCGAGCCGGAGCAGGTGGCCGACGCCGAGCGCCGCTACGCCGCCCGCTACAAGCCGCCCAGGGTCAACCCCGCGCGGGTGGTCGTGGAGATCCACGTGACCCGCGTGCTGGGCAACGTGTGATCACGGTCGTCGGCATCGGCGCCGACGGCTGGGACGGGCTGCCCGCCGGATCGAGGCACGCGGTGGAGGCGGCCGAGGTGCTCATGGGCGGCGCCAGGCAGCTCGACCTCGTACCCGTGACGGCCGCCGAGCGCGTGGCCTGGCCGTCGCCGCTGCTGCCCGGGCTGCCCGCGCTCATGGACACGTACGCCGGCCGCGAGGTCTGCGTGCTGGCCAGCGGCGACCCGATGTTCTACGGCATCGGCTCGACCCTGGTACGCCTGCTGGGCGCGGCCCGGATCCGGGTGCTGCCGCACGTGTCCTCGCTGTCGCTGGCCTGCGCGCGGCTCGGCTGGCCGGTCGAGCAGGTGGACGTGGTCAGCCTGGTGGGCCGCCCGCCCGCGGCCCTGACCGCCGCCCTCCAGCCCGGCCGCCGCGTCGTCGTGCTCGGCGCGGGCCCCGCCTCCCCGTCCGTGGTCGCCGCGCTGCTGGCCGGGCACGGCTACGGCCCGAGCGCCATGACGGTGCTGTCCGACCTGGGCGCCCCGTCGGAGTCCGAGCTGCGCGGCACCGCCGACTGCTGGACGGACGCCGGCGTGTCCCCGCTGCACCTCATCGCCGTCGAATGCGCGCTCGCGCCCGGCGCCGAGCCGCTGGCCAGGGTGCCCGGGCTGCCCGACACGGCGTTCGAGCACGACGGGCAGCTCACCAAGCGGGAGGTCCGCGCGGTCAGCCTGTCGCGCCTGGCCCCGCTGCCCGGCGAGCTGCTGTGGGACGTGGGGGCGGGAGCGGGCAGCATCGCGATCGAGTGGCTGCGCACCCACCCGTCGTGCGCGGCGGTGGCGATCGAGAGCCGGTCCGACCGCGCCGCCGCCATCGGGCGCAACGCCGACCGGCTCGGCGTGCCGTCGCTGCGCGTCGTGACGGGCCGGGCCCCGGAGGCGCTGGACGGGCTGCCCGCGCCGGACGCGGTGTTCGTCGGCGGCGGCGCGACCGCGCCCGGCCTGCTGGACCGCTGCTGGGCCGCCCTGCGCCCCGGCGGCAGGCTGGTGGCGAACGCCGTCACCCTGGAGTCCGAGGCCGTCGTCGGGCAGTGGTACGCCCGGCTCGGCGGCGATCTGGTGCGCCTGGCCGTGCAGCGGGCCTCGCCGGTGGGCGGGTTCACCGGATGGCGGGCGGCGATGCCGGTGACAGTGTGGTCGGTGACCAGGAGGGACGTATCGTGACCGTGTACTTCGTCGGGGCGGGCCCCGGCGCTCCCGACCTGATCACGTTGCGGGGGCTGCGGCGGCTGGAGTCGTCGCCGGTGTGCCTGTACGCGGGGTCGCTGGTGCCCCGTGAGCTGCTCGACGCCTGCCCGGCCGGGGCCCGGCTGGTGGACACGGCCGACCTGACGCTCGACGAGATCGTGGCCGAGCTGGTCGCCGCGCACCGCGAGGGCCTCGACGTGACGCGGCTGCACTCCGGCGACCCGTCCGTCTTCAGCGCCGTGGCCGAGCAGATGCGCCGGCTGGACACGCTCGGCGTGCCGTACGAGGTGGTGCCCGGGGTGCCGGCGTTCGCGGCGGCCGCGGCCGCGCTCGGCCGGGAGCTGACCGTGCCCGGCGTCGGCCAGACGGTCATCCTGACGCGTACCTCCGCCCGCGCCACGCCGATGCCCGAGGGCGAGGACCTCACCACGCTCGGCGCGAGCCGGGCCACGATGGTGCTGCACCTGGCGGTCCAGCGGATCGACGCGGTGGTGGCGGAGCTGCTGCCCTCGTACGGCACGGACTGCCCGGTGGCGGTGGTGGCGCGGGCGAGCCGGGCCGACGAGGTGATCCTGCGCGGGACGCTGGCCGACATCGCCGCGCGGGTCCACGAGGCCGGGATCCGGCGGACGGCCGTGATCGTCGTCGGGCGGGTGCTGTCGGCGTCGCAGTTCCCCGACAGCCACCTCTACAGCGTGACCAGGGAGCGGGCGGCCAGGGAGCGGGCGTGCGGCGGATCCTGATCCTGGGCGGCACCGCCGAGGCGCGGGCGCTGGCGGCCGAGCTCGCCCCCGACCCCCGGCTGCGGGTCGTATCCTCGCTGGCCGGGCGGGTGAGCAGGCCGCGGTTGCCGGTGGGCGAGGTGCGGGAAGGCGGCTTCGGCGGGCCGGACGGGCTGGCCGCCTGGCTGGTACGGGAACGGGTCGACCGGCTGGTGGACGCCACGCACCCGTTCGCGGAGCGGATGACCGCCTCGGCGGTCGTGGCCGGCGCGGCGACCGGCGTGCCGCTGCTGGTGCTGCGCCGCCCGGGCTGGCGCGAAGGGCCGGGCGACGCCTGGCAGCGCACCGGCTCCCTGCAGGCGGCCGCCGCGCTGCTGGCCGGCGGCCGGTGGCCGGCGGCGCGGCGGGCGGAGCGCGCGGGCCCGCCGGACGCCGCGGGCGGGTGCCGGGTGTTCCTCACGACCGGGCGCCGGAGCCTGCCGCTGTTCACCGGGGTGCCCGGCGCGTGGCTGCTGGCCAGGTCGGTGGACCCGCCCGAGCCGCCCGTGCCGCCGAACGTGCACGTCCTGCTCGACCGCGGCCCCTACACCGTCGCAGGCGAGCTGGCCCTCATCCGGGAGCACCGCCTGGACGTGCTGGTCACCAAGGACAGCGGCGGCCCGATGACCACGGCCAAGCTCGTCGCGGCCCGTGAGGCCGGACTGCCGGTGATCATGGTGGACCGGCCGCCGCTGCCCGCCGGCGCCCGGCTGGTGGACACGGTGGCGGCGGCGGTGTCCTGGGTTCAGGGATAGCGGCGAGGCGTGTAGACGGCGCCGCTGCCGGTGACGCGGGTCGTGGAGGAGCCGACGATCAGCAGGCAGCGCATGTCGACCGCGGCCGGGTCCAGGTCGCCGAGGGTGGTGACGGTGACGCTCTCCTGCGGGCCGCCGACGTCGCGTCCGATGACCACGGGGGTGTCCGGGGCGCGGTGTTCGAGGAGCAGGTCACGGGCGGCGGCGACCTGCCACGTACGGCTGCGCGAAGCCGGGTTGTAGATCGCCAGCACCAGGTCGGCCCGGGCGGCGGCGGCCAGCCGATCGGCCACCACCTCCCACGGCTTGAGCAGGTCGGACAGCGACAGCACGCAGTAGTCGTGGCCGAGCGGCGCGCCCACCCGGCTCGCCACCGCCTGCGCTGCCGTCAGCCCGGGCACGACCCGGACCGGCACCTCGGGGAAACCGCCGGCCGCCTCCAGCACGGCGCTGGCCATGGCGAACACGCCCGGGTCGCCCGACGACACGACCGCCACGCGGGCGCCGTCGCGGGCCAGCTCCAGGGCATGCCGGGCGCGCTCGGCCTCGACCCGGTTGTCGGTGCGGTGCCGGCGCTGGCGCGGGTTCGGTGGCACGCGGTCCACGTACGGGCCGTAGCCGACGATGTCCGTGGCCGCCGCCAGAGCCTCCTGAGCCTCCGGCGTGAGCCACGGCCGCCCCGCCGGGCCCAGGCCGACCACGGCCACCTCGCCCCGCCCCGCTGCCGACGGCGGCTCGGGGACGAAGGTCCGCTCGGCCGGGCTGGCGAGCAGGGCCAGCGAGAAGTACGGGACCCCGTCCGGGTCGACGTCCTTGAGCGGCGCCACCCGCTCGGCGCCCATCGTGGCGCGCTCCACGTACCAGGCGTCGTCGAGCCGCCCGGCCTCGGCCAGCGCGTCGCGGACCTTCTCGAACGTCCGGCCCAGCTTGAGCACGGCGGCGGAGTCGGTGCCGCGCAGCCGCTCGGCCAGCACGTCGGCGGGCAGCGTGCCGGGCAGCACGGTGAGCACCTCGTCCCGCTCCACCAGCGGCCGCCCGAGCACGGCGGACGCGGCGCTGACCGAGGTGACGCCGGGCACCACCTCGGTCGGGTAACGGTGGGCGAGCCGCTTGTGCATGTGCATGTAGGAGCCGTAGAACAGCGGATCCCCTTCGGCCAGCACGACCACCGTCCGGCCCGCGTCCAGGTGGGCGGCCAGCCGCTCGGCGCAGTCGGCGTAGAAGCCGTCGAGCGCGCCCTGGTAGCCGCCCGGGTGGTCGGTGGTCTCCGTGGTCAGCGGGTACAGCAGGAGCTCCTCGACCTGCCCCTCCCGCATGTACGGCAGCGCGATCGAGCGGGCGATGCTGCGGCCGTGCCGGGCGGCGTGGTACGCGATCACGTCGGCCTCGCCGATGAGCCGGGCCGTCCTGACCGTGACCAGTTCGGGGTCACCGGGCCCGAGGCCGACTCCGTACAGGCGTCCCGTCATCACATTCACTCCGTCTCGCCGGCGATGGCGTTGACCGCCGCCGCAGTCATCGCACTGCCGCCGCGACGGCCGTGCACCACCAGGTACTCCAGGTCGCTGTCCGCCAGCGCGCGCTTGGATTCGGCCGCGCCGATGAAGCCGACGGGGATGCCGAGGACCGCCGCCGGTCGGCCCGCGCCCTCGGCGACCAGCTCCAGCAGCCGGAACAGGGCGGTCGGCGCGTTGCCGATCGCCACCACCGCGCCGTCCAGCCGGTCGCGCCACAACTCCAGGGCGGCGGCGCTGCGGGTGGTGCCCAGCCTTCCGGCCAGCTCCGGGACCCGGGGATCGCCCAGCGTGCACACCACCTCGTTGGCGGCGGGCAGCCTGCTGATGGTCACCCCGGAGGCCACCATCCGCGCGTCGCACAACACCGGGGCGCCCCCGCGCAGGGCTCGCCGCGCCCGCGTCACCACCTCGCTCGACCAGTCCAGGTCCGCCACCAGGTCGGTCATGCCGCAGGCGTGGATCATCCGCACCGCCACCTGCGCCACCTCGGGCGGCAGGCCGGTGAGATCGGTCTCGGCGCGGATGGTCGCGAACGAGCGCCGGTAGATCTCGGCGCCGTCGCGGATGTAGTCGGTCACTGGCGGTGTTCCTCGTATCCGTCGGTGGTGGCGATCAGCTGGACGACCCGGCCGCTCGGCAGGCCGCAGCGCCGCTCACATCCGGCCCAGTGCACGGGTGTCTCGGGCGCCTCGTCCAGGCCGGCCACCCAGCGGCGGGCGTCGGCCTGGACGTCCGCCCGGGACTTCGCGCAGCCGGGGCGGCCGGTGCAGGCGGTGACGCCGGCCCAGGGGGAGCCGGGGTCGGTGGCGAGGCCGGCGATGTCGAGCGCGTCCGTGATGCGGTCGGCCTCGGCGGGGGAGAGGTCCAGCAGCACGGCGGTCCGCCAGGGGGTCAGGCGGATGACGCCGCCGCCGGCCAGCGCCCGCGCCTGCCCGGGCGACAACCGGCCCAGCGGTACGACCACCTCGACCGCCACCCGCCCGTCCCGCTGCGCCACCCGCCCGGCCCGCTGCGCCACCCGCCCGGCCCGCGCCCGGCCCGGCCCGTCCCGCTCCCCGCCCGCGCCGCCTCTTGCGCTTGCTGGTGCCGCGTCGATGGCGGCCGGGTTGCTGGTAGCCGGGTTGATGGAGGCTGGGTCGCCTGTCGCGGGGCCGGTCAAGCGGGCGGTGATCCGGGCGGGGCCGTCCGGGAGCTCGTGGAGGCGCCACGCTCCGGCGCCGTCCTCGCGGGACCGCTCGTCGAGGAACGCCTCGGCGGCGGCGATCATGAGCGGGACGGCGGAGTCCGGGCCGGTGGTCAGCCCGGTGTCCGAGCCCGCCAGCAGCAGCCGCCCGTTCCGAGGGGCCATCGGCGGTGGCTCGTCCCGAGGGGCAGTCGGCGCCCGTGGCCCCGTGCCAGGACTCGCCGCGCCCTCGCCGGGAAGGGGTGCGAAGGTGACGTCCGCGCCGAGACCGGTCACGTCGCCCGTGCCGTCGTCCAGGGCGAACAGGAAGCGCCCGGGCAGTTCCGCCAGGCGCGGGTGCGCGCACAGGGCCTCGTCCAGTGCCCGTACCAGCGGCTGCGGGTCCAGGTGGCCCCCGGGGCCCCGCCCGCCGAGCGGGGAGGCGACGATGTTGCGGACCCGCTCGTGGGCCGGGGACGGCAGCAGGCCCGCCGCCGCGATCCGGGAGGCGAAGGCGGTGGGCGAGCGCAGGCCGCGGACCTGCACGTTCGCTCTCGACGTCAGCTCGATCACGCCCGAGCCGAGGTCGGCCGCGCAGGACGCCAGCTCGCGCAGCTGCGCGGGCGACACCGCGCCGCCGGGGAGGCGGACGCGGGCCAGCGGGCCGTCGGCGGCCTCGTGCACCTGTAGCGCTCCCGGACAGGCGTCAGGGCGGACACGTCCGGAAAAGTCAGCTATGGACACGATCAGGATGGTAACGCCACTTATGGGGCGGGTCGGTTCTGCCGTAGGCTCCTGCGTAGGCGATGGCATGGGAGGAAGCCGGTGCGAAACCGGCGCGGTCCCGCCACTGTGACCGGGGAGCGAACCCCACCGCAGGCCACTGCCCGGCGACGGGTGGGAAGGCCGGGGTGAGCGCTGATCCGGGAGCCAGGAGACTCCAGCCGTCGCGACACCCGCTACCGGGGCGAGGACCCCGAGGGAGGATCGTGCCGTGCCCGGCGACAGCCGTACCGTCCTGCTGCTCTCCACCTCCGACACCGACCTGCTGAGCGCCCGGGCCAGCGGAGCGGCCTACCGGTCAGGCAATCCCGCCCGCCTGACGGCCGACGACCTGCCCGCCCTGCTGGAGGGCGCCGACCTGGTCGTGGTACGCCTGCTCGGTGGCCGCCGCGCCTGGGCGGAGGGCCTCGACGCGCTGCTGGCCGGGCCGCGCCCGGTGGTGGTGCTCGGCGGGGAGCAGGCGCCGGACGCCGAGCTGATGGAGCTGTCCGCCAAATACGGTGGGGTCAGCGGCGGCGTCTGCGCCGAGGCGCACGCCTACCTGGCGCACGGCGGGCCGGCCAACCTGGCGGAGCTGCACACGTTCCTGTCCGACACCGTCCTGCTGACCGGCCACGGCTTCGCCCCGCCCGCGCCCGCCCCCGCCTGGGGCCGGCTGGAGCGCGCCGCGCACCGCCAGGACGGGCCCGTGATCGGCGTGCTCTACTACCGGGCGCACCACATGGCGGGCAACACGGCGTTCGTCGAGACGTTGTGCCGGGCCGTCGAGGACGCGGGCGGGCAGGCGCTGCCCGTCTACTGCTCGTCGCTGCGTACGGCCGAGCCCGAGCTGCTCGACACCCTGCGCGCGGCCGACGCGCTGGTGGTGACGGTGCTGGCGGCGGGCGGCTCGCGACCGGCGACCGCGAGCGCGGGCGGTGACGACGAGGCGTGGGACGTCGGCGCGCTGGCGGCCCTGGACGTGCCGATCCTGCAGGGCCTCTGCCTGACCACCTCGCGGCAGGCATGGGAGGAGAACGACGACGGGCTCTCGCCGCTGGACGCGGCCTCGCAGGTGGCGATCCCGGAGTTCGACGGGCGGATCATCACGGTGCCGTTCTCGTTCAAGGAGATCGACGAGGACGGGCTGACCGTCTACGTGGCCGACCCCGAGCGGGCCGCCCGGGTGGCGGGCATCGCCGTACGGCACGGGCTGCTGCGGCACACGCCCCCCGACCGGCGCCGGCTGGTGGTGATGTTGTCGGCGTACCCGACCAAGCACTCCCGCGTCGGCAACGCCGTCGGGCTGGACACGCCCGCCAGCACCGTCCGGTTGCTGGCCCGGCTCGCCGAGGCCGGCTACGACCTGGGCGGCGGCTTCCCCGGCGTGGCCGAGCAGGACGGCGACGCGCTCATCCACGCCCTGATCGCCGCCGGGGGACAGGACCAGGACTGGCTGACCGAGGAGCACCTGGCCGGCAACCCGGTACGCATCTCCGCCGCCTCGTACGAGCGCTGGTACCGCACGCTCCCCGCCGACCTGCGCGCCGGGATCGAGCGGCACTGGGGCCCGCCGCCGGGGGAGCTGTTCGTGCATGAGGGCGACAGCGGGACCGACATCGTCCTGGCCGCGCTGCGGGCCGGGAACCTGGTGGTCATGGTGCAGCCGCCACGCGGCTTCGGCGAGAACCCGATCGCCATCTACCACGACCCCGACCTGCCGCCCAGCCACCACTACCTGGCCGCGTACCGGTGGTTGTCGGACGAGTTCGGCGCGCACGCGATGGTGCACGTCGGCAAGCACGGCAACCTGGAGTGGCTGCCCGGCAAGTCGGCCGGGATGTCCGCCGCGTGCGGCACCGACGCGGCCATCGGCGACCTGCCGCTGATCTACCCCTTCCTCGTCAACGACCCGGGGGAGGGGACGCAGGCCAAGCGGCGCGCGCACGCCGTGCTGGTGGACCACCTGGTGCCGCCGATGGCCCGCGCCGACACCTACGGGGACATCGCCCGGCTGGAGCAGCTCCTCGACGAGCACGCCACGATCGCCGCCATGGACCCGGCCAAGCTGCCCGCGATCAGGGCGCAGATCTGGACGCTGATCCAGGCCGCCCGGCTCGACCACGATCTGGGGCTGGCGGACCGGCCGCACGACAGCGAGTTCGACGACTTCATCCTGCACGTGGACGGCTGGCTGTGCGAGGTGAAGGACGCGCAGATCCGCGACGGCCTGCACGTGCTCGGCCAGGCGCCGGAGGGGCAGGTGCGGGTGGACCTGGTGCTGGCGATGTTGCGGGCCCGGCAGATGTGGTCCGGCCGGGAGACGCTGCCGGGCCTGCGCGAGGCGCTCGGCCTGGCCGAGGACGGCACGGCCGGGCTGGGAGCCGTGGACCGGGCGGAAGCCACGGCCCGCGCCCTGGTGGAGGGGATGGAGCGGCGCGGCTGGGCACCGGACGCGGCCGGCGAGGTCGCCCGCGCCGTCATCCCGGCCGGCGAGGCCGCCCGGGGAGTCCTCGCGGCCGATGGGGTCGCCGACGGCCCCCTTCCGGCCGACGAGGAGCGGGTGGAGCTGGTCGCGCGCGTGCTGACCTTCGCCGCCACCGAGATGGTGCCGCGCCTGGCCCGCACCACCGACGAGCTGGACCACGTCCTGCACGCCCTCGACGGCGGCTACGTCCCGGCCGGGCCCAGCGGCTCGCCCCTGCGCGGCCTGGTGAACGTGCTGCCGACCGGCCGCAACTTCTACTCGGTCGATCCGCGGGCGGTGCCCAGCCGGCTGGCCTGGGAGACCGGCCAGGCGATGGCCGACTCCCTGCTGGAGCGCTACCGGGCCGACACCGGCGGGTGGCCGCGCTCGGTGGGGCTGTCCGTCTGGGGCACCAGCGCCATGCGTACGGCGGGCGACGACGTGGCCGAGGTGCTGGCCCTGCTCGGCATCCGCCCCGAGTGGGACGAGGCGTCGCGCCGGGTCACCGGCCTGGAGCCGATCCCCCTCGCCGAGCTCGGCCGGCCCCGGATCGACGTGACGGTACGCATCAGCGGCTTCTTCCGCGACGCCTTCCCCCACGTGGTGAGCATGCTCGACGACGCCGTACGGCTGGCCGCGGGCCTGGACGAGCCGGACGAGGACAACTACGTGCGTGCCCACGTCACCCGGACCGGCGGCGACGAGCGCCGGGCGACGATGCGGATCTTCGGCTCGGCCCCCGGCGCGTACGGTGCCGGGCTGCTGCCGCTCATCGACAGCCGCAACTGGCGCGACGACGCCGACCTGGCCGAGGTGTACGCGGTGTGGGGCGGCTTCGCCTACGGCCGCGACCTCGACGGCGTCGCCGCCCGCCCGCAGATGGAGGACGCCTACCGCCGGATCGCCGTGGCCGCCAAGAACGTCGACACCCGCGAGCACGACATCGCCGACTCCGACGACTACTTCCAGTACCACGGCGGCATGGTCGCCACCGTCCGCGCGCTCACGGGGAAGGCGCCGGCCGCGTACGTGGGCGACAGCACCCGGCCCGACGCCGTACGCACCCGCACGCTCTCGGAGGAGACCGCCCGGATCTTCCGCGCCAGGGTCGTCAACCCGCGCTGGCTGGCCGCCATGCGCCGGCACGGCTACAAGGGCGCGTTCGAGCTGGCCGCGACCGTCGACTACCTGTTCGGCTACGACGCCACCACCGGCGTGATGGCGGACTGGATGTACGACAGGCTCACCGAGGCGTACGTGCTCGACCCCGAGAACCAGGAGTTCATGGCCCGCTCGAACCCGTGGGCGCTGCACGGCATCGCCGAACGCCTCCTCGAGGCCGCCGAGCGCGGCATGTGGCAGCACCCGGACCCGGAGATCCTGCGCGGCCTGCAGGAGGTCTACCTCAAGACCGAAGGCGACCTGGAGGACGACACCAGCCGCTGAGCCAGGCCGGGCGCCCCGGCCCAGTGCAGGTGCAGGTAGGACGCGGTCACGCGGGCGTCGCCGTACCCGTCGGCGCCGCCGTCCCAGCGGAACAGCGGCTCGCCCGCGTACTCGACGGTCGTGCGGTGGAACTCGTGCCCCCGCAGGCGCTCGCCCGCCCTCGTGAGCGGCGAGCGCCTCAGCGCGACGGCGTCCCGGTAGCCGAGCGTCAGCCGGGACGTCATCCGCGCCCGCCCGGGAACCCGTCCGCACATGCGCTGCCCGTCCAGCTCGTCGCACAGGTACAGCAGCCCCGCGCACTCGGCGGCGATCGGGCCGGGGAAGGCCGCCACCTGCTCGCGCAGCGGGGCGTTGGCGGCCAGTTCGGCGGCGTACACCTCGGGGAACCCGCCGCCGATCACGAGCGCGGCGGCGCCGTCGGGCAGCCTCTCGTCACGCAACGGGTCGAACACCGCCACCTCCGCTCCTGCGGCCCGCAGCAGCTCGACGTGCTCGGCGTACCCGAACGTGAACGCCGCCCCGCCCGCCACCGCCACCACCGGCCGCTCGCGGACGGCCGCGTACGGAGGCGTCCATGGGGCGGCGTCCAGCGGGGGAGCCGACCTCGCCAGGCGCAACAGCGCGTCGAGGTCGCACGACCGGGCCACCAGCGCGGCCAGCCGCTCCACCGAGGCCACCGCCTCGCTCACCCGCTCGGCCGCCGGGACGAGCCCCAGATGCCGCGACGGCGTCGCCACGCCGTCGTCACGCCGGATCGCCCCCAGCACCGGCACGCCCGCCGCCTCCAGCGCGGCCCGGCACAGCTCCTCGTGCCGGTCCGAGCCCACCCGGTTGAGCACCACCCCGCCCACCCGCACCCGGGGGTCGAACGTGGCGAACCCGTGCACCACGGCCGCCACCGACCTGCTCTGCCGCGCCGCGTCCACGACCAGCACCACGGGCGCCGCCAGCAGCCGCGCGACGTGCGCGGTCGAGGCGAAGTCCGTGGCCCCCCTGCCGTCGAACAGGCCCATCACGCCCTCGACCACCGCCACGTCGCACCCCGCCGCGCCGTGCCGGAACAGCGGGCCCACCCGCTCCTCACCGACCAGCCACGGATCCAGGTTCCGTCCCGGACGGCCGGTGGCCAGCGCGTGGTATCCGGGGTCGATGTAGTCGGGCCCCACCTTGTGCGGCGAGACCTTCAGCCCCCGCCCCCGCAGCGCCGCCATCAGGCCCGTGGCCACCGTCGTCTTCCCGCTCCCCGACGACGGCGCCGCGATCACCAGTCGCGGAACTACCACTCGATACCCTTCTGCCCTTTCTGCCCGGCGTCCATGGGATGGCGTACCTTGCCCATCTCCGTCACCAGGTCGGCCACCTCGATCAGCCGCTCCGGCGCGTCCCTGCCGGTGATCACCACGTGCTGGTTGCCCGGCCGCCCGGTGAGTGCCGCCAGCACGTCGTCGAGCTCCAGCCAGCCCCACTTCAGCGGGTACGTGAACTCGTCCAGCACGTAGAACCGGTACGTCTGGGCCGCCAGGTCACGCTTGATCTGCTCCCAGCCCTCCCGGGCGTCGGCCGCGTGGTCCTCCTCGGTGCCGGGCCGCTGGATCCAGGACCAGCCCTCGCCCATCTTGTGCCAGGTCACCGTGCCGCCCTCGCCCGTGTCGCCGAGCACCTTGAGCGCCCGCTCCTCGCCGATGCGCCACTTGGCCGACTTCACGAACTGGAACACCCCGACGGGCCACCCCTGGTTCCAGGCCCGCAACGCCATCCCGAAGGCGGCCGTCGACTTGCCCTTGCCCGGGCCGGTGTGGACGATCAGCAGCGGCCTGGTACGGCGCTGCCGGGTGGTGAGGCCGTCGTCCGGCACGACGGCCGGCTTCCCCTGCGGCATGACTCAGACCACCTTCCGGTAACCACGATCGCCTCTATGGTCAGCTGCCGCCCGCCTGTGATCGCGGACGACCGACCCGAGATCGGCGAGGTCATCGAGCGGAACGAGCCGGGCCCGCAGCCGGGACGCCAGCCGCCCGGCCAGGCCGAGCCGTACCGGCCCGCTCTCGCAGTCGACGACCACCGACGCCGTACCCGCCAGCAGCCCGGCCGCCCGGTCCACGTCCCCGCCCGCCGTGACGCGCCCATCGGTCACCACCACCAGCAGCGGCCGCCTGGCCGGATCCCGCAGCCGCTCCACCCGCAGCACCTCCGCCGCCCGCACCAGCCCGGCCGCCAGCGGAGTACGCCCGCCGGTGGGCAGCGAACGCAACCGCGCCGCACCCGCCTCCACCGACGACGTGGGCGGCAGCGCCACCTCGGCACCCGCGCCCCGGAACGTCACCAGCCCCACCTTGTCGCGCCGCTGGTAGGCGTCGAGCAGCAGGCTGAGCACGGCCGTCTTGACCACCGCCATCCGCCTGCGCGCCGCCATCGAGCCGCTCGCGTCCACCACGAACAGCACGAGGTTGCCCTCCCTGCCCTCACGCATCACCTCACGCAGGTCGTCGCCGCGCAGCACCAGCCCCGGCCCGCCGCGCCCGCGTTCCCTCTGGTGCGGGGCGGCCGCCAGCAGCGTCGCGGTCACGTGCAGATCGCGCACCGGCCCGGAGGGGCGGCGCGACCCGGTGGCCCGGCCGCGCGGGGTCCGCGAGCGCGACCGCCGCCCGGACGCCCCCTCCCCGAGCCCCGGCACCTCCAGCAACGGCACCCGGTACGGCGCCATCACCCCGTCCACCCGCCCGTCCACCCGATCGGCGCCCCCACCGTCCTGGCCCTCACCCGGAGACCCGTCGTCCCCACCCGCATCCGCCCCCTCGCCAGAAGGACCACCGCCCGCCCCACCACGATCGTCCGCTTTGCCACGATCGTCCGTCCGGCCACGATCGTCGGCACCGCCACGATCGTCCGAGCCGCCACGATCATCTGGGCCGCCACGATCATCTGGGCCGCCACGATCATCTGGGCCGCCACGATCATCTGGGCCGCCACGATCGTCCGGGCCACCACGACCATCTGGGCCGTCCGGACTGTCGCTCCCGTCCGGATCGTCATCCTCCGAGGTGCGCTCCAGCAGCTCATCGAGCAGCGCCTCATCCAGCCCCGGCGCGTCGAACGGATCCCGCCGTCTCCGGTGCGGCAACGACAGCCGGGCCGCCGCGCGTACGTCTGCCACGCTCACCACCGCCCGCCCCTGCCAGGCCGCATGGGCGATCGCCGCGCTCGCCGTGACCAGGTCGGCTCGCAGCCCGTCCACCTCGAAGGCCGCGCAAACCGTGGCGATCTGCCGCAGCCGCGCGTCGGGCAGCCGTACGCCCGCCACCCGCTCCCGGGCCGTGACGATCCGCCCCGCCAGCTCCGACTCCTCCCGCGCCCACCGCGCCGCGAACGCCGCCGGGTCCGCGTCGAAGGCCAGCCGCCTCCGCACCACCTCGGCCCGCTCCCCGGGATCGCGCGACGCCCTGACCTCGACCGTCAGCCCGAACCTGTCGAGGAGCTGCGGCCGCAGCTCTCCCTCCTCCGGGTTCATGGTGCCCACCAGCAGGAACCGGGCGGCGTGCCGGACCGAGACGGACTCGCGCTCGACGTAGCAGGTCCCAAGGGCGGCCGCGTCGAGCAGCAGGTCCACGAGGTGGTCGTGCAGCAGGTTCACCTCGTCGACGTACAGGACGCCGCGGTGCGCGGCGGCCAGCAGCCCCGGCTCGAACGCCTTCACGCCCTCCGTCAGCGCCCGCTCCACGTCGAGCGATCCCGCCAGGCGATCCTCGGACGCACCGACAGGCAACTCCACCAGCGCGGCCGGACGGCTCACGCCATCGACACCGCTCTCATGCGGACCGTCCGGGCATCCGGGGTCGGGCGCCGCCGGGTCGCAGGCAAAGCGGCAACCGGCCACCACGTCCACGGCGGGCAGCTGGGCCGCGAGCGCGCGTACGATCGTGGACTTGGCAGTGCCCTTCTCACCGCGTACGAGCACGCCGCCCACCCGGGGTGAGACCGCGTTGAGCACCAGCGCCAGCTTCAGGTCGTCGAGCCCGACGACCGCGCTGAACGGGTAGGTGTTGACCAAGACAGAACCTTCCGGTTGACATGAGCGACCCGCCGGCCAGTTCGCGTGACGGTCAGCTCGGTGAAGGACAGCGGCGCGATGTCGAAACGGGCGGTGCTGAGCGGATCCAGCCCCAGCGCATGCCCGAGCGCCGCCCGGATCACACCGACATCACAGATGACGACCACCTCAGGGCGTACGGCGCCGGCGGGTTGCGCCCGGCCGGTGACCGCCTCGGGGTGGGTGGGATTCTGGCGTACCGCTTCCAGCCAGTCCCCGACCCGTTCGGCGAGAGCGGCCAGGCTCTCGCCGCCGTGCGGGGCCGCGTGCGGATCCGCCAGCCATCTGGCCAGCGCCTCCGGCTCCTCCCGCGCGACCTGTTCATACGTCAGCCCGCCCCACCGGCCGCAGTCGGCTTCCCTGAGGGCCGGAGCCACGCGCGCCTCCAGCCCCATCGCGGCGGCGGTCTGCCACGCGGCCCGCACGGGCGAGACCCAGACAGCCGCGCCCGCCATGACTCCCGGTGCGGTCCAGCCCGCCATGGCGGCCAAGGAGGCGGCTCTGGCGAGGCCGGCCGGGTCGGCGTTGGTGTGGTCGGTGTCCGTGGCGCCGGGGAAACGGGCAGCCCGCATCCCCGGCGTCGTCGCGTGCCGGACGAACAACAACCGAGCTCAGCCCGGCTCGACGGCGGCACCGGCAGCGCCGCCGGTACGAGTTGCACCGGCCGTACGAGCCGGGTCGGCCTGAACCGCTCGGGCCGCTCTGTCGCTCACCCACCCGAACAGCACGCCGAACGCCGCCCAGAAGACGAGTTGCGTGCCGAGCGAGGCGAGCCTGAACTCCCACAGCAGCGTGGCGGGGAACCCGGCGGGCACCTCGTGCACCGGTGGCAGCAGCACCCACGCCGCCACCACCGGAACCAGGAAGGAGCCCACCGCCGAGACCCACCGGACCCACGGATCCGCGGAGCTCGCCCGGCGGGCCGTGGCCACCGCGACCGCCACCGCGGCCAGCCCGACGAGGACCATCACCACGTACAGCAGAGTGCGGTTGCCGATCGTCGCCGGGTCACCGACAGCGGGCGGGTTGGCTGGATATTTCACGAAAGGGACGAGGATGACGGCGACGAAGGCCGTACCGGCGGAGGCCAGGGCCAGCCGCCCGTCCGAGCGCGACCCGACCCGGCCCCGCAGGCCCGCGAACACGAGGGCGAACACGCCGCCCACGGCCAGCCCGTAGAGCCCGGTGGCCAGGAAGAGCCCCGCCTTCTGCACGGGCCTGCTGACCTCGGCCCCTTCGCCGTGATCGTGACCCTCGTGCGCCTCTGCCGGAGCGGCCCGGGTCTGGGCCGCGGCCGCCTCCTCCAGGGCGATCGCGCTGTCCACGCGCGGTTCCCCGAAGACGAAGGCGAAGCCGCCCGCGACCGATCCGGCCAGCAGGCCTACGAGCAGACCTCTGACCAGCAAGTTCCGTACCATGCCGGGGCCTCAGTGGCACGGCACGCCGAGCAGGTGCCGCCCGTCGTGCATCAGCTCGTGCAGGAACGCGCCCGTCTGGGACACGGCGCCGTTGTCCATCAGGACCAGGTACGCGACGAGCAGCAGCAGTGCCACGGCCGGCAGCCAGGCGCGCAGGCGTGGAAAGGGGATGGTGGTGGTGGGAGTGGTCAGATCACTCATGCAAAAGCCTCCTCAGGGATGACGCGTCCCGCCTTCGAGGTCACGGCTGCCAAGCGACCTGGCTCCCGGGATCTACGTCCCGGATACAGTGGCGCGTCCGCACCGGCATCTCACCGGATTTCCCTTGGACAACCGTGAAATCTACCGGAACGTATCTGTTCCTCCTGTTCGCGTCAATACGTCCCGGCCGATGGGCTGGTGGGTGAGGGGGCCTGAGCGCCGGGGTCCCCGGAGTGAGTCCGGGGAGTTCAGGCGGGCGGGCCTTTCTTGACGAGACGCCGGGAGTGGGAGGGTTAAATTCGGGACCTTTGGCCCTAGCGCGGCGTGATGGGCCGGTCTTAGGTTCCCCCTCATGTCGTCCCCGATGGACCCTCACCTGCCGGGAGGGGAGGCTGGCCTGGTCCTTCAGGTGACCCGGACGGACGACCAGGTGGTGATCAGGGCGTCCGGAGAGCTCGACCTGGCCTCGGAGTCGGTCTTCCGCGCGTGCGTGGCCCGCGTGCTCGCCCAGCGGGGCACCCATCTCCTGCTCGACCTGGGCCAGGTGGGTTTCATCGACGCCCGCGGCCTGGCCGTGCTGGTCGCCGCGCGTAACCAGGCGGTGGCGGGGCGGGGGAGCCTGCGGGTGACGAGGAGCTCGCGGAGTGTCGTACGGCTGCTGGAGATCACCGGCCTCGACCGCGTGTTCCCGCCGCCGACCGGCTGACCCGCCGGCCCGCGCCGGTCAGTGGGGCGGGCGCTGGGCGTGGCCGTGAGCGGCCTCGGCTGCGCTGCAACTGCTCTCCCCGGGCATCGCCTGGACGCGGGAGGGCCACCAGACCTGTACGTCCCCCGGCCGGACGCGGGCGAACAGGCACACCCCCGGCCGCTCCCGCAACGCGATGCCGATCACCCCGTCGACCTCGGCCACGTCCTTGCCGATGCGGTCGTCCAGGTCCAGCCGGTCGACGACCTCGCGGGCGGCCGCCAGGTCGGGGGTTGCGGGCAGGCGCGTCTTCAGCCACTCGTACGCGGTGCGGGGGATCTCCGCCGGGGCGCGGAAGGAGCGCGGCTCGCCCGCCGGGCAGTCGACCTCGGCCACGCCCGTGTCGGAGTAGGAGACCGAGATCTCGAAGCACACGACGGCCACCGCGGCGGGACTCGGGGAGCTCGTCCTGCCGAGCGGCTCACCGTCCCGATCCACCGGGCTCGTGGCGCGGATCCGCAGCAGGACGCGTCCCTGGTCGCTGACGCTGTACCTGGTGCCGGTCACGGAGTACACGTCGACGTCCGCGTCGCGGGAGAGCGCGTGGCCGATGTCCTCCGAGTTCCAGGACAGGCCGCGGCCGAGCCGCTCGGCGATCTGTTCGGCGTGGGTACGGGCGGCGCGGGCCGCGGGATCCTCGCTGCAGGCGGTGAGGGCGAGCATCGCGGCGATGCACAGGGCGCTGGACAACCGGAGGAGGAGCATGATCTCTGACTACCTCACCACTCCGGCCGGGGCCGCCTGCCGTGTTCGGAAGGTGACATTCGGCGGCTGATCAGGGCAGGGAAGCGTGGTCTCGGGCGGGGAACGTGATGATCCCGGCATCGGCCCGCGCCGGGTTCGTGACCCCGGCGGCTCACGGGGGCGACCGGCCAGGGGACGCGGTCACCGTGTCTCGACCGGGGTGATGCGGAAGACCGGATACCGCGCGGCGATCCGCTCGAACTCAGCCAGCGGCGCCCGCCGGTCCACCGGGATGTGGGTGCGGCCGCCCGGCGAGACGGCCAGGTAGCGGCGGAGGACGGGCGCACGGTCCCCGGCGTCCACCTCGTCCAGACGTACGGTCTCCTGCCGGCCGTGCCGCAGCACCGCCAGCCCGCCGGCCGCGCGGACATTGCGCACCCAGTTGGTCTCCTGGCCGAGCATCGCCACCAGGTAGCGCTCGCCCTCGTGGTCCGCGACGACCAGCGGGAAGGAGATGACCCGCCCGGTACGCCGGCCCGGCACCCGCAGGGTCACCATCCGCTCCGGTTGCAGCACCCCGGTCGCGAAGACGGTGGCCCAGACGCGGTTGATCGCCCGGGCCAGCCGGTTGGGCCGGCCGCCGCGGTACAGCCAGCGGTCGAAGCGGTGCGTACGTGTCGATTCAGCACTCATGCGTGGCGTCTCCTTGTACTGTACAGCGTTCATGAACACTGTACAGGAACGCTGTACATGAACATTGCACAGGAGAACGTGCGTACAGTGGTCAGGTGGCTTCGGAGAAACTGACCCGCCAGGCCGTCGTCGATCGGGCGATGAAGATCGCCGACACCGACGGGCTCCAGGCGGTCACCATCCGCCGGCTCGCCGCTGAGCTCGGCGTCGCGCCCACGGCGCTGTACTGGCACGTCAAGAACAAGGACGAGCTGCTGTCCGCGCTCGCCGACCACCTGCTCGCGCCGCTCGTCGCCGGCCTGGCGCCGGACCGGCCCTGGGCTGAGCGCCTCCGCGCGGTCGTCACCGCGCTGGTGGAACAGACGCGCGCGCACCCCTACCTGTCCGCCCTCCTGCCGGTGATCGACAAGAGCGCGGCCGAGGGATACCTGCGGGCCACCGACACCGTGATCGGGCTGCTCGCCGAGGCCGGGTTCACGCCGCGGCAGGCCGACCAGGTGGCCTCCTACCTGCTGCTGGGCGCGACGGCGACGGTGTCCTGCCAGCCCGGTGGCGTGGACGGCGACGAGGAGGCGAGCGCGGAGCTCAGGCGGCAGCAGCGCCTCGACCTGGAACGCCTGCCTCCCGGCCGCTACCCCCACCTGGCCGCCTTCGCCGCCACCCTGTCCGACCCGCCCGACCTCGACGCCTACTACTCCTTCGGCATCGATCTCCTGCTGTCCGCGGTGGCGGCCATGGCACCGAAGGCCTGACCCGGCCGCGCCGCCAGGATGACGAGCCCGCCGGCGACGACCCCGGCGACGTACGGGGAGGGCACGAGAAGGACGCCGCCCAGCGCGCACCACGCCGCGAGTGCCCACCCGATCCCGGCGGGCACGGGGACCCCGCGCCCGGCGAGGTGCCAGGTCAGGCAGCCCAGGAGAATCAGGGGCACGGAGAAGCTGCCCGGCCCGGCCCAGAAGGTGACCTTGTTCTGCAGGGACGCCACCGTCTGAACGGCATCCCCGTCCAGGAGCGGGACGGCCGCCCACAGTCCCCTGTCCACCCACCCGGAGACGTTTTCCCAGGTGAGGAGGGCCAGTAAGGACAGGTGCCCCGCTCCGAGCACGAGCATGATCCCGCTTGCCCAGCGGAGCATCCGCTGGCCCGAGCTCATGGCGACGTCCCTGGTGTGCGCGCTCTTCGGCAGCCTCATGAGAGCTCCTTCTCGGCGTATTTATATGTTGGCTAACACAGGCTATACCGATCAGCATTTGATCTGTCGTCGGGCATACCTGTTAGATGGGCCGCATGGCCACGCGACGTGACGAGAGGACTCAGGAGAGCCGCCGGCTGCTGGTGGCGGCTGCCGCCGAGCTCTTCGCCGAGAAGGGATACCGGCAGACGAGCTTCGTCGACATCGCCGACAAGGCCGGCATCAGCCGCGGCTCCATCCCGTGGCATTTCGGAAACAAGCTCGGCCTGCTGGAGGCGGTGATCGACGACCAGCTCCAGGCGGTGCTGGCCCGGTTCGGCGCGCCCGCCGATGATCCGCTCGGGCAGGTCGTCGACTTCATCCAGGTGCCGGCCACCCGCCTGTTCATCACGCTGCTCGCCGAGGCCGTCGAGGTGGGCTCGCCGATCCGCGAGCACTACGCGCGCCTCCACGCGGCGCTTCGCCAGGGGGTACGCGCCCGGATCCCGGCCGAGGCGCTGCCCCCGGGCGTCACCCCGGAGGCGTTCACGGTCGCGCTGGTGGGGACGATCATCGGCGTACACGCCCAGTGGCGGATCGCTCCCGAGGCGGTCGACCTCGAAGCCGTCCACACCGCGATCCGCGCCCTGTTGCCCGCGGGCCTCGCATAGCGGCGGGCCTCGCAAAGACCCGCGGGACTCGGACAGACCCCCGGGGTCGGTTCAGGACGGCTGCCGGCGGACGGCCGGGAGCCGGCTGAGTTGAAGGACGCTCACGCCGAACAGCAGCACCCCCAGGGGGAAGTGCAGGGGCGTCGCGGCTGCGATGCCGAGCGCTATCTGCGCGAGCGTGAGCCCGAAGAACCCGGCCGCGTACAGGGCGGTCCTGGGGGAGCCGCCGCCCGGCCGCCACAGCAGGATCGCGACGATCAGGTGCAGCAGCGCCGCGGTGAACACCCCGTACGCCGAGATGCTGTGCAGCACCCGTTCGCTGGGCGAGGTCAGCAGCAGTCCGGCGGTGATCGGCGCGGCGAGGAGGGCGAGGGTCTGCAGGATGATCGCGACACGCAGGAACACGGCTGACTCCTTGACGACGGTGGGGCAGGGGCGGACGACGGCCGGGACGCGGGAAGCGTCCTGGCCGGTGTCGCAGGAGTCCGACGACACAACCGCCGGGAATGTGAGGTGAGGCCGATCTACTGCTGCGGTACCGCCGCCCAGGGCCGGAGCTTCTCGGGGTTGCGCACTGCCCAGATGCGCGTGATCCGGTCGTCCGCGACGTCGAACGCCATCACCGCCACGGTGACGCCGTCCACCACGCCCACCAGACCGGGCTGGCCGTTGACGGTCTGCTCCTGGATCGTCATGGCGGGCGCCAGGCCGGCGAGGGTCAGGGCGTAACGCACGATCTGCTCCGCGCCCTCCACCGGCCGGATCACGGTGTTGGCCAGGCCGCCGCCGTCGGCGATCACCTTGGCGTCGGGGTCGAGGAGGCCGATGAGGGCGTCGATGTCCTTGGCCTCCCAGGCCAGCTTGAAGTCCCTGACGATGCCGGCGCGCCGGGCCGTGGGGGTCGGGGACGCCTGGGACTCGCGGATGCGGCGGCGGGCCGAGGTGGCCAGCTGGCGGCAGGCCGCCGACGTGCGGCCGACGATCTCGGCCACCTCGGTGAAGGAGTAGCGGAAGACGTCGTGCAGGATGAACGCGACCCGCTCGGCCGGGGTCATCGATTCGAGCACGACGAGGAAGGCCATGTTGAGCGACTCGTCGAGGGTGACGCGGTCGGCCGGATCCGTGCCGGGCCGCGCGCTGACCCAGTCCGTACGGCCGGGCACCGGCTCCGGGATCCACTCGCCCACATAGCTCTCCCGCCGGGCCCGGGCCGAGCCGAGTAGGTCGAGGCAGATGCGGCTGGCGACCGTCGTCAGCCAGGCAGGGGGGTTCTCGATGGCCTCCCGCTGCCCCTCGGACATGGCGTACCAGCGGGCGTACGTCTCCTGCACGACGTCCTCGGCATCGGCCAGCGAACCGAGCAGGCGGTAGGCGAGATTGATCAGGTGACGCCGCTCGCTCATGATCGCGTGGGTGGTCATGGTGTCCTCGGTTCCCTCGGTGCGATTGCCTCACCGGATCGACGAGACACCGGGCCGGACTGTGAGGCGGGCGCGCCACCTCACAGTTTCGGCCGCCGGGTCGTCGTACTTGCTGAACATCATCCAGCACTCAAGAAGGAAGTTCTCCGATGTCCACACCCACGACGGCCGAGCAGGACAACCTCCAGTCGCGTCTGCCCGACCCGGCCGAGTTCTTTCCCGAGGTAGGGACGATCGCCGGAGCCATGACCAAGGCCACCATGAACGGTGCGATCCCGCGCACCACCGTCGGCCTGGTGCAGCTCCGCGCCGGGCAGATCGTCGGCAGCACTTACCACACCGTCCGGCAGAGCGACATCCTTCGCAAGTCGGGTGAGACGGAGGAGCGCATCACCGCCGTGGCCTCCTGGCGGGACGCTCCCTACTTCACCGGCGCCGAACGGATCGCGCTGGAGCTCGTCGAGGCCGTCCTCACCCCGAACCCGTCCGGGGAACGCGTCCCCGACGAGCTGTACGCCAGGGCGTCCGCGCACTACGACGACAAGGCACTCTGGACGCTCACCATCGCGATCGGCCAGATCTGCTTCTTCATCCCCGTCGCCCTCATCGCCAAGCCGATCCCCGGCAGGCCGATCGGGAAGAACTACAGCAAGTGACACCCGGGGCAGGCGCCGGCCCGTCCTACGGGCGGGCCGGCGCCTGCGCCGCGCGCCTCTCCAGGCGGCTGCCACGCGGCAGCGTGACGGCCATGATGTTGCTGGGGATGTCCAGCTCGATGCGGTGCCAGCGCCCGCGCGGCACGATGACCGCGGTCCCGGCCGCCAGCCTGATCTCCTCCTCCTGTTGCCCCGGCAGCTCCGGACGGAGGAAGAGCCGGATCTTCCCGACGAGGCACGACACGATCTCCTCGGCCTCGGGATGGACCTCCCAGTGGTCGGCGTGGACGTCGGCGCCGGTCTTCGCATGGAAGGCCGTCAGGCGCCAGCCGTCCTGGTCGGGGTCCGTCGTCCGTTTCCCGGCGCGGATCTCGCCGCCCTGGTGGAGGTGGATGGAGGCCGCCAGGAGATCGATCGGGGTGACGGTCATGCCGCGCCGACCTCAGCCGGCCATGGCCCGGCGCAACGCGGCGCCGAGTTCGGCGACCTGCCGCTGCGACACCTCGGCGGTCGGGATGGCCTGCGAGCCGTGGAAGGTGCCGGGCCACTGGTGCAGCTCGACCGGCACGCCCGCCTGCAGCAGGCGCAGCGCGTAGCCGATGCCCTCGTCGCGGAGCGGGTCGAACTCGGCGGTGGCGATGTGGGCGGGCGGCAGGCCGGACAGGTCGTCGGCGCGGGCCGGGGCGGCGTACGGCGTGGCCGGCGCGGAGCCCAGGTAGTGCCGCCATATCGCGGCCAGCTTGTCGCGGTACAGCCAGGGCGTGTCGGTGAAGTTCCGCGCCGACCAGGTCTCCAGCCGGTCGTCGAGCCCGGGCTGGTTGAGCAGCTGGAAGCGGATCGCCGGCCCCTGCTCCTCGCGCGCCCGCAGCGCCACCGCGGCCGCGAGCCCCCCGCCGGCGCTGTGCCCGCCGACCGCGATCCGCTCCGGATCGACGCCGAGCTCGGCGGCGTGCTCGGCCGTCCACTCCAGTACGGCGTAGGCGTCGTCGAGGGCGGCCGGGAACCGGTGCTCGGGGGCCAGCCGGAAGTCCACGGAGATCACCACCGCGCCGGAGTCGTCCGCGAGCCGGGCGGCCCACGGGTGGTCGGTGTCCAGACTGCCCATGACCAGCCCGCCGCCGTGCAGCCAGACGATGGCGCCCTGGGCCAGGTGCGGGCGATAGATCCGTACCGGCACGTCCGGGTCGGCGGGCACCGTACGGTCCTCGACCTTCATGCCCGAGATATCCGGTGCCGGCCGCATGGCGGCCCGCTCGGCGAAGACCTTGCGCGAGGCGATCGGATCGGCCAGATCGTCCTTGGGAAACATCGGGAGGAAAGGCTCCAGTTCGGGATCCATGCCGGCCATCCTGCCGGTCGCCACCCCGGAGTCCATCCGCCATCTGTCGGGCATTTCGCCCGGATCGCGCGTAGATCGGCGCAATCTTCTGGACAGGGAGGACCTATCCTCCTGGCATGGAGGCACTCGCCCAACGGCTGTCGCAACTGGACTCGCACGTCGAAGGCGCGATCCGCGTCGTCGCGTTCTACGACACGCTGATGCGCCGGCGGGTGGACCTCCCGGCGCTCGCGCGGGCCTCGGCCGGCCTGGCCGAGTGCGTGGCCGGGGTCCGGCTGCACGGCACGGGGCGGGTGATCCGCATGGCGCCCGACGGCAAGGAGGCGACCACCCCGCCGTCGCCCCCGTCCAGCACGGCGCCGATCACCCTCGACGACGAGGAGATCGGCACGGTGTGGCTGGAGCGCCCCGGCCGGCCCAGCCCCCTCGACGAGGTGCTGCTGGACCGGCTCGCCATCGCCGCCGCGGGGGTCGTCGAGAGGTACGGCCCCGCCCGCACCACCATGGCCGACCCGGCCCTCGTCGAGCTGGCGATCAGCGCCAACATCGACGAGGCGGCCAGGGCCCGGGCGCTCCGGCTCCTGGGTTTCGCCGCCGACCTGCCGATCCGCGTCGTCGCCGTACACTCGCGGCTGCCGCTCGACCAGGTCGGCGCCCTGGTCTGCCCGGCCCGCCCGGTCAAGGCGGCGCCGCTCGCCGACGCGGGCGTCATCCTGGCCACCACCCTGGATCCGGCCGGGATCCCGGCCGGCGTCCGCGCGGGCGTCGGCGGCGCCGAGAGCCCCGACCGGTCCTGGCAGCAGGCCCGCACCGCCCTCCGCTTCACCACCGCCCGCCGGCCGGTCGTCCACCACGGCGACCTGGGCGCCCTGGCGCTGCTGGCCGAGATCCCCCAGGACGCCGCCCGGGGCAACGCCGACGTGATCGCGATCGGCCGGCTGGCCGGCACCCCCGAAGACCTGGAGACCCTGGACGCCTACTGCGCCACCGGCTCCCTGCGGCAGGCCGCCGACCTCCTCCACCTGCACCACAGCAGCATCGCCCGCCGCCTCGAACAGATCGGCAGGAGCCTGGGCATCGACCTGACCGAGCCCACCGGCCTGACCCGGGCCAGGATCGCCCTCACCGCGTGGCGGCTGCTCGACGACTGACGAGACCCTCTAGGGGATCTTGTATTCCTGCGCCGCGCCGCAGTAGCTGATCCCGATCGGCGAGTTGCTGAACCGGCACACCTGCACGACCACCCGGTCGATGCTCCGCACCCCCGTCGGGTCGGACAGCCCGAAGGAGAGCTTGACCTGCTCGTTGTCCGCCTTGTACGTCTCGGAGTCCACGAGCTCGGTGCCGCGGTAACCGCGGAAGGTGGCCGTGGAGTGCAGGTTGTCGGGGAAGCAGACAGTCGGGCGGGCCTCGTCGTACAGCGAGCCTTCGATTTTGACGAGCGGCCGGACGACCGGACCGTCGTACCGTTCGATCGTGCCCTCCGTGACCCCGCGGCGGCACGAGTCGCCCGAGTCCGCGGCGAAGCTCACCGCCGTCTGGGCGGCCATGGCGGGTGGGGCGGCCAGGAGTCCGGCGGCGAGGACAGCACTCATCGTCAACCCGGTGAGCAGACGCACGACATCACCTTTCGTTGTGTGAGAAGATCCGGCACCCATCGTGGTGAGCGTCCGTCCGCCTGCCAGTGCCCGCGGTTACAGCCCGGCGATCGGGAAGCCGCGAGATCCTCTTCGCCGCCGTCGACGCCGCCGTCGACGCCGACGCCGACGGCGGGGCTTTTCGGCAGGCCGTATACGCTGTTGCGAGATCGCTCCCGTCCCCGAGGAGGTCCCTTCATGACCACGACGTTCGGCGCGATCGGCAGCGGGCGGCGGACCCGGTTCTTCCTGCGGCTGGCCGCGGCGATGCCGGACCGGCTGCGGGTCAGCGGCGTCGTGACGCGCAGCGCGGAGCGGGCCGGCGAGGTGACCGCCGAGTGGGGCGTACCGGCCTTCCCCTCGATCGACGACCTGCTCCGGCACGAGCGGCCCGACTACCTCGCCGCGGCGGTCCCGTGGGCCGCGATGCCGGACGCGATCCGCGCGGCGGTCGGGCATCGGATGCCGGTCCTGGCCGAGACGCCGCCCGCGCCCGACCTCGACGGGCTGCGGTCACTGTGGCGGGACGTGGGCGGCAGCGGCCTGGTCCAGGTGGCCGAGCAGTATCTGCTGATGCCCGGACACGCGGCCCGGCTGGCGCTCGTCCGGCAGGGCGTGATCGGCGAACCGACCTCGGTCCAGGTCTCCTCGACCCACCTGTACCACGCGGTGTCGATGATCCGCGGTCTGCTGGGCATCGGGTTCGACGCCGCCGAGGTACGCGCCTCGGCGTTCGAGGCGCCGCTCGCCGACCCGCTGGGGTTCGGCGGGTGGACCGGTGACGACACGCCGCGACGCCTGACCACGACCATCGCCACCCTCGACTTCGGCGGCCGGATGGGCCTGTACGACTTCACCGACAACCAGTGGTGGAACCCCCTGCGCATGCGCCGCATCGTGGTGCGCGGCTCGATCGGCGAGCTGGTGGACGACCGGGTGGTGCGGCTGGTCGACCCCTCGACGCCGGTGGAGTCGCGGCTGATCCGGCGCGACACCGGCATCGACCTCAACCTGGAGCTGCGCGACCTCAAGCACATCAGCTTCGACGGGCGCGTGGTCTACCGCAACCCGTTCGAGGGAGCGGCCCGGTCCGACGACGACATCGCGGTCGCGGACATCCTCGACCGCACGGGTGCCTGGGCCCGCCAGGAGGGCCCGCCTCCCTACCCGCTCGCCGAGGCGTGCCAGGACCACCTGATCAGCCTCGCCATCGGGGAGTCGGCGAGGACCGGTGCCCCGGTCACCACCGGCAAGGAGGCCTGGGCGGGATCGAGCATCTAGACTCCGGCTGGTGGGAAGTTGGCCGCCGCGGCCGGGCTCGCGACCGGTTCGCTCAGGCTTAGGGGCGTTCGCCGCCGGGGTGATCGGGTTCATCGCCCTGGCCGCGACGCTGGGACTGGTCCTGGGCCAGCTGGCCGCGCAGCGACCGCCTGCCCCGGCCCTCAGCTCGACCCCGCTGCCGGGCGCCGACGTCGTCACCGGGAGCCTGGAGCGGAACCCGATCTACGCGGCGTCCCCGCTGACGGGCGAATGCCGCGCCCCGGACACGGCTCGGCCGGCCTTCCTGCACGCCATGGCCGACTGCATGGACCGGTCATGGCAGGCACTCCAGGCGGCCAGCGGGCTTTCCTCCGGGCTGCCCACCCGGGTCTTCTGGTCCGAACCCGGCCGCGGCGCCTGCGGCGACTACCCGGAGCCGGACGCCGCCGCCTTCTACTGCCCCGTCAACAACGGCATCTACCTCGGGGTGGACGAGGAGGAGAACGCGATGGTCCTGACCGCGATCCTCGCCCATGAGTACGGGCACCACGTACAGGACAACGCGGGCATCGGCGACGCCGCCGCGGAGCGGGAGGTCTCCACCTCCGACGAGGGTGCGACGCTCGCCTTCAGCCGCCGCTACGAGCTCCAGGCCGACTGCTTCGCGGGCGTCTGGTTCGCCGCCGTCCGTGACTCGCTCCCGGTGTCCGCCGAGGACTGGCAGCTGGTGCTGGCGGATTTCGCCCGGAGAGGCGACGCGGGCGACGAGCGGACCCACGGGCGGGGTCAGCACGGCGCCGCCTGGCTGAACGGCGGGTTCCGGGGCGGCAGGCCGGGCCACTGCAACACGTGGACCGCCCCGGCGGCCGAGGTGGACTGATCGGCTGCCGCGCGGGCTACAGCCGGCGGAGCACGTGCATGGCCTCGCTCTCGATGCGCGCGAGGTCGTGGAGGATGGCGCCGGCCTGGTCGAGGTGCGCGGCGTCGCCGGTCTCGCCGGCCTTCGCGATCAGGGCGGCCACGTCCGTCCACATGACGGCGGCCTCCCCGTACAGCCGGTGGCCGGTACGGAGGCCGCCGTCGTCGATCAGCCCGGCGCACTCGCCGAGAAAGTCGCGATAGAGGGCCCGGAACAGGGCACCCCCGGTGCCCGCCCGCTCCATGAGCAGGGCGGTCTGCGGCAGGTCCCGCTGCGGCTGCTCCGCGCGGGACAGCCAGGTGGGCACCTGGCGGGCGGCCTTCTCGATGCCGCGATGGCCCAGGTTGGCGATGGGGGCGGCGAGGAAGGCCGCGGCGCACGCCGTGATCGCGGGGACGAGCCGCTCCTGCCAGGGGACGGGGTGCGCCGGCAGCGCGATGGTGAAGGAGCGGCTCCTGGCGGTCATCGGGCCGCGCGCCGCCCGCGCCTCGGCCAGGCCGGCCCGGCTGGTGCGCACCGCCCCGCCCTGCGGCCCGGTGTCCACCAGGTAGGCATCGTGCTCGTCGTAGCCGTACATCGCGACGACGTGCCCGCCGAAGTGCACCTTCGACCGGAAGTAGTCCAGGTGGTAGCTGTCGAGCTGGAGCCCGACGGGCCGGCCGGCGTCGATCTGGGCGGCCACGTTCGCCCACGCCCTGCGCGGTGAGGTGGTCTCCTCGGTCCGCAGGGTCAGCCCCAGCCTGGCGGCCAGGTTCCCGGTGAGCTCGAACGGCCTGACCCGGCCGCCGAGGAAGGGGACCGCCATGGCCTTGCTGTCCCAGTAGACGAAGGACAGGCCCGAGCCGAGCCCGAACAGCATGGGCTCGGACAGATCGAGCCCCTCGTGCCGCAGCAGCACCCCGAGCGCCGTCGTCTCGCAGTGTTGCGTGTCGCGGGCCTCGACGCCCTTCACGATCGTCATGCGGTTGCTCTCCTCCAGGTGCGAGCCGTGGGACGAGCATGGAGTCTGCCATGGGGGGAGAGTCCAGTTACAAGGCGAAACTATACCGGTTGGCCGGTATAGTTTCAGGGTGCCCAGAACCAGTTCCAAGGAACGCCTGCTCGACGCCGCAGCCGAGGTGCTCCTGACCGAGGGGGCCGACTCGCTCACCCTCGAAGCCGTCGCCAGGCGGGCCGGGGTCTCCAAGGGCGGCCTGTTCTATCACTTCCCGACCAAGCAGGCGCTGGTCGCCGCCATGGTCGAGCGCCTCACGGCCACCTTCGACGCCGCCCTCGCACAGGCCGGTCACCGCCCGGGCGACTACCTGCGCGCCTACATCGAGGCCACGATCCCCGAACGGCACGTCGCGCGGGCCCCGGCCGACACGGTCACCGTGGCGCTGCTGGCCGGGGTGCTGATCGACCCGGCCGGGCTGCGGCCCCTGCGGGAGCGATATTCCGCCTGGCAGGCCCGGCTGGCCGACGACGGCATCGACCCCGCCGCCGCCACCGCCGTACGGCTGGCCGTGGACGGCTGGTGGGCCGCCCGGCTGCTCGGCCTGGGCGAGCCCGAGCCCGAGCTGCACGAGCGCACCCGCCGCTACCTCCTGGAGCTGATCGACCGTGCTGCGCACCACTAAAGCCCTGATGCTCGTCACCGATCTGGGCTTCCTCGTCTACTTCGGCGTCACGGGCCTGGGGCTGATCCCGCCGGAGTGGGCGTTCGCCGACTACGACAACCCGCTCATGGCCGACTGGAACTGGTCCTTCCTCTGGATCGACCTGCCGGCCGGCGTCACCGGCCTGACGAGCCTGTGGCTGGGGCGCCGGCGGCAAGGCGACGGCCTGCCCCTCATGCTGATCTCCCTGGTGCTGACCATGGCCTCGGGACTCATGGCGATCGCGTTCTGGACCCTGCGCGGCGACTTCTCCCTGGCCTGGTGGATCCCGAACCTCTACCTCGTGCTCTTCCCGATCCCGGCCGTCGCCTGCCTGGCCACGAGCCGGATTCTGCCGCGGACGTCCGGTGGGGCCGGGGAGGTGGCCGGTCGGTGAGCGCGGACGACGGCGTGTCGCTGGCCCGGCTCGTCCATCGCCTGGAGGAGGTGGTCGGCGAACTGCGGGGGATCCCCGTCGACGTCGAGCGGGTGGACGACGACGCGCTCGTACGGCAGCAGATCGCGCAGGTCGTGCCCGCGGCCGGCGAGCTGCGCGCCATGCAGCCGCTGAGCTCGATGGAGAAGGGCTCCCAGGAGCAGCGGAGCAGGCGCAGGGTGCTCGACGCCCTGGAGCGCGGCATGACCATGCGGACGATCATCCATGCGAGCGTGCTGGACGACCCCGGCAAGGTGGCCCGGATCAGGCAGCTGCACGCCTCCGGCGACCGGCACCGGGTCGTCGAGGAGCCGATCCAGCAGGTGCTCATCTTCGATCGCGCCGTGGCGTTCCTCCGGATGACCCCCTTCGCGTACGCGCCGGGCACCCTGGTGATCAGGCAGCAGAGCCTCCTCACCGCCCTCATCGACCTGTTCGAGCGGACCTGGGACAGGGCCAGGGAGATCGACGAGCCGACGCACCGGCTGAGCGCGCGCGAGCGCGAGGTGCTCGCCCTGATCGCGGAGGGGCGCTCCAACAGCGCCGTCGCGCGGGCCCTGTCGATCACCGAGGCGGCCGTCGGCAAGCACGTGGCCGGCGTGTTCGCCAAGCTGGAGCTGCGCGAGACCCCTGATGACAACCGGCGGGTGCTGGCGGTGCTCGCCTACCTGCGGGGCACGGCGAGGTAGTGCCAGACCGACCGCCTACTCGCCCCAGCCCCCATGCGGCCGGGATCCGGCACGGAGTTCAATGAACGCCATGCAACGAATGACTGGGTTACTGGTGGGCGCGATCTTCGGCGCGGTCTTCGTCGTCGTCAACGCGCAGAGCCCGCTGAACGCCGTGACCGCGAACATCCTGCGGGCGGCCGCCTGCCTGGCGGCCGTCGCCGTCGCCGGCATGTGGGTCGCCACCGTCCGGCGGGAGCGGCCCGGGGCGGGGGAGCGGCGGAGCATGTACGGCCGCGGCTACCTGGTCGTCGTCGCCGCCGAGGCGATCCTGCTCTTCGGCGGCCTCCGGGTGCTGGCCGCCTGGGGCAGCCCCGAGCAGGCCAACGTGGCGTGGGTGGCGCTGGTGGTGGGCGTGCACTTCATCGCGCTGGCGCCGGTCTGGAAGGACCGGGGCATCGCCGTGCCCGGCGTGGTCCTCACCCTGCTGGGCGCCGGCGGCCTGGCGCTGGCGTCGACGGCCGCGGTCGCCTGGGTGCCGCTGGTCAGCGGCGTGCTGTCGGGGGTGGCGCTGCTGGCCGGCGCCGTCACCTTCGGCTGGCGTGCCGTGACGGCTCGTACGGCCTAGCCGTACCTAGCCCTCGGCCCGCGTGGCCGGCGGGAGGGAGAGCAGCGCGGGGATGGCGGCCACGCCGGGCAGCAGGTGGGTGTGCCGGACGGCGCCGAGCGCGGCCGCGTCCTGGCTCCCGGTGAGCACGCCCGCCACGATCGCCGCGCCCGCGTTGGTGCCGGCGCGCAGGTCGCGGACGGTGTCGCCGGCCGTGAGGACCCGCCCGACGTCGTGCACGCCGGTCGCCTCCATCGCCCGGAAGATCATGTACGGGGCCGGCCGGCCCACCGGGACGTCGTCCACGCACACCACCGCGTCGAGGAAACCGTCGTCCCAGCCGATCGAGCCCAGCAGCGCGTCGGTCACCTCGCGGTCGAACCCGGTGGTGAGCGCCACCTTGACGCCCGCGGCGCGCAGCGTGGCGATCGCCTCCGGCACCCCGGGCAGCGGGGCCGGCGGCGTCTCGGCGTAGGCGGCGCGCAGGCGCTCGCGGAAGTCGGCGAAGGCGCCCTCCACGGTCTGGGGGGCGGGAGCCCGGCCCGTCCCGCCGGTGAGCAGCGCGGTGATGGCCGCCCGCTTGTCGGCGCCCATCCAGTCGTGGATGTCGGCGGCGGCCGGCGTGCCGCCCGCCGCGCGGACGGCCTGCTCAAGGGCGACATAGACGGCGCCGTGCTCTTCGACGGTGGTGCCGGCGATGTCGAGAACCGCCAGTTCGATCATGGTTGCGCTCCTTGGAGGAGGTCGTCGGGGCAGCCGCGCAGCAGGGCCGGGTGGGCCTGCTGGGAGTTGTCGATCGTGAAGGAGACGAGGTCGGGGCGGTAGCGGTCGTCGGAATACTCGACCGGGACGCCGTCGGCGGAGGAGGTGCGGCGGCGTTCGCGCAGCAGGGCCGAGCCGGGGGAGACGGCCAGGAGGGCGGCGTCGGTCTCGTCGGCGACGATCGCGTCGATCACGTGGCGGGCCGTGCTCAGGTCGACGCCGCGACCGCTCAGGTACGCGAAGACCGACCCCTGGTCGCAGTCGAAGTCGAAGAGCAACCGGCCCACGGACCAGACGAACGTGGTGCGTTCCACCATCGCGGGCACGCCCTCCAGCAGCCGCAGGCGCAGCAGCTGGACGACCGGGGCGCCTTCGTCCACGCTCAGCGCGTCGGCCGCCTCGGCGGTGGCCGGGCGCCGCGCGATCTCCACCGTGCGCTGGCCCGGCGTGTGACCCGTCCGCTCGGCCCACCGCGAGAACGACAGGAACGTCTCGAACGGCTGCGGCATCGTGTGGCTGCGCACCACCGGCGGTTTGCCGCGCCCGCCGCCGATCAGCCCCTCGGCGCGGAGCGTGGCCAGTGCCTGGCGGATCGGCCCGCGCGAGGCTCCCCACTGCTCGCACAACTGCGACTCGGAGGGGACGGCGGCGCCCACCGGCAGGTCGCCGGAGCTGATGCGACGGCGCAGATCCGCTGCGACCCGTTCGTGGAGATGCCCGTCCATGCGACTTGACCATACAGGAGGTCGAGCACGTCGCGGCAGTGGCCCCGACCGCAGAACAGCATATCCACCTGCGGAGATGGCGACCGAGAAAACAAGGGGTGACATGTCTCCGGCGCCTGTTGACACCTCGGTGGCGGACCGGACACCTTACTTGTCATGACAAGCCATCAGCCGTCGGGCGGATCCTTCGGCTCGGCCGATCTCGTCGTCGTCGGTGCCGGCATCGTCGGGCTCGCCCACGCGGTCGACGCGGTGCGCCGCGGGCTGTCCGTCGCCGTCGTCGAGCGCGACGAGCGGGCCGTCGGGGCCTCGGTCCGCAACTTCGGGCACGGCTGCTTCACCGCCCAGGACGGCGACGCCCTGCGCTACGCGACGGCCGCCAGGACCGCCTGGCTGAGCCTGGCGCGGGAGGCGGGGCTCTGGCTCAACGAGGGCGGCACCGTGGTCGTGGCCAGGGCCGACGACGAGTACGCGGTGCTGGCGGAGTTCAGCGCCGCCCGCGACGGCCAGGCCGTCCTGCTCGACGCCCGGGGGGTGGCCGAGCGGGTGCCGGTGGGCCCCGGCGTGGTCGGCGGCGCCTGGCTGCCCATGGACGTACGCGTCGACCCGCGCCAGGCCGTGCACGCCATCGCCGGCTGGCTGGCCCGCCGCGGGGTGCGCTTCCACTGGGCCACCTCCGCCCACGTCGTGGAGCCGGACGCGGTGGTCACCGGCCGCGGCCGGGTCAGGGCCGGCCGGGTGGTCGTGGCCGTCGGCCACCACGTGCACCGGCACTTCCCCGACCTGGCCGAACGGTCCGGCCTGCGCAGCTGCGCCCTGCACATGCTGCGGGTGGCCGACCCGCACGGCCGCCGCGTCGATCCCGCCGTGCTGTCCGGCTTCTCGCTCCTGCGCTACGACGGCTTCACGGCCTGCCCCACCGGGCCGGCCCTGCGCGCGCGGATGGAGTCCGAGCACCCGGGGCTGGTCGGCATCGGGCTGAACCTCATGTTCACCCAGCGCCCGGACGGCGACCTGATCATCGGCGACACCCACGCCTACGCGGGCACGTTCGACCCGTTCCAGGCCGAGGAGCTCGACCGCCGGGTCCTGGAGGAGACCGCTCGCCTGCTGGGCGCCGGCCCGCTGACGGTGCGCGAGCGCTGGCGCGGCGTGTACGCCTCCGCCCCGGCCCCCTTCCTGGTCGCCACCCCCATGCCCGGCGTACGGGTGGTGTCGGTGACCTCGGGCATCGGCATGACCACCGCCCTGGGCCTGGCCCCCGAGGTCCTCGACGACCTCCTCGCCTGACCGCGCCCCGGCACCGGGAAGAACCCCGCGCTCGCACGACGCCTAGGGATCCGCCGGTTCCGGAGGCGGGTCGATGACCACGGGACGCAGGCGCGCCCACACCACGAAGGCGATCGCCACCACCGCCATGGCGATGCCGGCCCACAGGTTGGCGTTCACGTCGCCGGTCTTGGCCCGGTCCTCTGCCGTGTCCACGACGAGACCCAGGACGATCAGGACGATGCCGTAGAAACCGATCAGCCAGGCGATGACGACGCGAACGTCGAAGGCGCCGGCCCTGCGCGGTCCGGCGCTGTCCGGCGCCCCGCCGTCGCGGCCCGTAGCGGGCTCCACCTTGCTCATGTCCGACTCCTCAGCAGGTCGTGGATCAGCGGGACGATCATCGGAAGATCACATTGAGGACGGTGACGAGCACCAGGGAGATGCCCGCCAGCTTCGTCGGCGCGCGGTACCAGGGCAGCCGGCTCGCGGCCGGGTCGGTGCGCAGCGCCTTGGGCGTCTCCGACAGGACGAGCCCGCTGAGCTCGCTCGCCGGCTTCGGGGAGGTCACCAGGGTGACCAGGACGCTGACCGTGATGTCCACGACGAACGCCACGCCCGCGGAGAGGAACGCCGCCCCCTGCCCGGGCAGGTCCATGGCGCCGAGCTCGTTGGCCAGCCAGACGGCGATCGCGCCCAGGGTCCCGGACACCAGCCCCACCCACCCCGCGGTCGCGGTCATCCGCTTCCAGAGGATGCCGAGGATGAAGGTGGCGAACAGCGGGGCGTTGAAGAAGCCGAACAGGGTCTGCAGGTAGTTCATCAGGTTGCCGTAGCCGGCCGCGATGAACGCGGTGCCGATGGCCAGGACCGTCGCGCCGACCGTGGCCCACCGGCCGACCTTCACGTAGTAGTCGTCGGGCCGGTCCTTGCGCACGTACTGCTGCCACAGGTCGTAGCTGAAGACGGTGTTGAAGGCGGAGATGTTGGCCGCCATGCCGGCCATGAACGCGGCGAGCAGCCCCGCCAGGGCGACGCCGAGCAGCCCGTTGGGCAGCACGTCGCGGATGAGCAGCAGGATCGAGTCGTTGTAGGTGACCCCGGCGGCCTGGTCGCCGGCCTTGAGCCGCATCACCTCGGGCACCAGCACCCCCGCGATCATCCCGGGGATCACCACGATGAACGGGATGAACATCTTCGGGAACGACGCGACGATCGGCGTGCTGCGCGCCGCGGACATCGAGCTGGTCGCCAGCGCCCGCTGGACCTCGACGAAGTTCGTGGTCCAGTAGCCGAAGGAGAGCACGAAGCCCAGGCCGAAGACGATGCCGATGACGGACAGGACCGGGTTGGCGAACCCGGACAGCTCGCCGCCCGGCCACGACCGCAGCTGCTCGGCACCGCCGACCGAGGCGGTCACCTTGTCGATCAGCCCGCCGACGCCGCCGACGCGGTGCAGCCCGATGAGGGTGAGCGGCAGCAGCGCGGCGAGGATGACGAAGAACTGCAGGACCTCGTTGTAGATGGCCGCCGACAGGCCGCCGAGGGTGATGTAGCTGAGCACGATCGCGGCGGCGAGGATGAGGGCGATCCACAGCGGCCAGCCCAGGAGGCTGTTGACCACGGTGGCCAGCAGGAACAGGTTGATCCCCGCGATGAGGATCTGGGCGAGGGCGAAGCTGATCGCGTTCACCAGGTGCGCGCCGGTGCCGAAGCGGCGGCGCATGAACTCCGGGACGCTGCGCACCTTCGACCCGTAGTAGAAGGGCATCATCACCACGCCGAGGAAGAGCATGGCCGGGATGGCGCCGATCCAGTAGTAGTGCACGGTCGGCATGCCGTACTCGGCGCCGTTGGCCGACATCCCGATGATCTCGACGGCGCCGAGGTTGGCCGAGATGAAGGCCAGCCCGGTGATCCAGGCGGGCAGCGACCGCCCCGACAGGAAGAAGTCAAGGCTGCCGGAAACTCTGCGCCGTGCGGCCAGCCCGACCAGCAGCACCACTGTGAAATAGGCCAGGACCAGCACATAGTCGACAACGTTGGCGCCGATCCTCAGCGGATCGTCCATGGGAATCCCCTCTCCCCCGGGGCGGGGCTAGTGCGTGCGGGCATGCCTGACAGCGTCTTGCGGTCCGCGGGCACTCGCATCCGTAGGTCCCGGGGGGACGGACCCCTGGCCTGAGAACCCCGGGCGGACCGGGGGTGCGGCGTGACCTGCTCGTGTTGCGCCGGTCCTTGCATCTGATGAATGATTCTCGCGTCAGACGGAAGGGGTGGGCGTGGCCAGAGGGGCGGAGCGGCCGCGAAGACCTGCCCGGCGCGCGTCGGGCGGGAGCCTCAGGTGATCGTCGGGCGGGAGGCCCAGATCCAGGCTGTGGGCGTCCTGCTGAGTGAGGCCACGCGGGGCCGTGGTGGCGCCCTCGTCGTACGGGGAGAGGCCGGGATCGGCAAGTCGGCGCTGTGGGGCGAAGCCTGCGCGGCGGCCCAGGCGCTCGGGATGCGGGTGCTGACCACCGCGGGCGTGCAGGCCGAGGTGCAGCTGCCGTACGCCGGGGTCCGGCATCTGTTCCGCCGGCTGGGCCCGGAGCTGGGTGAGGAGCTGGGCCCGGAGCTGGGTGGGGCCGCGGACGAGTCGCCGTTCCGGGTCGGCGTCGAGGTGCTCGACCTGCTCGGCCGGCTCGACCAGCCGGTCCTGCTGGCCGTGGAGGACGGCCACTGGCTCGACCGGGTGAGCTGGGAGGTGCTGGCCTTCGTCGCCCGGCGGCTGGAGTCCGACCCGGTCGCGCTCGTGGTGACGGCCCGCGACGGCGAGGACGTCGACCGGCTCCTCGCCGCCGCCGCGCTGCCGGAGCTGCGGCTCGAACCGCTGGAGCCGGACCAGGCCGGAAGCCTGCTCGACCAGGTCGCACCCGGGCTCACGCCCGCCCTGCGCGAGCGCGTGCTCGCCGTGTCGTCCGGCAACCCGCTCGGGCTGATCGAGCTCGGCGGGCTGGCCGCCCGTTCCGGCGGCGCCGCGCTGCTCCCGTCGCGGCTCCCGCTGAGCGCCCGGGTGGAGCGCACGTTCGCCGGGCTGGTCGGCGAGCTGCCCGCGGCGACGCGCGCGCTGCTGCTCGTGGCGGCGCTGGACGACGGCGACGACCTCGACGAGGTGCTCGCGGCGGCGTCCCGGTTCGAGGACCGGCCGGTCACGGCCGACGACATGGAGCCGGCCGTGGTCAGCCGGCTGGTCGGCGTGGACGATCAGTACCGGGTGCGGTTCCGGCACCCGCTGCTGCGCTCGGCCCTGCGGCAGTCGGCGAGTGCCGCCCAGCGGCGGCGGGCGCACGCCTGCCTCGCGGCGGTCGTCGCCACCGAGAACCGCCAGGTGCGGCACCGCGCCGCCGCCGCGGCCGGTCCCGACGAGGCCCTCGCCGCGGACCTGGCCGCCGTGGCCACCCGGGCCCGCTACGCGCAGGCCGCCTCGATCGCGCTGACCGCGATGGAGCGGGCGGCGCAGCTCAGCGAGGACCCGTACGAGCGCGGCAGCCGGCTGCTGTGGGCGGCCACGACGGCGGACGAGCAGGGCGACGCCGCGACGGTACGCCGCCTGCTGGAGCTGGTGGACGAGGCCCGGCTGCGCCCGGCGGACCTGGCGCGGCTGTCCTGGTACCGCGAGGCGTATCTCGGCACCGGCTGGACCGGCAGCGCGCGGCTGGGCGTCTACGTCGAGCTCATCGACACCATCCGGAGCGCCGGCGAGATCGAGCTCAGCCTTGAGGCGCTGAGCAGCATCTGCCTGCGGTTCTACTGGTCCAACCCCGACGACCGCACCAGGCTCAGGTTCGTGGAGGTCGCGGAGCTGATCGAGGCCCCGGCGGGCGACATCCGGGTGCTCTGCGCGCTGGCCCAGGTCGCCCCCGTCGAGCGGGGCACGTCCTGCCTCGACGGGTTGACGGCGTTGCAGTACCGGCTGGACCTGACCCCTCGGGAGCGCTACGACCTCGGGTTCGCGGCGTCGGCGCTGGGCGCGTACCCGCTGTCGAACACGTTCCTGGCGGCGAGCGCGGAATCGCTGCGGACGCAGGGCCGCATCGGCATGCTGACGCAGGCCCTGACGAGCCTGGCCTACAACGCGGCCGCGGCCGGCGACGCGCGGGCCGCCGTGTCCGCCGCGACGGAGTGCGCGGCGCTGGCCACCGAGACCCGGGCGTCGGTCTGGGAGCTGCAGGCCCGCCTGCAGCTGGGCATGGCCGAGGCGCTGCGCGGCAACGACGAGGTCGCCACCGAGATCGCGGATGCCGCGGAGAAGACGATGTTCTCGGCCGGCATGCACGCGATGCTGTCGCTGACGCAACGCATCCGCGGCATCAACGCGCTCGCCGCCGGGCGGTTCGAGGAGGCGTACGGGCAGCTGCGCCGGGTGTTCGACCCGGGCGACGTCGCCTACCACCCCTACCTGCGCTTCACCCTCGTCGGGCACCTGACCGAGGCGGCGGCGCACTGCGGCGCGCTCGACGAGATCCGCGACGTGGTGACCGAGCTGACCCCGATCGCCGAGCGGAGCCGCTCGCCCGTCCTCGTCACGGGGCTCCGTTACGCCGGGGCGGTGCTGGCCGACGACGGCGCGGCGTACGAGGCCGCGCTCGCCGCCGGGGACCTGCGTGACTGGCCGTTCGAGCGGGCCCGCCTGCAGCTCACGTACGGCGGATGGCTGCGCCGGCAGCGCCAGGCGGCGGAGTCGCGGCCGCTGCTGCGCGCCGCCGCCGCCACGTTCGACGCGCTCGGGGCGGCGCCGTGGGCGGAGCGGGCGCGGGCCGAGCTGCGGGCCACGGGCGAGTCCCGGCGCAAGCCGATCGACGCCATCGACGCCCTGACGCCGCAGGAGCAGCAGATCGCGCGGCTCGCGGCCGACGGGCTGAGCAACCGGGAGATCGCCGAGCGGCTGTTCCTGTCGCCGCGCACGGTCACCACCCACCTGTATCGGATCTACCCGAAGGTCGGCGTCAAGTCGCGCAGCGAGCTCGCCGCCATGATGGCCGACCGGCCGCTCTGACGACACCGACCGGCGGGCCCGGCCACGCGGCTCCCTCGCCCGCGCGGCCGGTCCCGGCGCCCCGCCGCGCGGCCCCCTCGCCCCGCGCGGATGGGCATCGCGATGGCTCGTGGATGCGGGGATCCCGAGTTCCATCGCCGCCAGCGTCGGCCCCCCAGGGTGCCGTTCGCATCCGTAGGGTCCCCAGGGGGAACCGCGACCAGGCTCCGGGGTCTGGCGCGGGCATTACGTAGTCCTACGTACGCAGTCCCCCACCGGCCACTCGTACGGTTTTGAATCAAGAGGCGGATGAGTGATGTGGTGGGAGGTGGATCCCGGGTGCTCGGCAAATCAAGCCTTGACGTTCTGGAAGGCGTGGTCGGACGCGGTGGGGGAGTCGCGGTCGTGGGCGGCGGCTGGTCGCCCGCCGGCTTCCACCGCCCCGGTGCGAAGGCCGGGCTGCTGGGCCGGCAGGCCGAGTGCGAGGCGCTCGACGGGCTGCTCGCCGCGGTGCGGGCCGGGGAGAGCCGGGCGCTGGTCGTGCGCGGCGAGGCCGGGGTGGGCAAGTCGGCGCTGCTGGAGCACCTGACCGAGCGGGCCGCCGGCTGCCGCGTGGTGAGCGCCGCGGGGGTGCAGTCGGAGATGGAGCTCGCGTTCGCGGCGCTGCACTCGCTCTGCGCGCCGATGCTGGGCCATCTGGACGGCCTGCCGGGGCCGCAGCGCGAGGCGCTCGGCACGGCGTTCGGGCTGCGCGCCGGGCCGGCGCCGGACCGGTTGCTCCTCGGCCTGGCCGTGCTGAGCCTGCTCGCGGCGGCGGCCGAGGAACGCCCGCTGGTGTGCGTGATCGACGATGCCCAGTGGCTGGACCAGGCATCGGCGCAGGTGCTCGCCTTCGTCGCCCGCCGGTTGTTCGCGGAGTCGGTGGCCTGCGTGTTCGCGGTGCGCGACACCGAAGAGGCGGACGAGCTGTCCGGCCTGCCGTCGCTGGACGTCGCGGGCCTGTCCGCCGGCGACGCCCGGGCGCTGCTGCGCTCGGTGGTCCCCGGCCCGCTGGACGCGCAGGTACGCGACCGGCTGGTCGCCGAGGCCCGGGGCAACCCGCTGGCGCTGCTGCAGCTGCTGAGGGAGTACACCCGCCCGGAGCTGGCGGGCGGGTTCGGCCCGCCGGCCACCCGGTCGCTCTCGGGCCGCATCGAGGACAGCTTCCGGCGGCAGCTGGAACGCATGCCCGCGCGCACCCGGCAACTGCTGCTGCTGGCGGCCGCCGACCCGCTCGGTGACGCGGCGCTGCTGTGGCGGGCGGCCGCGCGGCTCGGCCTCGGCATGGCGCTGGTCGGCGCCGCGAACGACATGATCGTCCTCGGCGTCCGGGTACGTTTCCGGCACCCGCTGGCACGCTCGGCGGTGTACCGGACGGCCCTGCCGGAGGAACGCCGGAAGGCGCACCTGGCGCTGGCGGAGGCGACCGACGTCGAAGCCGATCCGGACCGGCGCGCCTGGCACCGCGCGCACGCCACCGCGCAGCCGGACGAGGAGGTCGCCGCGGAGCTCGAACGCTCGGCCGGCCGCGCGCAGGCACGCGGTGGCCTGGCGGCCGTCGGCGCCTTCCTGGAGCGGGCGGCCGCCCTCACGCCCGACCCCCGGCGCCGGGCGGAGCGCGCGCTGGCCGCCGCCCGCGCCAAGCACCTGGCCGGCGCGCCCGAGCCCGCCCTGGCGCTGCTGGCCTCGGCCCAGGCCGGTCCGCTGGACGAGCTGCGACTCGCCCACGCGGAGCTGCTGCGCGCCGAGATCGCCAGCACCTCGAACCACGGCAGCTCCGCCGCCCCGATGCTGATCAGCGCCGCCAGGCGATTCGAGCCCCTGGACACCGCGCTGGCCCGGGACACGTATCTGCAGGCGCTGTCCGCGGCGATCGGCATCCTCCCGGACGAGGGCCGCAGCCTCGGGGAGGTCGCGGCGGCCGCCCGTACGGCACCGCCCGCCATCGGCCCGCCCCGGGTCGCCGACCTCCTCCTCGACGCCCTGGCCAGGCACTTCACGGAGGAACCGCAGGTCGCGGCGCCGGCCATGCGGCGGGCCCTGGCCGCCTTCCTGAGCGAGGAGACCTCCGCCACGGAGGACTTCCGCCGGCTGTGGGCCGCCCACACCCTCGCCATGGCCCTGTGGGACGACAGGTCGGGTCGCGAGCTGGCGGATCGCTACGTCGGCCTCCTCCGCGACACCGGCGCCCTCGCCCTGCTGCCCCTGGCGTTGAGCACGCGGCTCATGCTGCTCAACTTCGCCGGCGAGCTGGACGAGGCGGAGTCGGTGAACGAGGAGATCCAGACCCTCGTCGCCGCGACCGGGGTGCGGATCGGCTTCGGGTTCCAGGCGCCGGCGGGCGGCGCCCTCGCCCTGGCGGCGTGGCGGGGACGGCAGGCCGAGGCCGAGCAGCTGGCCGACGCCCTGACGAACGAGGCGACGGCCCGCGGCGAGGGCTCCACGGCGTCGGTCGCCCATTGGCTGACGGCCGTGCTGCACAACGGCCTCGGCCAGTACGAGCAGGCCCGGGCGGCCGCGGAGCGCGCCACCGCGTACCAGCCCTGCCCGGGCGCAGCGGCACACTGGGCGCCGGCCGAGCTGGTCGAGGCGGCGGTCTACAGCGGCGACCGCGAGCTCGCCTCCCGGGCGCTCGACCAGCTCGTCGCGACCACCCGGGCGAGCGGGACCGACTGGGCGCTCGGGGTCCAGGCCCGGTCGCGCGCGCTGCTCGGCCAGGGCGAGGAGGCCGACACCCGCTACCGCGAGGCGATCGACCGGCTGCGGCGGACCCGCATGCGCGTCGACCTCGCCCGCGCCCACCTGCTCTACGGCGAGTGGCTGCGCCGCGAGCGGCGCCGGCTCGACGCGCGCGAGCAGTTGCGCACGGCGAGCGAGCTGTTCGTGGCCATGGGCATGGAAGGGTTCGCCGACCGGGCGGAGCGCGAGCTGCTGGCGACCGGCGAGACCGCCCGCAAGCGTACGGTCGAGACCTCCGGGCAGCTCACGCCGCAAGAGACGCGGATCGCGAGGCTGGCCCAGCAGGGCCTGACGAACAAGGAGATCGCCGGCCGCCTGTACGTCAGCCCCCGCACCGTCGAATACCACCTCCGAAAGGTCTTCGCCAAGATGGGCATCACCTCGCGCAGCCAGCTGGAACGCATCCCGTGACCGGCCACCACGGGCACAGGACGGCCTGCGGGCTCGACTACCGGTGGCGGCTGAGGGAGGTCATGGCCGCCCGGGGCATGTTCTCCACCACCGACCTGCGTCCGCTGCTGGCCGAGCGCGGCATCGACCTGTCGCTGAGCCAGGTCTACCGGCTGGTGGCGGAGAAGCCGGAGCGGCTCAGCCTCCGCACGCTGATGGCGCTGCTGGACATCCTGGACTGCACGATGGAGGACCTGATCGAACCGCTGCCGGCGAACTGACCGGAGCTCGGGCGCAGGTCGCTACGGTCCCGCGGCGGGTCCGGCGGATAAGGTGATCACATCCGTCCCAGGAGATCCGGGGAGACCCGCGGAGAAAGGACCGAGGTGAGCCAGCCGCGCCCGCACACCCTGTTCTCCTTCGGCACGTTGCTGGACGAGCGGGTGCAGACCGCCCTCTTCGGTCAGGCCGTGCCCGTGTCCCCGGCGTCGCTGACCGGCCACACGACCAGGCCGCTGCCGATCACCGACCCGTCCGTGATCGCCACCAGCGGCATCGACGTGCATCTGACCCTGGCCCGGGAACGGGGTGCCGCGGTCGAGGGCGCGGTCCTGCACCTCACCGACCATGAGCTCGCCGCGGCCGACGCGTACGAGGTCGACGACTACGCCCGCCGGCGGGTGCTCCTGGCCTCCGGGGAGGCGGCGTGGGCGTACCTGGACGCGAGACCGCTGCGCCCGGCCGCCCGCATCGTGATCGCGGGCGACGGCATCGCCTACGGCCGCTGTGACCCGGAGGGCGGGTGGGCGGCCCGCCTGGCGGCCGCGCACATCGCCGCCGACGAGGCCGGGCACCGCGTCTTCAACGTGGCCGTCCCCGGCAGCACCCTGATCGACGTCAGCGAGCAGACGCCCGCGCTCCTGGCCGCCCGCCGTCCCGACACCCTGATCGTCGCCGCCGGGATCGGCGACTCGGCCCTGAAACCCGCCGCCGAACCGGCGCACGTCGGCTGGCTGGAGCGCCTCGGCGACGGTCTCGCCGCGCTGGCCGCGACCGCCCTGAGCCACGGCGCGCGGCTCGTCGTCCTGGGCCCGACGTGGGTCGACGAGTCCAGGACCGGCGACCTCGGCGGCCTGCGCTTCACCCACACCGGGGCCCTCGCCCTGCGCGAGAGCCTGCGGACCTGGTGCGTCGCGAACCACGTCGACTTCCTCGACATGTGGGCGCCGCTGCACGACCGGCCCGGCCTGCTCGCCGACGGCCTGCACCCCACCCCCGACGGGCACCGGGCCCTCCACGACCACCTCGCCGCCCTCGCCCGCTGACCTTCGACGACCGGCCGCGCGCCACACCCTTTCGCTATTCTCTACTATTCAAGTAGGTTATAGTGGCTTTAGGGTCAACATCGTTCATGAAGGGCAGTACCCCCATGTCTCCATCCAGACCGCTGTCGATCGCCGTCACGCTCACCCTCGTGGGCCTCCTCGGCGCCTGTGGCGGCGGGGGCGGCGGGGGCGGGGGCGCTGCCGGATCCGCGCCGGGCAGTGGCGAGCCCGTGTACGGCGGCACGCTGACCTACCTGGAGCATCAGCCGCCGACCTGCCTCTACCTGCCCGCGGCCGGGTTCTATCCCAACGGCGGCATCCTCAACCAGATCACCGACAAGCTGACCTGGCAGAACCCGGAGACGCTCGAGATCGAGCCGTGGATCGCCACCAAGTGGGAGGTCAGCGCCGACGCCACCGAATACACCTTCCACCTGCGCGACGGCGTCACCTTCAGCGACGGCAGCCCGCTCGACGCCTCCGCCGTGGCGGCCAACTTCGACGTGTACGGCCTGGGCGACCCGAAGCTCAAGCTGCCCGTCGCGGAGTTCGTCAACAACTACGAGCGCAGCGAGGTCGTCGACGCCAGGACGGTGAAGTTCCACTTCGACAAGCCCTCGTCCGGCTTCCTGCAGGGCACGTCGGTCATCGGCGCCGGCCTGGTGTCGAAGAAGACCGTCTCCCTCCCGTACGAGCAGCAGTGCCGGCTCGAGAACATCGTCGGCTCCGGCCCCTTCACGCTGAAGAACCAGATCCTCGACAAGGAGGTCGACCTGGTCGCCCGGAAGGACTACAACTGGGCGCCGCCGTCGTCGAAGCACCAGGGCCGCGCGTACCTCGACGAGATCAAGATCATCGTGACGCCCGAGGACAACGTGCGCGTCGGCGCGCTCACCTCCGGCCAGGCCGACATGGTGCGCTACGTCCAGGCGTACGACGAGAAGACCGTCAAGGACGCCGGCTTCCAGATCTACGCCGAGCCCACCAGGGGCGTGAACAACGGCCTCTACCTGCGGCCGGGCAACAGCCTGCTCAAGGACCCCGACGTCCGCCGGGCGCTGCGGCTGGGCACCGACGCCAAGGAGGTCGTCGAGACCCTCTTCACCGAGAGCTACCCGGTCGCCACCTCCGTGCTCAGCCACCTCGCCCAGGGCTACGTGGATCTGTCCAAGGAGCTCGCCTACGACCCCGGCCAGGCCAACGCGCTGCTCGACCAGGCGGGCTGGACGCGCGGCGCCGACGGGATCCGCGCCAAGGACGGCAGGCGGCTGCGGCTCGGCGTGTTCGTCTCCGGCCCGCAACCGCTGTCGAAGCAGACCCTCGAACTCGTCGCCCAGCAGTGGACCAAGCTCGGCGTGCAGCTGGAGATCCGCCCCGCCGACGCCGGCACCCAGGCCGTGGACATCAAGGACGCCGAGAAGACCGCCATCCAGCACGGCATGGTGGGCCGCGCCGACCAGGACGTGATCAAGAGCCACTTCCACAGCGAGAACCGCGACGTCATCCTCTCCGACGACGGCCGGCTGGACCGGCTGCTGGAGGAGGAGTCCGCCGAGCCCGACGTGGCCGAGCGCAACGCCAAGGTCGCCGAGATCCAGCGGTACGTGATCGAGCAGGGCTACGCCATTCCCCTGTTCGAGGAGCCCCAGGTGTACGGCGCCGCGCCGCACGTCAAGGGCGTGGCCTTCGAGGCGGTCGCCCGGCCGTGGTTCTACTCGACCTGGAAGTCCCAGCAGTGACGCGATACCTCCTGTCGCGGGCCGGGCAGGCGGCGCTCGTGCTGTGGGCCGCCTTCACGGCGAGCTACGTGCTCCTGCAACTCCTGCCCGGCGACTCCATCCTGATCAAGTTCCAGAACCCCGAGCTGGGCCTGTCACCGCAGCAGATCGCCGAGATCCGCGCCTACTACGCGGGCGACTCGCCGTTCGCCGACTACGTCCGCACCCTGCTCGGCTTCCTGACCGGCGGCTTCGGCTACTCGATCGACACCGGCACCCCCGTCGTCGAGCGGCTGGCCGAGGCGCTGCCCGAGACGGCCCGGCTGGCCTCGGCCGCGTTCGCGCTCGCGGTGCTGATCGCCGTGGTGATCGCGTTCGCGGCGGGCTACGGCGCGAACTCGTGGTTGCGCGGCGCGCTGCTGTCGGTGCCGTCGCTGTTCATCTCGGTTCCGGCGTTCTGGCTGGGCATCCTGCTGATCCAGGTCTTCTCGTTCCGGCTCGGGCTGGTGCCGGTGATCGGCGGCAGCGAGCTGCAGCAGCTCGTCCTGCCGGTGCTGACGCTGGCCGTGCCGATCTCGGCGCCCATCGCCCAGGTGCTCGCCCGCGGCATCGACCAGGTGTACGCGCAGCCGTTCGTGCCGGTCGTCGAGGCCAAGGGCGCGACGCGGTGGTGGGTCCTGTGGCGGCACGTGGCCCGCAACGCCGTGCTGCCGACGCTGACCGTGGCCGGCCTGATGCTCGGCGAGCTGATCGCGGGCTCGGTCGTGACCGAGACCGTCTTCGGCCGGGCCGGCCTCGGCCGGCTCACCGAGCAGGCCGTGAACGCGCAGGACACGCCGGTGATGCTCGCCGTCGTCGTGCTCGCCGCGGCCGTGTTCGTGCTGGTCAACCTGGTCGTGGACGTGCTGTTCCCGATCCTCGACCCGAGGCTGAGGGCGGCGTCGTGAGGAAGGGGCTGGTTCTCGCCTGGCTGGTGATCGGGCTCGTACTGCTCTGGGCGGTGGTGCCCGGCGTGTTCACCGGCTACGACCCGATCGCCGGCGTACCGGCCGAGAAGCTGCGGGCGCCGAGCGGGCAGCACCTGTTCGGCACGGACGCCGTGGGGCGCGACCTGTTCGCGCGGGTGGTGCACGGCTCGGTGCACTCGCTGACGGGCGCGCTCGTGGCGGTGGCGGTGGGGCTCGTGCTGGGCACGCTGCTCGGACTGCTGGCCGGGGCGGCCGGTGGCGTGGCCGACGCGGTGGTGATGCGCGTCGTGGACGTGCTGCTGTCGGTGCCCGGCCTGCTCCTGGCCCTGACCGTGATCATCCTGCTCGGTCCGGGCACGGTGAACGTGGCCATCGCCGTCGGCATCGGCTCCGTGGCCGCGTTCGCCCGGCTGTCCCGCGCCGAGGTGGTACGCGTCCGCCGTACCGACTACGTGGAGGCCGCCTTCGGCAGCGGCGGCAGGTTCCCCGCGGTGTTGTGGCGGCACGTGCTGCCGAACTCGCTCGGCCCCGTCATCGCGCTGGCCGCCCTGCAGTTCGGCGCGGCCATCCTGGCCATCTCGACGCTCGGCTTCCTCGGCTACGGCGCCGAACCGCCCACCCCGGAGTGGGGTCTGCTGATCTCCGAGGGGCGCAACTACCTGGCCACGTCGTGGTGGCTGACCACGCTGCCCGGCGCGGTGGTGGTCGCCGTGGTGCTGGCCGCCGGCCGCATCAGCCGCTCGATCGGAAAGGAGCGGGCATGAGCCTGCTGGACGTCCGCGACCTGGCGGTCTCCTACGACGGCCGGCGCGCGGTGGACGGCGTGTCCTTCGCGATCGAGCCGGGCGAGGCCGTGGCCGTGGTGGGGGAGTCCGGCTCCGGGAAATCCACCACCGCACACGCGATCATCGGCCTGCTGCCCGGCAACGCCACCCTGGACGCGGGCCGGATCCTGTTCGGGGAGGCCGACCTGGCCGGCTGGTCCGCGCGCCGCCTGCGGTCCGTCCGCGGCACCCGGATCGGCCTGGTGCCGCAGGACCCCGCGAACTCCCTGGACCCGGTCAAGACCGTCGGCGCCCAGATCGGCGAGGTGCTGCGCATCCATGGCCGCGGCGACCGCCGCTCGATCCGCCACCGCGTGCTCGACCTGCTGGCCCGCGTCGGCCTGCCCGACCCCGAGACCCGGGCCCGCCAGTACCCGCACGAGCTGTCGGGCGGCATGCGCCAGCGCGTGCTCATCGCCATCGCGATCGCGCTGCGCCCCCAGCTCGTCATCGCCGACGAGCCCACCAGCGCCCTCGACGTCACCGTGCAGCGGCGCATCCTGGACCTCGTCGACGACCTGCGCGCCGAGTACGGCACCGCCCTGCTGCTGGTCACCCACGACCTCGGCGTGGCCGCGAGCCGGTCGGACCGCCTGGTGGTGATGAAGGACGGCCGCATCGTGGAGCAGGGGCCGACCGCCACCGTGCTGGCCGCCCCCGAGGCCGGCTACACCAGGCGGCTGCTGAACGACGCGCCCGCGCTGTCCGCGCGCCCGTTCCTGGACCCGCCCGCCGCCGAACCGGCGATCGTGGTGCGCGACCTGGTCAAGGAGTTCCGCGTCGGGCGGCGCCCCTTCCGGGCCGTCGACGGGGTCTCCTTCGAGGTGGCGCGCGGCACCACCCACGCGCTGGTGGGCGAGTCCGGCTCGGGCAAGACCACCACCGCGCGGATGGTGGTGCGGTTCGCCACGCCCACATCGGGAACGGTCAGCATCGCCGGGGCACCGGACGGCCGCCGCTTCCGCCGCCACGTGCAACTCGTCTACCAGAACCCGTACGGGTCGCTCGACCCGCGCCAGTCCATCGGGGAGATCGTGGGGGAGCCGCTGCGCAACTTCGCGCCGGGCGACCGGGCCGCCCGCCGCGCCCGGGTCGCCGACCTGCTAGAACGGGTGGCGCTGCCGGGCGACGTGCTCACCCGCCGCCCCCGCGAGCTGTCCGGCGGGCAGCGGCAGCGGGTGGCCATCGCCCGCGCCCTGGCCGCCGATCCCGAGGTGATCGTGCTGGACGAGGCGGTCTCGGCCCTCGACGTCACCGTGCAGGCGCAGATCCTCGACCTGCTCCAGCGGCTCCAGCGCGACCTGGGGCTCACGTACCTGTTCATCTCGCACGACCTGGCCGTCGTACGCCAGATCTCGCACACCGTCTCCGTCATGAGCGAAGGACGCATCGTGAAACCGGAACCACCCGGCAGGTCTTCACCGAGCCGCGGCACGACTACACCCGCGAGCTGCTGGCCGCGATCCCGGAGCGGGTGCGATGAGGCCTGCCATCAGGCTGGGCTTCTTCACCCGGCTCCTCGACGACGTGCCGCCGGGGGAGCGCTACCGGCTCGCCGCTGAGCAGATCGAGCACGCCGAGGCGCTCGGTTTCGACAGCGCGTGGGTGGCGCAGCACCACTTCGACGGCGAGGAGGGCGGGCTGCCCGCGCCGCTGGTGTTCCTGGCCCACGTCGCCGCGCGGACCACCCGCATCCGGCTCGGCACCGGCATCATCACGCTGCCGCTGGAGCAGCCGCTGCGGGTGGCCGAGGACACCGCCGTGCTGGACCTGCTGGCCGGTGGCCGGCTGGAGGTGGGCGTGGGCAGCGGTGGGACGCCGTCGTCGTTCCCGCCGTTCGGCCACGACAGCACCGGCCGCGCCGACCTGTACGCCCGGCACCTGGCGGTACTGCTGCGGGCCTGGTCGGGGGAGGACCTCGGGGGCGGCAACCGGCTCTACCCGCCCGCGCCCAGGCTGGCCGGCGCCGTCTGGGAGGCCACGTTCTCGGCCTCCGGTGGCGCCCGCGCGGGCCGGGCCGGCAACGGGCTGATGCTGTCGCGCACCCAGCCGCGGCCCGCCGAGCACCCGCAGGCGACCCTGGCCGACCTCCAGCGGCCGATCGTGGACGCCTACTACGAGAGCCTGCCGCCCGGTGTCGCGCCGCGCGTCGTGGCCTCGCGGACCGCGTTCGTGGCCGACAGCCGGGCCGAGGCGCTGCGCTGCGCCGAGCGGGGCCTCGGCCGCGGCAGGCTGCCGTTCGAGCTGCCCGGCAGCGATCTCGACGGCCGCATCGCCGCCTTCGACGTGCACCTCGGCACCCCCGACGACGTCGTGGAGAGCCTGCGGGCCGACCCGACCCTCGAACGGGTCACCGACCTGGTCTTCCAGGTGCACTCGGTGGACCCGCCGCACCCGCTCATCCTCCGCTCGATCGAGCTGCTGGCGACCGAGGTAGCCCCCGCGCTCGGCTGGCTCCCCTCCACAGAATTGAGCACGAAATGATCAACGATGTCATCGACCACCTCGCCGGGATATCACCCGGCTCCCCGCTCGACCGGCTGCGCGCCCGCCGGCCCGGCGCCCGCGAGCACGCCCAGCGCGGCTTCGACGCGCTCTTCACCCCCGACGACGACCGCGAGGTGACGCTCGTCGAGCGGGACGCGATCGCGGCCTTCGTGGCCGGGCTGCACCTGGACGCCCGGACCGCCTCCTTCTACGCCGACCGGCTGGCCGAGCTCGCACCCGGCCTGCTCAAGGCGGTGCAGGCCGAGGTCGAGGCGGGCACCACCACCGGCCCGTACGGCGTCTACCCCGGGGACGGCCCGCTGGCGAGGGAGAGCGACGAGGGCCTGCGCTACCGGCCGCGGAACCCCGCGGACCTGGGCGTCCGGCTCGCCGCCGCGTTCGAGCACGCCCACCTGCTGGTGTTCCGGCCGCGCGAGTCGAGCGCGCGCTCCCTGGACGCGCTGGCCCGGGCGGGCTGGAGCGCCACCGGCATCGTGACGCTGTCGCAGCTCGTCGCCTTCCTCACCTTCCAGATACGCGTGGTGGCCGGGCTGCGGCTGCTGCGGGAGGGCTCTGCCTCATGACCGGATTCACCCAGGACCAGCTCGGCTGGCAGCCCTGGCTCGCGCCGCTGACCCCCGACGAACTCACCGACGAGCACCGGGAGGCGCTGGTCGACAAGGCGCGCGCCGCGTCCCCGTACTTCCGGCTGCTGGCCCGCGACCCGGACGTCCTGCACGCCCGCACGCAGACCGACCTCGACATCTTCCACAACGCCGACGGCGGGCTGCCCCGCGCCGAGCGCGAGCTGGCCGCGACCGCGACCTCGCGCCGCAACGGGTGCGTGTTCTGCGCCTCCGTGCACGCGCGCTTCGCCGCCCATCACGCCAAGCGGCCCGCCGACGTCCAACGCCTGCTGGACGAGGGCGTGGACGCGGCGCAGGAGGGCACGTGGCGGGCGGTCATCGACGCCTCGGTGGCGCTCGCCGCGACCCCGGCCGAGCTGCGGCCCGAGCACATCGCCGCGCTGCGCGCCGCCGGGCTGGACGACCTGGCCGTCAGCGACGCCATCCACGCCGCCGCGTTCTTCAACTGGGCCAACCGCCTCATGCTGTCGCTCGGCGAGCCCACCCGGGAGGCGGACGAGTGACCGGGCCACAGCTCGACCACCTCGTCTACGCGGTGCCCGACCTCGCCGCCGGGGTCGCCGCGTTCACCGAGCGCACCGGGGTCCGCCCCGTGCCCGGCGGCAGCCATCCCGGGGGCACCGCCAACCACCTCGTCCGCTTCGGGCCCACCGCCTACCTGGAGATCATCGGCCCCGACCCGGAGGCGTCCGCGCGGCCGCGGGCGTTCGGCCTGGAGAACCTGACCGCGCCGCGGCTCGCGGCCTGGGCCGTGCGCCCCGACGACATCGACAAGTCGGTACGTCAGGCGCGCGAGCGAGGCCACGACCCGGGCGACGTGCGGCCGCTGTCCCGGCGTACCCCGGCGGGGGCGCTGCTGGAGTGGCGGCTCACCCGGCGCGAGGACCCGGCGGCGGTGCGGCCGGTGCCGTTCCTCATCGACTGGGGCGGCACCCCCCACCCCGCCGCCTCCGCCGACCTGCCCCTGGTGAGCCTGATCTCCTTCTCCGCCGTACACCCCGAGCCGGACGCGCTGCGGCGCGACCTGGCCGCACTCGACCTGCGGCTCGACGTCTCACCAGGCCCCGAGCCTGCGCTGCGCGCCGTCATCGACACCCCCCTCGGTCCGGTGACCCTGCGCTGACCGGAAGCGCAGGGTCACCGGAGCCGCGGCCGGCGTGCCGGGCGGGTCAGGCGGTGGCCGTGCCGGACGGGGCCGCCTGGTCCAGCAGGGCGTCGATCATCTCCTGGAGCCGGTCGCGCCCGACGGTGCCGAGGGCGCCGGTCAGGGCCTGGGCGAGCTTGTCGTACGGGTCGTCCACCGGCAGTTCCCGCACCTGCTCGGCCAGCTCCTCGACACTCCACAGCCCGTCCCGGTGGATGTGCCCGCCGAGGGACCAGCCCTGGTTGACCGCGACGGTCCCGCCCCGCACCGACAGCACCTGGCCGGTGAGCGGGCAGGCCGGGCCGGCCAGGTAGGCGGCGACGGGCGCGCAGGCGGCCGGGTCCAGCGGGTCGAACCGGCCCGCCGGCGGCTCCTGGCCCATGCCGGGGACCGTCCGGGTGAGGCGGGTGCGGGCCATCGAGGGCGAGACGCAGTTGACGCGTACGCCGTAGCGGCCGAGCTCGAGGGCGGCCACGGTGGTGAGCGCCGCGACCCCGGCGTTGCCCGCCGCGTAGGAGGCCTGCGTGGGCAGCGGGTTGAGCAGCCCGGAGCCGGAGGAGGTGTTGACCACGGCCCGGTCGATGCGGATCCCGGCCCGGTGCCGCTCGCGCCAGTGGCGGGCCGCCCAGCGCGTGACCGCGAACGTGCCCTTCAGCTTGACGGCCAGGACGGCGTCGAAGTCCTCCTCCGGCAGGTCGGCCAGGCCCTGGTTACGTTCGATGGTGGCGTTGTTGACCACCGCGTGCAGGTCGCCGAAGGACTCCAGGGCCGTTTCCACCATGCGGCGGGCCCCGTCCCAGTCGGCGACGCTGTCGGTGTTGGCGACCGCCTGCCCGCCGCGCGCGGTGATCTCCTCGACGACCTCCGCGGCCACGCCGGCGTCACCGCCCGTGCCGTCGATGGCGACGCCGGGGTCGTTGACGACGACCTGGGCGCCCTCGGCGGCGAAGAACAGCGCCTCCTCCCGCCCGATGCCGCGCCCCGCTCCGGTGATGAGGACGACGCGCCCGTCCAGACTCCCCATGCCAGCCCCTTCCAAGTCGATGCAGTCGATGTAGTAATTCATTGTATGTAGCGACCTGGGGGCAGCGCGAGGGGGGCCGGCCGTGCCGGGGTTCGCCGCCTTCGTGGCCCGGCGCGCACGGCCACGGAGATCGCGAGCGCGTTATGACGGCCGCAATGCGCGGGTGCGATAGGCGGTGGGATTCACCTTGTACGTCGACCGGAACAACTGGCTGAAGTGCGCGGGATTGTCCAGGCCCCAGCGGGCCGCGATGGCGTGCACCGGATGCCCGGCCAGCAGAGGGTCGCCCAGGTCCCGGCGGCACCGCTCCAGCCGCTGGTCGCGGATCCAGTCGCAGACGCTGTGCCCGTGGCCGCTGAAGAGCCGGTGCAGGGAACGGATGGAGATGTGGTTGGCCGCGGCGATGCTCCGCGGTGACAGCGTGGGGTCGCCGAGATGCCGGAGGATGAACGACTGGATCTGCAGCAGCAGGGTCTCCTTCGACCTGGCCGGCGGCCGCGCCGCCAGCTCGTGCGCCACCAGCGTCGCCAGCAGGTCCACGACCAGCCCCGACAGCCGGTGCGCGGTCCCCGGCCGGTTGCGGTCGAGGTCGTCCCCGATCCGCCCGACCCCTTCCGCCACCAGCGCCCCGACCCCCGCCGCCGTGCCGAGCGGGACCCCCACCACCGGCCGCACCACCTGGGCCGGGACGGGCAGCAGCCCGCGGGAGAAGGTCATCATCACGCAGCCGGCGGGCCCGCCGCCCGGCTCCCGCCGGAACGGCTGCGACGTGTCGTACAGCGCCAGGTGCGAGGGGCCGGGCACCGCGGGCGTGCCCGCCCGCGGCCGCCCGCTCCTGTGCAGGATCAGCTGGTACGCCCCCGGGTCGCCGCGGCGGATGTGGGCCGGCGTGCGCTCGATCCGGTACGGCGTGCCGGTCCGCGTCGCCAGCGACGTCACGGTCACCGCCCCGAGGTCGCCCACCCGGACGCGCGCCCAGAAGTCGGTCCGCGGCTCACCGGAGACGCCCACCGGCACCGGCAGCTTCGCCATCGCGTCCTGGAAGCGGGAGAAGCGCTCGCCCTCGTCCGGGTGCTCGTCCGCGTCGAACACCACCCGGATCGCCGTCATCCGTCGCCCCCGCGCGGATTCGGCGCGGCGATCCGGCGAATCCGTCCAGGGCATCGGTGATGGTGCCGGCCCGTTCGCCGCGAGCGATGAGCAGAGACATGCGACGTCATGATTTCTCCGGTGATCGAGTCGGAGGGGTCGTGTCACGCGAAAGGGCCCGGAGCTCGCCCCATCGGTTTTAGCACCGCACCCGGTTGTTCAGCGGCGCCGGATTTCCTGAACAAACAACTTCGCGGGCGCAGATCCCCGGGCCGTGACCCGGGGATAGGGTGTCCCGCATGGGGCGGCCTGAGCGCGACCTGAACCCGGAGAAGGACCCGCTGCACCGATTCGCCACAGAGCTCAGGAAGTTGCGGATCGAGGCGGGAAAACCCAGTTATCGCGAGCTCGCGAAGCGCGCGCATTTCTCTGTCACGGCCCTCGCCGAGGCGGCGGGCGGTGCCGTTCTGCCCAGCCTCGCGGTCACGCTGGCCTATGTGGAGGCCTGCGGAGGTGACCGCGCGGAATGGGAGGAGCGCTGGCGGGCGCTGGAGGAGCAGCTCAAGGAGCCGGTCGAGCAGGACGGGCCGGAGGGGGCGCCGTACCTGGGGCTGCGGACGTATGAGGCGGACGACGCGAAGCTGTTCGTCGGGCGCGAGAGCACGGTGCGGGAGCTGTGCGACACGTTGCGCCGCACGTCGTTCCTGGCGGTGTTCGGGCCTTCGGGCGTCGGGAAGTCGTCGTTGCTCCGCGCCGGCCTGCTGCCGGCGCTGCGGGCCGACCACGGGCCGGACGGCAGGGCCTGGCCGGTCGCGTTCCTGACACCGGGGGAGCTGCCGCTGCGGGAGCTGGCCGTTCACCTGGCCAACGCCGCGGACGTGGCCGCCACGTCCGTGTACGACGCGCTGCGCGCCGACCCGTCGTCCGTGCGCACCGCGATCGCCCAGGTGCTCGCCAGGGGTGGCGGGGGCGGTCGCATGCTGGTGGTCGTCGACCAGTTCGAGGAGGTCTTCACCCTGTGCGAGGACGAGGACGAGCGGGCCCCGTTCGTCGCCGCCCTCCTCGCCGCCGCCACCGAGCCCGCCGCCCGCGTCGTCATCGCCATGCGCGCCGACTTCTACGGCCACTGCGCCGCCTACGCCGATCTGGTGGCCGCGCTGCGGGACGCCCAGGTGCTCATCGGCCCGATGGACGAGGACGGGATGCGCCAGGTCGTCAGGGTCCCGGCCGAGCGCGCCGGGCTGAAGGTGGAACGCGAGCTGGTGGAGCTCGTCGTGGACGAGTCGCGGGGCCAGCCGGGGGCGCTGTCGCTGATCTCGCACGCGCTGCTGGAGACCTGGCGGCGGCGGCGCGGCGGCACGCTGACGGTCGCGGCGTACCGGGCGACCGGCGGGGTGCACGGCGCCGTGGCCCAGACCGCGGAGCGGGTGTACACCTCCCTCCCGCCGGGCGAGCGCGAGCTCGTACGGCACCTGCTGTCGCGCCTGATCGTGCCCGGCCAGGGGACCGAGGACACCCGCCGCCGCGCCGCGCGCACCGAGCTGGCGGAGGGCGAGAGCACGGCGCGCATCCTGGCCGAGCTGGTCGCGGCCCGCCTGGTCACGGTGGACGAGGACACCGTGACGATCGCCCACGAGGCGCTGATCCGTGGCTGGCCGCGGCTGCGCGGCTGGCTGGAGGAGGACCGCGGGCTGCTCCTGGCGCACCGTCGCCTGACCGAGGCCGCCGCCGAGTGGGACCAGCACGGCCGCGACGACGCGTTCCTCTACCGCGGGGCGCGCCTGAGCGCCTGGGACGGCCGCTCGGGCGATCGGTTCAACGCCCTCGAGCGTGCCTTCCTCGACGCCTCTCACCGCGGCGAATCGGCCGCCCGCGGGCGGCGCCGCAGGCGGGCGCGGCTGCTGACGAGCGGGTTGCTCGTCGTGGTGCTCGTGGTCAGCGCCCTGGCCGCCGTCGCCATGACGCAGGCCAGGCAGGCCGCCGACCATCGGGACGTCGCCGTGTCCCGCCAGCTCGCCGCCGAGGCCCAGGCCGAGCTGGCGCTCAACCCCGAGCGCGGGTTACGCCTGGCCAGGCAGGCCCACTCGGTGTGGCCCACGGTGGAGGCGGAGACGGCGCTGCGGCAGGCGCTGATCGACGACCGGCTGATCGTCACCCGGCCGGGCTTCGGGCGCACCCTCGGCGTGGCCTTCGCGCCCGGTGGCGACCGGCTCGCCGTCACGACCGCCGACGGCCTCGCCCGCGTGTGGGACTGGGGGCCTGGCGGCCTGTCCGAGCGGCCGCCGGCCGTGCTGCGCGGGCACGAGGGGGAGGCGTGGAGCCCGGTGTTCAGCCCCGACGGCCGCCGCCTGGCGACCACCGGCCTCGACGGCACCGTACGGGTGTGGGACCTGGCGGGCCGCGCGGCCCCGCTCGTGCTGCGCGGGCACAAGGGCCCCGTGTGGGGCGCCGCCTTCGGCCCCGACGGCCGGCGCCTGGCCTCCATCGGCGACGACGGCACCCTGCGGCTATGGGACCTGACCGGCCGCGCCGACCCCGTGGTCGTCAAGGCCCACCGGGGCGTGGCCGGCGGTGTGGCCTTCGACCCCGACGGGCGGCACGTGGCCACCGGCGGCGCGGACCAGCTGATCCGCGTCTGGGACCTGGAGGACCGCGCCCACCCGGTCGTGCTGAAGGGGCACGCGTCCATGATCAAACGCATGGCCTTCACCCCCGACGGGACCAGGCTGGCCAGCGCCGGCATCGACGGCACCGCCCGCATCTGGGCGATGGACGACCGCGACGCCGAGCCCGTCGTGCTCCGGGGCCACGAGGGCAGCGTCGAGGGAGTGGCGTTCAGCCGCGACGGGCACCGCCTGGCCGCCGCCGGTGACGACGGCTCGATCCGCGTCTTCGGCACGGCCGGCGGCGGCGACCCGCTGGTGCTGCGCGGCCACGACCGGGTCGTCTGGAACGCCGAGTTCAGCGCGGACGGGCGCCACCTGGTCAGCGTCGGCGACGACGGCACCGTCCGCGTCTGGGACGCCGCCGGCATGGGCGAGCCCGCCATCCTGCGCGGCCACCGCGGTGAGGTGTGGAACCTGGCCCTGTCGCCCGACGGGACGAAGCTGGCGAGCGGCGGCGCCGACCACGCCGTGCGTCTCTGGGACGTCTCGGGCAGGGTTCGCCCGACAGTGCTGCGCGGCCACACCGGCCAGGTGTACGGCCTGGCCTTCGGTCCGGGCGGGCGGCTGCTGGCCAGCGGGAGCGGCGACACCACCGTACGGATCTGGGACACCACCGGCGCGGCCCGGCCCCGCGTGCTGCGCGGGCACGACCAGCCGGTCGGCGCCGTGGCGTTCGCCCCCGACGGTCGGCACGTGGCCAGCATCAGCAACGACGGAACCCTGCGCATCTGGCCCGTCGACGGCACGGGCCCGCCGCGCGTGATCAAGGTCAGCTCCGAGATGCTGCGCTACGTCGCCTGGAGCCCCGACGGCCGGTACGTGGCCACCTCCGGCCTCGACGGCCTGGTCCGCCTGTACGCCACCGCCACCTACGGCGCCCCGGCGGAGCTGCGCGGGCACGAGGGCATGGTGTGGGCGGTGACCTTCAGCGCGGACAGCCGCCGCCTGGCCAGTGTGGGCAGCGACGCCACCGTCCGCGTCTGGGACGTCGCCGCCCGCGGCACCCCGCTCGAACTGCGCGGGCACCAGGGCGCGGTCTGGCAGGCGGCCTTCGCCCCGGACGGCCGCTGGGTGGCGACGAGCGGACACGACGACACCCTGCGCCTCTGGCACGACGGCCGCCCGGGCACGCCCCTGACCGTCACCGGGTTCGCCGCCACCGTCGAAGCCGTCGCCTTCCGCCCGCCCGCCGCGCACGGGGACGGCGCCGTACGGCTGGCCACCGCCCACGGGGACGGCACCGTACGGCTGTGGACCTGCGACGCCTGCGCCCCGATCGAACGCATCCTCACCGAGTCCGACACCCGCCTGGCCGCCCCGACCGCCCCCGCCGGCTGACCCTCCCGCCACCGTTGAGCGACCGCCTGCGGCGCACGCACAGCGCCTGACGGGCGGGACCGCGGGTCCCGCCCCTCCTCGGTCGTGATCAGAAGGACAGCTCGCGCCAGTTCTTCACCTCCTCGGCGGTGAGGGCGCGGGCGAGGATGGCGGCGCGGTCCACGGCGCCGGTCAGCCGCTGGCCGCCGCCCTGGTCGGCGCCGAAGCGCAGCGGGCGGGAGGTGCAGCCGGTGATGCCGTCGGAGGTGGCCTGGCCGGTCGCCTTGCGTTCGCCGTCCACGTAGACGGTGATGGCGCCGGTGCGGTCGAGGGTGACGACCAGGTCGATCCAGCGGCCGGTGGGCAGGGTGGTGTTGACGGTCACGTTCGTGCCGGCGCCGATGAGGCGCAGCGTGTTGCCGGGGGTGAGGTCGATGAGGACGCCGTCGGTGCCGGGGTCGCCGGACGGCTGGGAGTCGAACAGCCGGCGGTAGCCGCTACCGCCGATCTTGACCTCGGCGGCGAAGGTGGCCTCCTGGACGAACCCGAGCGTGGTGGGGGCGGTGTCGAGGTAGGTGTTGCCGTCCAGGACGAGGCCGCTGCCGGTCGGGGCGGTGGTGTCGTAGGCGGGGGCGCCGCCCGTGACGGTGGCGTCGCGGCCGTTGCCGGAGGCGTCGGTGACCGTGCCGCCCTCCTTCGGGTCCCAGGCGACCAGGACCGAGCCCGGGGCCGGCGGGGCGCACGGGTCCAGGGTGAGCACGGCGCCGGCCGCGCCCTTCCACGAGTCGCCGGTCACCGCGGCGGCGAGCGCGGCCCGGCGGGTGCCGTCGGACGGTCCCGGGGTGACGGTGAAGGAGGCGGTGCGGGTCAGGCCGGGCGCGACGGCCGCGAGGTGGCGGGTGGCCGGCTCGACGGTCCAGCCCCGGGGCACGGTGAGCGTCACGTCGGAGGCGGGCACCGAGCGGCGCCGGGTGGCGGTGACCGCGACCTCCGCCTGGAACGGCGTCCCCGGCACGGCCCCGGCGGGCACGTTCAGGGCGACGGCGGCCTCGTTCTGGATGGTGTACGTCTTGCCGGCCCGGGCGTTCCAGCTCAGCGTGTCGCCGTCGCGATGCGGCCCGACCTCGTGCCCCTGCTCGTCGTGGACCCGGTAGCGGCCGGCGAGGAACGTCGACCTGACCTTGATCGGGCCGGTCCTGCCGGGGCGCACGGTGACGGTGTCGGGGGCGCCGTTCTTCCAGGTGGCGTCCACGGTGACGTCGCCTCGGGCGCGCAGCCCGGTCACCGATCCGTCGCGCCACGCGGACGGCAGGGCGGGCAGCACGTGCACCACGTCGTGCTGGCTCTGCACGAGCATCTCGGCGATGCCGGAGGTGGCGCCGAAGTTGCCGTCGATCTGGAACGGCGGGTGGGTGTCCCACAGGTTGTCCAGGGTGGAGGACTTGAGCTGTTCGGCGAGCATCTTGTGGGCGTGGTCGCCGTCCAGCAGCCGCGCCCAGAAGTTGATCTTCCAGGCCTTGGACCAGCCGGTGCCGCCGTCGCCGCGCGCGGTGAGCGAGATCTTCGCCGCCTCCGCCTCCGGGCTGCCCGGGGCGATCTGGTTGCCGGGGTGCAGGGCGTACAGGTGGGAGACGTGCCGGTGGGTGTCGGTCGGGGAGTCCCAGTCGCCCTTCCACTCCTGGAGCTGGCCCCAGGAGCCGATCCGCAGGCCGGGGTCGAGCCTGGCCAGGGCCGCGCGCACCTCGGCCTGGAAACCGGCGTCCACGTTCAGCTTCCCGGCCGCGGCCAGGGCGTTGCCGAGCACCTCGCGGACGATCTGCTGGGACATCGACGCGCCGGCGGAGAAGTCGCCGTGCTCGGGGGAGTAGCTGGGGGAGACGACGAGCCGGCCGTCGCGGGGATCGGTGTGCAGGAAGTCCAGCCAGAACTCGGCCGCGCCCTTGATCACCGGGTACGCGGTGTCGCGCAGGTAGGCGGTGTCGCCGGTGAAGCGGTAGGTGTCGTACAGGTGCTGGGTGGTCCAGGCGGCGGCCTCGGGGAACCAGAAGGAGCTGGCCCAGTCGTGCACGCCGGTGAAGCCGAACGGGTTGGTCTCGTTGTTGACCACCCAGCCGCGGGCGCCGTACATGTCCTGGGCGGTCTTGCGGCCGGGCGCCACCAGCGCGGAGATGTAGCGGTCGTACGGGGTGGTCGTCTCGTGCAGGTTGGTCTGCTCGGCGAGCCAGTAGTTCATCTGCAGGTTGATGTTGACGTGGTAGTCGGCCGACCAGGGCGGGCTGGTGGAGTGGTTCCACACGCCCTGCAGGTTGGCCGGGAGCACGTCGTTCTCGCGGGAGGAGGAGATGAGCAGGTAGCGGCCGTAGGCGAAGAACAGGGCCTCGAGCGCCCGGTCGTCGGCCGCGGCGCCGCCGGCGTAGTTCCTGCGCAGCTGGTCGGTGGGGACCTGCGGCGCCCGCTGGCCGAGGTCCAGCTCGACCCGGTCGAACAGCTCGCGGTAGTCGGCGACGTGCGCCCGCCGCAGCTCGTCGTAGCCCTTCGCGGCGGCCGTGTCGACGGCGGCGGTGACCTTGGCGTGCGGGTCCTCGCCCCGGTAGGCGGGGTAGGTGCCGGCGTAGTCGGTGCCGGCCGACAGCACGAGCACGGCGCTGTCGGCGCCGGTGACGGTGATCCTGTCTCCGTCGTCGGTCCTGGTGCCGCCCTGGGCGACCACCTGCACCTGCGCCTCGAAGCGCATCCTGTTGTCGCCGAGCTGCCCGCGGATGGTGAGCCGCCCGCCGGAGGCGGTGACCGTCTTGTCGTCGCGCGGCGAGGTGTGCCGCAGCGTGAACGACACCTTCCCGCCCTGGTCGGCGGAGAGCCGGCCGACGATCACGTTGCCGGGGTTGCTCGCGAAGAACTCGCGCGTGTGGCGGACGTCGCCGGCGGTGTAGCCGACCCGGGCGACGGCCTCGCGCAGGCTCAGCTCGCGCCGGTAGCCGGTGGGGCTCTGGGGCGCGTCCGGGAAGTCCAGGAACAGGTCGCCGAACGTCTGGTACGCGCCGAAACCGGTCTTGGGCTGCCCCAGCTTGGCCGCCACCGCCTCCGGCGTCATCCTGCCGTCGCGGTCGATCCGCTGCCGCACCTCCTCGATGGCCCCCGGGCGCGGCGTCCTCCAGTTGCCGAAGTCGTAGCCCGGCGACCCCGGGCCACCGGTCCACAAGGTCTTCTCGTTGAACTGGAGCCGCTCCGACGCCACGCCACCGAACACCATCGCGCCCAGGGGGCCGTTGCCGATGGGCAGCGCCTGGGTCTCCCAGTCGGTGGCGGGCTTGTCGTACCAGAGCGTCAAGTCATCGGGTGTCTCGGCGGCGGCGGGAGCCGCGGACGCGGGGGCGGACAGCCCGGTGGCGAGCATGAGCGCGGCGATCAGGCCGGGGCCGAAGCGCCGCCGTGGGGGGTGAGGCACGATTCCTCCGATCACAGGAGTGTTGATCCAAGGAGATAGCACCGAAACCCGGACGTAACAAGAGGGGGCATCCGATGTCTTCGGAGACCTGGGTGCCCGTCATGATCCCCTTCGCGAGGGCGTCAGAAGGGGAATTGATCGGATGTCCTTGTCCATGAGATCCCCGTCCGGCCCGGGGGCGGCCGGACGGGATCGCTTCTTCTTACAGGCGGGTGGTGAACTCGTGGGTTCCCGCGCCCACCTCCCGCGGCTCGGCCTGCGGCAGGTCCACCAGCGCCGAGGTGCCCGGCGGCACGGTGGCGGTGACGGTGAGTGTCGTGCCGTCCGTGTTCCAGGAGACCGCCGCCGGCCCGTAGGGGGTGTCGAGGCGGGCCGAGGCGTGGGTGAGGCCGCCGCCGGGGCGGGGGGCGATGCGCAGCCGGCGGTAGCCGGGCTCGTCCGGGGCGAGGCCGGCGACGGTGCGGTGCAGGAAGTCGGCTACGGCGCCGAGGGCGTAGTGGTTGAAGGAGGTCATCTCGCCGGGGTTGACCGTGCCGTCGGGGAGCATGCTGTCCCAGCGTTCCCAGATGGTGGTGGCGCCCATGGTCACCGGGTACAGCCAGGACGGGCAGTTGCGCTGGGTCAGGAGCTGGTAGGCGGTGTCGTAGGCGCCGACGGAGCAGAGGGCGTCGCAGATGAGCGGGGTGCCGACGAAGCCGGTGCCGATGCGGTGGTCGTCGGCGGCGACCAGCTCGACCAGGCGGCGGCCGGCTCGCTCGCGCTGGCCGGGGCCGTCGAGCAGGTCCAGGCAGAGGGCGAGGGCGTAGGCGGTCTGGGTGTCGCAGGCCAGCCGTCCGGACGGGGTGACGAACTCGCGGCGGAAGGCCGCCCGCACCTCGGAGGCCAGTTCGGCGTAGCGGGTGGCGTCGCCGGAGTGGCCGAGCAGCGCCGCCGTGTCGGCCACGACGCGGGCGGTCCAGGCGTGGTAGGCGGTGGCGACGAGGGCGTGGTCGGTACGCGCCTTGCCGGGGTTGTCCGGGGGCGCGGCGGGGTCCAGCCAGTCGCCGAACTGGAAGCCCTCGTCCCACAGGTGGTCGGCGCCGGTGAGGGAGGTGACCTGGTCCACCCAGGCGGTCATGCTGGCGTACTGGGTGCGGAGCAGGCCGAGGTCGCCGGTGCGCTGGTAGAGCACCCAGGGGACGAGTACGGCGGCGTCGCCCCAGGCGGCGGTGGGCGAGACGTCGAAGGCCAGCGGCACCCACGGTACGTAGTGCGGCACGGTGCCCACCTCGGCCTGTTCGGCGGCCAGGTCGGCGAGCCAGGACGTCAGCGGTCCCGCGCAGTCGTAGAGGAAGGCGGCGGCCGGGGCGAAGACCTGGATGTCGCCGGTCCAGCCGAGGCGTTCGTCGCGCTGGGGGCAGTCGGTGGGCAGGTCGACGTAGTTGCCGCGCATGCTCCAGCGGACGTTGTCGTGCAGCCGGTTGAGCAGCGGGTCGGAGCACTCGAAGTCGCCGATGGGCCGCATGTCGGTGTGGCAGACCACGGCCACGACGTCGGAGGCCGGGTCCAGCTCGCCGGGCCAGCCGTCGATCTGGGCGTAGCGGAAGCCGTGGGTGGTGAAGCGCGGCTCCCACTCCTCGGGCTCGGCGTCGCCGCGCAGCGTGTAGGTGTCGAGCGCGGCCGCCTGACGCAGGGGCCGGATGGCGAGCGCGCCGTTCTCCAGGACCTCGGCGTGCCGCAGCGTGATGGTGTGCCCGGCGGGGCCCTGCACGCGGATGCGCAGGCGGCCGGCGATGTTCTGGCCGAAGTCGAGGATCGTCTCCCCGTCCGGGCCGGTCAGGACCTCGACCGGGCTCAGCGTCCTGGTGCGGCGCACCGGCGGGCCGGTGGGCGCGACGAGCCGGGCGGCGTCGTGGGGGAGCGCGTCGGCGGGCAGCCAGGAGGAGTCGTCGAAGCCGGGCTCGGACCAGCCGGACGGGAGCAGCCGGGCGTCGTGCCTCTCGCCGTCGTACAGGCTGGTGGCGGTGACCGGGCCGGGCGCGCAGCGCCACCCGTCGCCGTCGGTGGTCACGACGTCGGTGCTGCCGTCGGCGTAGGTGATCTCCAGCTGGGCGATGAGCGCGGTGCGGTCGCCGTAGAGGTCGGTCTTGCCGCCGAGGAAGCCGATGCGGCCGCGGTACCAGCCGTCGGCCAGGGTGGCGCCGAGGGTGTTGCCGCCCTCGCGCAGCAGCTCGGTGACGTCGTGGGTGCGGTAGCGCAGTCGGTGGGCGTAGCTGCTCCAGCCGGGGGCGAGCACGTCGTCGCCGACCACCCGGCCGTTGAGCTCGATCTCGTACAGGCCGTGCGCGGTGACGTACAGGCGGGCCCGCTCGACGGCGGCGCGGGCGCTGAAGTCGCGGCGCAGCAGCAGCGCCGGGCCGTCGGGCACGCCGAGCAGCTCCAGCGGCGGCGCGGCGGCGGCCGCCTGCCAGTCGGCCGGGTCCAGCAGGCCGGCCTCCACGTAGGACCAGGGGCTCCAGTCGCTGACCGAGCCGTCGGCGCCGTGCACGCGCACCCGCGCGCCGCGCCGCTCGCGCGACCCGAGCGGCGCGCCCGGCCAGGGCACGAGCACCGACTCCGCCGAGTCGACGCGGCCGGTCGTGGTGCCGTCGCCGAGCTCGATCTCGTACGCCTGCTGCCGCCAGCCGGGGGTGTCGGCGGTGACGGTCCAGGACAGGCGGGGTGCGGGTTCGCCGATGCCGAGGGGCTCGCGATGGTGTTCGAAGGTGGGCGTGCTGACGTTAAGCAAGGCGCTCCTTAGCCCTTGATGGCGCCGGCGGTCATCCCGGCGACGATCTTGCGGTTGAAGAAGATGAACAGCACCAGGGGCGGGATCGTGATCAGGACGATGTCCATGAACAGCAGGTTCCACTGGGTGTTGTACTGGCTCTGGAAGTTGTAGAGGGTGACCTGCACGGTGGCGTTCTCGTCACCGGGCAGCAGGTAGAGCGGGTTGACGAAGTCGTTGAAGATCTGCACCGAGCTGGTGAGGATGACCGTGATGGTCACCGGCCGCAGCAGCGGGAAGATCACCCGGAAGAACAGCCGCAGCCCGCCACAGCCGTCGATCTGGGCGGCCTCGTCCAATTCGCGGGGGATGGCGGCGATGAACGCCCGGAACAGCAGCATCGCGAACGACAGGTTGAAGGCCACCTCGGCCAGGATCAGCCCCGGCAGCGTCTTGAACAGCCCGAGCGCCTGCAGCAGCCAGATGGTCGGCACCACCGCGGGCGGGATGATCAGCCCGGACAGCACGAGGAAGTCGGCCAGCTTGGCGACCTTGCCGGGACGGCGCTGCAGCACGAACGCGGCCATCGCGGCGAAGACGACGATCAGCGCCACGGAGGCGACGGTGATGATGGTGCTGTTGACATAGGCGCGCAGCAGCACGTAGTCGCGGGCCTCGATCACGGCCATGAAGTTCTCGACGATCGGCCAGTTCGTGGGCCAGGCGAAGTCGAGGTCGGTGGCCTGGGTCTGGTCCTTGACGGCGGTCAGCAGCATGAGCGCGAACGGGACCAGGAAGATCACGGTGGCCAGGACCAGGGCGACCGCTTCCGCGCTGAGCCTGCGGAGTGCTCTCATGCGGTGACCTGCCTCCTGCCGAGGAAGTAGTTGAGCGGCACGGCGATGGCCGTGACGATGAGGAACAGCAGCACGTTCCCGGCGGTGGACAGGCCGAAGAAGCCCGCCTGGTACTGCTTGTAGATGATCGAGGCGATGGTGTCGCTGGTGAAGCCGGGCCCGCCGCGGGTCATCGTCCAGATCAGGTCGAACGAGCGCAGCCCGCCGATGAACGACAGGATGATCACCGAGTACGTGGCCGGCCACGACAGCGGCAGCGTCACGTGCCGGAACCGGTGCCAGGCGCTGCCCCCGTCCACGGCGACGGCCTGGTAATACTCCGACGGGATCGACATGATGCCGGCGATGTAGATGACGGTGGCCAGGCCCACGCCCTTCCACACGTCCACCAGCGCCACCGACAGCAGCGCGGTCGAAGCGTCGCCCAGCCAGTCGCGCCCGTCGATGCCGACCAGCCCGAGGGCCTGGTTGACCAGGCCGGTGTCCGGCTTGAGCAGCATGCTGAAGGTGATGCCGACCGCCACCGTCGAGACCAGCACGGGGAAGAACACCACCGAGCGCAGGAAGCCGCGCAGCCGCAGCCGGGAGGTGAGCAGCACGCCGAGCAGCAGGCCGAGCACGACCTTCAGGCCGCTGGTGACGACCGCGTAGACGAGCGTGTTGACGAAGCCGATGCGCAGGTTCTGCTCGGCCAGGAAGTCGCGGAAGTTCTCCAGACCGACGAAGGTGCTGTCGAACAACGTCCAGCGGGTGAGCGCGAAGTAGAAGGCCATGGCCGTCGGCACCAGGAAGATGACCAGGTAGACGACGGCGGCCGGCAGGTACAGCCAGTAGGGGTAGGCCGCGTTGCGCCGGCGGCGGGAGGCGCGGGCGTGACCCGGCGCGGCAGCCGGGCCGGGCCCCGTGCGGGGCCCGGTGTCCTGCTTCGTCACCACCCTGCGAGCCCCAGCTGCTTGGCCTGCTTCTCCACGTCCTTGTCGTACTGGGCGGCCCCCTCTGCGGGCGGCGTCAGTCCCGAGCCGACGGCGACGGTGATCTGCTCAAGGGACGGGCCCTTGACCGGGGAGACGAACTCCAGCGCGGGGGCGGTGGTGCCGCTGTCCACGTAGGCCTGCAGGTCCTTGGCGGCCTGGATGGCGTCCTCGGGCAGCTTGGCCCCCTGGATCCGGTACGGCCCCGTCGGCGGCACGACCTTGTTGACCGCCTCGGCCGAGGCCGGCGAGGCGATGAAGGCGAGGAACTTCTTGGCCGCCTCCAGGTTCTGGGTGGTCTTGGCGATGTAGATGCCCGGGGGCTCCCAGACCGTGGCGCCGTTCTTGGCCGCGTCGGTGCCCGGGATGCCGAAGAAGCCCACGTCGGTGGCCGCCTGCGGCAGCGTGGCGATCACCGGCGGCAGGGCGGAGCTGAGCATCGCGTAGTGCGCGCCCTTGCCCTCGGCCAGCATCTTGACGCCCTGGTCGTTGGTGGCCGAGCCGAAGCCCTCGTTGAGGTAGCCCTTGGCGTGCACCTCGGCCAGGTGGTCGAACCCGGCCTTCGCCGCGGGCGTGGACGCGAACTTGACCTTGTTGGCCGTGTAGTCCTGCGCGAAGGTCGGCACCGCCGCCTGGACGTTGTAGTAGTCGCCCAGCACGAACAGCTGCGAGGTCCAGGTGTCCTTGAACGTCGTGATCACGGGGGTGATCCCGGCCGCCTTGATCTTGTCGTTGTTGGCCATGAACTCGGCCCAGGTCTTCGGCACCTCCAGCTTGAGCTGCTCGTAGATCTTGCGGTTGTAGAGGATGCCGCCGCCGGTCAGGGTGCCCGCCGGGACGCCGTACACCTTGCCGTCCTGGCTCACCACCGGCAGGAAGTCCTTCTGCACGTTGGCCAGCACCGGGTCGCCGGTCAGGTCGACCATGGTCTGCGCCGGGTTGAGCGCCTGGAGCAGCGAGCCGGAGTTGTACCAGAACACATCCGACATGTCGCCCGTCGAGAGCCGGGTCTTGACGATGTTGTCGCCCTCGCTGCCTCCCGGGCGGGTCTCGGTCTCGATCTTGATCTTGGGATTGGCCTGCATGAAGGCGTCCGCGAGCGCTTTGGCCGTGCCGGTCGTCCCGGGGCTGTTGTCGACGAGGAACTTCAGGGTGGCCGAGCCGTCGGCGGCGGGCTCCGAGCCGGCGCCAGAGCCCGAGCCGCACGAGGTCAGGGCCGCCATCGCGAGAACGGCCAGGGCCGCTCCAGTCATGCGGTGCGAGGTCTTCACAACGCCCCTCCGGGTTCGTTGAAACGTTTTAAGCGTCCCCCGATGCGAGTTAACGTAGGCGTTACACGGCAGAGCGTCAAGAGGACGATTGGGGAACGGTCCCCAATCGTGATTCTCGTCAGGAGGGGCATCCGGGCAAGGATGCGGGATCTGCTGGGTAACGTTACCCATCGCGTACGATGCGGCGGGGCTCGTACAATCGGGCGGCGTCGCGTTCAGGAAGGCGGCACATGGTCACACGAGACCGGCAGCGCAGAGTGACGATCACCGATGTGGCCCAGCACGCCCAGGTCTCCACCACCGCGGTGTCGAAGGTGCTGCGCAACGCCTACGGCGTCAGCGAGGCGATGCGGGCCAAGGTGCAGGCCGCCATCGACGAGCTCGGCTACCGCCCGCACAACGCGGCCCGGGCCATGCGCGGGCGCACCTTCACCATCGGCGTGCTGCTGCCGCACATCCGCAACCCGTTCTTCGCCGACATCCTCGACGGCCTGACCGAGGAGATCTCCGCCAGCGGCTACCAGGCGATCATGGTCCAGAGCGGCGGCCGCGACCCCGCTGCGGAGCGCCGCGCGAGCGACGCGCTGGTGGACCGGCAGGTGGACGGCGTCCTCTGGGTCGCCCCCGCCTGTCCCAAGGCGCAGCTGGAGAAGATGGCCACCGACACCCCCACCGTGGTGCTCGGCCGCCACGACCGCTCGGCGCTGTACGACTGCGTGCTCGACGACGACGAGGTCGGAGCCGAGCTGGTCGTCGAGCACCTCATCGCGCTCGGGCACCGCCGCATCGCGCACATCACGCAGAAGGACACCATCGGCGGCCGCTCCGCCGCCCTGCTGCAGACCATCCGGGCCGCGACCTACGAACGGGTGATGACCGAGCACGGCCTGGCCGGTCACATCGCCGTCGCCGCCACCTCCTACACCGAGGAGGGCGGCTACGAGGGGGCGCGCGAGCTGCTGGCGCGTGACCCGCGCCCCACCGCCATCTTCGCCGGCGCCGACCAGGCCGCGTTCGGCGCCCTGGCGGCCGTGCACGAGGCCGGCCTGGCCGTGCCCGGGGACATCTCCGTGGCCGGCTACGACAACGCCCGGATGACCGGCCTCGCGCACGTCGCGCTGACCAGCGTCGACCAGGACGGCGCCATCATGGGCAAGACCGCCGGCCGGCTGCTGCTCGAACGCATCGGCGGGCGCACCTCCGCGGTGCGCTTCTCCGTCACCCCGACCCTCGTGCCCCGCCGCTCCACGGCGCCGCCCGCGACCCGGTAGCCACCCGCCTGTGGCGGCGGGCGGCGAGAGGTGCATTTCGTGCTAGCTCTGGCGCACTCCGGCCTAGCTGCGTGCCCGGCCGGGACGCAGGATTTGGCTTGGCGGAAACCCCTCACAGCCGGAAGGCACCACCGTGAAATTACCGCGCTCAGCCCCTGGCCGCCGTGTCGCCCTGGTCGTCGCCGCCCTGACAGTCCTGGCCCCGGGAGTGCAGCTGATCGCCACGGGCACCGGAGCGGCGGGCGTCCGCGACGACTGCGCCGGCGTGCCGTGGATGGACAGGTCCAAGTCCCCGGAGCGGCGGGCCCGCGCGCTGCTCGCCGCCTCCACCCTCGACCAGAAGCTGCGCTGGCTCGACGAGCACTCGGCCAACGACCCGGCGCGCACCACGTTCACCACCGCCGCGCCGCGCGAGCTGCCGCCCGGCGAGTTCGTGCCCGTCACCTTCACCATGCCGCCGCAGGTGCCCTGCACCCCGGCGATCCAGTACACCGACGCGCCCTCCGCGATCGCCGGCGCGGGCGCCGGGGTGACCGTCTTCCCGGCCAACGTGTCGCTCTCCTCCTCGTGGGACCGGGCGCTGGCGTACGAGAAGGGCGTCGCGATGGGGCACGAGGCCTGGCGCAAGCAGCGCAACGTGCTGCTCGGCCCCGGCATCGCCGGCGGACGCGACCCGCGCAGCGGGCGCACGTCGGAGTACCTCGGCGAGGACCCGGTCCTGTCCGGCCTCATGGCCGGCGCGTACAGCAGGGGCGTCGGCGCGAACGACGCCGAGCCAGTGCAGGCGCAGCTCAAGCACTTCGTGGCCAACGAGCAGGAGACCGACCGCAACAACAGCTCCTCCAACGTGGACGGGCGCACGCTGCGGGAGATCTACACCCTCCCGTACGAGATCGCGATAGACCGCGGCGACGTCGGCTCCGTCATGTGCTCCTACAACCAGGTCAACCACGACTGGGCGTGCGGCTCCCAGCAGTTGCTCGGGCAGATCCTCAAGCGGGAGATCGGGTTCGACGGCTGGGTGGTGTCCGACTTCGGGGCCCGGCACTACCTGACCGACGACCCGCCGTCGCTGAAGGCGGGCCTGGACCAGGAGCTGAACGCCTGGCGCTACTGGACGCCGATGGCGATCAAGGAGCAGATCGCCCAGGGCCGGCTCAGCGAGGCCGACGTGGACGCGGCGGCGTACCGGATCGTGCGCGCGCACATCGCCTCCGGCCTGTTCGACGTGCCCCGGCTGAGCGCCCCCGACGCCGACGTCTCCACCCCGCAGAGCCAGGCGCTGGCCCGCAGGCTGGCCGAGCAGGGCTCGGTCCTGCTCAAGAACGACGGCGCCCTGCCGCTGTCGCGGTCGGTCAGGAAGATCGCCGTCATCGGCCCGACCGCCGCCAACACCCCGGCCACCGGCGACATCGACGCCTCCAGCGTGTGCCTGCACACCGCGCCGAACATCCCCTGCACGGCCAAGGCCCCGCTCGACGCCATCACCGCGCGTGCCCAGGCCGGCGGCGCCACGGTCAGCTACGCCGACGGCACCGACCTGGCCGCCGCCGCGGCCACGGCGGCCGCCGCCGACGTGGCCGTCGTGTTCGGCCACTACCGGGAGGGCGAGTTCGCCGACCGCCCGAACATCTCCCTGGACGCCGGCGGCGACGCCCTGATCGCCGCCGTGACCGCCGCCAACCCCCGCACCGTGGTGGTGCTCCAGACTGGCGGGCCCGTGCTCATGCCGTGGATCGGCTCAGTGAGGAGCGTGCTCGAGGTCTGGTACGCGGGTGAGGAGATGGGCCCGGCGATCGCGTCGCTGCTGTGGGGCGACACGGCGCCCAGCGGAAAGCTCACGCACTCCTTCCCGAGGTCCGAGGCCGACCTGCCGACGGCGGGCGACCCGCGCCGCTACCCCGGCACGTTCTCCGACGGCTCGGTCGTCCGCCCGCCCGGCAACACCGAGCCGCGGCAGGTCGAGTACGGGGAGGGCCTGCGGGTCGGCTACCGCTGGTACGCGGCCCAGGACATCGAGCCTCTGTTCCCGTTCGGCCACGGGCTCACCTACACCACCTTCGCCTACGACCGGCTCCGCGTCACCGCGCACCGGGACCTGCGGGTGAGCTTCCGCCTCACCAACACCGGCAGGCGGGCGGGCACCGAGACGGCACAGGTCTACGTCGAGCTGCCGCCCAGCGCGAACGAGCCGTCCAAGCGCCTGCTCGGCTGGGAGAAGGTCACCCTGCGGCCGGGCGAGTCCCGTACCGTCCGGCTGACCCTCAGCGCGGCCGACCTCGAGGACCTGCATCTGCTGCAGTACTGGAACACCGGCACCGGCAGATGGACCACCGCCAGGGGCGTCCACCAGGTCAGCGTCGGCACCTCCTTCGACACCTCCCTGCGCGGGCGCTTCGTCATGCGCTGAGCGCACGCTCCCCGCCACGAGCGGCGTCGCGCCGCTCGTCGCGCGGGGGCGGGGAGCACGCGTCAGCCGACCTGCCGCTGCTCGGTCCACGAGCGCAGGCGTACGGTGTTGTCCCTGAACTGCGTCCGGTACGCCGACGCGCTCATCCCGTAGTGCGCCCGGAAGCGGCGCGCGAAGTTGTTGGCGTCCGGCCAGCCGACGGCCTCGCCGATCTGGGTGATGGAGTGGTCGCCGTGCAGCAGCATGGCCGCCGCCAGCTCGACCCGGAACCGCGACAGGTAGGCCATCGGCGGCAGCCCGGTCTCCGCCTTGAACCGCCGAACCAGGTAGCCGCGGCTCAGGTGCAGCTCCGCGGCCAGGTCGGTGAGCGTCCACGGACGCGTCGGATCGGCCTCCATCAGCCGCATGGCACGGACGACCATGGGATGGCCGGGCCCGGTGGCCGCCTCGGAGCCGCCGGCGGTGCTCGCCACGAACCGGGCCACGCCGCCGAGGAACTGGATGAGCCGGGCGATGACCTCGCTCCGGTAGAGGCTCAGGGGCCGGAACCGCAGCCGGTCGAGCGCGTCGAGCGGCTCGACGCACTCGGTGAGGGCGGTCGAGTCGAGCCGGGTGGTCAGCATGCCGCGACGCTGCCCCGAATAGAGGCCGGTCCACAGCAGATGGTTAAGCAGCGGGTCCTCACGGGCCCACGCCAGCTCGCGCTGCAGCAGATCGCTGGAGAAGCAGCAGTTGAACACGTCGAGCCGCCGGCAGCCCTCGTAACCGTGCCAGACGCCGGGCCGCAGCAGGACGACATCGCCGACGGCCAGCGGCTGACGCCCGGCCAGCGAGACGTGCACCCCTTCCCCGCCGGTCACCACGGCCACCTCGACGAAGCTGTGCGCGTGCACCGGATGGCTCTGCTCGTGCAGGTAGTGACCGGCGTAGGCCAGCGTGCCCTCGGTGAAGTGCAGCAGCCCGCCCGCGCGGTCGATGGGTGGCTCGTCCATGCCCGGACTGTATCCACCGCGGGCCGGCCGCCGCCGACCGCCGTCAGGGGGCCGGCGGCACCCGCTGGGGCCGGGCGTCCCGGGCTCCCGGGGCGTGGCCGAGGTAGGCCGCGCCGTTGACCCAGTTCTGCGTGAGCCACCGCGCCGCCTCGTTGAGATCGCCGTCGCGGATCGCGGCGATGATGCGCCGATGCTCGTCGACGCTGAGCCGGGCCCGTTCGGCGCCGCCGAAATACATCGCGTCGTAGCGCTTCAGCAGGGGCTTGGTCTGGCCGATGAGCCGCATCAGGTGCGGGTTCGCGCAGGCCGACAGCAGCAGGCCGTGCCACTGGTCGTCGAGCGCGGCCAGGTCGCCCCCGCTCTCCACGGCGGCGCGCATGTCGTCGTTGAGCCGTTCGAGCCGGTCGAGCAGCCCGAGGAGATCCTGCGGGGTGCTCCAGCGGAGCGCGAGCGCTTCGAGCTCGCCCACCAGCGGGTAGAGCTTGCGCGCCTCGTCAAGGTCGAGCGGCGGTACGTGAAAACCGCGCCGTGGCTCGGCGACCAGCAGGCCACGGTCGGTCAGCTCGACCAGCGCCTCCCGCAGCGGGGTCCGGCTCACCCCCAGCTCGGTGGCGAGGCGGACCTCGTTCACCCGGGCCGCGGCCGCCAGCCTGCCGTCCAGGATGCGGGCGGTGACCTGGTCGGCGATCTCCCGCCGGAGCGGGGCGGAGTTGCTGTCCACCCCGGCATCATATTGCGTTCAAGCCGCAGATTCTGTATTCAGTTTCTATGAATTGTATACAGCAGCGGTTCGATGTCGCTCGCGCCCGGATGGAGACACCCGGGTGCACGCAGGTCACCCACCTGGACAACGCGGGGACCGCCCTGCCTCCAGAGACCGTGACGGACACGATGGTCGCCCACCTGCGCGCGGAGGCGCTTCGCGGTGGCTACCGGGCGGCGGCCGACGCCGCGCCGCGACTGTCCGCGGTCCGCGAGTCCATCGCCACCCTGCTGAACGCCGGGAGCGCGGACATCGCCCTGGCCGACAGCGCCACCAGGGCGTGGCAGGCGGTGTTCTACGCCCTGCCGTTCCGCCCCGGCGACCGCATCCTGACCTGCCGGGCCGAGTACGCGAGCAACGTCATCGCCTTCCTGCAGACCGCCGAGCGCACCGGGGTGCGGATCGACGTGGTCGACGACGACGCCGACGGACAGCTGGACGTGGCGGACCTGCGGCGGCGCCTGGACGAGCGGGTCCGCCTGATCGCCATCACCCACGTCCCGACCCAGGGCGGCCTGGTCAACCCCGCCGAGGAGGTGGGCGAGATCGCCCGGGAGGCGGGCGTCCCGTTCCTCCTGGACGCCTGCCAGTCGGCCGGCCAGCTCGACCTCGACGTCGAACGGCTGCGCTGCGACGCCCTCAGCGCGCCCGGCCGTAAATACCTGCGCGGCCCGCGTGGCACCGGCTTCCTCTACGTCCGGCCCGAGCTCCGCGAGCGGCTCCAGCCCGTGGTCCTCGACCTGCACTCGGCCACCTGGACCCATCCCGACCGCTACCGGGTGCGGGAGTCCGCGCGGAAGTTCGAGACCTGGGAGCACAACGTGGCCGCGGCGCTCGGCCTGGGCGCCGCCGTGGACCACGCGCTGTCCTGGGGGACCGCCGCCATCGAAGAGCGCGTCGGCCTGCTCGGGCGGCGGCTCAGGGAGCTGCTGTCACAGGTGCCCGGCGTACGGGTGCACGACCAGGGCACCCGGCGGTGTGGCATCGTCACCTTCACCGTGGACGGCGTGCCCGCGGCCGAGGTGCACGACCGGCTGGCGAAGGCGGACATCAACACCTCGGTCTCGTTGCCGGAATACGCCCGGTACGATCTCGCCGCCCGCGGCCTGCCCGCCCTCGTCCGCGCCTCGGTGCACTACTACAACACCGACGCGGAGCTGGAACGGCTCGCCGAGGCGGTCGATCGGCTGCGCGGCTGAGGAGGGGCGGGCCGGCCCGCCTCGGTACGCTGCAAGGACACCCGATCATGGAGGACACCGGTGAAGAGGCTGATCGCCCGGCTCTGGCTCGGCATCCGCGGGTCGACGCAGTGGCGGCTGCTTTACCTGTCCCAGGCCAAGTTCATGGTCGGGGTGACCGGTGTCGTCCGCGACCGGGACGGCAACGTGCTGCTGCTGCGGCACCGGTTCTGGGACGAGCGCCGGCAGTGGGGGCTGCCGACCGGCGGCGCGAAGCGCGGGGAGACGTTCGAGCAGACGGTGGTCCGCGAGGTGCGGGAGGAGACCGGGCTGGAGGTGAGCGTGGGGGAGCTGGTGCGGCTCAGGAGCGGGTTCCGGCTCAGGGTCGAGGTCGCGTACGCGGCCGCGTACGCCGGGGGCGGCACGATGCGGCTGAACCCGATGGAGATCCTGGAGGCCCGGTGGTGCGCCCCGGACGACCTCCCGGAGGGCCTGCTGGAGTCGCACCGCCTCCTGATCGAGTCGTCAGGTGGGCGGGGCGGCCGTGGTGGGGAAGGCGGGGCCGAGGTGCGCGGTGTCGTTGAAGCGGCGCAGGATCCATCGGGCCTCGGTCAGCACCAGGTGTGACACCGACGCGTTGTCGGGGCCGAGGAACGCGAACGGCCGCGACCCCGTGGCCGCCGCCAGCGCCTCGGCGATCACACCGCCGTGGGTGACGGCGACGATCCGCTGGCCGGGGTGGGCGGTGGCCAGCTTGTCGAGCACCTTGCGCACCCGCTCGGAGAAGGCGGCGGCGGGCTCGGCGCCCGGGATCACGTCCCAGCGTTCCTCGTCCGAAAGCCGCTTCGCGATCGGATGGCCCTCCGCGACCATGCGCCGGAACATGCCGCCTTCCCACTCGCCGAGGTGCACCTCCCGCAGGTCGGGCTCGACCACCGGCGTCAGGCCGAGCCGGGCGGCCAGCGGCGCGGCGGTCTGGGACGTGCGCCGCAGCGAGCTCACATAGATCGCGTCGATGGGCTCGGCGGCCAGCCGCAGGCCCACCCGCTCCGCCTGCTCGCGGCCCTCGGGCGCGAGCCCCGGGTCGCCCTGGCCGTCGACCAGGGGGAACGGCCGGTCGGGGCGAGCGGGCTCCGACTCGCCGTGCCGGACCAGGAGCACCTCGGTGGCGCCGGGCGGCGTACGGAATCGTCCCTGCCGGTACTCGACCGGCTTCCCGTTGTCAGGTCCCACAATTACCGAACATTACTCTATTGGCGATGGACGGGCCTCGCCGAGGAGCGGACGGTCAGGCGGCCGTAGGTGAGCTCGCCGCTGATCCGCACGTGCGGCCCGCCCGCCGGCCGGCGGCCCGCCGCCCTGCTGATCACCCTGCCCCATTCGGTGCGCAGCCCGTCGGTGTCGGCGCTCGCGCCGGCGGGCAGGATGATCGTGGCGCCCCCGTACGTGAGCCAGAGCTCGATGTCGATCCGCGAGTGCCGGATGACGGCCCGGGACAGGTCGAGCCGCACCCTGCCGTACTCCGACTCGACGTGCAGGCTGCGCGGGACGAGCCAGTCGCCCTCCCGGGTGATGCGCCCGCCGGTGGAGCCCAGCCGGACCACGTCGTCCGGCAGGTCGGCCACGATCGGCGCCAGCTCGTGGGCGGAGGCGGCGGTGAGCGCCCGTTCGAGTCGCAGCTCCAGCTCGGCGTGACCGAGCCGGCCGTCCGCGTACGCCTGCTGGACCAGCTCCACCGCCCGGTCCCGATCCCGGTCGGGCAGGAGGCTCATTTGCTGGCGGCCTTCTTGTACAGCCGCGTGGCCAGCGGCACGAACACGGCCAGGAGCACGACCGACCACAGCAGCGACACCGGCACCGCGTGCCGCAGCGGCCAGGCGGTGGGCACGGGGAGGCCCGGGCTGGTGTTGCCGAACAGCTCGCGCGCGGCCTGGACGAGCGTGGAGACCGGGTTCCATTCCGCGATCGGCTTCAGCGGCCCGGGCAGGCGCGCGCTGTCGACGAAGGCGTTGGACAGGAAGATCAGCGGCAACGACAGGAGGGTGGAGATGTTGTTGAACACCTCGGGGGTGCGCAGGGCCAGCGCGACCGTCGCCGTCACCCAGGAGAAGGCGTAGGCGAACAGCAGCAGCATCAGGAACCCGAGCGCGGCCTCGAGCGGGGAGGAGTGGATGCGCCACCCGACCAGCAGCCCGACGAGCGCCATCGTGACGATGCTGATCAGGTTCATGATCACGTCGCTGACGGTCTGACCGGTCAGCACCGCGGAGGGGGACATCGGCAGCGTGCGGAACCGGTCGAAGATGCCCTTCTGCAGGTCCTGCGTCAGGGTGTAGCCGGTGATCTGCCCGCTCTGGACGATCGTCATGACGAAGATCCCGGGGAGCAGGTATTCGCCGTACGACATGCCGGGCACGCTGATCATGCTGCCGAAGATGTAGGTGAACAGCAGCACGAACACGATCGGCAGCATGACCACGCCGCCCAGCAGGTCGGGGGCCCGCCGGATCTTCAGGGCGTTGCGCTTGGCGATCGTCATGCCGTCGGCGACGGCCAGTTGCAGGGCGTTCATCGGACGCTCTCCTCGGTCTTCTCGTCGGCCTGGTGTCCCGTGAGGGTGAGGAACACGTCGTCCAGGGTCGGCCGGCGCAGCCCGGCGTCGCGTACGGTGATCCGCTCGGCGGCCAGGTGGCCGAGCGCCCGGGTGAGCGAGGCCGCGCCCCCGGCGACGGGGATCGTCACCCGCAGAGCGGTGGCGTCGGTCTGCGGCTGCCCGACGGCCAGCGGTGCCAGCGCCCGCGCCACGGTCGCCAGGTCCGCCGCGTTCGTCACCGTCAGCTCGATGCGGTCGCCGCCGACCTGGGTCTTGAGCTCGTCGGCGGTGCCGAGCGCGATCACGCGCCCGTTGTCGACCACCGCGATGCGGTCGGCCAGCCGGTCGGCCTCCTCCATGTACTGGGTGGTGAGCAGCACCGTCGTGCCGCCGCTCACCAGCTCGGCGATGACGTTCCACAGGCTCGCCCGCGCCCGCGGGTCCAGGCCGGTCGTGGGCTCGTCGAGGAACAGCACCGGCGGGTCGGCGACCAGCGCGCCGGCTAGGTCGAGGCGCCGGCGCATGCCGCCGGAGTAGCCCTGCACCGGGCGGTCGCCCGCCTCCGTCAGGTCGAAGCGCTCCAGCAGCTCGCGGGCGCGCTGCCGGCTGCGCTTGACGCCCAGGTGGTAGAGGCGGCCGACCATCTCCAGGTTCTCGGCGCCGGTCAGGTGGTCGTCCACGGCGGCGTACTGGCCGGAGGCGCCGATGTGGGCGCGCAGCCGGGGCGCGTCGCGTACGACGTCGAACCCGGCGACCGTGGCCCGGCCGGCATCCGGTTGCAGTAACGTGGTCAAGATCCGCACCGTGGTGGTCTTGCCGGCGCCGTTCGGGCCGAGCAGTCCGAACACCGTGCCCTCGGGAACGGTCAGGTCCATCCCGTCGAGGGCGGTCACGTCGCCGTAGGTCTTGACCAGACCCTCGGCCACTATCGCGTCAGGCATGAGCGGTCTCCTTGGTCGTCAGGAACGGTGGATGGCGATGTTGCCGTAGGCGGTGTGGGCACGCACCTCGACGACCTCGTCGGACTGGCCGGGGCCGTCGCTGGGGTCGAGGGCGACGTCCACGGTGCCGTACTGCGAGCTCACGTCGAGCCAGGCGGCGCTGCCCGCGCGGATGCCGAGCTCCAGCCCGCCGCCGGTGGTCTCCATGACGACCGCGCCGGACACCACCTCGCCGATCCGCGCGCTGCCGTACGAGGTCTTGATGGCGACGCCGGCCAGGGCGCGGTCGACGGTGATGTCGCCGTGGGCGTTGTGCAGCCGCAGGTCGCCGGTGATCGCGCCGAGGTGGAGCTCTCCATGGGAGTTGCCGAGCACCGCGGTGCCGTCGATCTCGCCGACGCGGATGTCGCCGTGGGTCGAGGTGATGTCGGCGTGCCCGGACGAGCGGGTGACCGAGATGTCGCCGTGGGTGGTCTTCAGGCGCAGCCGGCCGGCCTGCTCGACCCGGATGTCGCCGTACTGGCTGGTGAAGGTCACCTCGCCGAGCGGCCCCCGGCAGCGCAGGCCGGCCCCCGCCTTGGCGGTCACGCGGGAGCCGGACGGCAGGTCGATCGTCACGTCGACCGAGCCGTCCCCGACCAGCAGTGAACGCGCCCAGTTCGCGGGCGACTCCACGAGCTTGTCGAACGACAGGCCCCAGCCGTACGACGAACCGGCCCTGTCCTTGTCCGTGCGCACCAGGAGCCGGCCGTCGGCGTATTCGACCTCGGTGGCCTGGGCGACCTGCACGTCGGCGTCGTTGAGCTCGTCGCTCGGGCGGATCTCCACGACGGTGTCGGGGCGGTCGCTCGCGTTGATCCGGATGGTGGCGGTCGCCGAGTCGATGATGACGAGGATGGGTTCGGGAGTGTCGAAAGTCGGCATTGCGGTCCCCGCGTCGTAGGTTGGCATGAACATCAGCGCACCCAGCCGCTGTAGTGCTTACCGGACTGCTGGGCCGGGCCCCGGCCGGAGCGGCGGTCCTCCTTGCCGGGGTCGAGCGCGGCGGAGACCGCGCGGACGAGCCAGGCGTTGACCGACAGCCCGTCGCGGGCGGCGGCCTCCTCGATGCGGGGCTTGAGGTGCTCGGGAACCCGGAGCGAGATCCGGGACGTGCCGCCCTCCTCGGTGTCCGGCGGTGGCGGCGGGGCCGGGGGCGCCGCGGCCGGCCGGCTCCTTTCGTCCTCCTCCTGGAACGACCCGCCGCTCAGCGGTGGCGTCACGACGAAACTGGGGTCACGGCCGCGCAGGCGCACCTCGACCGAGCCCGGCGCGAGGTCGTGGGTGATCTCGTCCGCGGCGGCGGACAGGGCGTCCAGCAGCGCGAGCCGGGTGGCCGACTCGAGCGTGGCGGCGAGCCGCTCGCCCAGCGCGTGGGCTTCCTCGCCGCCCGCCGCGGCGGCGATGGCCAGTTCGCGGCGAAGGTGATCGACATAGGGCGCAAGGTCCATGACGTCACTATGACACCATGATGGCGTCATGGCAAACCCCTTCGGCGGGAAGAGTGGCGTCATGTGACGTCAGCCGCCGGTCTCGCGAGGGTGGTACTGGCGAGACCTAGTTTCGGAAGGGCCAGCTGGCGTATGTGTGCGGGGTGCTTCCAGGCGTTTCACTGGATGTGTGACCGCGGGTCACTGCTCGGAACGGGGGAACCGAAGAATGTGCACCATCACCACACCGAAGGCGCGATCGTACCGGCACGTGCTGGAGGAACAGCGCCGGCTGAGCGAGGACGCCGCGCACGCGCTGCGTACGCCGGTCGCCGCGCTGCGTGTGGAGCTGGAGGAGGCCCGGCTGAACCCGGGCAACGTCGACCTGGACAGGCTGCTGGACCGCACCATCGGCGCCGTGAGCCGGCTCCAGGAGGTCATCGAGCAGCTGCAGCTGTTCGCCGACCCGACGCCCGCGGTCCTGGACGCGAGCCGGTTCGGAGAGCGGCTCCGGCGCTCCGCGCCCAGGTGAACCCGCGTCGCCATGAGGACCTGTTGATCGGCGCTCTGACCCTGCTTTACCTGCGCGGATGCATACTGGCGAGATGAGGCGGCCAGGCGAGCTGCGCGACTTCCTGCGATCCAGGAGGGCTCGCGTCTCCCCGGGAGACGTGGGTCTGCCCTGGCGGGCCGACGGCCGGCGGGTCGCGGGGCTGCGCCGCGAGGAGCTCGCCCTGGCCGCGGGGGTCAGCGTCGACTACTACACCAGGATGGAGCAGGGGCGTGTCGGCAACGTCTCCGACCAGGTGCTGCATGCCGTGGCCGGCGTCCTGCGGCTGACCTCCGAGGAGTTCCGCCACCTGCGCGAGCTGCTGAACGACGGGCCGGAGGCCCTGGAGGAGCCGGCCCGTGCCCCGATCCGGGCGCGGGCGGCGCTGCGCATGATGCTGGACGTGCTCGACCCGGTGCCGGCGCTCCTGGTGACCGAGGTCCTGGACATCGTGGCGATCAACCGGATGGGCGTCGTCCTCCTGGACGACTTCGAGGCCATGCCGCGCGCCGAGCGGAACGAGATCCGCTGGACGTTCCTCGATCCCAAGGCACGCGAGGTCTTCGCCGACTGGGAGGAGGTCGCGACGGAGTGCACCGCCTGGCTCAGGGGCGCCCTGGGCCGGGCCGGGAACGATCCGCGGCCGCAGGAGCTGGTCGACGAGCTGCTCGCGCGGTCCGCGGACTTCGCCCGGCACTGGGCCGATCACCGGGTGACGTACTGTACGTACGGTGTCAAGCGCATCCGGCATCCCGAGGCGGGCACGGTGACGCTCAACTGGGAGTCGTTCGCCCCGACCGCTGATCCGGACCTGTACCTCGTGGTCTACACCCCGGCGACCGGCTCCCCGTCGGAGGACATGATGACGGCGCTGGCCGAGAGCCGCCGAGGCGAGCGCGCGCACCAGGGCTTTCACGGATGCGGGCGGCACCCGGACCGGTGAGACCTCCCGGGAAACCGTGAGCTCCCGCCCCCCGCCTGGGTAAACCGCTTCCACACGACCGTTCCTCGCGCGTGTCGTCGTGTCCAGCGGTCGTCGAGTTGCCTGGTCAAGCGTGACCCCCAAACACACCCCAGCCCTCCGATTGAAGCGTATCCAGCCCGAAACCCCCCACTTGACAGGCTATTCCCCGCATGCTGCGATCAGTTCCTAGTAAACGGTTAAACAACTGGCCGTTTCCCTCGCGTTACGCCAACCCTGCAGGGAGCCCCCCATGGCGATGATGTCCCGACGGAATCTGCTCTTGAGCGCGGCGGCGGTCGGTGCCGCCGGGCAGCTCGGCCTGGCCGCCGGACCGGCGCGGGCCGAGGACGCGCGGCGGGTCGCGGCGGCGGGGCCGCTGGAGGACGGTGTCCAGCTCAAGTGGCTGGAAGGCGGTGCGCCCAAGCGGCTGGCGGCCGGGTCCACGTGGGGGGTGGCGTGGCCGAAGGGCGTGGTGCCGAAGGACCAGGCGTTCGCGTTGCGCACGGCGGCCGGGCAGCAGGTGCCGGTGCAGACTTGGGCGACGGCGTACTGGCCGGACGGGACGCTCAAGTGGACGGCGCACGCCATCGGCACCGAGGTGCCCCCGGCCGAGCAGTACGTGCTCGCCGCCGGCACCCCCACCGCGCCCGCGACCGCCGTGACGGTGAAGGACGGCCGGGACGAGGTCGAGGTGGCCACGGGCGTGATCACATGCCGGATCCCGAAAAAGGGTGACAAGCTGGTCCGCTCGCTCCTCCGGGGCACCACGGAGATCGCCCGCGACGGCGAGCTGGTCTGCCTGCGCCAGGACGGGATCGACGACGACGAGTCCGGGTCGGTGAAGACCGAGAAGTTCGCCGGCCGGACGGAGAAGGTGACGGTCGAGCAGCCGGGCCCGGTCCGCGCGGTGGTGAGGATCGAGGGCCGGCACCGGCACGGCGACCGGTCGTGGCTGCCGTTCACCGTGCGGCTCTACTTCTACGCGGGCAGCGACGGCGTCCGCGCCGTGCACAGCTTCGTCTACGACGGCGACCAGCAGCAGGACTTCATCCGGGGCCTGGGCATCCGGTTCGAGGTGCCGATGCGCGGCGAGCTGTACAACCGGCACGTACGCTTCGGGGGCCCCGGCGACGGTGTGCTGGCCGAGGCCGTCCGCGGCATCACCGGGTTGCGGCGCGATCCGGGCGCGGCCGTGCGCCGGGCGCAGGTGGCGGGCCAGGCCACCCCGGCGGTGGAGACCTGGGACACCCGGGTCAGCTCCCGCCTGCACCTCATCCCGGCCTTCGGCGACTACTCGCTGCGCCAGCTGTCGGCGGACGGGTTCCAGATCCGCAAGCGCACCAAGGCCGGGCACGGCTGGATCCCGGTGGACGCGGGCGGCCGGGCCGGGGGGCTCGGCTACGTCGGGAGCCCGGAGGGCGGGTTCGCGTTCGGCATGCGCAACTTCTGGCAGCTGCACCCGACCCAGCTCGACATCCGCGGCGCGGCCGGCGACCGGGCCGAGGTGACGGTGTGGCTGTGGTCGCCGGAGGCCGGGGCGATGGACTTGCGCTTCTACCACGACGGCCTCGGCCAGGACACCTACCCGGAGCAGCTCGAAGGCCTGGAGATCACGTACGAGGACTACGAGCCGGGCTTCGGCACCCCGTACGGGATCGCCCGCACCACGGAGCTGATGTTCTGGGCGCTGGCGGCCACCCCCGCCGCCGAGCAGATCGCCGAGCTGACGGACGCCGTCCGCACGCCCCCGCTGATCGTCGCGCCTCCCGCGCACCTGCACGCCGCCGGGGTGTTCGGCGACTGGTCGCCGGTGGACCGCTCGACCCCGGCCAGGAAGCTCATCGAGGACCGCCTGGACCTGATGTTCAAATACCACAGCGAGCAGGTCGACCAGCGGTCCTGGTACGGCTTCTGGGACTACGGCGACGTCATGCACAGCTACGACGGCGACCGGCACGTGTGGCGCTACGACGTGGGCGGCTACGCCTGGGACAACTCCGAGCTGTCCACCGACCTGTGGCTCTGGTACCACTACCTGCGCACCGGCAAGGCGGAGGCGTTCCGCTTCGCCGAGGCCATGACCCGCCACACCGGCGAGGTGGACGTCTACCACCTGGGCAAGTGGCGCGACCTGGGCACCCGGCACGGCGTGCAGCACTGGGCCGACAGCGCCAAGCAGGCCCGCATCAGCAACGCCGGCTACCGCCGCTTCTACTACTTCCTCACCGCCGACGAGCGCGTCGGCGACCTGCTGCGCGACCTGGTCGACTCCGACAGGACGTTCCTCGTCCTCGACCCCATCCGCAAGATCCGCACCGAGCCGTACGAGCCCGACCCGCACGCCCTCGGCGTCAGCACCGGCACCGACTGGAGCGGACTCGCGCTGGCCTGGCTGACGGAGTGGGAGCGCGGGGGCGACCCCGTCGCCAAGGAGAAGCTGCTCAACGGCATGCGCACGATCGCGGCGATGCCCAACGGGTTCGTCCGCGGCAGCGGCCTGTACGACCTCGACGACGGCACCTTCAAGCCGAACGGGACCGCGGTCAGCGTCGGCTCGCTCGGCGCGGTGTTCGGCCTGGTCGAGGTGTGCAGCGAGGTCATCTCCCTGACCGGCGACCAGGCGTTCACCAACGCGTGGCTGCAGTACTGCCGCCTCTACAACGGCACCGCCGCCGAGCAGCAGGCCGAGACCGGGCAGTCGTTCGGCAACCAGAACCTCCGGCAGGCCCACTCCCGGCTCACCGCGTACGCCGCCGCCAAGCTCGGCGACGCCGGCCTGGCCGCCCGCGCCTGGAAGGAGTTCGACACCGGCCACGCCGGCTACCCGAAGGCGCACGACTTCGCCTCCAGGCGGATCGAGGGCTCGAAGGTCCTCAAGCCGGTGGACGAGGCCGACCTGTCGACCAACGCCTCCGCCCAGTACGGCCTGGCCGCCATCCAGTGCCTCGCCCTCGTCGGCGACCACCTCCCCGCGTAACCCCGACGCAGGCGACCAACTCCCGCGTAACCCCCCGACGCAAAGGAGAGCACCATGCACGCCCCGCACAAAGGCGTGATCATCACCGCGGCGATCCTGGCGGCCGGTACGGCGCTGGTCGCCGTGCCGGCCGCACCGAGCACCGCCGCGGCCGCCGCCCGCCCGATGGAGAACCTGGGCCGCGGCGTCGTGGCCGTGCGCTCCAGCGGCACCAGCGTCCTGGTGACCTGGCGGCTGCTGGGGCTCGACCCCGACGGCATCGGCTTCAACGTCTACCGCTCGACGGCCGGCGGCTCGTACGTCAAGCTCAACGCCGGCGTGCTGACCGGCGGCACCAACTACACCGACTCCACCGCCGACCTGACCAGGGCCAACAGCTACCGCGTACGCCCGGTGATCAACGGCGCGGAGCAGGCGGCCAGCGGCGCGTTCACGCTGACGGCCGATCACGCCGTCGAGCCGGTGGTGCGCATCCCGCTGCGGCCCGGCGGCAACGTGAAGTTCGTCTGGGCCGGCGACCTCGACGGCGACGGCGAGTACGACTACGTCATCGACCGCCAGACCAGCCCGCAGACGATCGAGGCGTACCGCCGCGACGGCACGTTCCTGTGGTCGGTCAACCTCGGCCCGAACAGCACGAACCAGGACAACATCGAAGGCGGCTCGGCCACCGTCGACGTCGGCCACTGGGACGGCGTCACGGTCGGCGACCTCGACAGCGACGGCCGCGCCGAGGTGGCGGTCCGCGTCGCCAACGGCGTGACCTTCGGCGACGGGTCGAGGCACACCGAGAGCGACAACGTCCGCCAGTCCATCGCCGTCCTGGACGGTCGCACGGGCGCGCCCAGGGCCAAGGCGCCGGTGCCCACGGACTACCTGGCCGACGGCCCGATGTACGCCCGTTTCGGCATCGGCTCCCTCGACGGCACCGGTAAGAGCCTCGTGGCGTACATGAAGAACCGGGTCGGCACCGGCGACTTCAACCTCATGATGACCGCCTGGAGGTTCAACGGCACCAGCCTGACCAACCAGTGGAAGTGGCTGCGCGGCAACGGCGACATGGCCGACGGCCACAACACCCGCATCGTGGACGTGGACGAGGACGGCAAGGACGAGGTCGCCGAGATCGGGTTCGTCCTCAACGGCGACGGCAGCCTGCGCTACTCGCTGGCCGACGAGGGCATCGTCCACGGCGACCGCTTCCACATCGCCAAGATGGACCCGAACCGCGCGGGCCTGCAGGGTTACGGCGTCCAGCAGAACAACCCGAGCGGCCTGCGCGAGTACTACTACAACGCCGGCACCGGCGGCATGCTCTGGCAGCACGTCGAGGACGGCGTCGGCGACGTCGGCCGGGGCATGGCCGGCGACATCGACCCGCGCTTCCCCGGCATGGAGGTCTGGTCCTTCTCCGGCCTCTACAACGCGCGCAGCAACCAGCTCACCGAGCCCGACACCTCGCTACGCCCGTGGCCCCACCTCGGCCTGTGGTGGGACGGGGACCTCACCATGGAGCTGCTCAACGACGGCAAGTTCGAGAAGTGGAACCCGGCCGACCCCAAGCCCACCAACGGCCTGCCCCGGCTGCTCACCACCTCGCACTACGGCGCCGTCAACGCCAGTGGCCCCAACCCCGCCCTGGTCGGCGACCTGTTCGGCGACTGGCGGGAGGAGGTCGTGTACACCAACGCCGCCCACGACCAGCTGATCATCTTCACCACCGACCGGCCCACCACGACCAGGCTCTACACCCTCGCCCACAACCCGGCCTACCGCAACGGCATGACGCTCAAGGGCTACCTGCAGTCCCATCACGTCGACTACTTCCTGGGGGCGGGCATGACGAAGCCGCCCGCGCCGAACATCACCTACGCGGGCGGCTGAGCCCTCCTTCGTGAGACGAGCCGCCCGGTTTCGGCAGCCGGGCGGCTCATCAGGCTCTCAGGCTCTTCATGCTCTTCAGGCCATCGGGTCAACAGGGCTCAACAGGGCTCAACAGGCTCACTGCGTGGCCGCGTGCTCCTTGGCGAGCTCCTCGGCCACCCGGTCGCCGCCCGCGTTCCGCCACTGGGTGACGACGTCCTTCCACGCCGACAGCGGCTTGCGGCCGAAGGTGATCGCCGCGATGCCGTCGCCCATGATCTGGCCCATCTGCGCGCCCTTGCTCACCTGGCTGGCCGAGCGCAGGCCGTTGGCCGGGTTGGGGATGCTCCGGGGCAGGGTCGCCTTCTGCCAGTCGTGGGTGGCCTGGGCCGTCTCGGGGTAGCCGGGCAGGTAGAGGACCGACGGGGCGGTGCCGATGTACCGGAAGGGCAGGGTGTTGTTGTTCTCGGTCTGGAACAGGTCGAGCGTCTTGATGCCGCCGTCCTCCTTGGTGAAGTGCACGCCCTCGACGCCGTAGTTGGCCAGCTCGTACTCCTTGGTGCCGAAGGGCGCGCTGAGGTAGTCGGAGATGCGCAGGAGCAGCTTGATGCGGTCGGCGGGGGCCTTCTTGAAGGTGACGTAGCCGAACATGCCGGCGCCCTGCCAGGGAGTGGGGGAGGGGCCGTACGGGTAGCCCAGGTCGAGCTCGTACCGCTTGTTGATCTTGGTGAGGGTGGTCAGCGACATGGAGCCGAAGCCGTCCTGGATGGACGCGACGGTGCCGTTGTGGAAGTAGGTCTGCATGTCGGTGGAGCTGACGGTGAGGCCGTCGGGATGCACCGACCTGGCCTCGACCAGCTTGCGCATGAGGCCGAGGGCCTCCTCGAACTGCGGCGTGGCCAGGGTCGTGGCGAACTGGCCGTTCGAGAGCGACCAGGTGTTGGGCGCGCCGAGCGAGCCGGCGTGGAAGGTGATGGAGCCCAGCCCGCCGAACAGGGTCTTGTACCAGCCGAGCCCCCACTTGCGGCCGCTGCTGAGCTTCTTCATGGCGTCGAGGTACTGCTCGGTCGTCCAGGTCTTGGGGATGCCCGCCTCGTTCATGGCGGTGCGGTTGACGAACAGGCTGTTGGCCGGGGTCGGGCGCTCCAGCGGGATGCCGTAGATCCTGCCGTTGATCCGGCCCATGCCCTTCCACGCGTACGGGGGGATGTTGGCCAGGTTCGGGAACTGCTTGACGGCGTCGCCCCCGACGAACTGCGACAGGTCGGCGCACTGCGCCTGGATGAACTCCAGGGAGTGCGGCAGCGCGAGGTTCGTGAACATGATGATGTCCGGCAGGTCGCTGCCCGAGGCCATCAGGGTGGTCATCTTCTGGCCGTACTCGGGGTCGGGCACGACCGTGACCTGGAGGTCCACGTTGAGCGCCTTGTTGATGGCCTGCCAGTACCGGTTCTGCGTGACGGGGGTGGGCGGCGGGCCGAAGGTGACCACCAGCGCGGTCACCTTCGAGCCGTCGCCGACCGTGTCGTTCACCGACTGGGCGAGGGTCTCGGGGTATTTCAGGTAGAGGTTCTGCACGCCGGTGTCGTCGCCGGGGGCGTCCGGCTTCGGCCCGGCGAAGGGCACGTACGCCGGCCAGGGGACCAGTTGCTTGCCCGCGTTGGAGACGCCGCCTCCCGAGGTGCTCGCGCCGCCTCCGCAGGAGGACAGCAGCGGCGCGGCGGCCAGGCCGAGCGCGCCGGCGCCGGCCATCCTGAACAGGCCGCGGCGGCCGATGGCGGTGTTGTCCATGACGAACTCCTCTCTCGGCGGTGTCGCCGAAAAGAGCTGGTGGGGGGTGTGAGGTCAGGCCTTGAGCGCGCCGGTGAGGACGCCCTTGGCGAAGTAGCGCTGCAGGAACGGGTAGACGCAGACGATCGGCAGCGTGGCCAGGATGACCACGGCCATCTGCACGGAATGCGGCGAGGTGGCGGCCAGCTCGCCGGAGGTCTCGGCGAGGGAGGCGCCGCCGGTGACGTACTGGCGCAGGACGGTGCCGATCGGCCACATGGCCTGGTCGTTGAAGTAGATGATCGCCTCGAAGAAGCGGTTCCAGTACGCGACCGCGTAGAACAGGCCGATCACCGCGATCACCGCCTTCGACAGCGGCAGCACGACCTTGCGCAGGATCGCCGGCTCGCCGGCGCCGTCCATCCGGGCGGCGTCGATCAGCTCCTGCGGGATCGACTGGAAGAAGCCGCGCATCACGACCAGGTTGAACACGTTGACCAGGAAGGGCAGGATCAGCGCCGCGTACTGGTCGACCAGGCCGGTGCTCTGCACGACCAGGAACAGCGGCACCATGCCGGGCGGGAAGAGGAAGGTGAACAGCACCAGCAGCAGCATCGGCTTGCCGCCGTAGACCTTCGGCCGGCTCAGCGTGTACGCCAGGGCGATGGTGCAGGCCAGGCTGAGCGCCGTGCCGACCAGGGTGATGCCCGTGCTGATGACCAGGGCGCGGGTGATGATGCCGCCGGCCAGGATGTCGGCGTAGGCGTCGAAGGAGAGCCCCGCCGGCCAGATCACCCAGCCGCCGTTGTCGATGACGTCCTGCGGGCCGGCCAGGCTGGTGGCCAGCACCGTCCAGAGCGGGAAGAGCACCAGCAGCACGACGACGGTCAGCGCCACCGCCTTGAGCGCGCGGACGGCGGGGCTGGGCCGGCCCATCCAGGCCGGTGCACCGGTGACACTCATGCCTTGTAGACCCCCTGCTCGCCGAGCCGGTGTGCGACCTTGTTGGCGGTGTAGATGAGCACGATCCCGATCACGCCCTTGAACAGGCCGACCGCGGCGGCGTAGCCGAAGTCGCCGCCCGCGAAGGCGGTGAAGTAGACGAACGTCTCCAGCACCTCGCCGGTCTCGGGGCCGACGGACTGGCGCTGCAGGAAGAACTGCTCGAAGCCGATGGACAGGAACTCGCCGAGCCGCAGCACCAGCAGCAGCACGATGACGGGCCGGATGGCGGGCAGTGTCACGTGCCAGAGCCGGCGGCCCCAGCCCGCGCCGTCGATGGCGGCGGCCTCGTACTGCTGCTCGTCGACCTGTGACAGGGCGGCGAGGAAGATGATCGTGGCCCAGCCGCACTCCTTCCAGATCAGCTGCGCCACCACCAGCGGCCCGTACGCGTCCGGGTTGCCGATGATCGAGATACCGCCCGCGCCCAGGTCCGACAGCCAGCCGTTGACCACGCCCGCCCCGCCCAGCATCTGCTGGAACAGCGCGAGCACGATCACCCACGACAGGAAGTGCGGCAGGTAGACCACGCTCTGCACGAACTTCCTGACCGTGTCGCCGACGATGCTGTGCAGCAGCAGCGCCAGGGCCAGCGGGGCGGGGAAGAAGAAGACGAGCTGGAGCAGGGCGATGAACAGGGTGTTCGTCACCGCGTTCCAGAACTCCGGGTCGGCGAACATGCGCTCGAAGTGCGCCAGGCCCACCCACTCGCTGCCCTGGATCCCGAGGAACGGGATGTAGTCCATGAAGGCCAGCACGTTCCCGAAGAGCGCGCCGTAGTGGAAGACCAGGAAGTACACCAGCCCCGGCACCGCGAGGAGCAACAGCACCCGGTCGGCCCGGATGCGCCGTAACCGGTTCCTGCGGTGGGACGGGGCGCGTGCCTCCTCGATCGGCGGACTGGTCGCGCCAGCACCGCCACGGACCCGCGTCATGCTCACGTGCTACGCCTCTCTTGCGATGCCGAGCCCGAAACAGAATGTTCATCAAGATAAAACGGTTACATGATGGCGTCAACAGTCCGTTGCTGGGCTTAGGGCCGCGCGATGCCCGATTTTCCTGCTCATCTCGATGACGCTGGCGTTGTGGCCACTGTCCGTCAACGCCTAGGATCGGCCGTCTGAAGGAAGCGTTTTCACACGGTCGCCGCGGCCGTCACTCACTTGAGGGGATCGTGGCCCCAGTTCATCAGCGAATGACGCCATCTGGTGTCCCGGACGTCGCCGTCGGGACGCTGCGCCAGATGCCGGTGTATGTAACCGATCACCTTGCGCATGTGCGCGTAGTCCGCCTCGGTCAGGGACGACTTCTTCGCGTGGAGCAGCTTGACGATCTTGCGGCCGGATTCGTGCCCGGTGGACTCGCCGCCGTCGTCCTTCTGCCCCACCGCCATCGACTCCTCCGTGCCGAGCCAGCGCTCCAGCTCCTTGGCGGTCATGTTCACCGCTCGGCCGAACTCGGCCACGACCTCCCGCTCCTCCTCGGCCATCAGGCGTCCTCGTCCTTGTGCAGGGCCGATGGTTTGTGCACGGCCTTCTTGCCGCTCTTCTCGCTGCGCACCACGTACTGGGGTTCGTCGCGCGAGGCGGCAACGGTGCGGCCGGCCTCCTTCCGCCTGCTGGTGATCTTTTTCTCCACCTTGCCGTGGGTGGTCGACCCATGGCTTCGCCAGGCGACCTCGTCGCCAACTGACGGGTCTTTCCTCCGCTTCCTGGTCATGCGTTCCCCCTTGCCCCCGCCGGAGCGTTCACCCCCCGGCTCCGCTATGGAAACGCCCATCCCTTCGTCAACGCGCGGGTCACTCCCGGCCGGTGCGGAGGTGCTGCCGCAGGTGGGCGGCCAGGCCGGGGCAGTCGGTGACGGTGACGGTGAGCGCGGGGTGGCGCAGCAGTCCCACGGGTTCGCCGCCGCCGACCGGTTGGCGGAACCGTACGCACACCCCCTGGCGGGTGCTGGAACCGAAGGTGAGGCCGCGGTCGGCCAGGGACATGCGCGCGCCGATCGCCTTGATCGCCGCGTACGGGCCGGTCACCTGGACCTCGGCCACGTTGTCCAGCGAGGTGACCACCTCCCACGGCCCGAAACGCACCCGCAGCGCCCGGTCCGTCACCAGGACGTAGCTGGTGTCGGGACGGATCCGGAGCAGCCCGAGCAGCGGGCGGTACCGGCGGTCGAAGGCGAAGTCGTACCTCGTCTCCGCCGAATCCGCTCTCATGATCGCCTCGTGGGCGTGCAGACCCGCATCATGTCCGTGACCTCCCCGCGAACCGGATCACCAAACGACCGTCATGGCGACGGGCGCCGTCAGGCGACGTGGTTGCGCAGGCTCAGCTCGTCCGGGTACGGGGAGAAGTACGTCTGCTCCCGGACGTAGGTGGCCGCTTCGCCGCGGGCGTGGTGGCGCAGCAGGGCGAGGGGCACGCTGAGCGCCACCCGGCGCGCCCCGTAGGAGGCGATGACCTCGGCGAGGTCGGCGCGGCGGACCGGGTCCAGGCCGTCACTGATCATGCCGAGGCAGTGCTGCAGGGCGTTGACGTTGCGCCCGACCGACGCCCTGACGGCCATGGCAGTGCGGAACGCGGTGCCGTACGCCTCGGCGAGCGCGTCGCGCGGGCGGGTCCCCGCCCCGGCGACCAGACGGCCGGTCTCGCGGAGGCCGTCGGGGTAGTGCGCGAGCAACTGCATCTTGTGCATGGACTGGAAGGCCACCATCTCGCGGGGCCGCCAGTCGCTCTCCAGCAGCTCGCGCAGCCGCGCATGGGCGAAGATCCGCTCGGTGAACGCCTCCCGCAGGACGGCGTCGTTGAGCCGGCCCTCGTCCTCGATGGGCAGCAGTGGGTGGGCCTCGATCACCGCGTCGGCGAACAGGCCGCGGTTTGTGCGGGCGTGAGGTCGCGGCGGCTCCGGCGCGTCATCAGCCGGGGACCGTCCGGCGAGCGTTCCAGGCGCAGCGACTCGCGGGGTGCGGCGAGTCCGATCTCCATCTCCGGGCAGATCGGCAGCCAGTCCACGAACGGCGCCAGGTCATCGGTGAGGAAGCGGGCGCGGCTGTGCCCGCCGTTGTGCCGTACGGGCTCGCCGAGCAGGCAGCTCGACACCGCCACCCGTGGCCTGCCCCAACCGTGACCTTCACTCATGCTCCCCAGATGCCCGCAACCCAGGATCCGCACGCCACCCGGAGCATGGCGCGCGCGTGCCGGGGAAGTCTGACCTCATGGCATTGTGCCTGGTCACCGGGGCTACCGGTTACATCGGCGGGCGGCTGGTGCCCGAGCTGCTGGCGGCCGGTCACGACGTGCGGTGCATGGTGCGCTCGGCCGGGCGGCTGCGGGATCTGCCGTGGGCGCCGCGGACGGAGATCGCCGAGGCCGACGCCACCGACCCCGAGCGTACGCGCCGGGCCCTGGACGGGGTGGAGGTCGCGTACTACCTGATCCACACGATGGGCGCGACCGGCCGGTTCGCCGAGCGGGACCGCCTGGCGGCGCGTACGTTCGCGGCGGCGGCGGCCACGGCGGGCGTGCGGCGGATCGTCTACCTGGGGGGCCTCACCCATGGAGAGGGGCTCTCGCCGCACCTGCGGTCACGGGCCGAGGTGGGGGAGATCTTCCTGCGGGGCGCCGTGCCGGCGGTGGTGCTGCGCGCCGCGGTGATCATCGGGTCGGGGTCGGCCTCGTTCGAGATGCTGCGCCACCTGACCGAGCGGCTGCCGGTGATGACGACGCCGCGCTGGGTACGCAGCCGGACCCAGCCGATCGCGGTCCGCGACGTGCTGCGCTATCTGGTCGCGTGGGCGGATGCGCCGGGTACGGTCAACCGGGGGTTCGACATCGGCGGCCCCGACGTCCTGACATATGCGGACATGATGCGAGGTTATGCCGCCGTGGCCGGGCTGCCGCCCCGGCTGATCATCCCCGTCCCGTTGCTCAGCCCCCGGCTGTCCAGCTTGTGGGTGGGGCTGGTCACGCCGGTGCCGTCGGGCATCGCGCGCCCGCTGGTGGAGTCCCTGCGCAACGAAGCCGTCTGCGGCGAGCACGATATCGCCCGCCACGTGCCCGACCCCGAGAGCGGCCTGATCGGCTTCCGCCGGGCGGTGTCGCTGGCCCTCATGAAGATCAAGGAGGCCGACGTCGCCACCCGCTGGTCCTCGGCGTCCACCCCGGGCGCGCCGAGCGATCCGCTGCCCACCGACCCCGACTGGGCGGGCGGCAGCCTCTTCGTCGACGATCGCAGCCTGGCCGTGCCCGCGAGCCCGCAGGCGCTGTGGCAGGTCATCGAGGGCATCGGCGGCCGCAACGGCTGGTACTCCCTGCCGGTCGCCTGGCAACTGCGCGGCCTGGCCGACCTGCTCGTCGGCGGCGTGGGGCTGCGGCGCGGCCGCCGCGACCCGGCCCGGCTGCGGGTGGGCGACTCGATCGACTTCTGGCGGGTGGAGGAGGTCCTTCCCGGCCGGCTGCTGCGGCTGCGGGCCGAGATGCGGCTGCCCGGCCTGGCCTGGCTGGAGCTCGGCGTCACCCGCTCCGGCGACCGGACGATCTACACCCAGCGGGCGATCTTCCACCCGCACGGGCTGCTCGGCCACCTGTACTGGTGGGCGATCTCCCCCTTCCACCGCCTGATCTTCGGCCGGATGCCGGTCAACGTGGCCGCCGCGGCCCGGCGCGCCGAACGCTCCTCCGGGTCGCCCGGTCCGGCGGGCGGGGGCATGGTCGACACGGCTAGAGAGCCAGGCGCTCGGCGATGGCGGTCAGCTCGCCGCTCTGCACCTGAATGATCCGGTCGGCGAGCCGGCGCGTCGGCGCGTGCCTCCCCGCGGTCTGGACCTCCTTCGCCATGTGGACGCCGTGCTCCAGGTGCCCCTTCAGCATCGTCAGCCAGCCCCGGTCGAACCCGGCGCCCTTCCGCAACTCGGCGCCTTCCTCCGCCTTCTCCTCGGCGGGCACCGCTTCCGACCACGACGTGAGCCAGCCGGACATCTCCCGGATGTCGGCCTGCTCGTTCGGGATGATCTCCTTGGCGAGGTCCCGCACGTACGCGCTGCCGCCCCGATCGACCGCGAGCTCGGCCAGCTGGATGGTCCGGCGGTGATGCGTGATCATCTGCTGGTTGAACCGCACGTCGGCCTGGTTGTACCCCGCCGCCTGGGTGTCCGCCGCCGCGGCGCAGCCGCTCACCGCCAGCAGGCCCAGCAGCGCGACCAAGGCCATTCTCCAACGCATGTACGAAGGTACGCGGAGCGGCCGGGAACGGTTCAGCCCGGTTTTCCGGATCGCCGCTGATCGCCGGGAAACCGGCTCAGTAGCTGGGCGGGGTCGCCGCGATCAGGAAGTCGACCGGCTCCTCGCCCGGGTTGAGGTAGCGGTGGGGGAGCGAGGAGTCGAAGTAGCAGCTGTCGCCCTCCTCCAGCAGGTGCTCGGCCCCGGCCACCTCCACGACCAGCCGCCCCCGCAGGACGAGCACGCACTCCTCGGACGGATGCGCCCACGGCTCGGCCGCCGACGACCCGCCGGGCTCCAGCCGGCCCTCCAGGACCTCCAGCCGCCCGTGCCCGGGGGAGACCCGGGTGTAGGCGACCCCGCCGGTCGGGGACCGGACCAGCATGCGCTTGTCCTGGCGCACCACGGCCACGGCGGCCGCGTCGGGCTCCTGGAACAGGCTGAACAGCGGCAGCTCCAGCACCTTGGCGATCTTCCTGAGCGTCTCCAGGCTCGGGTCGGCCAGGTCGCGCTCGACCTGGCTGATCAACCCCCCGGACACGCCCGCCGCCGCGGCGAGCTGGGCGAGGGTCAACCCCCGTTCGGTGCGGAGCTTCCGGATCCTGGCGCCAATCACCCGGAGATCCTACCGGGCGTTAATGACGTTAAACTCTTATTGACCTGGTTAAAAGGTGCCCGATAGTGTGCCCGAAATGTCGTGCATGTTGAACGCCACCCAGTTCCGGGCCGAGTTCCCCTCCCTGGCCGACTCCGTGCACCTGGCGAGCTGCAGCCAGGGCGCACTGTCGTCGCGGCTCGCGTACGCGCTCCAGGAGATCGGCCACTCGCTGCGCGCCGAGGGCGCCCCCTGGGAGACCTGGATGGGGCAGGTCGGCCGGGCCAGGGAACGCTTCGCCCGGCTCATCGGCGCCGAGGCCGGCGAGGTGGCCGTGCTCTCGTGCGCGTCGGAGGCCGCCTTCCAGGCCGCCGCGTCGCTCGACTGGTCGCGCCGTCCCGGCATCGTCACCAACGACCTGGAGTTCCCGTCGATCGCGCACGTCTGGCTGGCCCAGCGCCAGCGCGGCGCCGAGGTGCGGGTGGCCGCCGACACCGGCGAGAACGTGCCGGCCGAGAGCTACGAGCAGGTCATCGACGAGAGCGTCAACCTGGTCTCCGTGCCGCTGCACAGCTACCGCAACGGCGCCCGCCTGCCCGTCGAGGACGTCGTACGGCTGGCGCACGACCGGGGCGCCCGCGTGTTCGTGGACGCCTACCAGGGCGCCGGCGTCGTCCCGATCGACGTCAAGCGGCTCGGCTGCGACTACCTGGCGTCCGGGTCGCTCAAATACCTGCTCGGCCTGCCCGGGATCGCGTTCCTGTACGTCCGGGGCGGCATGGAGCAGCAGCGCGAGCCCGAGCTGACCGGCTGGTTCGGGCGTACGCAGCCGTTCGCCTTCGATCCCCGGCTGCTCGACTTCCCCGGCGACGCCCGGCGCTTCGAGACCGGCACGCCGCCCATCCCGTCCGCCTACGCGGCCAACGCCGGGTTCGACCTTGTCGAGCGGGTCGATCCGCACGCCGTACAGGAGCATGTGTCCGCCCTGGTCGAGGAGCTGGCCGAGCGGCTGACGGCGGACGGTGAGCGGGTGGTGAGCCCCGCCGGGGCGCGCGGCCCGCAGGTCGCCATCGCCGACGACGACCCGAACGCGCTGGCCGCCAGGCTGGCCGAGCGCCGCATCTGGACGGCTCCGCGCGGCGACCTGCTGCGGCTGTCGTTCCACTACTACAACGACCGGTCCGACGTGGACGCGGCCGTCGAAGCCGTCAGGGCCTGCCGCAGGACCTGACCACCCCCTGGGAAGAGGTCTTCCGTGGACAACGAATCCGGGCTGCAACGCCGGCTGACCGGGCGCCAGCTCACCATGATCGGGCTCGGCGGCGCGATCGGCACCGGGCTGTTCCTCGGCTCCAGCCTGGCGATCTCCCAGGCCGGCCCGGCCACCATCGTGGCCTACGTCATCTGCGCGGGCGTGGCGCTGGTGATCGGCTGGGCGCTGGCCGAGATGGTGGTGGTCCATCCGGAGGCGGGCGCGTTCGGGGTGATCGCCCACCGCTATCTGGGGCCGTGGGCCGGGTTCGTGGTCCGGTGGACGTACTGGACGATCCAGGTCATCGCCATCGGTGGCGAGGTCATCGCGGCCGGGATCTACGTGCAGTTCTGGTGGCCGTCGCTGCCGCTGTGGCTGCCGGTCACCGTCTTCTCGGCCGTCGTGCTGGTCACGAACGCCGCCGCGGTCAAGCTGTTCGGGGAGGTCGAGTACTGGTTCGCGATGATCAAGGTGGTGGCCATCATCGTGTTCATCCTGCTCGGCGTGCTCCTGGTGACCGTCGGCCTGCCCGGCGCGGACGCCACCGGCGTCTCCAACCTCACCGCGCACGGCGGCTTCCTGCCCAACGGGACGAGCGGGCTGTTCCTGGCCATGGTGTTCGTGCTGTTCAGCTACATCGGCACCGAGGCCGTCTCGGTCACCGCCGCCGAGTCGGAGAACCCGGTGCGCGACATCCCGCGCGCCGCCCGCCGCATGGTCACCCGCCTGGCGCTGTTCTACGTGCTCGCCATCGCGATCGTCCTCACCGTGGCGCCGTGGACCACCACCGCCCAGGGCGGCTCGGTCACCGAGAGCCCGTTCGTCCGCGTGTTCTCGGCCGCCGGCATCCCCGCCGCGGCGACCGTCATGAACCTCGTCGTGCTGACCGCCGCCCTGTCCAGCGCCAACACCAACCTCTACCTGACCACCAGGATGATGCACTCGCTGGCCGCCAACCGGTACGCCCCCGCCTGGACCGGCCGCCTCAGCGCCTCCGGCGTGCCGCGCAACGCCCTCGCCCTCTCGGCGCTCGGCCTGGCGCTGGCCGCGATCGTCTCGGCGGCCAGCGAGAGCGGGGCCTATCTCGCGCTGTTCGGGGTCTCTGTGTTCGGGGCGCTGGTGGTGTGGCTGCTGATCCTGGTGACGCACCACGCCTTCCGCCGCACCCGCGCCGCCCAGGGGCTGCCGCCGTCGCCGGTCCGGCTCTGGGCCGCGCCCGCCACCTCCGGGGTGGTGATGCTCTTCCTCGCCGCCGTCCTGGTGTCGCCGCTGTTCATCGAGCCGCTGCGGCCGGCGTGGTGGGCCGGGGTGCCGTTCTTCGTGATCATCAGTGTGGTGTACTTCGCCATCTCCCGCCAGAGGGTCGCGCGCGGACGAACGGCGGCGGTGGGCGATGATGATCAGGAAAGAGCAGGAGCCTGACGGGAGTCATTCCATGCAGATCGGCGTCGTCTTCCCCCAGACCGAGCTCGGCGGCGACGCGGGCGCCGTGCGCGCCTACGGGCAGGGGGTCCAGGAGCTCGGTTACCGGCACGTGATGGCCTTCGACCACGTCCTCGGCGCCGACCCGGCGGTCCACCGAGGCTGGGACGGCCCCTACGACGTGCGCACGACCTTCCACGAGCCGATGGTCATGTTCGGCTATCTGGCCGGGGTGACCTCGCTGGAACTCGTCACCAGCATCATCATCCTGCCCCAGCGGCAGACCGCCCTGGCGGCCAAGCAGGCGGCGGAGGTCGACCTGCTGACCGGCGGCCGGTTCCGGCTGGGCGTGGGGCTGGGCTGGAACCGGGTCGAGTACGAAGCCCTCGGCCAGGACTTCGCCACCCGGGGCAGGCGCATGGAGGAGCAGGTCGAGCTGATGCGCCGGCTGTGGACCGAGCCGTCGGTCACGTTCGAGGGCACCTTCGACCGGGTGACGGGAGCGGGGCTGGCACCGCTCCCCGTGCAGCGGCCGATCCCCGTGTGGTTCGGCGCGCAGTCGCCGGCGGCCTACCGGCGGGCCGGCCGCCTGGCCGACGGATGGTTCCCGCAGTTCGCCCCCGGCCACGAGCTCGACGAGGCCAAGGCCATGGTCGAGGAGGCCGCCAGGCAGGCCGGACGCGACCCCTCCACGCTCGGCATGGAGGGCCGCGTCAACTGGCGGGGCGGCGAGGACGAGCTGGACGGGCTGGCCCGCGGCTGGAGGGAGGCCGGGGCCACGCACATCGCCGTCAACACCATGCGGGCGGGCCTGCGCTCGGTGGAGGAGCACCTCGCCGCCCTGGAGACCGCCGCCGAGGTCCTCGGCCTGCACAAGGAGGCCCCGCGCCCGGAAGCCCCGCGCCCGGAAGCCCCGCGCCCGGAAGCCCCGCGCAGGGGCTAGGACGTCACGCGGAAGGTGGCGTCGGCGCGGCCCTGCGCGTCGGTGATGGGATCGAGCCTGAGCAGGTAGTCGTAGTGGCGGACGTACCGGTCGGGGTAGTTGTACGACTGGAACGACGCCCATGACGTGGTGGCCAGCCCCGGAACCTGGCGGAAGGTCGCGTCGGCCGCGAAGGTGGCGGTGCCGTCGTCGGGGGCCAGCACGAAGTCGAAGCCGTAGTGGCGCAGGTAGTAGCCGGGGAAGTTCACCGAGGCGAAGGAGACGTGGCCGGAGCTGTTCGCCAGGCCGGGCACCAGCCGGAACTGGGCGTCCTGGGCCGGGCTGACGTTCGCGTCGATGCGCACGTCGAGGTCGGCGTGGCGGACGTAGCGGTCCTGGAAGTTGTACGACTGGATCCGGTTGATCGGCACGGCGGCGCCCCAGCGGCCGAGCACCCGGCCCTCCTCGGCGGCGGTCAGGTTGAGGATGGAGCCGTGGCGCTTGCGGTTGCCGCCCATCCCGTAGTCGGTACGGGTGCGGAAGTTCTGCGTGCTGCCCAGGTTCGTCGAGGTGATGGGCATGTAGCCGCGCCCGGTGGCGAACTGGTCGAGCCAGAGTGCCCACTCGTTCCGGCCGTTGAACTGCGCCCACATCGGCCCCTCCACGACGTTGCCGCCGCCGGTGCCGTTGGAGATGCCCATGTGCGACAGGTTCCCGAGGGCCGTCCAGGAGCCGAGGATCGAGTCGGCGGCCTCGATGGTGATGTGTCCGTCCGCCGAGGCCCGGTAGTAGCGGTAGCCGCCGACGCTGGTGGGCACCTCGATGATCTGGGTGTCGATGAGGCCCTGCGTGCCGCCGCGCTCGATGTAGAGCTGCGGGGCGGTGAAGGTGCGGAAGTCGCCGGTGCGGACGTACCAGATGCGGTGCTTGGTGACGCCGTTGCGGGCCGAGTTGGTCGCCCAGTAGAGCACGTAGTCGCCGGTCGCGGGGTTGTAGACGGCCTCGGGCGCCCAGGCGTTGCCGGCGCCGGGGATGCCGCCGGCGACGTTGATCAGCCACGGGGCCGACCAGTTCACCAGGTCGCGTGACTCCCACACGACGAGCGAGGTGCTGCCCCGGTTGGCGGCGTCGCTCCACGACGTGCCGCTCGCGATGCGCAGGTCGGTCGCGACGATCCAGTAGCGGTCGCCGGCGGGGGAGCGGACGAGGGCCGGGTCGCGGACGCCGCGCGTGCCGACCGTGGAGCGCAGGACCAGCTGACCGTTGTTCAGGTCGGTCCAGCGCAGCCCGTCGTCGCTGTGGGCGAGGTAGATCTGCTCGCCGTTCGCCGACTCCCCGGTGAAGTGCGCCATCAGGTAGCCGGTGAACGGTTCGAGGGCGGCCGCCCGCTTCGGGGCGGTGACGGACAACGACGCGAACAGCAGGCAGGCGGCGGCGAGGACCGCGCTCACCCGTAACCAGGCTCTGGACATCTTCGGACTGCCTTCCGACATTGGCTGTTAGCGCTAACATCTCGGCGCGGAAACACGCGGCACGTCATCGCGGTCAAGGCGGGTGTTCACCTCGGCGCCACCTCAGTGTGATCGCGCACACCAGGTCGGTCAACACCGGAGATCAGGTGTGACAGGCACTCCGGCCTCCGGCTCCGCAGCGACCCGATCACCGGCGCGCACCGCCGCTCCGACGCCACGTTCCAGGTCACGTACGGAAGGGGTGATCGGATCGACGCGCGGCCCGCGGTGGCATGACACGGGCCCGCGCGGGCAGGGGGAGGCCCATGACAAGGGTGTGGGGACCGTAGTGGCGTTGCTGGGATTGCGGGCACCCGCTCCCGTCTCGGGCGCCGTCGAGCTGGCGACCGGGGTGGCGGGCTGGTTGCTGGGCGGGGGCCGCGAGGCTCGGGACGTGTGGGAGCGCCCGGGACGGCTGCACATCGAGACGCATGGCGTGCACGGCCCGGGCGGCGCCCGGGTGGCCCGCCGGGTGGAGCGCGCGCTGGAGCGGCATCCGGGGGTGTTGTGGGCGCGGGTGAACGCCCCGGCGTGCCGGGTCGTGGTGGCCGTGGGCGACCCGCCGCCGCTCCGTCGCGAGCTGGTGGCCCTGGTGGCGCACGCCGAGTCGGCTCCGGCCAGCGTCGAGGAGGAGGTCGCCGAGGAGGAGCTGCACCACCCGGCCGAGGGGCCGGCGCGCACCCAGGTGCTGCCGAACCTGGCGGTCGACTCGGCCGCGCTGGTCCTGTCCGGGCTCACGCGGGTGGCGCCGTGGGCGCCGTTGCCGACCGAGCTGGCGGGCCTGCTCTCGGCCGTCTCGCTGCACCCGCGCCTGCGTGAGCTGGCCGCCGAGCGGCTGCACGGGCAGGAGCGGGCGGAGTCGCTGGTGTCCATGGCCGCCGGTCTGGCCCATGCGATGGCGGCGGGCGGTTCCGGCGTGGTGCTGGACGTGGCGCAGCGGATCGGGGAGTGGCGCGAGGCCCGTGCCGACCAGCAGGCGTGGCAGGAGGCCGAGCCGCGGCTGATCCGCGGACCCGACGACGCGGCGGCCGACCCGGTCGTGGTCGAACGCCCGTGCGCGCTGCCGGACGGGCCGGTGGAGAGGTACCAGCGGCGCGTCCTGGCCGCCGGGGCGGCCGCGATGCCCGTGGCCACGCCGCTGGTCGGGTGGCGGCGCGCGGCGGCGGTGGGGCTCGCCACGCTGCCCAAGGCGAGCGAGGCGGGACGGGTGGCCTTCGCCTCTCATCTGGGGCGGGTGCTGGCGCGCAACGGAGCGCTGGTGATGGACCGTTCGGCGCTGCGGCTGCTCGGCCGGGTGGACACGCTCGTGCTGGACGATGCCGTGCTGCGTACGGGGCGCTGGGAGCTGACCGACCTGATCCCGCTGGCCGGTGCGGACGCCGGGGAGGTGGCCGAGGTCGGCTTCGCGTTGTTCGCGCCCGACGGCGACGTGCGGGCCGTGCGCCGCGACGGCGAATGGGTCCTGGGCCCGGTCGAGGACCTGGAGCTGCGCGGCCGTACCGGGGCCCGGCAGCGCAAGCGGCTGGCCGGGACCGGCGCCGAGGTGGTCCTGGGCCTGGCCCGCGGCGGGAGGCTGGAAGCGGTGCTGGCGGCCGAGCAGGAGACGGCGCCCGGCCTGGACGGGGTCGTCGCCGCGGCCCGCCGCGCCCGGCTGCGGATCGTGCTGGCCACCGACGAGCAGCGGCCCGCGCGCGGCGGTCACGCCGACGTCGTGGTGGAACGCCGGCGCGGGCTGTCGGCCGCGGTGCGCGAGATCCAGGCGGCGGGCGGGGCGGTCATGCTGATCTCGGGGGAGCGGCGGGCGCTCGGAGCGGCGGACTGCGGGCTGGGCGTGCACAGGGACGGCGAGGTGCCGCCGTGGGGCGCGCACGTCCTGGTCGGATCGGAGCTGGGCACCGCGGTCCTGCTGGTGGAGGCCGTGGCGGCGGCACGGTCCGTGGATCGCGACGGCATCGTGCTGTCACAGGCGGCCACCGGCATCGGCGCGGCCTCGGCCCTCCAGGGCGGTTCCGCGCGGCCGTCGGTACGCAGCCTGCGCGCGGTCAACATCGGCGCCGCGCTGGCCTTCGCCGACGGCGCCTGGCGGGCTCACCACCTGCACACGCAGACACCCGCCCGCGCCGTCGCCCGTACCCCGTGGCACCTGATGCCGGCCGAGGCCGTGCTGCGCCGCCTGGGCGCCGGCGAAGAGGGGCTGAGCAGCGAGGAGGCGCGGCAGAGGTGGCGGGCGGGCGGTCGTCTGGAGCCGCTGGGCAGCAGCCTGGGCGCGGCGTTCATGGAGGAGCTGGCCAACCCGCTGACTCCCGTCCTGGCCGGCGGGGCGGCGCTGAGCGCGGTCGTCGGCTCGCTGGTGGACGCCGGCCTGGTCGCCGGGATCACCGGGGTCTCCGCGCTGACCGGGGCCGCGCAACGCGTACGCACCAACCGGGCTCTGGCCGACCTGCTGGCCCGCTCGGCCGTCGGGGCCACCGTCCGCCGCGACGGCATCGAGCAGGTCGTCACCGCCGAGCAGCTCGTCCCCGGAGACGTGGTGCTGCTCGGCCCCGGCGACGTCGTCCCCGCCGACTGCCGGCTGCTGCGCGCCGACGGGGTGGAGGCCGACGAGTCGTCACTGACCGGGGAGTCGCTGTCGGCGGCCAAGGACGTCGCCCCGGTCATCGCCGCGGAGCTCGCCGATCGCCGGTCGATGTTGTACGAGGGCACGACGCTGGCAGCCGGCCGGGCCGTGGCGGTCGTCGTGGCGACCGGCGCCGACACCGAGGTCGGCCGCAGCATGGCCGCCGCCCGCCAGAGCGCCCCGGTGACCGGCGTCGAACAGCACCTGCGCCGCTTCACCCGGCACAGCCTGCCGGTGGCACTGGGTTCGGCCGCGGCCGTGACCGGAGCGGGGCTGCTGCACGGCGTGCCGGTGCGCGACAGCCTGAGCGCGGCGGTCAACCTGGCCATCGCGTCGGTGCCCGAGGGCCTGCCGTTCCTGGTCAACGCCGCTCAGCTGTCGGCCGCCCGCCGCCTGGCCGATCTCGGCGCGCTGGTGCGCAACCCGCGTACCATCGAGGCCCTCGGCCGGGTGGACGTGCTGTGCTTCGACAAGACCGGCACTCTCACCGAGGGCCGGCTCGCGGTGCGCGAGGTCCACGACGGCACCCGTGCCAGCCCCGTACGGTCGCTGGACGACTCCTGCCGCACGGTGGTGGCCGCGGCGCTGCGGGCCAGCCCGGACGCCCGGCACCCGGAGGACCTGGCCCATCAGACCGACCGCGCCGTCGTCGAGTGCGCCCGCCGCGCGCGGATCCGGCCGGGCACCGGCGCCCGCGGCTGGCGGAAGACCCTCGCCCTGCCGTTCGAGCCCTCGCGCGGCTTCCACGCCACCCTCGGCCGCGCCGGCGGGCAGGTGCTGCTCAGCGTCAAGGGCGCCCCCGAGGTCGTGCTGTCGCGCTGCGGCCGGCACCGGACCGGCGGGCGGGAACGCGAGATGACCGACGGCGACCACACCGCCCTGACCGAGCTGGCCGAACGGCTCGCCGGCGCCGGTCACCGCGTGCTCGCCGTGGCCGAACGCCGCATGCCCGCCACCCAGGAAGGGGTCGACGAGGACACCGTCCGCGACCTGACCTTCCTCGGCTTCCTCGCCCTCGCCGACCCGGTACGCACCAGCGCCGCCCCCGCGGCGGCCCGCCTGCACGAGGCGGGCGTGCGCACCGTCATGATCACCGGAGACCACCCCGCCACGGCCGACGCGATTGCGGCCACCGTGCACCCCGGCGCCATCCCCAACCACGTCCTCACCGGAGCGGAGATCGACGAGCTCGACGACGCCGCGCTGGACAAGCGGCTGCCCGAGGTGAACGTCATCGCCCGCTGCAGCCCGGCGCAGAAGGTCCGCATCATCCAGGCCTACCAGCGGCTGGGCAAGGTGGTCGCGATGACCGGCGACGGCGCCAACGACGCCCCGGCCATCCGGCTGGCCGACGTCGGCATCGCGCTCGGCCGCCGCGGCACCCCCGCCGCGCAGGCCGCCGCCGACCTCGTCGTCTCCGACGACCGCCTGGAGACCATCATCGCGGCGCTGGTCGAGGGGCGGGCCATGTGGTCGTCCGTCCGGCACGCCCTGGGCATCCTGCTCGGCGGCAACCTCGGGGAGATCGCCTTCACCGTCCTGGGCACGGCCCTGACCGGGCGGTCCCCGCTGAACGCCCGCCAGCTGCTGCTGGTCAACCTGCTCACCGATCTCGCCCCCGCGCTGGCGATCGCGCTGCGGCCGCCCAGCGAGCACGACGTCGCGCACCTGCTGCGCGAGGGCCCCGACATGTCCCTCGGCGAGGCCCTCACCCAGGAGATGTACAACCGGGCGCTGGCCACCGCGGCGGGAGCGGGCAGCGCGTGGCTGGCGGCCCGGTTCACCGGACGGTCCCGCCGCGCCTCGACCGTGGCGCTGGCCGCGCTGGTCGGCAGCCAGCTGGGCCAGACCCTGCTGACCGGCGGCCTCGACCGCAACGTCCTGGTCGCCGGCCTGGGCTCGGCCGCCCTGCTCACCGCCGTCATCCAGACGCCCTTCGTGAGCGGCTTCTTCGGCTGCACGCCGCTCGGGCCCATCGGCTGGAGCATCGCCCTCAGCAGTGCCACCGCCGGGAGCGTGCTGGGCGCCGCCCTCAGCCGCTGGCCCCTGGATCCGCCAGGTTGGTGGCCCGGCTCCGACTGAGCCGTTCGAAGACGAGCTGGGGGCGGTGGACGGCGCGCACGCCGTACACCTCGGAGATCAGCTCGGGGGTGAGGACCTGGCCGGGCGGACCGCCGGCCAGGATGCGGCCGGCGCTCATGACGTAGAGGCGGTCGCAGAACGCGGCGGCCTGGTTGAGGTCGTGCAGGACGGCCAGGGTGGCGAGGCCCAGCTCGGTGCCGAGCTCGCGGACCAGGTGCAGGATCTCCAGCTGGTGGTGGACGTCCAGGTGGGAGGTGGGCTCGTCGAGCAGGAGCAGGCGGGTCTCCTGCACCAGGGCGCGGGCGACGAGGGCGCGCTGCTTCTCGCCGCCGGACAGGGTGGCGTAGACGCGGTCCGCCGCGCCGGCGAGGCCGACGCGGTCCAGGGCCCGCGCGCACCGCTCCGCGTCCGCCACGGCATCGGGTTTGTACGGCGTGCGCCCCATGAGCACGACCTCCCCGACCGTGAAGTCGAGCTCGGCGGGCGTTTCCTGGGCCACCACGGCGGTTCGCCGGGCGGACTCCCGCCAGGGCAGGCCGTGCGCGTCGTCGCCGTCCACCCGGATGAGCCCCGCCGAGGGACGCAGCGCCCGGTAGATCGTCCGCAAGAGGGTGGACTTGCCGCAGCCGTTCGGGCCCACCAGGGCGACGAACTCGCCGTCGTCCACCAGCAGGTCGGCCTCGTGGACGATCGGGCGGCCGTCGAGGTGCACGGCGACGCCGCGCAGGTCGAGCCTCATGCGACGGTCACCGCCCGGTCCACCGAGCGGCGGCGCAGCAGCCACAGGAAGAACGGCACGCCGAACAGCGCGGTGACGATGCTGAGCGCCAGCTCCTGCGGCGCGTTGACGACCCGGGCGGCGACGTCCACGAGCTGCAGGAACGCCGCGCCGAGCAGCGCCGTGACCGGGAGCACCCGGCGGTGGTCGGCCCCGGTGAGCAGCCGGGCCGCGTGCGGCACGATCAGCCCGACGAACGCGATCGCCCCGCTGGTGGCCACCAGCACGCCGACCAGCAGGGAGGTGAGGACGAAGAGCGTGAGCCGCAGGCGGTGCACGTTCACGCCGAGGGAGACAGCGCTCTCCTCGCCGGCCATGAGCGCGTTGAGCTGACGATGCTGCAGCAGCAGGTAGACCAGGCCCACGGCCAGGACGGCGGCCGGCAGCGGCAGCATGTGCCAGCGGGCCCCGCCGAGGCTGCCCATCAACCAGAACAGCACCTGCTGGGCCGCCCGCCCGCTCTGCGCCTGCTGCAGCACGAAGCTGTAGAGGGCCTGGAAGAGGTAGGCCAGCGCCACCCCGGCCAGCACCAGCCGCGACGGGGTGATCCGGCCCGCCCGCTGAGCCAGCACGTACACCAGCCCCAGAGCGAGGAGCGAGCCGGCGAAGGCGGCCCCCGACAGCGACAGCCCGCCCAGCGCCCCGGCCCCCAGGATCAGCACGAGCACCGCGCCGAAGGACGCGCCGGAGGAGATGCCGAGCAGGAACGGGTCCGCCAGCGGGTTGCGCACCAGGGCCTGCAGCACCGCCCCGACCACCGCCAGCCCGGCCCCGACCAGCAGCGCCAGCAGCGCGCGCGGCAGCCGGAACTCCCACACGATCTGCTCCTGCACCGGCGTCCAGGTACGCGGGACCAGCCCGGGCACCAGGCGGTCGGCGACGATGCCCCAGGCCTGCGGCAACCCGACCCGCACCGCGCCGATGCTCACCGCCAGCCACGTCGAGGCGACCACGGCCACGGCGAGGAGGGCGACGAGCAGCGCGAACCGGCCGCCGCGCCGGTGTGGCCGGCCGGTGTCCACCGGCCTGGCCCGCTGAAGCGCGCTGGTCATCGGGTGAACGCGCCGGGGTGCAGGAAGCGGGCGATGTCCTCGACGGCCAGGAGGTTGCGGTAGCCGGGATGCTGGGCCGCCACCGGCAGAGCGAGCACGCGCCGCTCCTTGGCCGCTGGGCTGTTCCTGGCGATGGCGAGGGTGTCGGCGGTCTTGGCCCGCACGGTCGGCATCGTCTCGCCCCGCAGCGTGGCGTACTCGCTGACCAGGATGGCGTCGGGTTGCGCGGCGCTGACCTGCTCCACGCTGACCTCGGTGTAGTCGCCCTTGACACCGGCCAGCACGTTCACCCCGCCGGCGGCGATGATCATCTGGTTGGTGATGCCGGCGCCGCCGTAGGCGTTGACCGGGCCCTTGCCGCCGTCGGTGGCCAGCACCTTGACCGGCGGCCGACCGGCGACGCGCTCGCGCACGTCGTCCAGCCTGCCGCGCAGGTCGGCGGCCAGCCGGTCGGCGCGGCCGGAGACGCCGAAGATCCTGCCGAGGTTCCGCAGGTCGGTGAGGGTGTCGTCGAGGGTGTACTCGAGCGTCTCCTCAGGGCTGCACCAGCCGCCCAGGATGTACACCGGGGAGCCCGCGGCGTCCAGCTCCGCCACGGTGGCGTAGCCGCCGGCGGCGTCGAAGGCGGCCATCGCGTTGTCCAGGACGAGGTCGGCGCCCTGGGCGAGCATGACCTCCTTCTGCGGCAGCATGATCGTCGGCGAGATCTCCGGGATCCGGTCGTACAGCTCCTTCTGGCCGGGCAGGAACGCGCTCTCGGAGAAGTTCGTCCGCCCGGCGACGCGATCATGCAGGCCGAGGGCGAACAGGGTCTCCAGGGAGGGGTGGTAGCCGGTGACGACCTTGGCGGGCGGCCGGTCGAAGGTGAGGGTGCGCCCGCAGTTGGTGATCGTGACCGGGAAACCCGCCCGCGGCGCCGCATCGGGACCGGTCTCCCGGGTGGTGGCGGGCGTCTGGCCGCAGGCGGTCAGGGTCAGGGCTGCCACCAGGGCCAGGAGCTTTCTCATGAGCCGGCCCCCGCCTTCGGCGGGGCGCTGATGAGCGGCATGGGCAGGGCGGTTCGATCAGAAAGCACCTCCCCATTCTGCACATGAGTCGCAATTGCCACAAAACTGCATCAGGGTGGGGTCAGCATCGGCACCAGGAACTGGCGGGCCACCGCGGCCAGTTGCTCGTCGTCGTCGAGGTCGATGATGTGGCTGGGGGTCGCCAGGAAGGAGGCGGAGACCCGGACCATCATCTCGGCCACGAGGTCGGTGTTCAGGTCGGCGGAGACGTGGCCCGCGTGCTGCTCGCGGCGCAGCTGCCCGGCGACGAACTGGCGCACGGTGGCGAGGGTCCGGCCCCCGTCGGCGACCATGGAGGGCACCAGCAGGTCCGGCTCCGCGGAGATCAGGCCGCCGATCAGCGGGTTGCCCCGGATGGCGCGTAACGAGCTCACGAAGCCCAGGACCACGCGGTCGGCCGGGGTGCCCGCCTGCTCTATGTCGATGAGGAACCGGTCGAAGTAGCGGCGGAACTCGCGGCGTACGACGTGTTCGACCAGCGCGTCCTTCGTGGCGAACCGCCGGTAGACCGTGATCCGCGAGACCTTGGCCCGCCGGGCGACGTCCTCCATGGTGGAGCGCCGGATGCCCATCCGGCAGAACTGGTCGTAAGCCGCGTCGAGTATGCGGGCGCGGAGCTCGTCGGTGTCGTCGACCTGTTCGACGGCATCAAGGTATGCGCGCTCCAGCAACGACTCCGAGTCCGAAGGCGTCATGAGCCCGGACAGCGCAGATTCCACGATCACCTCCTGCAGTTGATTCTGCCTCATGCCCCAACGGCCGCCGGTGCGGTCTTGTGATGCCCCTCACAGTGTGCTCTCATGATGATGATACACAGAAGCGCTACGTGTTTCACCGTATCAACCAGCGCTTCGTCGCTCCGACGAGGAGGCTCCGGCGAGGAGGAGGAACGCAGGCATGGACCGACTCAGCAGGCGCAACGTGCTGAAGGCCGGTGGGGCGCTGGGCGCGCTCGGCGCGCTGGGCGTCGCGGCACCGGCGTACGCGCAGGGACCGTGGACGTGGTCGGCCAAGGGCTCGGTGGCGGGCACCGGGGCCGGCACCGACCCGCGATGGGTGTGGGACGAGGAGGCCGATCCGCTGGTCGCCTCGCTGCTCGACCGGGGTGACGTGCCCAGGGTCAACGAGCTGTTACGTACCTGGACCAAGAACGGCCAGCCGTTACCGGCCGGGCTGCCGGCGGACCTGCGGGACTTCATGGAGCGGGCCCGTCAGCTGCCTTCGTGGGCCGACCACGGCAAGCTCGCGACCGCGTTCAGGTTCAACGAGAAGCGCGGCCTCTACCTCGGCCTCCTGTACGGGCTGGCCAGCGGCATGATGAGCACGGTCATCCCCAAGGAGGCCCTCGCGGTCTACTACTCCCAGGGCGGTGCGGACATGAAGGACCGCATCTCCAAGACCGCCAAGCTCGGCTACGACGTCATGAGCCGGACCGCCTTCCAGCCCGACGGCGAAATGATCGTGACCTGCGTCAAGACCCGGCTCGTGCACGCGGCGGTGCGGCACCTGCTGCCACAGTCCCCGCACTGGTCGGAGGTCGCCGAGGAGGAGATCCCGATCAGCCAGCGGGACATGATGGTCACCTGGCACAGCCTGCCCACGACCGTCATGCAGAAGCTGGTCGCCTGGAGGGTGCCCATCCCCGCCGCCGAGTCCGAGGGCTTCCTGCACTCGTGGCAGCTGACCGCGCACCTGCTCGGCATCAAGGACGAGTACATCCCGGCGTCGTGGGCCGAGGCCAACGCCCAGGCCAGGGAGGTCCTGGAGCCGGTGCTGGCGCCGACGCCCGAGGGCGTCAAGCTGGCCGACATCCTGCTCAACCTCGGCTCCTCGGTCGATGCCGGCATCCTGTCCAAGCCCATACTCGGCGCGTTCACGCGCTTCATGCTCGGCGACCGGATCGCCGGATGGCTGAAGATCCCGAGGGAGCTGGTCTGGGATCCGCTGCTCAAGGTGTCCTGGGGGCCCTTCATCGCCGTCCGCGAGGGGCTGCTGCCGTTCCCGCTGGCGCCGGAGGCGTACTGGCTGTTCGACGAGTTCCTGCGCAAGGCCGCCCTGCTCTTCCTGTCCGAGGCGCAGCCGATCAGGATCGAGATCCCGGACACCAACCGCCCGTCCTGACACGCTGGAAAGGAGTTCGGAGCATGGCGGAGCTGAGCAGACGCAAGATTCTGATCTCGGGCGGGGCCCTGGGCGCGCTCGGGGCGCTGGGGATGGCGGCGCCGGCTGAGGCGCGTCCCCTGACGCCCTGGACCTGGGCGCCGACCGGCTCGGTCGCCGGCTCCGGTGCCGGTGCCGATCCGCGGTGGGTCTGGGACGAGGAGGCCGACCCGCTGGTCGCCTCGCTGATCGATCGCGGCGCGGTGCCCGAGGTCAACCGCCTGCTGTGGGACTGGACCCGCAACGATCAGCCGTTACCCGCCGGGCTGCCGGAGGATCTGCGGTCGTTCATGGAGCGGGCCCGCGAGCTGCCGTCGTGGGCGGACCACGGCAAGCTGGGCACCGCGGCCGAGTTCAACAAGTCCAGGGGGCTCTACCTCAACCTGCTCAACGGCGTCGGCGGCGGCATGCTGAGCACCGCCATCCCCAAGGAGGCCCGCGCGGTCTACTACTCCAAGGGCGGCGCGGACATGGAGGACCGGGTCGCCAAGACGAGCATCCTGGGGTTCGCCGTCGGATCCCTGAACGCCTACCGGCCCGACGGCTCCTGCGTCGTCGAGGCCGTGAAGACCAGGCTGGTGCACGCGGCGGTGCGGCACCTGCTGCGGCAGTCCCCCCACTGGGGCGGCGACATCCCGATCAGCCAGGAGGACATGCTGGTCACCTGGCACACCCTGCCGACCTTCGCGATGCGCAGGATGCGCGAATGGAAGGTGCCGATCACGGCCGCCGAGTCGGAGGCGTACCTGCACGTGTGGCAGGTGACCGCGCACCTGCTCGGCATCAAGGACGAGTACGTCCCCGCCACCTGGGACGCGGCCAACGCTCAGTCGGACCAGATCCTGCCCAGGAACATGGGGCCGACGCCCGAGGGCGTGATCCTGACCGACATCCTGCTGGGCCAGCTCGCCGAGCAGACCAGCCCCGGCAGCATCAGCCGGCCTCTGTGCAACGCGCTGGCCCGCTACCTGGTCGGCAACCAGGTGGCCGACTGGGACGGCATCCGGCGCGAGCCGCTGTGGGACCCGCTGATCGCCACCGCCTGGCCGAAGCTCGTGAAGTTCCGCGAGGGCCTCATCCCGCTGCCGCTGGTGCCCGAGGTCGCCTGGGTCATCGACGAGGCCGCGCGCAAGTACATCCTGTTCTTCCTCACCAAGGGCAAGGAGACCAAGATAGAGATTCCCACGACCAACCGTCCTGGATGAGCTGGACAATGACGGAATCGAATGACGCCATCGCGCGGCGGCGGTTTCTCGGGTACGTTCTCGCGGCTCCGACCCTGGTGGCCGCCGCCGAGCTCGATCCGCCGCCGGCGGCCGCCGACCCGCTGCCCTCGCCGGAGCTCCTGGACCTGCCGGCGCTGCTCGACCTCAACGACCTGATGACCGCGGCGGCGCTGCCGACCTCCGGCCTGATCTCGGTCGAGGTCCACCAGGACGGCACGGTGTCGTTCGCGTTGCCGCGGGCCGAGGTGGGGCAGGGCATCACCACCTCGACGGCCATGCTGATCGCCGAGGAGATGGCCGTGCCGCTGGAACGCGTACGGGTCACCCTGGCCGACGCCCGGCCCGAGCTGGTCTTCAACCAGCTCACCGGCGGATCGAACACGACCATCGCGACCTACACCCCGATCCGGGTCGCCGCCGCCATCGCCCGGGAGCGGCTGCTGGCGGCGGCGGCGACCGAACTCGGCTCGGCGGTCCGCGACCTGACCCTGAAGGCGGGCGTGATCACCGACCGTTCCGGCCGTGGCGTCGGCATCGGCGCCCTCGCCGGCAAGGCCGCGAGCACGCGGACCCGGCAGGTGTCCGTGGCGCTCACGCCGCGCGCGAGCTTCACCGTCATCGGCAGGCCGCACAACCGGATCGACGCGCTGGACGCGGTGACCGGGCGCAAGAAGTTCACGATGGACCTCGACGTCCCGGACGCGAAGCCGACGATGGTGTGCCGCCCGCCGACCATCAACGGCAAGGTCGGCTCGGTGGCCAACCTCGCCGAGGTCCGCACCATGCCGGGCGTCACCGACGCCGTGGTGATCTCCACCGGGGTGGCGGTGCGCGCCGAGACCTTCGGCCAGTGCATCGACGCCGTACGCGCCCTGCGGGTCTCCTGGAGACCCGGCACCGCGGAAGGGAAGTCCGACGCGAGCGTGCTGCGGGAGCTGGAGGCCGCGGAGCTGCCGATCGGGCTCAGACCGCCCACCCCGGTCGTCGAAGGCAAGTTCACCTTCCACTTCCGGAGCAACAGCGCGCTGGAGCCCAACTGCGCGATCGCCGACGTACGGGCCGACCGCGCCGAGATCTGGTCGGCGCTGAAGTCGCCGATCGTCGCCCAGCAGGCCATCGCCGCCCGGCTCGGGCTGCCGCCCGGCCGGATCACCGTGCACGTCGTCGAGGGCGGCGGCTCCTTCGGCCGCAAGCTGTTCTTCGACGCCGCGCTGGAAGCCGCCGAGGCGTCCCGGAAGATCGGCAAACCGGTCAAGCTCATGTGGCACCGCGCCGACGACTCCCGCCAGGGCCGCGCCCACCCGATGGCCACCTCCCGGGTACGCATCGCCTACCTCGGCGACACCGTGCTCAGCTACAAGCAGCGGCACACCGGCGTCTCCACCGACCTCGGCCACGGGCTGGGCGAGATCATCACCGCCCTGGCCGCGCGGCTCCCGGTGGGCGACGTCGGGTTCTCCCAGACGTTCTTCCACCTCAGCCAGGCGACGTCCTACGACTTCGGCGTCACCAGCCGGCTCCTCGCCGAGACGGACAAGGGCTTCAACACCGGCAGCATGCGCAACGTCTACTCGCCCGACGTCACCTGCGCCCGGGAGCTCATGGTCGACCAGCTCGCCGCGCGGATGGGCAAGGACCCCTACCGGTTACGGCACGACTTCCTCCGTGACGCCCGCTCCCGGGCGGTGCTGGCGAAGGTGGCCGAGGCCGGCGGCTGGGGGCGGCCCATGCAGCCGGGCACCGCGCAGGGCATCGCGTTCCACGCCGAGTACAAGTCGGTCAGCGCCGCGCTGGTGGAGATCGACTGCCGCCCGGAGACCGTCAACCGCCCCATCCGCGACGGCGTGACCGGGCCGCGCGTCACCAAGGCCGTCTTCGCCGTGGACGTCGGCCTCGCCGTCAACCCGCGCGGCCTGGAGGCGCAGATGATGGGCGGCATCATGGACGGCATCGCGCTGGCCCTGACCTCCAGCCTGCACCTGCGCGACGGGTATTTCCTCGAGGCGAGCTGGGACAACTACTTCTACACCCGGCAGTGGAACACCCCGCCCGAGCTCCGGATCATCGTCATGCCCAGCACCTCCGAGACACCCGGCGGCGCCGGCGAGCTGGGCGTGGCCGCGTCGATGGCCGCGGTCGCCTGCGCGTACGGCCGCGCGACCGGGACGATGCCCACCAGCTTCCCGATCAACCACGGCACGCTCTCCTTCACCCCCAAACCGACCGTCCCGTCCGTCCCGCCGTCCCCGACCGACGGCCTGGACCCCGCCCGCTGAGTCGAGGAGAGCCGAGTGCCTGAATACACCTTCCGCGTCAACGGGGAGCAGGTCACCGTCGACGTCGCCGCGGACGTGCGCCTGCTGTGGGTGCTGCGCGACCTCCTCGGCATCACCGGGCCGAAGTACGGCTGCGGCATCAACGTCTGCAAGGCCTGCACCAGCCACCTCAACGGCGAGGCGATCAACCCGTGCGCGATCCCCGTCGCGGATCTCCAGCCGGACGACGAGATCACCACCATCGAAGGGCTCGCGGCCACCGCCGGCGCGGACCTGCACCCCATGCAGCAGGCCTGGCTGGACCACGACGTCGCGCAGTGCGGCTACTGCCAGCCCGGCCAGATCATGGCCGCCGTGGCGCTGGTCCGCCGTGCCGCCGCCGAAGGCCGCGGGATCACCGACGCCGACCTCGACGGGCTGCGCAACATCTGCCGCTGCGGCACGTACTTCCGGATCCGCGAAGCCATCAAGGCGGGCGCCGAGAACATGTGAGGCTTTGCCCAGAGATTACGAAACCCGATATGTCGCCTCTTGTTTGGGTAGCTGAAGGTCCTTCGCGAGCTCTCAAGGAGGAACGCGCAATGGGTTTGAGCTATCGAAAGTCCATCAAGCTCGGTCCTTTCCGGCTGAACCTGTCCCGCGGCGGCGTGGGGCACAGCTGGGGCAACCGGCTCTTCCGCGTGACGCGAACCGCGGACGGCCGCCGTACGCTGTCGGTCAACCTGCCCGGCGGCTTCCACTGGCGCAAGAACCTGCGCAACCGCTGACCGGCATCCCCTTCACCTCGTCCCCGGCCCCGGGCAGGGCTCGCCCGCCACGACCCGGCGGCCGCCGGTTGACGGCCGTCTCCCCGAACGCCGGCCCGCGATCTACGAACACAATTGACGAAACATTCTCTTAACAGAGCCTCCTTCCTAGCATCAGAGCCCCGCGCCCGCAGCAGGGCGCGGGGCTGACGAAGGAGGACCACTTACGTGGACACGAGCCAGGCCCCTGGCCGCACCCCCCGGACACCCTTCGGATCCCGATCCCGCCGGCGCGGGCGCATCGCGCTGACCGGCCTGCTCATCGGACCGCTGCTGGCCGCACTCGGCTCGCCCGCGGCCGCGGCGCCCGCCGGCACGATGGTCACCGTGCCCTGCCCGGAGCAGCTCACGGAGCAGGCCACCTGCCACCGCGGGCAGGACCGCAACGGCGCCCACTACATGATCGCCATCCCGGCGGACTGGAACGGGTCGCTGGTCATGCACGCCCACGGCGGCCCCGACCTGACCGAGGCGTCCGACCCCGAGCGCAGCCCCGACGACCTGGCCCGCTGGTCGGTGCTGGTCCGCGAGGGCTACGCCTGGGCGGGCTCGGCCTACCGGCGCGGCGGCTACGGCACCAGGATGGCGGCCGAGGACACCGAGAACCTGCGGCGGCTGTTCGTCGAGAGGTTCGGGCGGCCGCAGCGCACCTACGTCCACGGCCAGTCCTGGGGCGGCAACGTGGCCGCCAAGGTCGCCGAGATCTACGGCCGCCGGCCGGGCTCGCCGTACGACGGGGTGCTGCTGACCAGCGGCGTGCTGGCGGGCGGCTCGCGCGGCTACGACTACCGGGTGGACCTGCGGGTGGTCTACCAGTACTACTGCCGCAACCACCCGCGCCCCACCGAGCCGCAGTATCCGCTGTGGATGGGGCTGCGCGCGGACTCGACGATGACGTCGACCGGCCTGCGCGCCCGGCTGAGCGAGTGCACCGGCCACGACCTCGCACCCGAGGCCCGTACGCCCCTGCAGCAGCGCAACCTCGCCGACATCCTGGCCGTGACCAGGATCCCGGAGCGCACGCTGGAGTCGCATCTGCGGTTCGCCACCTTCACCTTCCGCGACATCGTGCACGAGCGGCTCGGCGGCCGGAACCCGTTCGGCAACCGGGGCGTACGCTACTCCGGCTCCCACGACGACAAGGCGCTCAACGCCGGCGTCGAGCGGTTCTCGCCCGACCCGTCGGCCGTGCGGGACCTGTCCTTCGACAGCGACGTCACCGGGGCGGTCGCCCTGCCCGTGCTCACCATGCACGCGATCGACGACCCCACGGCCTTCGTCGAGCACGAGGCGGCCTACCGCGCCAGCCTGGAGGGCGCCCGCGCCGGCGACCACCTGGTGCAGGCCTTCACCCGGGAGAGCGAGCACAGCGCCCTGAGCGCCTCTGAGTATGCCGCCGCGATGTCGGCGCTGTCCGGGTGGGTGCGCACCGGAGCCAAGCCCACGCCCGAGTCGCTCGCCGCGTCCTGCCCGGCCTTCGACACCGTCTACGGCACCGGCTGCCACTACGATCCCGGCTTCGTACCGGGTGACTACGCCTCCCGCGTGCTGCCACGCCCGGGCGCCCGCCACTGGCCCGCGCTCACGGCGGAGCGGGAACGGGCCCTGGCCCGGCGCGGCGGCGTGGGCATCGCTCCCTGAACCGGGGAGCGTGGGCGGCGGCGCCCGGCTCGCCGCCACCCACGCTCCGAGCCCCGTGCCGCGTTCCGGGGCCGGCTTGCCGCACCGATCCCGCAGAGGTCAGGCCGTGGGGGCGGTCCGGGGCGGGGGCAGGACGCCGGTGCCGGCCAGCCGGTCGCGAGCAGCCGCTATGGCCTCGGGGGTGGTGGCGAACACCTGGCCCGACGCGTCCAGGCGGGCGATGGCGCCCAGGGCGCGCAGCGGCTGCTGATGGCGGTCGCGGATGCCGGAGACGTAGACGGTGATGCCGCGCCGCTCGAGCCGGCCGATGGCGTCGCCGAGGACCATGGCGCCGCTGGCGTCCAGGGCGGTGACCCGGGACATGCGCAGGATGACCACGGACACGTCGGCGACTTCGGACAGCTCCAGCAGGAAGCGGTGCGCGGCGGCGAAGAACAGGGGGCCGTCCAGCCGGTAGGCGACGATGTGCTCGGCCAGCAGGTCGTGCTCCTCCGCGTCGTGGTCGCCGGGGATGTCCGGGCGCAGCGGCATGGGGTCCACGCGGACGTCGCGGGCGATGGCGCGCAGGGCCAGCGCGCCGGCCACGATCAGGCCGAGGATGACCGCGGCGACGAGGTCGAGGGCGAGGGTGGCCAGCGCGGTCAGCGCCAGGACCAGCGCGTCCGCGCGGGTGGAGCGGACCATCGCCCGTACGGAGCCGACCTCGACCATCCGCACGGCGGTGGCCAGCAGCACGCCGGCCAGCGCGGCCAGCGGGATCCGGGCGACCAGGTCGGCGGCGGTGAAGACGATCACGGCCAGGATCGCGGCGTGGGAGAGTGCGGCCAGCCGGGAGGAGGCGCCCGAGCGCACATTGACCGCGGTGCGGGCGATCGCCCCCGTGGCCGGGACGCCGCCGAACATCGGGGCGACCAGGTTGGCCAGGCCCTGGCCGAACAGTTCCCGGTCCGGATGGTGCTTGTGGTTGACGCTCATGCCGTCGGCGACGGCGGCCGACAGCAGCGACTCCAGGGCGGCCAGCGCGGCCACCGCGACGGCGGGAGCGAGCAGCGAGCCGAGGGCGGCGGCGTCGAAGAAGGCCAGCGACGGGGCGCCCAGCCCGGCGGGCAGGCTGTCGATGCGGGCCACCGGCAGGTCGGCGAGTTCGGCGAGCGCGGTGGCGCCGGCCACAGCCAGCAGCGAGAAGGGCACGCCGGGCCGCACGCGGGCCCCCGCCAGCATCAGCGCGGCCACGGCTGCGGCCATGGCCGGCGCCGTCCAGCCCGGGCCGGACGCGAAGTCACGAACGGCCTGCCAGGCCACCGTGACCACCTTGTCCCCTTCCGGGACAGGGACGCCGAGCGCGGCGGGCACCTGCTGCAGAGCGATCACACAGGCGATGCCCAGGGTGAAGCCCTCCACCACCGGCGCCGGAACCAGCGCCATGTACCGGCCGGCCTGGGCCAGCGCCAGAGCCAGCAGTAACACGCCGGCCAGCACGCCGACCGTGAGCACCCCGCCGGGGCCGTGCTCGTTCATGATGGGCACGAGCACCACCGTCATGGCACCGGTCGGCCCGGACACCTGCAGGGCCGAGCCGCCGAACAGCGCGGCCAGCGCCCCGGCCACCACCGCGGTCACCAGCCCGGCCTCGGCGCCGAGACCGGAGGAGATGCCGAACCCGAGCGCCAGCGGCAGCGCCACGATCGCCACGGTGAGCCCGGCCAGCAGATCCCTGCGGGGGTGGCGGCCCATCGCGGCCAGATCGGCGCGCGCGGGCAGCACGGAACGCAGGCGGGCGAGGCCCGCGGTCACCAGGTTGCTCACTCCCGGCCGGCTTCGGCCTGCAGCAGCTCGCTGAGCAGCTCACGCTGATCGGACAGCTTGGCGCTCAGCTTGGCGGTCAGCAGCTGACGGGCCGCGCGCAGCAACTCGGCCACGTCCCCGCCGGACAGCGCGTACACCACGCTGGAGCCCTCCCGGTGGGCGGTCACCAGCTCGGAGCGGCGCAGCACCGCGAGGTGCTGCGACAACCCGGTCGGCTCGACCTCGATCTCGGCCAGCAGGTCGCGCACCGGCTTCGGCCCTTCCTGCAGCAGCTCCAGCACCCGGATCCGGACCGGATGGCCCAGCAGCCGGAACAGCTCCGCCTTGGCCTGGTACAACGGCACCGACATTACGGCTGCTCTCCCCGCTCGGGCTCGGCCGGCTCAGCCTCGGCCGGCTCGGGCTCGGGCTCGGCCAGGCGGATGCCGTGAGTGCGGGCCAGGCGCGTAACGTGCTCCCACTCGGCCTCGGCCACGAGAGCCTCGTCCGGGTCCTGGTCGCGACGGGCGGCCAGCACCGCCGCCCGGGCCAGGCGTGCCCGTTCTCGCACCGCCGCCGCGAACGCACCGCTCACGCGTGCCACCTTCCGGATCGCCGAAGTAGACAGCCCCATACTCTGCTGAATTGCGAAATTTCGCAACTCAGCTACTGCGAGCTGCGTATCGCGCCCGGCTGAGCGCCTTCCGGCCGGGTGTCAGCGCTTGATCAGGTCGAGCTGCAGGTAGTCGAGGTTGAAGTTCTGGTAGGCGGTCTCCGGCATGCGCAGGACCAGCTCGTGCGTGCCCCTGGTGAGGCGGCGGCGCTCCAGGGGCTGGAGGGTCAGCGCGTCGTGGCTGGTGGTGTTCGCGATCGCGGCGGTGGTGCCGGTGCCCGTGCCCCAGTCGAGCACGACGGTGCCGGCCGGTGAGTACGGCGAGGAGACGCGGGCCGAGACCTGGTAGAGGCCCGGCTGCTTGACCTCGAAGCGATACTTGAGCCACTCGCCGCCGCGGATCCAGTTCACCGCGATGGCGCCCTCGAGGTCGCAGATGTCCACGCCCTCCTCGGGCCGGGCCACGGTGCAGCGGTTCGGGTCGAGGTCGTGGTAGCCGACGCCCTCGCCGCCCGGCGCGAAGTCCTCGCCCTCGACGCGGATCGTGCGGTTGCCGGGTTGCCGGCCCCAGTGGGACAGGTTGCCGCCGTCGCGCCAGTAGTCCAGCGCCTCGACGTTGTCGGTCTGGATCATGTTCGCGCCGTACGTCCTGACCAGCGCGCGCCAGCCGAGGTTCGCGTCGCGCAGGGACGCCTCGTCGGTGTACCTGGCGGCCAGGCCGTACCACATGCTGTTGATCCAGATCCGGCTGTGCCGCGCGATCTTCTCCAGCGTCCGGGGAGCGACCTGCGGATCTTCGGCCCGGTCGAACACCACCTCGTACGCCACGGGCTGGCGGCCGGGGAAGGTGCCTACCACGCCGGCGGTGCTGTCGTCGATGATGTGCATGTAGAGGATCTCGGCGTCCCGGGCCATGAAGGCGGCGGCCTCCTCGACCGTGGGGGCGCCCTTGAACAGGCCGTGGTCCACGGTGCCGGTCCGCTTCAGCACCTCGTACATCGCCTCCCGGACGGGCCAGCCCTTGTCGAGGTTGACCAGGGCCCGGCCCTTGACGGCCAGCATCGCCTCCTCGAAGGTGGGCACGGTGTGGCCGGTGAGCGCGGCCTGGTTGCCGCCCAGGCCCTGCTTGAGGCGGAGCGACCTGATCTGCGCGAGGGTCAGGTCGGCGACGCGGCCGGTGCCGTTGGTGGTCCGGTTGACGGTCTCGTCGTGCATGAGCACCAGGTGGCCGTCGCGGGTGGGCCGTACGTCGATCTCGACGATCTCGGCGCCGTCCTCGACGGCGGCCTGGATCGCGGCCAGGGAGTTCTCCGGGGCGTCGCGCCACTGCCCTCGGTGGGCGACGATCATGAGCGGGGCTCCGGGGCCGTGCCGCAGCAGCTGCTCGTGTATGCGGTCGAACCCGTCCGCGGCGGACGCCGGGGGGAGCGAGGTGAGGGTGGCGGCGGTCGCCAGGGCGGCCAGGCCGGTGACGGTCAGCGTACGGCGGAACTTCCGAATCATGGACAGAGACCCTGTAATAGGGACATGGCGGGCTCGTGAACGGACGGCGGACTCCGCCGCAATCAAGGGTGATCTTGGGGCGGGACCGGGCCGAACTCGGCGCGGGTGTCGATGACCTTGCCGAACCGTACCCAGCGGTTGCCCTCCAGGCGCGTGAGCTGCATCGACTCGATCGGGAACCCGTCATCGGGCCCCGTGGAGAGCGTGATGCCGGGCAGGAGCAGGTCCAGCTCGACGTCCGACAGGCTGCGCATCGCCGCGCGCATGGCCTCACGGGAGGGGCAGCGCATGCGTTCGAGCACCTTGACGAAGGCCTGCGCCGCCGTCCAGCCGAAGACCACCTGCTGCCCGGCGGGGTCGGCCTCGGGCGCGTGCCGGGCCAGCGCGGCCAGGTAGGTGTGCATGCCCGGGTCGTCGGCCCAGTCCGGCGCGCCCGGCTCCTTCTGGAACCCGGCCGTCACGATGCCCTGGACCTTGTCGTACCCCACGGGCTTCAGGACGGCGGGGGAGGCGGCCACGCCGTTGACGATGTGCAGGGGGTTCCAGCCGGTCATGGCCGCGTCGGTGGCCAGCGCCTGGGCGGCGAACTTCGGCGTGCTGACGTTGAGCAGGACGTCGGCCCGGGAGGCGGCGAGGTTGGCCAGCTGGCCCTGCACGCTGGGGTCGGTCACCTCGTAGCTCAGCGCCGCCACGAGCCGCACGGACGTGCCGGCGATCGCCTGGCGGAAGCCGTCGAGCAGGTCGTGGCCGAAGTCGTCGTTCTGGTACAGCACCGCGACCCTGGCCTCGGGCCTGGCCTTGGCCAGGTAGCGGGCGTAGACCCGGGCCTCGGCGACGTAACTGGGCTGGAAGCCGATCGTCCAGGGACGCCTGGTGTCGCTGCCCCACTGGGTGGCCCCCGTGGCGACGAACACCTGCGGCACCCTCCACCGGTCGGCGTACTCACGCACCGCGGCCGTCGAGGGGGTGCCGAGCGTCTGGAACAGCGCGAACACCCGGTCGTGCAGCACCAGGCGGCGAGCCTCCTCCACCGCGCGGGCGGGCTGGTAGGCGTCGTCGCGAACCAGGAACTCGATGCGCCGCCCCTCCACGCCTCCGCGCGCGTTGACATGGTCGAAGTAGGCGCGGGCGCCCTGGGCGACGGTCGCGTAGGCGGAGGCGGGCCCGGACAGCGGGTAGATCCCGCCGACCCGCACGGACTCGGCGGTGATCCCGGTGCCCACCTGGCCCGCGCAGTCGCCGGTGAGCGTGACCTCGCTGGACGCCGGCCGGCAGCCCGACGCCAGGAGGACGAGCGACGCGGCGAGACATCTGGCCAGCGGCACGACCCCGGCTCTCATGTGCGCCTCCCGGCAGCTTTCACGTGCGCCTCCCGGCGACGCTCCAGGCGGTCCGGCGCAGCAGGCCGGTGAGTCCCGTCGGCGCCGCGTAGACGACGAGGACGATCAGCAGGCCGGAGATGACGCCCGGGGCGGCCGGGTTCAGCTCCCGGGCCACGGCGGGCACGCCCATCACGACGAACGCGCCGAGCAGCGCCCCGGTCAGCGTGGCGGGGCCACCGATGACCACCCCGGCCAGCAGCGTGATGGACAGGCTGAGGGCGAAGGAGTCGGGGGAGACGAAGCCGGCCGTCCAGGTGTAGAGGGCGCCCGCCGTGCCCGCGTACATGGCGCTCCAGGCGAAGGCGTGCGTCATGTGGGTCGCCGGGCGCATGCCGAGCACCTCGGCCGCCGCCCGGTGCTCCCGGAGCGCGGTGAGCGCCCGCCCGCCCCGCGAGGCCGTCAGGTTGCGGATCCCGGCGAAGGCCGTGACGGTCACCCCGAGGACGAGGAAGTAGACCCACTGGTCGTCGTCCAGCACGGGCGCCCGCGGCGTGGGCACGGGCATCCCCATCGCCCCGCCGGTGATCGCCGGGAAGCGCTTGAGCAGCGGCGGCAGCACGACGGCGACCGCGAAGGTCACCATGGCCAGGTAGAGCCCGCGCAGCCGCAGCGCGGGCAGCCCGGCCGCCCAGCCGAGCCCGAAGGTGAGCAGCGCCGCGACCGGCAGGGTCAGCGGGTACGGCAGGCCGAACTGCGCGATCATGACGGCCGCCGTGTAGGCGCCGACGCCGAAGAACGCGCCGTGGCCCAGGGAGATCTGCCCGCCGCGCCCCACCACCAGGTCCAGGCCGAGCAGCGCGACGGCGTACACGAGCACGAGCGTGGCCTGGAACAACAGGTACGGCGGCAGCACGAACGGCAGCGCCACGGCGCCCGCCGCCAGAGCGCCCAGCCCGGCGCGCCGCCACGGCCACACCTGCCGCCGGTCCCCGGCCGCCTGCCCGACGGGCATCCTGCGGTGCCCCGGGGGCACGAGCCCGGGGACCGTGTTCACGCCCGCTCCACGGGCGCCGAGCCGAACAGGCCCTGCGGTCGCAGCAGCAGCACGGCGACGATGAGCACCAGCGGCACCGCGATCTTCAGGTCCGCCCCGACGAAGCCCAGGTACGTGCCCGCCAGCGTCTCGGTGACCCCGACGATCAGCCCGCCGGCCACCGCGCCCAGAGCGCTGTCCAGGCCGCCGAGCACGGCGGCGGCGAAGGAGTAGACCAGGACGCCGGTCATCATGGTGGGCTCCAGGAAGAGGATCGGAGCGAGCAGGACGCCGGAGACCGCGCCGATGGCGGAGGCGGCGCCCCAGCCCAGGGCCAGCACGCGCCCGACCCGGACCCCCGACAGCCGGGCCGAGCGCGGGTCCGCGGCGACGGCGCGCATCACCAGGCCGAGGCCGGTGTGCCGGACGACCAGGGCGACCGCGCCGAGCACCGGCCCGGCGACGCACGCGGCCACGAGCGCGGACACCCCGGCCGGGCCGTCGGGGAAGGGACTGGGGAAGGCACGCAGGGCCGAGGTCCACACCAGGGCGGCGATCGCGTTCACCGTGACGTACAGGCCGATCGTGGTCACCACGAGCGTGAGCTCGCCCGCGCGGTCCTCCACCCGCCGCATGACGGTCCGCTCGGTCACGACCCCGGCCAGGAACGCGACGGCCACCGTCACGGGCAGCGCCGCCCAGTACGGCATCCCGGCGTCGACCAGTTGCCAGGCCACGTACGTGGCGAGCATGGCCAGCTCGCCCTGCGCGAAGTTGACGATGCCGGTGAACCGGTAGGTGAGCACCAGGGCCAGCGCGAGGGCGGCGTATCCCGCGCCCGCTCCCAGCCCCTCCAAGAGCTGCTGGACGAACATCCGGTCACCACCTGCGACGTTCCCGCAGGCCGGCGATCCGGCCCGACTCGACGAGGTAGGCCCGGTGCGCCACCTCCAGCGCCGCCGCCACGTTGTGCTCGACGATGATCATGATGGTTCCTTCGTGCCGGTTGATGGCGTGGATGGTGCCGAACAGCCTGGACCTGAGCGGCGGTGCCAGGCCGCGCGTCGGCTCGTCCAGGAGGAGCAGCCGAGGCCGGGCCACCAGGGCCCTGCCGATGGCCAGCATCCGCTGCTCGCCGCCGCTCAGCGTGTCGGCGGGCTGCCCCAGGTGCGCCTGGAGCCCGGGGAAGTAGGTGAACACCCGGTGCAGGTCCTCGGCGACGCCGCGGCGCGGCCGCCGCCGGGCGTACGCTCCGACGCGCAGGTTCTCCTCCACCGTGAGCGGCCCGAACGTGCCGCCCTCCTGGGTGACATGGGCGACGCCGAGCCTGGCGATCTCGTCGGGCGAGCGGCCCAGGAGCCCGACCCCGTCGAGCGTGGCCGAGCCCCGGGCGCCGACCAGGCCGGACAGCGCGCGCAGCAGGGTGGTCTTGCCCGCGCCGTTGGGGCCGAGCAGCACCACGATCTCGTTCTCTCCCGCGGCCAGGTCGACGCCGTGCAGCACCCGGGCCGCGCCGTACCCCGCGCGCAGCCCCCGCACGTCGAGGCCGCTCACCAGGCCATCCCCTTGCAGGCGGAGATGACGGCGGGGTCCTGCCGCACCGAGCCGGCCGGGCCGTCGGCGATCTTGCGGCCCAGCTCGAAGCAGACGATCCTGCGGCACAGCGCGAGGACGAAGTCCATGTGGTGCTCCACGACGATGATCGTGACGCCGCGCTCGTAGTGGATCTGCCTGATCAGGTCGGCGAGCGCCGGCACCTCTCCGGGGGCGAGCCCGCTCGCGGGCTCGTCGAGCAGCAGCAGCCGCGGCTCGCCCGCCAGCGCGCGGGCGATCTCGACGCGCTTGGTCACCCCGTACGGCAGGCCGCCCGCCGGATGGTCGGCGTAGCGCGCGAGGTCGAACCGGTCCAGCAGCGCGTCGGCCGCGGCACCCGTCCGGTGTTCCTCGGCCGCGGCCCGCCCGAGCGCCGCGGCCCAGAACCCGGCCCGGCCGTGCCGGTGAGCGCCGGTCATGACGTTCTCGCGCACCGACAGGCTGGGGAACAGGGCGGAGTTCTGGAACGTGCGGGCGATGCCGCGCCCGGCGACCAGGTGGGCGGGCAGGCGGGCGAGCTCCTCGCCGCCGAGCCGCAGCGAGCCTTCCTGCGGCTCGCACCGCCTGGTCAGGCAGTCGAACAGGGTGCTCTTGCCCGCGCCGTTGGGCCCGATGAGGCCGACGAGCTCGCCCTCGCGGACGGCGAGGTCGATGCCCGACAGGGCACTGACCCCACCGAACCGCACGGTGAGCCGGCCGACCTCCAGTAACGCGGCCATGATCAGCCGGCCGACGGCACGGAGTACTCTTCGGCGAGGCCGGACACGGCCGCTTCCTTGAAGATCGTGGCACCGCCGACGGCCTGCTTGTCCGGCTTGACGACGTAGGACGAGCGCGAGGCGGGCCGGTCGAAGACGCTGAAGTCCATGGGCGTCCCGCCCAGCCCGGCCTCCCACGCCTTCTGCGACCGGTGGGCGGCGACGATGCCCTCCCGGCTGAGGTCCTTGGCGTCACACGCCTTGCGCAGCGCGTCGCCGACGATGATGGCCGCCGTCCACCCGGCCGAGACGCCGCTGTCCAGCGGCTGGCCGGCGTACTTGGCCTGGTAGTCGGTGATGAGCTTCTGGTACGCCGGCAGCGGCGCGCTGATCGGTGCGCCCGCGGTCACGTAGTAGAAGTCCTTCAGCAGCGCGGGAGCCGCCGGGGTCTGCAGCAGCTGCGGGCTGTAGGCGGAGTTGCTGCCCACGAAGGGCACGTCCATCCCGCCCGCCAGGGCGACGCCCGCAAGCGAGGCGGCCTGGCGCGGGCCGACCGAGACCAGCACGGCCTTGACCCCCGCCTTCTTGAACGCCGCCACCTGGGCGGTCATGTCCTGGTCGGTCGCCTTGATCTTCTGCTCCACCAGGGAGAGCCCGAGCTTGTCCGAGGCGTACTTGGAGCCGTCGAGGGCGCTCTCGCCGTAGTCGCCCTCGAAGTACAGGTGACCGATCTTGTCCCCGGCCTTGATCCCCTTCTCCTTCACCAGGAAGTCGACGCCGTTGATCATGTCGACGTCGTAGGTGGTGCCGGTGACCTGGATGGCCTCGCTGCCGAGCAGGCCGGTCGCCCACGCCATGGGCAGGGTGAGGATCCTGTCGGCGGTGATCTTGTCCTTCAGCGCGGTCACCATCGGTGAGCCGATGAACTGCGGGATCGCGGCCGTCTTCGGCGCGACCTCGGCGTAGGAGGCCATCGCCTTCTGCGCGTCGTAACCGTGGTCGCGCACGATCGTCTCGATCTTCCGCCCGCAGATCCCGCCCGCCTGGTTGACCTGCTCGAAGTAGAGCTGCTGCGCCTGGGTGAGGCTCTTGCCGAGCGAGGCGTACGGGCCGGTCAGGTCGGTGAGCAGGCTGAGGGTGATCGTGTCGGCGGTCACGCCGGGGCCGGTCTTGACGCCGCCGGTGGCGCCGGCGGGCGCCTGGTCGCCACCGGTGGCCTTGCCGCTGGCACAGGCGGTGGCGAGCAGCCCCAGCGCCACCAGCGCGGACAGGGCGGCCGTGCGGTTACGGGACATGTGAGCTCCTGGTGTCGGGGGACGGAGTGGGTGACAGGGGCAGCCGGAGGCCGGACAACCTCCTGCGGAGCGAGTGGAACAGGCCGAGCAGGCCGCCCGGGAGGAAGAGCACGACGGTGACCACGACCGCGCCGTACAGGATGCGGGCGGCCTCGGAGGGCGAGACGCCGGCGGTGCCCGGCGCGGCGACCAGCGGGATGGCGTCGCTGTAGCGGGTGAGCAGCTGCGGCAGCAGCGAGACGAAGACGGCGCCGATCACCGCGCCGCCCACCGAGCCGAGGCCGCCGATCACGATCATCGCGAGGTAGTCGAGGGAGAGCAGGATGCCGAAGTAGTCGGGCACGGTCCGCTGGAAGACCAGGGCGAGCAGCACGCCCGCGAGCCCGCCGTACATGGACGACAGCGCGAACACCCCGGCCCGGTAGCGGGTGACGGGCACGCCCATCACCCCGGCCGCGATCTCGTGGTCGCGGATGGTGTTCATGGCCCGCCCCGGACGGCCGCGCAGCACGCCGCGGGCGAACAGCGCCGCCGCGAGCAGCGTCAGCCCGCCCAGGAACCACAGCCGCTCCAGCGCGCCGAACGGCACGTTCAGCAGGACCAGCTCGGGCGCGTCGGCGAAGGCGAACCCGAAGATCTCCATGGGCGGTACGGCCCTGCCGTTGAACCCGCCCGTCACCGGCCCGGCGTTGAACAGCAGGTGCTGGCCCCCGAAGATCAGCGCCAGCGTGGCGATGCCGAGGTAGGCGCCCTTGAGCCGGCTGGCGATCGGGCTGAACAGCCCGCCCGCGGCCCCGGCGACCGCGACGGCGAGCACGGCGGCCACCGGGGTGGGCAGCCCCAGGCCGCCCAGCGTCCGGGTGGGCTCGGCGGCGAAGTACACGTAGGCGTAGGCGCCCACGGCCAGGAAGAACGCGTGCCCCATCGAGAGCTGCCCGGTGGCGCCGGTCAGCAGGTTGATGCCGATCGCGCCGACCGCGGCCGACATGGCGAACAGCCCGGCCTGCAGCCAGAAGCCCTCGAGATAGAAGGGGACGGCCACGAAGGCGAGCAGGACGGCGATCCTGAACACGGCGATCCTGAACACGGCGATCCTGAACACGGGGAGCCTAGACACGGGCCAGCTCCTTGGTCCCGAACAGGCCCGCGGGCCGCAGCAGCAGGATGACGATCATGATCAGGAACGGTGAGACGTCGCCGATCCCCCTGCCCAGGAAGGCCAGGTCGTTCTGGTAGCCGGTCATGAGCGCCTCGGTGACGCCCACGATCAGGCCGCCGACCAGGGCGCCGGTGGTGGAGTCGAGGCCGCCGAGGATGGCGGCGGGGAAGGCCTTGAGCGCCACCAGCGAGGAGCTGCGGTCCAGGCCGGGCGTGGGGAAGACGCACAGGAACAGCGCGGCCACCGCGGCCAGCGCGCCGGCCACCGCCCAGGCGCTGAGCGAGATGCGGCCCAGCCGCACCCCCATGAGGGCCGCCGTCTCGGGGTCCTCGGCGGTGGCCCGCATCGCCACGCCCCAGCCGGTGAACTTGAACGCCAGCAGGAACGCCCCGATCAGCGCCCCGGCGGTGACCAGCGCGACGATCCTGGTCTCGGCGATCGTGATCCCCCCGATGTGCAGCACGCGCGACTCCCACGGATCGCCCATGGCCAGCACCTCGGTGCCGATCTGCCGGGTGAGCTCGGTGGTCAGCATGATGTCCACGCCGATGGTCACGATGGCCAGCACGCTGTGCGAGCCGGCCTTGGACCGGCGGATGACCAGGAACTCCACCAGCGCACCAATGACCGCGGCCGCGCAGACGCCGATCAGCAGCGCGAGCCAGAAGCCGACGTACGGGTGCAGCCGCGCCACCACGTAGCCGCCGGCCAGCAGCAGCGAGGCGTGCGCGAAGTTGACCACCTCCGTCGCCTTGAAGATGACGACGAAGCCGAGCGCTATCAGCGCGTAGACGGCCCCGATGGAGATCCCGTTGACGAGCAGCTCCAGGAACGTGATCACACAACCTCCTCTGCGCCCAGGTACGCGCCGATGACCTGGGGGTCGTTCTGCACCTCGGCGGGCGGCCCGTCGGCGATGCGGCGGCCGAAGTCCAGGACGGTGACCCGGTCGGCCAGCCGCATGACCATGCCCATGTCGTGCTCGACCAGGAGGATGGAGATCCCCAGGCTCTCCCTGACCGAGACGATCAGCTCGGCCATCTCCACCCGCTCGCCGCTGTTCATCCCGGCGACCGGCTCGTCGAGCAGGAGCAGCCGGGGCTCCATCGCCAGCGCCCTGGCCAGCTCCACCCGCTTCTGCACGCCGTACGGGAGCAGGCCGACGGGGGTGGCCAGCAGCGGGGCGATCCCGACGAACTCCGCGATCTCCACCACCCGGGCGGTGTGGGCCCGCTCCTCGCGGCGGGCGCGCGGCAGGCCGAGCCCGGCCGACACGAAGCCGGCGCGGGTGAGCCGGTGGCGGCTCAGCAGCAGGTTGTCGCGCACCGGCAGGCGGGGGGAGAGCGCGATGTTCTGGAAGGTGCGGGCGACGCCGAGCGCCGCCACCTCGTGCGGGCGCAGCGCGGTGAGCTCGTCCCGGCCGAACCTGACGCTGCCCGAGGTGGCCTTGTAGACCCCGGACAGCACGTTGAAGCAGGTCGACTTGCCGGCGCCGTTGGGCCCGATGATCGCGTGCACGGTGCCGGGCGCGACCGTGAAACCGACGCCGTCGAGAGCCGTCAGACCGGCGAACCGGACCGTCACGTCACGGACCTCCAGCGCGGGCATACCATCCGGTCGGTACGTCGGGGTCACGCGGACCACCTCGACAGCCCGGCCCTGGCCTTCAGCACCGGCGACTCGCCGCCGACGCCCAGGTAGCGGCGCCTGACCTCGTCGCTGTCCGCCAGCGTGGCCGCGGGTCCCTCCAGGGCGATCGAGCCGACCTCGAGCACGTACGCGTAGGAGGCCAGTGAGAGCGCCGTGGCGACGTTCTGCTCCACCAGCAGCACCGAGGTGCCCGCCTCGTTGATCGTCCTGATCGTCGCGGCGATCCTGGCCGCCATCTGCGGTGCCAGGCCGAGCGTCGGCTCGTCGAGCAGCAGGACCGACGGCTCGGCCATCAGCGCCCTGCCGATGGCCAGCATCTGCTGCTCGCCGCCCGACAGCAGCCCCGCCCGCTGGTGGGCCCGCTCGGCCAGGACCGGGAACAGCTCGCGGACCCGCTCCCTGGCCCGCCCCGCGGCCTTGCGCGGGGTGCCCATGCCGCCCGCGCGCAGGTTCTCCTCCACCGTCATGCGGGCGAAGACGCGGCGGCCCTCGGGCACGTGCGTGACGCCCCGCCGTACCACGGTCGCGGCGGCCAGCCCGTCGATGCGCGTGCCGTCCACCCCGATCGAGCCCCTGGCCACCCGCCCGCGCTGGAACCGGAGCGTTCCCGACACCGCGCGCAGCAGCGTCGTCTTCCCCGCGCCGTTCGCGCCGAGCACGGCCACGACCGACCCCGGCGGGACGCGCATGGAGACCCCGTCCAGAGCCCGGACGGGACCGTAGTCCACCGCGAGATCGTCCACGGTCAGCTCCGCCATTCGATCCCCTCACAAGACCTCATGCCGGCTCACCCAAACCTTTGACGTGCACCGTCGTCCAGATGCCGCGGTGAAGTCAGGCTCCCTGCCCATCCCGGCGCCGGGCCGGTTGTGCAGCCGCACAACGGCAGATCACAAAACGCTACAGAGCCTTGTTCTAGTAGAAGGGGGATGGCAGCCTCGGGGGATGCGTCCCTCTTCGGTCGTGGACGAGGACGTCCGCCAGACGTTGCACACCGCCGCCAGGGCCCTGCTCGAACGCCTGCCCGCGCTGACGGACGAACTGGTCAGCCGGACGCGTGGCGGCGACGCGGTCTACTGCGCCTGCGTCCCCTACGACGAGCACTGGAAGAGCACCCTCGAAGGCGTGCGCCAGGGCATCACGGCGATCCTCCAGGAGCCCTCGGAGCGGCGGGACCTGGTCTTCACCGCATCCATGGCGCAGCGCAGGGCGGAGCAGGGGCTGCCGCTGGACTCCCTGCTGCGCATGTACCGCCTGGCCGGCCAGGTCACCTGGTCGGCGATCGTGGAGCACATGGAGCGGGAGCGCCCCGAGCGGCTGGGCGTCCTGGTCCGCGCGGCCGGCCACGTGTGGCACGCGATCGACCGGCAGTCCATGGTGACCTGCGACATCTACGGCCGCCGCGAGCAGGAGATCCTCGGCCGCAGCCAGGAGCGGGTCAACGCCCTCCTCGACGCGTTGCTCGACGGCACCGCCGACACCGGGGTCGTACGGACCGCCGCGGCCGCCCTCGACCTGCCGGAGCGGGGCCGCTACGCCGTGGTCACCGTCCGCTTCCCCCGCCACCACGACGTGCGGCTGCCCGCGACCCTGGGCGCCATGCGGCTGATGTGGCGGATGCGCCCCGCGCACGAGGTCGCCGTGGTCGCGCTCGGCCAGGCCACGCTGGACGAGCTGTGCCAGGAGCTGAGCCTCATCGTCAGCGGCGTGGCGGGCGTGAGCCCGGTCGTGGAGGGCCTGGACCAGGTACGGAGCGCGCACGACCTGGCCTCCCTGGCCATGCGGACGTGCGTCGACGGGGGACCCGAGATCGCCCGCCTGGACGAGCGGGTCCCGGCCGTGCTGATGATCAGCCAGGCCGACGTCACCGGCCACCTCGTGGACGGCGCGCTCGGGCGGCTGCTCGCCCTCGACCCCGCCGACCGGGACACCCTGCTGACCACGCTGGAGACGTGGCTCGCCTGCGACGGCTCCGCCGCCAGGGCCGCCGGGCGGCTGTTCTGCCACCGCAACACGATCATCAACCGGGTACGCAGGATCGAGCAGCTCACCGGCCGCTCGCTCACCCGGCCGCGCGACATCGTGGACCTGGCCCTGGCGCTGGAAGCGGTGCGCCTGCTGGGAAGCGAACGCTAGCCTCCCGCCCCGCGACTCCCGGGCTCCGGACGAACCAGGATCCGGGACGCCGCCGGCGCGGGCTCCGGCAGGCAGCCGGGTGGCGGCTCCGCGGGCGGGACCGGCCCGGTGGACGATCGGCATCCCGGCGCACGTGATCCGCCGAGGGGGGTCCAGCAGGGGCAGGACGAGCTCCCACAACGCGTACGCGGCCGAGCCGCACGCGGGTCATACGGTGCCGGCGGACCGGTCCTCATGGGGCCCGCCGCGCCGGTAGCCCCAGTCCACCAGCGGCTGCAGGATCCGCATCAGCTCCTCGCCGTCGGGGGAGAGGGCGTAGCGGATCTGCACCGGGGTGGAGGGGATCACGGTGCGGGTGATCAGGCCCTCGGCTTCGAGCTCCTTCAGGCGCTGGGCGAGCAGCCGATCGGAGATCCCCGGCACCGACCCCCGGTATTCGCCGAACCGGCGGGCACCGCGCCGGCCGGCGAGCAGGATCGCGCTGGTCCACCGGCGGCCGACGAGCTCGACGATGTCCTGGAAGCTCCGGCAGCTCGGCTCGTGAATGGCCGGGCGGGCACCCTGGAGTGTTTCGTTAGCCACTTATCAAAGATAAGTCACTAACCTCGCCTTTGCCTAATGGCGCCGGCATCCGGAGCATGAAGTCATGACTGATTACGGACACACCCTGTCCTTCGGGCTGAGCCTCGACCCCGACGTGAACCGGCTTGACGAGACCAGGCTGCTGGCCACGGCCGCCGAGGACGGCGGACTGGACTACCTGGCCGTCCAGGACCACGCCTACCAACCCGGGCACCTGGACGCCTGGACCCTCATCACCCATCTGGCCACGCGGACGCGGCGCGTCTCGTTCCTCACCGATGTCGCGGACCTGCAGTTGCGCCCGCCGGCGATGCTGGCCAAGGCCGCGGCCTCGCTCGGCGTGCTGGCCGGGGGCCGGACCGTCCTCGGAGTCGGTGGCGGGGCGTTCGCCGACGCCATCGCGGGCATGGGCGGCGGGCGGCGCGGCGGCGGTGAGATGGTCGCCTACACCGAGGAGTCCTTGCACGTCATGCGGGCCGCGTTGAGCGGCGGCGGGGTGCGGTTGCGCAGCGACCAGCACACGATCGAGGGGTACGCGGCAGGTCCCGTGCCGCCCGCTCCCATCCCCCTGTGGCTCGGCGCTCAGGGCCCCAAGATGCTCGCCGTGACCGGCCGCGCCGCCGACGGCTGGGTCTCACCCCTCAACATCTACGTCCCGCCGGCCGAGGTGCCCGGCAAGCAGAAGACCATCGACGAGGCGGCTCGCGCGGCGGGCCGCGACCCGGCGGGGATACGAAGGATCTACAACGTGATCGGCGTGATCGGCGACGTCCGCGGCGGGCCCGGCCTGGCCGGCGACGCGCGCCGGTGGGCGGACACGCTCACCGAATGGGCGGTCGAGCTGGGCTTCGACACGTTCGTCTTCTGGCCGGTGGCCGAGCACCGGGTCCAGCTCGACGTGTTCGCCGCCGAGGTCGTCCCGGCCGTCCGCGAGCAGGTCGCCAGGACGCGGGGGCAGCGATGACACCCAAGCTCTCCCCGGTGCCGCCCGAGCTGCAGGGCAAGATCGTCGTTCCCGGGGACCAGCGGTATCGGCTGCTGCGCTCCACGTACACGACCGTGGCCGGCCCCGCCGCCGTGCTGCTTCCCGGAAGCACGGCGGAGGTGGCCGCCGCGCTGCGGTTCGCCCGCGAGCGGGGCCTGCCCTTATCGGTACGGAGCGGGGGTCACGGCCTGTCAGGGCGCTCCTCCAACGACGGCGGCGTGGTCATCGACCTGTCCTCGATGAACCGGGTCCAGGTGATCGACCGGGCGGCGCGGCTCGTCCGGGTGGAGGCGGGAGCGCGGTGGGCGCAGGTCGCTCAGGCGCTGTCACCGTACGGGCTGGCGATCAGCTCCGGCGACCACGGCAACGTGGGCGCCGGTGGGCTGGCGACCGGCGGCGGCATCGGTTGGCTGGTCCGTCACTACGGCCTGACCATCGACCGCATCCGGGCGGCCGAGGTCGTGCTGGCCGACGGGACCGCCGTGCGCGCCGACGCCGAGCACGAGCCGGATCTGCTGTGGGCGGTGCGCGGTGCCGGCGCGGGGGCCGGCATCGTGGTCGCCTTCGAGATCGAGGCGATCGAACTGCGCGACATCGGATACGCGCAGATCGCCGTGCAGGTCGACCGGGACGGCCGCGCGCTGCGGCGATGGGCCGACCACCTGGCCTCCGCCCCGCGCGAGCTGTCCACCGCCGTCACCCTGCTGCCGCACAGCCGGTCCCTGGTCGCCTCCATCACCGCCGTGGTCGCCGGCGGCGGCGAGCAGCGGCTGCGGGCGGCGGTCGAGCCGCTGCTCCGGATCGGCGCCACGCTGGACCAGCAGGCCCAGATCGCCCCGTACTCCGCCCTGGTCTCCATGGCGCACCTGCACGCCAACGTCGGCCAGCAGCCGAGCATGACCACCAACGGGCTGCTGACGGCCATGACCGACGAGGACGCGGCGGCGATCGTGGCCGTGGCGAGCGGGCCGCGCCGGGCGCTGGTCCAGCTGCGGTCCGTGGGCGGGGCGGTCAACGACGTGCCGGCGGACGCGACCGCGTACGCGCACCGGCGGCACGGCACGCTGGTGGTCGCCTCGGTGTTCCCGCCGGGTCGCGGCGCGGCACTGGACGTGGCCTGGCGCCCGCTGGCCGGACGGGTCGACGGTGCTTATGTCGGCTTCGAGAGCCGGCCGGACAAGGACGCCTTCGAGCGGATCTACCCCGGCGCGACCGGCGACCGGGTCAGGCACCTGTGGCACCGCTACGACCCGGACGGGGTCTTCGGGGCCCTCTGGCAGCTTCCGTAGGAGACACCGTGGTGCCGCTTCGCACCGCCAGGAGCTCGTTTCCGCCGCGCGATCCCGGACGGCTACCCTTTCGGAACCAGGTGCCGCTGGGGGTGGCGGCGTCGTTCGCGGGCTGGGCCGCCATGGCCGCCGTCGTGGTCGTGCTGACCGTCATCGCCACGATCGATCATCGCCTGGCCTCATGAGGGCAGGGCTTTCCCGCCCTTAGTGCAGACTTTTATGGCTGATTGCGACTTTTGTCTCTTTTGATAGGTAATGTGCGAACTCAGCGGCGTTCGATCGAGAACTCGGAATCGAGGCGCTATGAAGACAGCCGCGAGCACAGCACACCCGCACGAAGAGACGACGTCCGAAGTCCCGCAGGTGGAGATCACCCTCCGCGTCAACGGCGTCCCGCACGGGCTGAGGCTGGACGCCCGGGTCACCCTGCTGGACGCCCTGCGCGACCACCTCGGCCTGACAGGTGCGAAGAAGGGCTGCGACCAGGGCGCCTGCGGCGCGTGCACGGTGTTGCTGGACGGCAGGCGGGTGGTGTCGTGCCTGACGCTCGCCGCGCAGTGCGAGGACCGCGAGGTCACCACCGTGGAGTCCCTGTCGGAGTCGGGGACACCGCACCCCGTCCAGGCCGCGTTCGCGCGGCACGACGCGTTCCAGTGCGGCTACTGCACCCCGGGGCAGATCATGTCGGCCGTGTCGCTGCTGGCCGAGGGCCGGGCGGGCTCGGAGGAGGAGATCTGCGAGTTCATGAGCGGCAACCTGTGCCGCTGCGGGGCCTATCCGAACATCCGCAAGGCGATCCGCGACGTGGCGGCGGGGGGCTGAGGGATGCGTCCGTTCGAGTACGTGCGCGCCTCCGACGCCGGCCAGGCCGTGACCCTGGTGAGCGCCGACCCGGACACCTCCTACCTGGCGGGCGGCACCACGCAGCTGGACCTGATGAAGGACGGCGTGCTGGGCCCCGCCCGGCTCGTCGACATCACCCGGCTGCCGCTGGGCGGCGTCACGCACACCGGCACGGCCGTCCGCGTCGGCGCGACCACCACCATGGAGGAGCTGGCCGCCGATCCGGTCGTGGCCGAGCGCCTGCCGTTCGTCCGGGAGGCCCTGCTGCTCGGCGCCTCCACCCAGCTGCGCAACCTGGCCACCATCGGCGGCAACCTGCTGCAGCGGGCCCGGTGCCGCTACTTCCGCGACCCGACCGTCGAGGCGTGCAACAAGCGGAATCCGGGATCGGGATGCGCTGCCATGACCGGGTTCGCCCGGATGCACGCGATCCTGGGCACCAGCGAGCACTGCATCGCGCTGCACGCCTCCGACGTCGCGATCCCACTGGTCGCCCTGGACACCGTCGTCCACGTGCAGGGCATGGACGGGCCGCGCGGCATCCCGCTCACCGAGTTCCATCTCCCGCCGGGCGACACCCCGCACGTCGAGAACGTGCTGCGGCACGGCGAGCTGATCACCGCGATCGAGGTGCCGCTGCTGCCGCAGGGAGCGCGCTCGCACTACCTGAAGGTCCGCGACCGGGTCTCCTACGAGTTCGCGCTGACCTCGGCCGGGACCGCCCTGGTGGTGGAGGAGGGCACCATCCGGTACGCCCGGGTGGCACTGGGCGGGGTCGGCACGGTCCCGTGGCGGGCCTGGGCCGCCGAGGACGTCCTGCTCGGGGCGCCGGCGAACCGCGACACCTTCCACGCCGCCGCCGACGCCGCGCTGGAGGGAGCCAGGACGCTGCCCGGCACGGCGTTCAAGGTCGACCTGGCCAGGCGCACCCTCGTCCGCACGCTGGAGACCACCGCAGGAGTGGAAGCATGACCGCGATCATCGGTGCGGGCCTGGACCGCGTGGACGCCCCGCTGAAGGTGACGGGCAGCGCGCACTACCCCAACGACTTCGCCTACCCCGGCATGGCGCACGCGGCCCTGGTCCGCGCGACCGTCGCCGCCGGGCGGATCCGCGCCATCGACACCTCGGCGGCCGAGGCCGCGCCGGGCGTGCTGACCGTCATCACCCACCGCACCGCGCCGCAGCTGGAGCGGGGGCCGATGACCCTGCTGGGGCCGTCCCCGCCCGCCCCGCTCCAGGACGACCGCGTCCTGCACCACGGCCAGCACGTCGCCATCGTCGTGGCCGACAGCGCCGAGCAGGCCAGGCACGCCGCCACGCTGGTCCGGGTCGAGTACGAGACCGCCAAGGCCCTGCTCGACCTCGACGACCCCCGGGCGGAGATCGTCACCGACCCGTGGGGCCTGGACACCGAGCGCGGCGACGTGGCCGCCGGGTTCGCCCGATCGCCCTGTGGCAGGGCGACTCGCTCACCGTGCACGACTCCACCCAGTGGCCGCACACCGTGCGCACGTCGCTGGCGCGGATCTTCAAGATCCCCGAGAGCGGGGTCCGGGTGCTCGCGCCGTACGTGGGCGGCGGGTTCGGCGCCGGGCTGCGCATGTGGCCGCACGTCATCCTGACCGTGCTGGCCGCCCGCGAGGCCGGCCGGCCGGTGAAGCTCGTGCTGACCCGGCCGGAGATGTTCACCTCGGTGGGCCACCGCCCGTACAGCGTCATGCACATCACGATCGGCGCCACCCGGGACGGCGACCTGGTCGCGATCGACGCCGACGGCGTCTCGTCGGTGGCGATGGAGGACGACGACTACGAGCCGGTCTCGCTCTGCGCCGCCGTCTCCTACGCCTGCCCCAACGTGCGCACCCGGGACCGGCAGGTACGGCTCAACATCCCCTGCCCGGGCTCCATGCGGGCGCCCGCCGAAGGCCAGGGCAACTTCGCCCTGGAATCGGCCCTCGACGAGCTCGCCTACGATCTCGGCATGGACCCGCTGGAGCTGCGGCTGCGCAACCTCGCCGAGGTGGACCCGCTGTCCGGCCTGCCCTGGTCGAGCAACGCGCTGCGCGAGTGCTACCAGGTGGGCGCCGAGCGGTTCGGCTGGTCACGCCGCAACCCGGAGATCGGCTCGATGCGCGAGGGCCGCTGGCTGGTCGGGTACGGCCTGGCGGCGGTCTCCTATCCCGCCTACCAGGTGCCGTGCCAGGCTCGCGCCTCGCTGCACCGGGACGGGTCGGCGTTCGTGCGCAGCGCGGCCACCGACATCGGCACCGGCACGTACACGGTCATGACCCAGCTGGCGGCCGAATCCCTCGGACTGGACGTCGCGCGGGTGCGGTTCGACCTGGGCGATTCGGACATGCCATACGCGCCGCAGGCCGGCGGGTCCGGGCTCACCGGGGCGCTGGGCAACGCCGTGCACCTGGCCTGCCGGCGTCTCATCGGGGAGTTCCTCGACCTGGTCCGCGACGACGCGGACTCGCCGCTGCGCGGGGCCGGGCTCGGCGACGTCACCGTCAGCGAGGGGCGCGTCCACCTCGCCGGCGCCCCCGAGCAGGGTGAGGCGTACACCGACATCCTGGCCCGGCACGGCCTGGAGGAGCTGAGCGCCGACGGCAGGAGCACGCCGCCGCAGCCGGAGGAGCTCGGGATGGCGGTGGCGGGCGCGTTCGGGGCCAAGTTCGTCGAGGTGCGGATCGACCCCGACCTCGGGCTGCTGCGGGTGGCGCGGGTGGTCTCGGCCATCGACGGCGGCCGGATCCTCAACGGGAAGACGGCCACCAGCCAGATCATCGGCGGCACGGTCGGCGGCATCAGCCAGGCCATGTTCGAGGACACCGCCACCGACCCGGAGACCGGCCGCATCGCCAACGCCACCTTCGGCGACTACCTCATCCCCGTCAACGCCGACGTCCCGGACCTGGACGTGATCTTCGTCGGCGAGCCCGACCGGGCCACCCCGATCGGCACCAAGGGCGTCGGCGAGGTCGGCCTCGTCGGCGTGGCGGCGGCCATCGCCAACGCCGTCCACCACGCGACGGGCCGGCGCCTCCGCTCCCTGCCGATCACCATCGACCAGCTCATGCTCTGACCCGGCACCGAACCGGGCATGTCGGCCTCCTGCGGCCGTTCCCGGCTTCGGCGGTCAGGCGGGGGATCTCGGCGGTGGCGGTCAGGCGGGGGTCTCGGCGGTGGCGGTCAGGACCGCGCGGCCGAGGATGTGGCCGGCGATGGTGAAGCCGAGGTAGGCAGGGGTGGCCTCGGCCGGGACGCCGATGGTCTCGACGTCGAGGGCGTGCACCACGACGAAGTAGCGGTGCGGGCCGTGCCCCGCCGGCGGGGCCGCCCCGATGAAGCGGGCCATACGGGCGTCGTTGGGCAGCTGGTAGGCGCCCTCGGGAAGGCCCGATCCGGTCTCGTCGCCCGCGCCCTCGGGCAACTCGGTGACGGTGGCGGGGATGCCGGCCACGGCCCAGTGCCAGAACCCGGAGCCGGTCGGCGCGTCCGGGTCGTACACCGTCACGGCGTAGCTCTTCGTCCCCTCGGGGGCGCCGCTCCATGACAGCTGCGGAGAGACGTCCTTGCCGCCCGGGACACCGCCGGACATCTGCTCGGCGGGCCAGGGGGTGCCGTCGGCCAGCGTGGTGCTGGTGACGGTGAAGGAGGGCACCTCGGGGAGCCGGGCGAAGGGGTTGTTGATGCTCATCGCATTGTTCCTCTACGGAGATGGTGGGGTCGGCCGGACGGCGCCGTCGAGGGGCGCCGTCCGAACACAATCGACCATAACACGAATAATCGATTATTTGTCGAATCGTCTATGCTGGGCGGCATGACGCAGACGGCCGACACTTCGTCGAAGCAGATGCTCTCCGAGCGCGTGCACGCCCGGCTCCGGGAAGCGATCATGAGGGGCGAGTACGTCCCGAGCGAAGCGCTCAAGCCGCAGGAACTTGCCCAGCGGCACCAGGTCAGCCTGGCGGTCGTGCGCGAGGCCCTGGTGCGGCTGGTCGGCGAGGGCATCGCGGTCCGGCTGCCCAACCGCGGCTTCGCGGTCCCGGACTTCTCCGATCGGCGCTGGCAGGAGATCGCCGAGGCCCGCCGTACGATCGAGCCGGTCATGCTGCGCCTGGCGATCGAGCATGGCGACGTCGACTGGGAGGCGCGGGTGCGCGCGGCCCATCACCGGCTGGTCCGCACCCCGGTGTACGTGCCGGAGGAGGGCGACTACCTGAGCAGCGCGTGGTCCGAAGCCCACCGCGTCTTCCACCGGACGCTGCTGGAGGGATGCGGCAACCCGGTGCTGCTGGACACCTTCGACCGGCTGTGGACGGCCAGCGAGCTGGCCCGCCGCTGGTCGGCCCACCGGGCCCCCGGCCGCGACGGCGTCGCCGAACATCGCCGCCTGGAGGAGACGGCCCTGGCCCGCGACGCCGACACCGCCGCCGAGGTCCTGGCCCGGCACCTGACCCAGACCGTTGCCGACCTGACCTCCGGCCCCCACGACCACCAGGGGGAAGGACCGTGACGCCCGCCCCCGTACGGGGCTGCCGGCTCAGCGCGTCGGTGCGGGGGTGGGGGAAGGACGCGGGCCGCCCGCGCAGCCGGGGGGCGGCGTGACGCGACGAGCGCGACCGAAGGGTCTTCGTCGAGCTGTCTGCGGGTGAACGCCTCAGGACTCGTTCCTGACCAGCGGTCGCCCGTGCGCCCGGCGCCAGCGAAATCGCGCACCCTGCTCGGCGGGGTGGAGTGGAGGCTGCCGGAAGACCTGGAGGCGTCTCGTCAGACGGCCGCGCCCGGTCCTTCCACGGGGTCGATGTCGCCGGCGTGCATCGGCTCGCCGCAGTGGGCGCAGCGCAGGTCGACGCTGCTGATCTCGCCGCAGGCGTGATGGCGGTAGAGCACCGGCGGGCCGGCCTCGCCCGCCAGCCACCTGTCCCCCCAGGAGGTCATGACCATGAGCAGGTCGACCAGCTCGGTGCCCTTCTGGGTCAGGACGTACTCGTAGCGGGGCCGTTTGTCGTAGGGGCGGCGCTCGAGCACGCCCTCGTCGACGAGGTGGTTGAGGCGCTCGGTCAGCACCTTGCGCGAGATCCCGAGGTCGGCCTGGATCTGCTCGAACCGGCTCATCCCCACCCACACGTCACGCAGGACGAGCGGAGACCACGGCTCCCCGATCACGTCGAGGGTGCGCGCGATGGAGCAGGCCATCTGCCCGAAATTCGTGCGTTGCATGGGAGCACTCTACCAAATTGGGGTTCCCTTAGGGAACTCCGAGTGCTACGGTCATGGAGTCTCTTGAAGGAACTCCGAAAGGATCGCGCAGATGAGCAAGGTAATCAGCGCCCACGCGGTGTCGGTCGACGGTTACATCACCGGGCGCGATCCGGGCGCTGGGCGCGGGCTGGGGGACGGGTCGATGCTGTTCGACTGGTACTTCCACGGCGACACGCCCAGCCAGGTGTTCGACGGGTTCCGGCTGAGCGAGCCCAGTGCCCGGGTCTTCGACGCCCTCGCCGGACGCGTGGGCGCGATCGTGGCGGGGCGCAACACGTACGAGGACTCCGACCGTTTCGGCGGCGGCAGCCCGCACCCGGCAGCCCGCCTGTTCGTCCTCAGCCACCGGGCGGCACCGGAGATGACCGAGCGGCAGACCCTCGTCACCACCGGCATCGAGGACGCCGTCGCGGCGGCCCGCGAGGCCGCCGGCGGCAGGGACGTCGGCCTCATGGGCGGCGGCGTCGCGACCGAGGCGTTGAGAGCCGGGCTCGTCGACGAGGTGATCCTCCACCAGGTGCCGATCCTGCTCGGCGGCGGCCGCCCCTTCTTCCAGGAACTGCCCGGGCACGTACGCCTCCGCCTGCTCGAAGCCGTCTCGGCGCCGGGCGTCACCCACCTCCACTACCAGGTCGAGCGCTGACCCACCGACAACCGCAAGGAGAAGAACATGCTCACCCCCGACGTACGCCGCGTCCTCGACGGCACCTCGCTGGCCCACCTCGCCACCGTCCTGCCGGACGGCTCGCCCCACACCGTCCCGCTCTGGGTCGGCACCCACGGCGACCACGTCGTCTTCCTCACCGGCCCGCAGTCGCGCAAGGCCCGCAACCTGCGCCGCGACCCGCGGGTGGCGCTCTCCGTGGCGCCCGCCGACAACCCGCTCCAGCCCGTCATGGTCCGCGGCCGGGTCATCGAGTGGCTCGACGGCGACGCGGCGTGGGAGATCATCGACCGGATCTCGATGAAGTACATCGGACAGCCCTATTCCCGGGCAGAGGACCGCATTGTCGCCGTCATCGAGCCCGAGCGGCAGACCGTCGGTCTCAGCTGAGCCGCCCCTGCCCCCGTATGGTCCTCCTTGAGCAACGGCCGCGGCCGGCCGCCCACGCGCGGGGGCGGGGCGACCGGCCGGGCCGGACGGTGTCAGGTGACGGGTTCGATCCACACGTTGCGGAATCGAGGGTTCTCGCCGGGATCGCCGTGGTCCTGGAGGCGGATCCCGCCCGACGCCGCGCTCTCCGGGATGTTGTCGCCGGTCCCGCCGTCGATGGCCACGTCGTCGTGCACCACCACACCGTTCCAGACGACCGTCACCCGCGCGTCGTCCACCTTCACCCCCGCGCTGGTGTAGCGGGCCGCGCGGAAGGTGATCTCGTAGGTCTGCCACGTTCCCGAGGCGGTGGCCATGTTGCGGTCGGGCGCGCGCTTGGAGTAGATCGCGCCCGCCTCGTTGGCGGCCGGTGTGGTGTCCCCGAAGGACTCGAGGACCTGCACCTCGTAGCGTTCCTGGAGGAAGACACCGCTGTTGCCGCGCTGCTGCCCGGTCACGTCCGGCGGGTAGTCCGGCTCGTACCACTCGACGTGGAGCTTGAAGTCGCCGAACGTCTGCCGGGTACGGATGTCGCCGCCGTAGGACTCCATGGAGCCGTTGGCGACCGGCCAGGTCGCCGTCCCGCCTGCCCGCTTCTCCCACGCCGCCAGATGGGATCCGTCGAACAGCGTGATCCGCCGCGCCTTCGACACGGTGAGGTGGTCGAGACCGAGCTGTCCCGCGTCGCCGGAGTCGTACCTGTAGGCGATCCTGTTCGAGCCCCGCTTCAGGTCGAGCGCCTCGGTCTGGACGGCCCAGGCGTCCGGGCCGCCGGTGCCGGCCAGCCGCACCTGCCGGACCTTGGCCCCGTTGACGTACACGCTCACCGACGTGCCGGTGCCGGCCGCGTAGCGAAGCCCGACGTTGTGCCGGCCGGGGGAGTCCGTCCGCACGGTGAACGTCGTGCTCGCGCCCGCGGTCGTGTAGCCGTCGACGTAACCCTTGCCGGTGTGACCCTGATGGTCCGTGCCCACCTTCGCGCCACCGCGCAGCTGGGCGTCCTCCGCCTCGAGCACCGGCCGCGCGGCCACGGTGATGGAGTCCAGGTTGACGTTGCCCGCGTCGCCGCTGTCGTACGTGTAGGCGATGGTGTTGGCGCCTGCCTTCAGCGCGAGCGGTTCGACCCGGGTGGCCCACAGGTCCCACGTCTCCGTGGTGGGCAACGGCACCTGCCTGACCTTGGTCCCGTTGACGTACACGCTCAGCGACTTGGTGCCGGGCGCGGGGTTCGGGCCGTTGGAGTAGCGCAGGCCCACGTGGTACGTGCCGGTCTCGGCCGCCCGTACGGCGAACCGCGTGGCCGCTCCCGCGGTCCAGTAACCGTCGACGAAGCCGCTGCCCGAGTAGCTCAGATGGTCGGTGTTGAGCTTGGCGCCGCCGCTGTGCGACGCGCTCTCCGCCTCGTACGTGGTGTCCGCCGCCGGGCCGCCGACCATCGAGTTGAGCGTGTACCAGGCTTCGGTGCTCCACAGCGGCTGCCCCGCTGCCGAGCTGAACGGACGCGGTGACCGCAGGTGCACCACGCGCCCCGGCTTCAGGCCCGGGATCTTGAGCGTGACCTTTTTCCCGCCGGCGGTCAGCTTGGCGGAGGTGACCGTCAGCGGCTCCTCGTCCACCTTGGGGCCACCGTAGGTGGCGGCCGCGACGTACCGCCACTGGGTGGCCTGGTACCTGGCCGCCAGCGAGGCGGCGGTCTCCGCCGACAGCGGCTGCGTGTACTCCAGCTCGAACCCGCCCTCCACCGCCCGCATCCTCAGGATGTCGAACGCCTTGTCGCCGCCGGGGGTCAGCTTCTGCAGGCCGTAGGTGAGCTTGCCCGGCTGGCCCCAGTTCCCGCCGGCGCCCAGACCGCCCGCGTAGACGGCGCCGTCGGGCCCCAGGCTGATCCGGTTGATCCCCGCCTCGAGTCCCTGGGTGAAGCGGAAGACCGCGCCCTGGTACTCCCCGTTGACCTTCTCGAGGTAGGCCCGCTGGATCCCGCCGTAGGTGACGTCGCCGAACAGCAGCTGCCCCGCGAACCTGCCCCGCTTCATGAGCAGCGGGGTGCTGGGGGAGTTGGCGATCTCGTTGTGCGGCAGCCACAGCATGGGCGGGCTCACCAGGTTGCCGTCGAACGGGCCGTCGGGGTTGGTGTAGTGGTTGAAGAACCGGTCCTTCTTGACGTGCACCAGCTTCGAGGCCGGGAGCCAGCCGCCCTGGTTGTCGGTGACGAACAGCTCACCCTCCGGGCCCCAGCCGAGCCCGTTGGGCGTGCGCAGGCCGCCGGCGATGTACTCGACCTTGCCGGTGGCCTTGCTGACCTTGATGGTCGTGCCCCGGTCCGGCGCCGGCTGCGGGTCGGTGGTGGCGCCGCCGTAGTTGATGGCGACGGAGAGGTTGAGGTAGAAGTGGCCGTCGCGGTAGAGCAGCCCGAACGCGAACTCGTGGAAGTTGCCGCCGAACGGCCAGCTCGCCACGGTCCTGAGGGTGTCGGCGACCTCGTCGCCGTCGGTGTCGTTCAGCTCCACCAGCCGCGACTTCTCCGAGACGTAGAGCTTGCCGTCCACGTACTTGATGCCCATGGGCTCCTGCAGCCCCTCGGCGATCTTCTTGGTGGTCACCCGCGCGGGTGAGGTCTCGCCGGTGACGTTGCCGAGCAGGTGGACCTCGCCGGTCTTGGTCTCCGAGCCGCCCCACGTGGTGATCGCCAGCCGGCCGTCGGGCAGCCAGTCCATCGCGGTCACCTGCGGCTGGAAACCGGCCGGGCGCAGGTCGGTGAGGGTGAAGTCAGGGTGTACCGACTCCAGGGGCAGCCCGTCGCCGGGGGAGTCGGCGCCGCTCTCGCAGTCCTTGCGCCCGGGGGCGGTGACCCTGACCACGTCCGCGTCGGTGCTCAGCGCCGAGGTCGGTACGAGGGTGAACGCGGAGGCTCCGGGCGGCTTCCACTCCAGCTTGAGCTGCTGGCCGTACAGGTGCTCGAAGTGGTCGACGCGCAGCGCGTGGTAGCCGGTGGTCAGGGTGATCGTGCCGTCCACGGCGATCGGCCCGTGCCGCCCGTCGTTGGTGATCACGACGGTGTCGTCGATGCTCAGCCGCGAGCCGTCGTCGCTGGTGAGCCGGAACTCGTACGTGCCCGGGGCCGGGATGTCGATGTTGCCGATGGCCTCGGTGACGAACATGTCGGTCAGGCCGAAGTCGGCGTCGGAGGTCCAGTCGATCGTGGGCATCAGCTTGTCGACGTTGGGGGTCTGACCGGGCTTGAGCGTGCAGAGCTTGGACAGCTCGACCTGGACGTCGTAGGTGCGCAGGGTGATGCCCGGCTCCTGCGGCGGGACCGCCGCGTGCGCTTGAGCGGGTACGACCAGGCAGGCGAGAGCGGTGATCATTAAGACGGATAACAGGGGTGATTTCCGCATGGCCTGTCCCATCTCGGAGAGGGTGCCGCGTTCGGCGTGGGCGGGGGTGTGGCATCGCCGGGACGGCTGCGATCCATCGACGGATGCCGGGTCTCATTCGCTGGAACGGGGAGGGGTAATGCTGCTCTGCGCCGTAATATAAGTCGAGATCTTCGACTTGCCCATACCCTTTCGCCGAAAATCGATAGAAGTCGTGACATGTCCGGGCGGAAGGACAAGGCCGGAGGCAGGACGCCGAGAGGCGCCCGCACTCCCGTTCCCACGGTCGAGGGAAGTCGCCGCGTCAGTCCTTGGCGAGCCCGCCGCAGGTGAAGCCCTTCTCCCGCTCCGGCTCGAGCTGGATCTCGCCCAGGTTGGTCGTCTCTATGGGCCGGCGGAAGGTCTCGAGCTTGTCGCAGTCGTAGAAGACGTACGTGCCTTCGCTCTCGCCGAGCAGCATCATCCAGCGGCCGTCGTAGAGCGGCTTGTCGTTCTCGGCGTTCTTGATGACGGTCCACTGGTCCTGGAAGCCGACGTAGCCGAGCAGCTCGTTGGCCTGGCCGGTCTCCTGGACCTCGATCGCGCCCCGTACCATCGCGAAGATCAGCAGAAAGCCCAGGCCGACACCGGTGAGGGCGCCGACGAGGACCTTCGTGGCGGCGCGCCCGACCGGTTTGCGGCGCAGCAGCCGGAACGGCACCAGGAACGTCAGCACGCCGAGCCCCACGGCGATGACGACCATGACGGTGAGGTCGAGGTCGCCGACGATGTTGAACAGCCCCCAGTAGGTCCCACCGGACCACAACGCGGCGATCGAGGCCGACAGCCACGGCCGCCGCCGGACGGCTCCCAGCAGCCTCCCGAGCGCGCCACCGGTCAGCTTGTCGGCCACCCAGCAGAACCCCACGACGAGCCCGAGGGTGGGAACGAGGATCAGCAGCATCAGGATCAGGGTGCCCATGAGCCGGCCCAGAAGGACGGACTGATCGATGCCCACCTGCTGCGGATTGATGCCGAAGACCCCGTACATCTGCTCGACGCCGAGGTAGAGCACCGCGTAGAGCGTCACGCCGATGGGGACGATGACGGAGCCGATGCGCTCGATCAGCCCGAGAACGCCGCCGTCGCTGTCCTGCTCCGGCGAGGCGTGACTCTCGGCGAGCGGGGGTGTATCAGTGTGATCTATTGCAACCTGGTGACTGGACATGGCGCACGAAGCTAGAGCCTGCGCATTGACGGATCATGCACAAAAGGTAGACGCCCTGGTTCGGGGCAGGAACGGGCCAGGGTGCGGCAGCCGACGACCCCTCCCCGATCTCCGGCTGGATGTCGTACCCGGTCGCTAGGCTCGCTGCCGTGAGCACGGCCGAGGACACCGACATCGAGCAGGCGCGTCTGCTGGCCGCCGCGCAAGGTGGCGATCGCGCCGCCTTCGACGCCCTGGTCGGGCCGCATCGGCGAGCCCTGCACCTGCACTGCTACCGCATGCTCGGCTCGATCGACCAGGCCGACGACGCGCTGCAGGAAGCGCTGCTGCGGGCCTGGCGCGGCCTGGGCGGCTTCGAGGGCCGGGCGCCGCTGCACCACTGGCTCCACAGGGTCGCGACCATGGCGTGTCTGCGGGCCGTCGAGCGGCGGGAGCGCCTCCCGGCCGTCCACGCCGAGATCGCCCACCTGCAGCCCTACCCCGACACGCTGCTCGACGAGATTGACCCCGCCCTGGTCGCCGAGCGGCGCGAGGAGGTGGCGCTGGCGTTCGTCGCGGCGCTGCAGCTGCTGCCGCCCACCCAGCGGGCCGTGGTCATTCTCCGCGAGGTGCTGTGCTGGAGCGCCGCCGAGGTCGCCGCCCTGCTCGAGCTCAGCGTCCCGGCCGTCAACAGCTCGTTGCAACGCGGCCGGGCCGCCCTTCGCTCGCAGGCCGCCCGGCCGGAGCGTCCGCTGATCGACTACGAGAGACAGCTGCTCCGCCGGTTCGTGCGGTCCTGGCAGCGGCGCGACCTCGACGCGCTGGCCGCCCTGCTGCGTGAAGACGTGATCCTCCGGATGCCGCCGGAGCAGGTCGAGATCACCGGCCGGACGGCGGTGACGGAGTTCTTCGCCACGCGGCCGGCCGGCGGGCGGCTCGACCTCATCACCCTGGTCGAGATCGCGGCCAACGGCCAGCCGGCGCTGGCGGCCTACCTGCCCGACCGCACCGGCACCTGCCGCGGCTACGGGATCATGGTGCTGTCCCTGACCCCGCACGGTGTGGCGGAGATCGTCGGCTTCCCCGACCTCGGCCTGTACCGCCGGTTCGGCCTGCCGCTGGAGGGTGGTGCGCGATGAGGCTGCGCGATCTGCGCAATCTGGGGCCCAAGAGCGAGGAGTGGCTGGCGTTGGCAGGTGTCCGGGAGCCGGGGCAACTCGCCGAGCTGGGCGCCGTGGAGGTCTATCGCCGCCTGCAGGACGCGGCCGTTCCCGGGCTGTCGCTGAACGCCCTGTGGGCGATGGAAGGCGCCCTGACCGACACCGACTGGCGCAACCTCCCGCCCGGGCGCAAGCAGGAGCTGCTGGCCGAGCTCGCCGAAGCAGCGCCGGTCAGGCCTCCAGCCGGGCGCGCAGGCGGTCCAGGTCAGCGCTGATGCTCCGGTGGACCTGGCGTCTGAGCAGAGGCGTCGCCCAGCGGAAGAACCAGCCGGGCTCGCCGGAGGCGCGGATGGTGACCAGAGTGCCGTCCGGATGGCCGGCCAGCTCGTAGCGGATCGTCATCGGAAACGGCCGCTCCACCGCCAGCTCCACCATGCGGCCGGGCTCATGCGCGGTGACGACGTAGGCGTAGGTGAAACCGCGCCCGAGAAACCGGGCGGTCCGCTCCACCTGGTCGCCCGTCCGCAGCGGGCCAGGCCGAGCGGGGCGGCTGGCGGTGATGCCACCGGTCCACTCCAGGTCGTGAGCCGGATCGAACATGTACGCCGCCACCTCGGCCGGCTCCCGCCGCACCACGACCCGCGGGCTCACCTCGACTGACATGCCTCCGATTCTGTCCTGCCGAAGCGGGAAATCCCGCCGCATCCGTCATGTCGGCGCGGTGAGCCGGGAGCGCGCTCGCGGCGGTCGCCGTCCTTGCCCAACGCTGACCACGTGGTTAACATCCTGAGCATATGGTCAGAGGGCGATGCGCGGCAGGGTCGCCGCTGAGCCGGCGCCGCCGGCCCGGGGCAGGAACGAGCGGAGGTCGCGATGAAGGTGCTCATCCTCACGCACGGGACGCGGGGTGACGTGCAGCCGTACGCGGGGCTGGCGCTGGCGCTGCGACGGGCCGGGCACGAGGCGGTGCTGGGCGCTCCGGCGGCGATGGCCGGCCTGGCCGAGCCGCACGGGATCACCTACGCCCCGGTGGACGACGGGACGAACAAGCTCATGGACGACCCCGGGATCCGCGAGGCGATCGACACCAACTACCGGGGACTGCGCGGCAAGAAGGTCGCGCTGGAGGTGATGCGGCGCAGCAAGTCGCTCATGGCCCAGGTCTTCGACGACATGGCCGCCGTCGCCGAAGCCGGGGCGGACCTCGTGGTGCACACGCCGAGCATCCCCGGGCACCACTTCGCCGAACGGCTGGGTGTGCCGGCGGTGCCCGCGGTGCTGCAGCCGGTGTGGGTGCCGACCGGCGCCTTCCGCAACCCGATGGTGCCGGTGGCGCTGCCCAAGGCGGTCAACCGGGCCTCCTACCTGGCGGTCAAGCTGCTGCTGCGCTCCTTCCACGGCCTCGGCGACACCTTGCGCGATCGGCTGGAGCTGCCGCGGCGGCGCGGCAGGCACGACTTCCTGCGCCGCCCGGACGGCAGCCCGGCCACCGTGCTGCAAGGTTTCAGCGCGCACGTGCTGCCGGCGGCGCTGGATTACCCGGCCTGGGTGCACACCACGGGCTTCTGGTATCTGCCCGCCCCGCCCGGCTGGGCGCCCTCACCGGAGCTGGCCGCGTTCCTGGAAGCGGGGCAGGCCCCGGTGTACATCGGGTTCGGCAGCATGGCGGGCAACGACCCCGAGCGGATCGGCCGGATCGTGATCGAGGCCGTGCGGCTGGCCGCGGTGCGGGCGGTGGTGGCGTCCGGGTGGGGCGGTCTGCGGGTGCGCGACCTGCCGGACGAGGTCTTCCAGCTCGACCAGGCGCCGCACGATTGGCTGTTCCCGCGCATGGCAGCGATCGTGCACCACGGCGGCAGCGGCACCACCGGCGCGGCACTGGCCGCCGGGCGGCCGCAGGTGGTCTGCCCGTTCGTGGCCGACCAGCCGTTCTGGGCCGCCCGCGTGCACGCGGCCGGTGTCGCCCCGCCGCCGCAGCCCCAGCGGCGTCTCACCGCCGAAGGGCTGGCCGCCGCCATTCGCGCGGCCGTGAGTGACGCGGCCATGGCACGGGCCGCCGCGCGCCTGGGACACGCCGTTCGAGGCGAGGACGGAAACAGCCGCGCCGTCAAGATCTTGGAGTCGCTGTCATGAGCATCGCCTGTCGCGTGCTCGACATCCAGTGCCGCCCGCCAGGCCGCGCTGCCGCAGCCGCCGAGACCCGGCCGGCGACGGTGGAGAAGGACCTGCCTCTGGCGGGGCGGTGCCACGAGGGCGCCTGACCCTCTCGGTCACCCCGCTCCACTTCAAGCCTGAGCTGTGTCCGGGCAGGTGATGCGGGTGATGGCGGCGCGCACGCCCTGCCCTTGGACGGAGTCCTGGAGCGCGAGCATCTCGTCGTTCAGCGGCGCGAACTCCACCCCGTGGGCGGCGGCGAGCGGTGCGAAGCGCCGGGGCGCGGCCAGCACCGGCCGGTGCCCGGCCGCCAGCAGCCCGCGGGCCAGGGCAAGGTACGGCTGGACATCGCCGCGACTGCCCACAGTGATCAGTAACGGTCTCAACGCTTGTCCTTGAGTTCGTCCCACTCGTCCAGCAGGCGGGGGAACCGATCCATCATGAACGCGTACATGTCGCGCATGAGCTCCAGCCGCCGCCGGCGGGCCGGGTCGTCGCCCACTGCCCGCAGCCCCTGCTCGGCCAGTGCCCGGAAGCTCTCGAACTCGGCCATCTTCGCGCGGAAGGCGCGGGCGAAGACGTCCTCGGCCAGCCGGTAGCGGTCGCGCCGCTCACCCCGCACCCGGAACCGCTCCACCAGGCCCGCCTGCTCCAGCTGCCGCAGCGCGACGCTCATGCTGCTCTTGGCCACGGCCAGCGCCTCGGACAGCTCCGGCGCGTCCGCACCGGAGCTGTCGGCGGTCAGCAGCCATCCCATGACCCGGCCTGACGTGCGGCTCAGCCCGAGCCGCTCGTAGAAGCTCGGAGCGCGATCGGAGGTCAGGGGTGCCAGCCGCGTTCGACCGACCGGCGGCATTGTTCGGGGTGGTCGCCCGCACCGGTGAACAGGGCGGTCAGCAGCGGCACGCCATGGGCCAGCGACTGATGGGGCAGGGGGCCGGTGGCGACCAGTGATGCCAGGCCATGTCCGATGGTCCAGCTCTGCGTGGCCAGCTCCAGCGGGTCGACGTCGTCGCGAAAGCGGCCGGCGGCCGTGGCCCGCTCGACGGTGCGGACCAGGCAGTGCAGCGTGTCGTCCGCGGCCGCGGCGTTTTCGAGCTCGAACCCGGCGTCGAACATGACCCGGTAGAGATCGGGACCGGCCATGGCGTTGGACACGTAGGCGGCGCCGAGGGCGGCCAGGTCCCGTACCGGATCCGCGGACATCGACACGGCGGCGAGCCTGGCCGCCAGGCGAGTGAAGCCTTCCTGCCGCATCGCCGACCACAGGCCGTCCATGCCGCCGAAATAGGTGTAGACGGCCATGGTCGACACGCCGGTTCCGGCCACCAGCGAGCGGAGCGTGACCGGTTGCCGGGCGGCGAGCATCTGCGCGGCCCGGTCGATGAGCAGCGAGCGGACCGCGGGGTCCTTCAACCTCACCATGGCCTCACAATACATAGCTTTGCTATGTTATCGGCTGGGACCGAACATGCTGTGCCGATGCGCAAGGAGCGGACATGACCGTGACGCTGGTCAACCCCGACGGGTTGCCGAAACCCGACGTCTACCGCCAGCTGTCGATCGCCACCGGATCGAAGCTGGTGTTCCTGGCAGGCCAGGTGGCCCGCGACGCCGAGGGTGGACGAGTCGGCGAGGGTGATCTGGCCGCCCAGGTCGAGCAGGCGTACCTCAACATCGGCACCGCCCTGGCTGCAGTGGGCGGATCCTTCGACGACGTGGCCAAACTGACCGTCTACGTCGTCGACTGGACACCCGACAAGATGCCGCTGCTGGGCGAGGGAGTCGCCCGCGCGGCGGCGAAGCTGGGGGTCGACCCGGTCAAGCCGATCACGCTGCTGGGCGTCGCGGCGCTGGGAGAACCCGACCTGCTGGTCGAGGTCGAGGCCACCGCCGTCATCGACTGAGCCGAGGCGCCGCGGATCCGCCCACCGGCCTCCCGGGCATGATCCCTTGTCGGCCGGTCATGACAGCGCATCGCGGGTCACGGCGGTAGCGGTGCACACCAGGACATTGGGACAGAACTTGCAGGTGTCGGCCTTGGGGCTGAGCTGCAAGGAAATGTCGCAAAGTTATGCCCGAAACTGGACGCCCTGGCTGCCAAGGTGGGTGTGGCCGGCGATCGGTACGGCGAGGCGCACATGAACCTCGTCGGGCGCTGACCGGCGTCAGACGACCGTGGCGGTCCGGCCGAACCCCGGTTCGATCACCGGGTGGCCGGTGTGCCGCACGCCCGGATCAGTGACGCCGCCCCCGGAACCGCTCCAGAAAACTCCGAGCCTTCTGCTGGTTACGCGGGTCGCGGGCGATCCGTTTTGCCTTTTCCACGTTCGCTCTGCCTTTGGGGCTGCGCAGGTACGCGCGCACCCGATCCATGAGTGTCGTCATGCGCACCCCCTACCCGAAGCGCCACATCCGAAGCCGAAAGCCGTCATCAATCCGCCGGCGGAGGACCCCGCCGCCACGGTTCGGCACCGCAGGCCGAGCCAGACCTCATCACCGCAGGGCCACCGAACGCCCCGGCAGGTGAGTTCACGATCGATGACCGTCCGGGAGCTCCGGCCGGTCCGCGTCATCGGACGGCGGCTTGGCCCGGGTGAACGTGAAGATGATCCCGCCTTTGCCCCCGGCCTCACCCCCGGAACCCAGCAGGCTCAGCTTGCCCTTGGCGCTGATCTCTGCGATGACCTGAACGCTTTCCATCGTGTAGCCGGACAACGCCTGCGGAACGTCGGCCATGGCCTCGCTCAGGGCGTCCACGAATCCGGTGATGTTGCTCCGCAGCGTCGTGGCGGACACTTTCGCCCGCCGGAAGAGGAATGTGCCCAGAGATCGATCCGTGCTCTCCTCCGAGATGCCAATGATCCAGAGGTCGGTGTCGGGCATAAGCGTCTCCTTCACGGTGGCGGGGGGATGACGACATCGGGCTGGCCGTACAGGACGTACAGCAGGCCCAGGGGATTGGCGAACTTGGACAGGAGCTCGCGCCGGGCCAGGACGAGAGCCTTGCCGGCGCTCTGGTTCGCGAGCAGCGCCTCATAGAACAGGCGGGCGAACTGGGCGGCGGTCACGTCGGGCACGTTGGTCATGGGGCCGATCACGGTCCGATGACGCCTTTGGATGAACCACATCGGCCACGAGGACAGCCGCTGGGGATCTATCGTCCCCGCTCGGCAGGCGTTGAGGAACACCAGTGGTCGGACCGAATCGGCGGACAGACGTTCGCGGTACGGCTCCCACGCTGTCGTGTACGCGGACTGCAGGGTCTCCAGGGTGACCGGTCGAGGCTCATCGTCCTCGCAGCCTGACAGCAGAAGGAAGTTCCGATCCTGCTCGGCGACGCAGTGGCAGGCGAAATGTTGCACCTGAACTTCGGTGTCCGCCCTTGCCGCCGAATACCGCAGCCGGGGATCGACCAGGCCCTCCGCCAGCCTGTTCACCACATCCACGTTCGGCACGCCCGGGGCCGGCCAGGGACCGTTGAGTTGAAGCTCGCGCTCGCCCAGTCCGACGAAGAAGTCGTGTTCGTCCTGCACCGCGGCCAACGGCTGATACCAGGTGAAGGCGAGCTGCAGCGGCTTCCCTGTGAGTGGTTGCGCCGGTGCGGCGTCCGGCACATCCGGTGCGCGTCGCACTACGGCGACGAAGCTGAGGAACCGGCGGCTGAACGTCTCGATGTCCTCTATGCGCTCGGGAACCGGAGCCGGCCCGAACAGGGGAAGCAACTCGAAGGGAAATTCACCGGTAGGCCCCGTGACCTCCACGATCGGCACCTCGATGCCAGTGGCCGCGGCGAGCAGGGCACCCGCGCAGAACTTGCGGATCTCCAGGACGCGGTCGAGGCTCTGGAAGATGTTCTCCATCAGCCTTCTCGTGTCGTGGAACAACTGTCCCAGCGCTTTTCCAGACGTGTCAGGTGAGACCCCGACCTCGCGTCCGATGCACTCCTTGAGCGCGTTGAGGCAGGGTTCCAGCTCCTTGCGCGCATGGATGAGAGCGTTTCGCGGAATGTCATACTGCCGCGCTTCGCCCGTACTGGGGATGAGCCGGATGGTGTCGCGGCCTCTCCCCTCCTTGACATCGATGCGCAGGAACGCCCGGTTCACGGTGACACCGTCCAGGAGACCCTGACGTTCTGGATCAGCCGCTCCTGCTGCGCCAGCCGCACCCACAGCACCCGCTCCCCGGCTTCGGCGGGAGGCTCGAAAGGCAGGCCGGCTGTGGCGGTGGCATCGGCGCCGACCAGGTCGAGGCGCTGCGCCGGTCCGCTCACCCCCATGCCGACGAGCTCGACCGTGAAGGTCGCACGCTCAGCAGGGTCCCCCTGCTCGATGACGACCGACGCCTCCAGCGACCGAGGCGCGGCGGCGGGGCCCAGCCGGGCGCGGACCACGTACGATCCGCCCGGCCGCAACCGGAAGCGGCCCTCGTCGTCAGGCTGGAGGACGGCGCCCCCGAGGCTTTCGAGCCATACCGACAGAACGCCGCGGTAGTTGATCAGCCGAGGCGGCTGCAGCGCCCTGTGGAGTGCGGAGGACACGGCGCTGTCCAGGGCCTCCGAGCTGACCTCGATGGCGCCGCTCTCGTCCGGCTCGGTGAGCGCCTTCTGCGCGTTCCTGTCGATGGGAGACGTGATCATCTGCTGGGCGAAGCCGAAGAGCACCGCCCAGGCCAGGATCTGGGCGGGACCACTCGGGCTGCCCAGGCCAAGGGTGAGGCCACCGCGCAGGGCCAGCAGGCCGACCAGCGCGAGCAGCCCGCCCAGCGGCAGCTTCAGCAGCGTGAGCGAGGCGGGCAGCGCGGACAGGCGGCGCAGCGAGACCGCGGCGCCGATGGCCGCGCCGACCACGCCGAGCGCCATGACCAGCGGCACGTCCCACGGCGTCGCCCCGCCGCCCGGTGGGCGGACGCCGGTGGGGCAGGCGAGCGCGTCTCCGGCCGGAAAGCACGGCGGCAGCGCGCCGGGGAATGCCGCGCAGAAGATCGCCAGCCCGGCGAGCAGCGACGCCAGAACCACCGCCACCACCACGAACTGCCGGAACAGGTCGCCTGCCCGCAGCCGCCCCTGCCCCGCCCGCAAGGTGGCGGCGCGCACAGCCGCCATCAGGACGGTACGGTCTACGTCGGTCAGATCACGCCCGCCGAGCCCGGCGTCGATCCGCTCGGCGGCCAGCCTGCGGGGATCGCCCAGCGGAAGGCGGCGCACGTACGTGAGAACCTGCGGCATCTGTCCGCGCACGTAGTCCGTGGGGGCGATGAGCAGGAGGGTCGTCTCCGCCTCGTCGAGATGCTCCACGACGCGCTGGGCCTGGCCCGGATGCGCACGCAGGTCCCGGCCGGAACGATGGTCGAGCGCTCTGCGGGCGGCTTCGAGGTGGGCGCGCACCACGACATAGACCTGCGCCGAACCATGGCCTGACCGCTGCTCGAGCCAGCCGGTCCGGGTTTCCAGATCGGTCAGGCGCACCAGCGCGTCCCCTCGCGAGACCGGCGTCGTCCCGCGGACGGGGGAAAGGGCCTCGGCCGGGCGGGACGGTGACTGAAGTGAGGGCTGGAGTGATGAGGGAGGTGGACGCGGGCCAGTACTGGGCCGCTCAGCAGGAGGAGACAGCAGACTGTCGATCTCCTGCCACATGGCGGGGTCTCGCCAGTAGCCGCTGTGGCCGCCGATCTGCGGCGGGGTGTCGCCGTACAGGAAGCGGCAGGTCGGAGGATCCGGCAGCGGACGGTCCACGGCCGGGTTGGTCCCGGCCGCGCAGGGGCCGCCGGCCCAGTCGGTGGGGTAGTGGTAATTCCGCCACAAGGCGACGTGTTCGGCGCTGTTCAGGGCCGCCGCCAGTTCTTCGGTGAAGTAGGCCGGGAAGCCCCAGCCGTACAGCTTGCGCAGGGGCGAGCCGCACGTGACCAGGGTGACCCGCAGGTCCGGCGGGCGGACGGAGCCACGCTGCGCGAGGGCCGCGGCGGCGAGGACCGCCCCCTGGCTGTGGCCCACCAGGAGGATGCGCGCTCCGCGGTCGTGCAGGAACCACATGCGGCGCTGCAGTTCGGGCACGGCGCGCTCGGCGTACGACGGCGGCGCCAGCGGATGGTAACCGCGCGGCCAGAACGTGCCGATGTCCCACAGGACGCCCACGTTGTGCCGGGTGCTGGAGTCCTTCCAGGAGGCGCGGACGAGCATGAGGATCACCAGGGGCAGCAGCGGAGCGAGCACGGTGGCCGTGCCGACCACCCAGCCGGCGGTGCCGTTGGCATCGACCGCCCGCAGGCCCCAGCCCGGCAGCAGCAGCACCAGCAGGCCGACCAGGACGATGGCGCTGAGTAACAGATCGACCTGGAGCGGGAGCCCCGCGAAACGCCTGGCTCTGGCGACCCGGCGGGACCATGTGGCCACGTCGGGGAGCGGTGACGGCGACGGGCCGTCGGCAGCGGAGACCGACCAGATGTCCGCAGTGACGGGCACAGGCATGTCCATTTCGCGATACTCCGCGGCAACCATCGCGGCGCTCTCACGCCGCCCCGCCCGCCACCGGGCCGCCTGCCAGCCGGCGAAGAGCACTGCCAGCGCGACAGGAACCAGGTTCAGCTGCACTGCCAAATCTCTGAACCCTGGGAAGATCACGATGACGGGCTCGGAGCCGTCGGCGGCGGTACGGGAGGCGTACCGGATCTCGCCGAAGGCGTCCGCCACGTTGATGATCAGGCCGATCATCACGGCGTTGGTCAGGCCGATCGCGAGGACGAGCAGTACGAACGGCGCGCCCCAGCGGAAGGCCCGACGTGGCCCTTGTGAGGACACGGAGCGGGATACGGCGCCGGCGACCAGGCAGGCGAGCACGAGCAGCAGGGTGAGGGCCGTCCCGCCGTAGACCCAGGACATGATCTCGCCCAGGCCGGGCAGTTCCTGCGGGGGAGCGGCGGCAGCACCGGGCGTCAGCCATGCGAACACCCCGGCCAGTGTCACAGCCAGCAACGATCCGTATTCGAGCACCGAGCCGAGCTTGAGCAGAACGGGCCCAGCCCTTTCGGGTACGAGCGCCACGACCGCGCCGGTGAGGATCGCCCCTGCCAGGGCCAGGATCAGCAGCCCCGCCATGGAGGGCGAGGCCGGAACCGCGGAACGGACGGTGTGGGTGAGCAGGATCGCCAGCAGGGCCACGGCGGCCGCGACGTGGATGCGGCCGAGCACGCGCACATACGGGGCGGTGTTCCAGAAGTCGGGGTCCAGCAATCCGGCCGGCAGGCCCGCGGCGCTGTGGTCACACGGCGGGGGCGGATCCGGCGTACCCGGTGGCGGGACCGCCTCGTAGCGGCTCTGGGACCTCTGCGACAGCCACGCGAGCAGAGCGATGGCCAGCAGCGGCACGAGAGCCCCCACCAGGAGGCGGCGTCCGGGATGGGACGTGACCGCGGCCGTCGGCAGGAGGTCCGGCCACCACGGATCCAGACATCTCACGTCCCCCGCGCACTGATAGGCCGCGTAGTCCATGGCGAGCGCGCCGACCAGGAGGACCACGTTGAGGGTGAGCGCCAGCGCCGCCATCCGGACCAAGAGCCGGAACGCCCGGAATCCTCGCGGCGTCCTCTGTACGGCGAACGGCCACATCCACCCCGCCAGGTTCGCCAGCGTGAACGGCAGGAGAAGCAGCCACAGCACGCGTGCCCCGCTCCGGGACGTCAGCCCGCCCCATGAGTAGCCTTCGACGTGGCGGCCCGCGGTGTCCGCCGTCCGGTAGAAACCGGCGAGACGATCCCCCCAGACCTGTTGCGGCGCCAGGTCGCCCAGGAGGTTCTGTGGCGTGGAGCCGCCGACGCCGTGAACCCGCAGTTCGGTCCAGCCGGACAGATCGACGTACGGCGGTACCAGCCCGGACGGCCGGTTCCCCGTCGACACCCCGAAGAGGGGAAGTGCCATGATCGCTCCCGGAGTGGTCAGGCGGGTGACGCGCTGATCGCGTTCTGGCGGACCTGCCTCGCCCCGCGGACCCGGCCGACCACGATCTTGGCCTGCTGGTCCACCAGCCGGGTGAACACCTGCTGCGAGCCGCCGAGCAGCACCGCCCAGGCGATGATCTGCGCCGAGGTGTCCAGCGCGCTCAGGCCCGGCACGAACTGCCCGCGCATGAGCAGCAGCCCGATGAACGCGGTCAGCGCCCCGAACGGCAGCTTGAACAGCGCCAGAGCGACGGGAAGGCCGATCGCGCCGGTCCGCGCCCGCATGCCCTGGATGCCCGCCCCGGCGGTGACCGCCGCGGCGACCAAGCCCAGGAGCTCCACGACCAGCAGGTCGAACGGCTGTGTCGTGGCCGCGACGGCCTGCCGCAGCGGCGTCGAGGCGAGCGACATCTCGCCCGTGGGGCACACCAGCCACACGCCCGCACCCCGTTGCGGCGTGAAGCACAACGGCAGCACGTCCTTGAAGAGCATGCCCGCGACCGCGACGGCCACGGCGATCAGGGACAGGACGAAGGTGGCCACGAGAAGCACGTTGCGGAAGCGGCGTACGCTCATCAACTCCCGGCCCGCTTCCGAGCTCGCCGCCCGCACCAGCGCGACGAGCTGCGTCCTGGCCTGCTCGGTACAGGCGCCCTCGCCCTTGATCGCGAGGTCGGTACGCAGCTCGTCCAAGCCCTGCAGCCGGGGGTCGCCCTCCGGCAGGTGCCGGGTCACGTGGGCGGTCAGGCTCGGGAGCTGCCCGAGCAGGAAGTAGTTCGGGGCCATGCGCAACAGGTTGGCCTCGGCCGCGTCGCAGTTGCTGTTGGCCGCCTCGAACAGCGCGCCGGTGAAGGACCGAAAGGAGTTGCGGTCGTAGGCGACGGCCTCCCTGGCCCGCCGGATGTGCTCCTCGGTCGCCCGGATGATGCCCTCGTGCCGCTTCGGGTCCTCGCCCTGGCCGTGCGCCCAGGCCGACAGCACCTCCAGCTCCCGGATCCGGGTCAGGGCGCCCTCCCGCCATGACGTGCGCAGCAGGCCCGGGACGAGCTTCTCCTCGTACGCCGCTGTCATCTGGCGCCTCCCTCCACGTGATGGTGCCGTCACCGTACGGGCGGAGGCGGAAGGGCGGACACCGGGAGCCGCTCAGGGATATCCCTAGAGGAACCGGCCGGACGGATGCCCCAGGGCCGGGCTCGGCCACCCTCGACGGAGGTCAGAGAATGAACGTGAACAGGGGCGAGCCCGGGGGGATGCGCTCGACCGTGAGCGGGCCGGCCTTCATCCGGAGCAGGAGGCTGTCGAGGTCGCCTGGCCGTTCGAGCTCGATGCCGACGAGTGCCGGGCCGGTTTCGCGGTTGTTCTTCTTGACGTACTCGAAGGCGATGATGTCCTGGCCCTCGCCCAGGACATCGTCCAGGAAGTGGCGCAGGGCGCCGGGGCGCTGCGGGAAGGTCACCAGGAAGTAGTGCCGCAGGCCGATGTGCACGAGAGAGCGTTCAAGCACTTCGTTGTATCGGCTGACGTCGTTGTTGCCGCCCGACACCACGCACACGACCGGCCCTCCGGGGGCGTGCGGCAGGAGCTCGCGGGCGGCGGCGCCCGCGAGGGCGCCGGCGGGTTCGGCGATGATGCCGTCGGTCTGGTAGAGGTCCAGCATCTCGGTGCAGACCGCGCCCTCGTCGACCGCGACAACCTCGTCGACCAGGTCCTTGACCAGGGGGAAGGTGGCGTCTCCCACCCTTCCGACGGCGGCGCCGTCCACGAAGGTGTCCAGCTCGGGCAGGGCGAGGGGCCCGCCGTGGTCGAGGGCGGCGCTCATGCTGGCCGCTCCGGCGGGTTCGGCGCCCACGATGCGGGTGCCGGGGGAGTGCTCGCGCAGCCAGACGGCGATGCCGCTGATCAGGCCGCCTCCGCCGACCGGGACGACCACGGTGCCCGGCGCCTCCCCGCCCTGGGCGAGGATCTCGAGGCCGACCGTGCCCTGCCCGGCCATCGTCCGGACGTCGTCGAACGGATGCACGTAGATCGCGCCGGCGTGCTCGCTGTCGATGTGCGCGGCGTTGCTCGCCTCGTCGTAGGTGCCGCCGCCGACCACGACCTCCACCCGGTCGCCGCCGAGCGCCGCGATGCGCTCGCGCTTCTGCCGTGGCGTGGTGGACGGGACGTACACGCGACCGCTGATCCCCAGACGCGCGCAGGCGAACGCGACGCCCTGCCCGTGGTTGCCCGCGCTCGCGCAGACCACGCCGCGCCGCCGTTCCTCCTCCGTGAGCGAGGCGATCAGGTTGAACGCTCCGCGCACCTTGTAGGAGCGGCAGACCTGCGCGTCCTCGCGCTTGAGCAGCACCTGGCCGCCGAGCAGGCCGGACAGCCGCTCGTTCGGCTCCAGCGAGGTACGGCGGATCACCGGCCGCAACCGTTCGGCCGCCTGGCTGATCATGACGGCGGTGAGGCGGTCGGTCATGCACACTCCCGGCACTGCAGTGGATCAAGGATGGTCAGCGGGGTTTCCCGTGGTGGTGGCGGCGACCGAACGCGCGATCACTGGCCACGGTGCCCGCCAGGCGCGCACACCGGCCACAACGGCCCCACCAGGCATGCTATTCCTGCGGCGCCTCTCCCTCAGCCAGAAGACCGCAGAGCCCAGGGATGCTTCCTCGGCAAGTGAGCCGACGCGCCTGGTGACCACGGCGCGTAGCCCGTGCGTGGGAGCGCGGCTCCCATCTCGGCGGCTCCCGTCTGCGGCCCCGGCCTCGGCGCCCTGGCACACGCCTCCGCCGCCTCCTGTCAGGGCGCGATCTCCAGCCGGCGGATGCGGTCGTCGGTGAGGGAGAAGCGCCACTTCAGAACCGCCGTGCCGCCCGGGAAGTTGCCCTCGAGGCGGCCGGTGACCAGCACGGTGTCCTCGTCGGCGACCTCGGCGCCGAGCAGCTCGGTCGTGTACTGGTACTGCGACGCGGCGCCTTCTCGCCAGGCCCGGATCTCCTCGGCCCCGCGTCGCGTCCGGCCTTCGTCGGTGACCACGGCGTCCTCGGTGAACAGGGCGACGACGGCGTCCGGATCGCGGCGCGCGTCGGCCTCGAAGTAGCGGGCCACAGCACCGGGAACGGTGACGTTCATGAGCTCTCCTTCAGGGGTCGATAATTTCGCTATACGACATAATGTAGCGCTACAGAAGCTACTATAGCGATATGACCACTCGAGGACGGAGCGGCAACGCTCGCGACCGGCTGCTGCTCGCCGCCGCCGAGTTGCTGGACGGCTCCGGCGGCCGCACGTTGTCGACCCGCGCCGTGTGCGAGCGCGCCGGCGTTCAGGCGCCCACGCTCTACCACCACTTCGGCAGCAAGCAGGGCCTGATCGACGCGGTGCTCAACCACGGGTTCACCCAGTACGTCCAGCCGCATGCCTCCAGCGGCTCCGCTGACCCCGTGGACGACATCCGTCAGGGCTGGGAGCGTCACGTCCGCTTCGGGCTGGATCATCCGACCTTCTACGCGCTGCTGTACGGGCAGGTCGAGCCGGGCAGGCCCTGCGCCATCACCGCGCCCGCGCACGCCATGTTGCGGGAGCTGCTGACCGAGGCCGCCCGCCGTGGCCTGCTGGGCGTCCCCGTGGACGACGCGGCCGAGCAGATCCTGGCCGCGAACGTCGGGACCACCCTGTCGCTGATCACCCAGCCCGAGGGCGAACGCGACATGGGGCTGTCCGATCGCGTCCGCGAAGCGGCGCTGGCCGCCGTCCTCCACCCGGCCGCGAGACAACCGGCTCCCGACCGGGCGGCCGCCACGGCGACGCGGGCCGGCGCGGCGCTGACGCTGCGCACGCTCGTCGACGAAGACCCGGCAGGGCTGACGGCCGGCGAGCACGGCCTGCTCCGCGAGCTGCTGGACCGGCTGGCCGGGTCCGGATCGCGGCCCGATCCGGCCTGACCCGAGAACCGGGCACGGGGCTCCGGCGCGGGCCTCCAGATCGCACCAAGGAGGCCATCGCCCTATGCTTCCGCCCATGACTTTTCCGCCCTATACACAAAACTCTCCCAGTCAGGAGATTTCCGATTTACCGGCTCCCGTGGCAGCAGAGCCCGCGGAAGTGGGGTCGCGCCAGGAGGACGACGACAGGGTGGGCGTGCTCGACCTGCTCGAAAAGGTGGGATCAGTCGTCGTCCCGCTCGGCGTGACGTTGTACGCGCTGCTCTACATGGGTTACCAGGGCATGTACGCGATCTTCGGCATCACCCCCGAGCAGGCGGGCATCGACCAGTCGGTGCTGCTGGGCCGGCTGCTGGGCACGCTGCTGCCCCTGCTGATCCTCGGCGCCATCGTCGTCGGGATCCTCATCAGCCTGGGCTGGCTGCTGAACGTGATCACGCGCGGCTTGGTGGGCCGGGCCGTGCAGCGGACCCGGGAGCAGCCGTGGATCATCGCCGCGCTCGCAGCGGCATGGGCGGGTGCGTCCTATCTGGGTTGGATGTACTTCATGACCGCTCTGGACGCCGCCGATCCCACCGCGAAAGTGACCGTCGAAGCCGGTGACGTGCTCATCGCGGCCGGGATCGGTGTGCTGGCCTACCTCGTGCCTTTCCGCCTGCTGCGCCGCAAACCGATGGGCCGGGCGGGGCTGAAGGTGCTGGTCGGGGCGCTCACCGGGATCGGGCTCGGCTACCTCCTCATGATCCAGATGATCTACGGTGCGATCGCGGTGCTGGAGAAGGGGGAGTCCACCGCCCTGCTGGACGCCGTCGGCTTCCAGACGCAGTGGGCCAAACTCCAGGACAGCAGCGGCAAGCCCCTGTACGACAGCCGCTGGATGATGGTGCTCGGCGAGCGCGAGGGAGGGTACGCCATCTATGACTGCGACAAGGCGCTGACCTTCCGCAAGTTCTCCGAGAGCACGATCCTGACCGAGGTCCAGATGTGGCCCCCCGACCGCAAGAAGGGCTTCACCTGCGGAAGCCTGGCGGAGTAGGGCTCAGGCGCCCGGGACGTTCAGCCCTCTCCCGGTCCCCGGCCCACCGGTGTCGCCGGTGAGCCGGGCCCGCAGGTCACCGGGACAGCCCGGCGGAGACCACCAGGGCGGCGGGCCGGCCATCGTGGGACTACAAGGCCAGGCTCCTGCGCCGGAACAGTGCCAGCCCGGCCGCCGTCAGCGCGGCGGCCGCGATGACCAGCGCCACGAGCGGCCCGGCCGTCACGGCGGCCGCCGGGATCGGGGGCACGTGGGTGAACGGTGACAGGTCGCGCACCGCCTCGGGCAGCCCGAAGATCTCCCCGAGCAGCCCGAAGGCGATGCTCAGGACCAGCGCCGCCCAGGCGAGCATGACGGTCAGCCGGGGCAGCAGGCCGAAGACGAGCACGACGAAGCCGGCCAGGGTGAGCGCGGCGGGCAGCTGCGCCAGCCCGGCGCCGACGAGCGGGCCCACGCCGGTGACGCCGCCGACGGCGGCATCGGCCACTCCCATGCCGGCGCCCGCCAGCACCAGCAGCGCGGTCGCGCCGATCGCCGCGCAGGCCAGGTGCGCGCACACCCAGCGGACTTTGCCCACCGAGGTGGCCAGCACCGCTTCGGCCGGTCCGCCGGCCTCCTCCGAACGCAGGCGCAACAGCGCCTGGATGACGAAAGCCGCCGCGAGCACGCCGTAGACGTTCATCATCGCGGCGTAGAACGTGTCCACCAGGGTCGCGCCGCCGGCGTTGGCGAGCTGGTCCAGGAGCTCGGTGACGCCCGTGTTGCCGGTCATCGCCTCGTCGACGGTGTCGCCGAGCGTGCCGATGCCCAGGCCGAACAGCGCGCTGCCGATCAGCCAGCCGAGCGTCGTGCCGCGGTTCAGCCGCCAGGCCAGCCCGAGCGGGCTCACCAGCAGGCGAGTGCCCGCAGCGGGTCCGGGCCTGTCGGGGATCAGGCCGGCGCCGAAGTCACGGCGGCCGGCCACGGCGAAGGCCACGGCCATGCAGGCGACGAGGAACACGAGCGGCAGGGCGAGGACCCACCACACCTCCTCGCCGAACGGGCGCGCCTGCGTGCCCCAGCCGATGGGTGACAGCCAGGACGGCCAGGCGCTGGTCACCTGGATGCCGTCCGGTGCTCGTTCGCCGAGCGCGTCGCCGACGCCGCGTACCAGGTAGGCCACGCCGACGGCCGTCGCGGCGAAGGCGTTGGCCCCGCGCGCGCTCTGGAACAGCTGGGCCGCGACCGCGGCCAGGCCGGCGAAGGCCAGGCCGGTGGCGGCCGTCGCGGCGCCGAAGGCCACCGCGCCGTCGGCGGGCAGGCCGGCCCCCAGCAGGGTGCCGGTCAGCGCGGCGCCGAGCAGCAGGTCGGCCGCTCCGACCACGACCAGAGCGGCGGTGAGACCGGCGTACCTGCCGACGCTGCCCGCGCCGAGCATCTCACCTCTGCCGTTCTCCTCGTTCTGCCGGGTGTGCCGGACGATCGCGAAGGTGCTCATCAGCCCGGCCAGCACCAGCATGGACGCGAAGTTGCGGAAGTTCACCACCGCGCCCAGGTCGGTGCCGACCGGTGTGCCGCGCATGAGGAGGACGGCCGGGCTGGTGCCGGCGCCCTTCACCGCGGCGAGCCGTCCGGCCTCGTCGGGGAACTCGTCGGCCACCGCCGCGGCACCGGCCGCCAGCAGCAGCACCGAGCCGGCGATCCAGATCGGCAGCTGGACGCGGTCGCGCCGCAGCGCCAGGCGGACCAGCCGGCCCGTGCCCGTGCAGGCGCTCATCGACCTGCTCCGACCGCGGGCGCGTCGCCGTAGTGGCGCATGAAGAGCTCCTCCAGCGTCGGCGGATGGCTGGTCAACGCCCGCACGTCGAAGCCGGCCAGGTGCCGCAGCACCTCGGGGAGCTGCGCCGAGTCCACGTCGAACCGCGCACGCGTGCCGTCGGCCACCACGTCGTGGACGCCGGGCAGGGCGGCCAGCCCGGTGATCGGCTCGGTCGCCTCCACGGCGAGCGAGGTCCTGGTCAGGTGGCGGAGCTGGGCGAGCGTGCCGGATTCGACCGTGACGCCGTCACGGATGATGCTCACTCCCGAGCAGAGGGCTTCGACCTCGGAGAAGATGTGGCTGGACAGCAGGACGGTCGCCCCGCGAGCGCTCACCTCGCGGACGGTCTGCTGGAAGGCCGCCTCCATCAGCGGGTCCAGGCCGGAGGTGGGCTCGTCGAGGACGAACAGCTCGACGTCGGAGGCGAAGGCGGCGATGAGTGCCACCTTCTGCCTGTTGCCCTTGGAATACGTGCGGCAGCGCTTGGTCGGATCCAGCTGGAAGCGCTCGACCAGCTCCGTGCGACGGGCTCTGTCCAGCCCGCCGCGCAGGTTGCCGAACAGGTCGATGGCCTCGCCCCCGGTGAGGTTCGGCCACAGGCTCACGTCGCCGGGCACGTAGGCCAGCCGGGTGTGCAGGCGTACGGCGTCGCGCCAGGGATCGCCGCCGAGCAGGCTCACCTTCCCGGCGTCGGCCCGCAGCAGGCCGAGCAGCACGCGGATGGTCGTCGTCTTGCCGGCGCCGTTGGGCCCCAGGAAGCCGTGCACCTCGCCGGTGCCGACCCTGAGGTCCAGGCCGTTCAGTGCCCGGCTCGTACCGAATGTCTTGACCAGACCGGACACCGCGATGGCGTCAGTCATCGTGATTCTCCTTCGGAGGATGTGCGCTCGGCCTCGTCGAGCGCGGCCTGGATCCGGCGCGCGTCCTCGAGGCTGAGGAGAGGGTGCGAATAGAGGTCGACGAGCCCCCTGGCGAGCAGGCGGTCGCCGCGCGGACTGGACACGTCCGCGCCGATCGCCCGTGACAGGTGCTCGTGCAGGATCCCGACGGACAGCGCCATCGACGTGGCGATGGCCGCGCGGATCCGCACGTCGACGGCGGGGGGATCCGGCCGGCTCCGGTCGGCTTCGAGCAGCCACGGCACGGTCAGCCGTACGAGCTCGTCGAACAGAGCGCCCGCCGAGCCCTCGGCCAGCGCCCGCATCATGTAGCGGCGCTGGGACTCGGGGATCGCGCGCGCGGCGAGCGCCGAGTCGAGCGCACCCGAGGTGAAGCCGGCTCTGGCATGGTCGTTGGTCTGGCGGATCATCCTGATCAGGTGCTCGTCGCAGGCCTCACGCAGGCCCTGTTTGGTCCCGAAGTGGTGGCGCACCAGACCGGGCGAGACCCCGGCCGTCTCGGCGATGCCGCGCAGGGATGCCCGCTCGTAGCCGAGTTCGCCGAAGTGCTGGATGGCCGCGTCCCTGATGCGCGCCCGGGCGGTCAGGTCTTCGGGAGCTGCTGCTGTCGTCATGTCGTCGCTCCTATTCGCTCGGATAGCTTACTACCACGTCGGGTCAAGAAACTATCCGCTTGGGTAGTCATCGAGCGGCCTTCCCTTGAAACTCGTATTGCAATTCGGTTTTCGATGCTAGGGTGGCCGTTCAAAGACGCGCCAAGGAGGCATCGCGATGTTGAGGCCACGTGCCACCGCCACCCGTGAGCTGGTCAATCTGGACGGCCTGTGGCGGTTCGCGGTCGATTCCGCCGCCGGTGAGCGGCCGTGGGGCGGGACGCTCGACACCCCGCTCGAGGCCGCGGTGCCGGCGAGCTACAACGACCTGTTCACCGACCCCGCGATCCGCGATCATGTCGGCTGGGTGTGGTATCAGCGGACCGTGCGCGTGCCGCGCGGCTGGACGGGCGAGCGGGTGTTCCTGCGCGTGGACGCCGCCACGCACGAAGGGAGGGTCTACGTCGACGACGTCCTGGTCGCCGAGCATGTGGGCGGCTACACCCCGTTCGAGGCCGACATCACCGAGCGGGTGAGGCCGGGCGCGGAGTTCAGGCTCACCATCGGCGTGAACAACGAGCTGACCGGCCGCACCATCCCGCCCGGCACGGTCACCGTCACGCGCGACGGGCGGCGGCAGCAGACCTACCTGCACGACTTCTACAACTACGCCGGGCTGGCCCGCTCGGTGTGGCTCCGCAGCGTCCCCGACGTGCACGTCGAGGACATCACGATCGTGACCGGCGTCGAGGGGGACTCCGGGACGGTGGCCTACTCCGTCCGCACCAGCGCCCCCGGGCACGTCCGGGTCCGTGCCGTGGACGCCTCGGGAGCGGAGGTCGCCGCCGCCGAGGGCGAGAACGGCGTGCTCCGGATCGACGACGTGACGCTGTGGCGGCCCGGCGCGGCCTACCTCTACGACCTGGTGGTCGAGCTGCTCGACGGTGACCGGGTGGTCGACACCTGCACCGAGCCGTTCGGAGTGCGCACCGTCGAGGTCCGGGGCACGCAATTCCTCATCAACGGCGAGCCGTTCTACTTCACCGGCTTCGGCAAGCACGAGGACTCGCCGGTGCGCGGCAAGGGCCATGACGACGCCTACCTCGTGCACGACTTCCAGCTCATGGACTGGATCGGCGCCAACTCCTTCCGCACCTCGCACTACCCCTACGCCGAGGAGGTGATGGAGTTCGCCGACCGGCACGGCATCGTCGTCATCGACGAGACCGCGGCCGTGGGGCTCAACCTGGCGGTGCAGGGCGGGCTCTCCGGCGTGCCGCCCCGGCCGACCTTCTCGCCGGAGACCTTCGGCGCGGCCACCCGCGAGGCGCACGCCCAGGCGATCCGCGAGCTGGTCGCCCGCGACAAGAACCATCCCAGCGTCGTCATGTGGTGCGTCGCCAACGAGCCGTCCTCCGCCGAAGAGGGCGCCCGCGAGTACTTCGAGCCGCTGGTGGAGCTGACCCGCGAGCTCGACCCCACCCGTCCGGTCTGCTACGCCGCCGTCATCTTCGCCACGCACGAGAACGACCGCATCGCCGACCTGTTCGACGTCCTGTGCGTCAACCGCTACTACGGCTGGTACATCGCCACCGGCGACCTGGCCACCGCGGAGACCTACCTGGAGCACGACCTGCGCGGCTGGGCGGAGAAGTTCGGCAAACCGATCATGATGAGCGAGTACGGCGCCGACACCCTGCCCGGCCTGCACTCGGTGTGGGACACGCCGTGGACCGAGGAGTACCAGCAGGCCTACCTCGCGATGAACCACCGCGTGTTCGACCGGATCGAGGCGTTCGTCGGCGAGCACGTGTGGAACTTCGCCGACTTCCAGACCTCCCACGGCATCCACCGCGTGGACGGCAACAGGAAGGGCGTGTTCACCCGCGACCGCAGGCCGAAGGCCGCGGCCCACGCGCTGCGGGCCCGCTGGACGGCGCTCGCCGGCCGCGAACCGGCGGGCACGGAGGACCCGCGGGGCTCCTCGGGGCCGGACGCCTCCTGAAGGCCGTCGCGTGCCGCCGGGCGGCTTCGGTCAGGTCAGGGCGAGGAGGCTGACGGCGACGGCGGCGGTGCCCAGGCCGACGAGCTGGGCGCGACCGACGCGTTCGGCGAGCACGCCACGGGCGAGCAGGACCGTGCCGGCCGGGTAGAGAGCGACGATCACGGCGACGACGGCGAGGTCCCCGCCGCGGGAGGCGAGCAGGAACAGCAGGTTCGCCACGGAGTCCAGCGCACCCGCGGCGGCCGACATCGCGTAGGCGGGCCGCTCGGGGCCCAGCTTGCGGCGCATCAGCCCGGCCGCGGCCAGGGTGAGGGCCGAGGAGAAGGCCCGGCCCACGATCAGCGGCGCCACCCCGCTGTCGGACGGCGCCTGATGCAGGAAGATCAGCTGAAGGGCGATCGCGGCGCCCGCGCCGAAGGCCAGCAGCAGCGCGGCGCGGGACGGGCGCGCCGCACCCGTCCCGTGTCCGGCGCTGACCAGCACCACCGCCACGAGGGCGAGCGGCAGGCCCACCAGCCCGGCGGCGGACAGGTGCTCGCCCTGCAGCAGGCCCGCGCTGACGGGCAGCACGGCGGACACCAGCGCGGTCACCGGCGACAGCACGTTCATCGGACCGATCGCCAGGGTGCGGTAGAGCAGGGCGAACGCGGCGGCCGAGGCCACCCCCGAGGCGGCGCCCCAGCCGAGCGCCCCGGCGCTGAACGAGGCGCCGAGGACCGGCCACAGCAGCAGCTCGATCGCGAGACTGGCCGGGGCGGCGATCATCACGGTACGCAGCACATGAGCCTTACGGGCACCGAGACCACCGAGGAAGTCGGCGCACCCATAAGCGAGCGAGCTGCCCAGGGCCAGCAGCAGAGCGATCACAGCACATCCTTCACTACCAGTACAACGACCAGAGCGTACAATAGATCGACCGGATAGGGTTAATCAAACGACCGCATGGTGCATTGAAGTGGTCCAGCTGTGAGGATGGTGATCAGATGGCCGAGACGGCCACAGCCCTGCGGACGGTGGCGCACAACGTCCGGGCGGCCCGCAACCGCGCGGGCCTGAGCCTCGACGAGCTCAGCCGGCGCGCGCAGGTCAGCAAGGGCGCGCTGGTGGCACTGGAGAAAGCCCAGGGCAACCCCAACCTGGCCACCCTGGTGCGCCTGGCCGACACCCTCGGCATCTCGGTGTCCGCCCTCATGCAGGGGCCGTCCGAAGGCCGCGTCCGCGTCGTGACCGCCGGCGCCGTCGCGCCGCTGTGGACCGGCGAACGGGGCAGCCAGGCCCGGCTCATGCTGACGACCTCGGGCCCGGCCCCGGTCGAGGTGTGGCGCTGGGAGCTGGAACCGGACGAGGAATACGCCAGCGACTCCCACCAGGCCGGAGTCGTGGAGACCGTCAGCGTCACCTCCGGCCGGATGACCCTGATCATCGACGGCGCCGAGCACGCCGTCGAGGCCGGGCAGACCGCCACGTACAACGGCGACGTCCCGCATGTCTATCGCGGCTCGGGCACCGGGACCTGCAGCCTGATCATGACCGTCCAGCTCCCGCCCGGCCCCGCTTGACCGCCGGCTCTCCCGTGACCCGGTCGGCCGCTGCTCAGGCGGTGTCGCCGCCGTCCGCGAGCAAGGTGCTGCCGGTCATGAAGGCCGACAGGTCCGAGGCGCAGAACAGGACGACGCGCGCGATGTCATCAGGAACGCCGACCCGGCCGATCGGGCTGTCGAGCATGAGGTCGGTCGGCGGGACGCCGTCGGTCATCACGGCCGCCGCCATCATCATGTTGCCTTCCGTGGGGACGAAGCTCGGTGCCACCCCGAGCACGCGGATGCCCAGCGGAGCCAGCTCCAGGGCCAGCTCGCGCGTCAGTCCGCGGGCGGCGTGCTTCGAACCGACGTAGGCGGCCAGGCCGGGCGCGCTCGCGCGGAAGCCGGCGGTCGAGACGATGTTCACGATGACACCGCCCCCGCGACCATCCCTACTGCCGCCTGGGCCCGCCGCCGACATGCGGCGGGCCGCCTCGCGCGCGCCGACGAAGACGCCGCGCGCGTTCACGGCGAACACCTGGTCCCACGTTTCCTCGCTCATCTCCAGCAGCGGGACGCTCGGGAAGATCCCGGCGTTGTTCACCCACACGTCCAGGCCGCCGAGCTCGGCGACCGCGCGGTCGGCCGCCGCGGCCACGGCCGCCGCGTCCGTGACGTCCATGGCGGCGCCGATCGCGCGTACCCCGTGGCGTTCGGCGAGCTGCTTGGCGGCGGTCACGGCCAGCTCCTCGTCGATGTCGCCGATCAGCAGGTCGGCTCCCGCCTCGGCCAGGCGGAGCGCGATCGCCTTGCCGAGCCCTCGGCCACCTCCGGTCACGACCGCGCGTCGCCCGTGCAGGGAGACGAGCTCGGCCAGGGATTTGCCCGACACATCGGCAGTGGACATGAATGATCTCCTTCAGTGGGAAAGGGGCCGGCGCCGGGAGAAACGGCCCGGGCCGGTGTGGAACGTGTGGCCGTCCGGGAAGCTGACCTGCGCCTGGGCGCCGCCGGGCACGTCGACCGAGATGGCCAGGTGATCGTCCTCGACGCGCCAGCCGACGGTGATCAGACCCTGCGGGCTGTCGTACGTGCCCGTGGCCCAGGTGATCGCCTCATTGAGCACCGGCGCGACGACGAAGGACTCCCACCCGGCGGAGCCCGGGGCCTGGCGCAGCCCGAGGGTGTGGGTGTGCAGGAAGCGGATGACCGCGCCCTTGCTGTAGTGGTTGAGCGACGCGGTGGCGGTGCCGTCCTCGGACACGCCGTCCCAGTCCTCCCAGATGGTCGTCGCGCCCCGGTCCAGCATGCCGAGCCACGAGGGGGACGACCGCCGGTACAGCACCGCGTAGGCGACGTCGGGATGGCCCGTGTCGGCCAGGACGGGCAGCAGGTCGGCCGTCGAGAGGAAGCCGGTGCCGAGGTGGCCGCCGGCGGTGCCGATCAGGCCGACGAGGTGCCGGGCCGCCTTCTCCCGCAGCTCCTCCGGGACGAGGCCGAAGGCCAGGGCACGTACGTAGCTCGCCTGGGTGCCGGCCTTCGTGCGGCCCGCCGCGTCCAGGAACTCGGTCTGCCATGCCTCGCGTACCTTTCGCGCCGTTTCGCGGTAGCGGGCCGCGTCGCCGGCTCGGCCCAGCACCTCCGCCACCGCGGCGAGGGTGTCGGCCGAGCGGTACAGGTAGGCGGTGCCGACCTCGCCCTTGTCCGCCGCGTACCAGGCGATGGGGTCGGCCAGCACGGGGTCGATGAGGGTGCCGTCCGAGGCGCGTCGCCTCGGCTCCAGCCACTCTCCCCAGTGGAAGGAGCCGTCCCAGACGAACTCCTCGTGGGGCAGGGGCTCGGCCGAGCGTTCGACGCGGGAGGGGTGCCGGGCCTGGCGGGCGGTCGTGAGCGCCCATTCGACCCAGCGGCGCATCGCGGGCCAGTTCTCGGCGAGGGCGGCGGTGTCGCCGTAGGTCTCGTACAGCACCCACGGGACCAGGACGACGGCGTCGCCCCACCCGGCCGAGCCGGTGATCGCGTCCGCCATCGGGTCGTCGTGGATCTTGAGCCGGTTGGCGTCCGGCGAGGAGTTGACCACGCGGCCGTCCGCGAGCTGGTCGTCGCGGACCGAGCGCAGCCACTTGCGGCTGAAGCCGTCCACGTCGTACAGGCGGGCGGCGGTCGGGGCGAAGATCTGGTAGTCGCCGGTCCAGCCGAGGCGCTCGCGGGTGGGGCAGTCGGTCGGGAGGTCGACGGCGTTGCCGCGGAAGCTCCAGCGGGCGGCCTCGTGCAGGCGGTTGAGGTCGTCGTCGCTGCACGCGAAGGTCGCCGTCGGGCGCAGGTCGGTGTGCACGACCCGCATGGTGATGCTCGCCGGGTCCACGGCCCGCGATATGCGCGCGTAGCGGAAGCCGTGGACGGTGTGCCGGGGCTCGAACACCTCGCCGGGCCTGCCGGAGGAGACGACCTCGTCGCGTTGCGTGAACGGGATCGGGCTCTCGCCCGGCCTCCGGCTGTCCAGGTGGCTCGTGGTCAGGTCTCCGGTGGGGTCCAGGTGCTCGCCGTGGTCGATCACCGTGCGGGTGCCCGCCGGGCCGAGGTCGGCGAGGGCGATCCAGCCGGAGGCGTTCTGGCCGAAGTCCACGATGTACGCGCCGTTGTCGTGCCGGGTCACCGAGCGCGGGGCGAGCTGTTCGACCCGTCGCACCGGCGGGGCCGGCGAGTAGCTGATCGGCGGAGCCGTGACGGCGTCCACCAGGACCGGCCGGGGCGTGCCGGGCGGGGCGGTGAAGTCGGTCGTCTGGCCGTTCATGAGGTCGGCCGCGACGATGTGGCTGCGGCGCGAGGTCCAGCCCGCATCGGTGACCACGACCGCCTCGGTGCCGTCGGCGTAGCGGACGTGCAGCTGGAGCCTGGCCGCGGTGGCCGTGCCCCAGCAGTCGCGCTTGCGCCAGGTGCCGTTGCTGCCCCGGTACCAGCCGTCCGAGAGCAGGATCTCCAGGTCGTTGACGCCGCCGCGCAGCAGCTCGGTGACGTCGGCGGCCTGGGCGTGGAGCGTGTCCCCGTACGAGGTGCAGCCCGGCGCCAGCTCGGCCGTCCCCACCCGCGTGCCGTTGACGAACGCCTCGTAGCCGCCGAGCGCGGTGGCGTACAGCCGGGCCCGGGCGATGTCGTCGCGCAGGTTGGCGCTGCCGGCGAGGACGTGAGCGGGACGGGGGTCTTCGCCGTCCTCCCGCGGGGAGATCCAGCGTGCCGACCAGTCCCGGTCCAGCAGGCCCGACTCGAAGGCGTGCCAGGACGACCAGCCCGAGACCTCCTCGCCGCGCCGGGCGCGGACCCGCCACGCCACGGAGTGGCGGCTGCGCAGCGGCGGCAGCGGCCATTCGACGAACAGGTGCCGGCCGGAGGCGACGTCGGCCACCGCCCGCTCCTCGCCGTCCACGCGGAACCGCAGGTCGTAGCCGTCCTGCCCGCTCCACGTCGGCGGGAGCTTCCAGGACAGCGACGGCCGCTCCTCGGAGACCGGGAACTGGTCGCCGCCGGCGTCGATCCGAAGGTCGTAAGGTGCGCCCATGCTCAGCGCACCGCTTTCACGCGGGTGAACACCAGCAGCCCGCCGATCAGCGCCAGCGCCGCTCCCGCGAGGTAGAGGAGCGTGTAGTTCTTGTCGCCGCCGCCCGCGCCGATGCCGATGACGAACGGCGCGATGAGCGGTGCGATCGCGCTCGGGAGCTTGTGCGCGAACGCCACCACCGCCATGTACCGGCCGGCCTCCTCCCGGCTGGGCAGCACGGCGAGCACGATCGCCTGGTCGACGGCGCTGAAGAACGCGATCGCGAGCTGCATCAGCACGGAGCCGATCATCAGCGTCACGAAGGTGTGGGCGAAGGCCTCGACGATCCCGCCGGCGACGAAGAAGAGCGCGCCGATGAGGGCGAACAGCCGTCGCCTGCGCAGCTTGTCCGACAGGTAGCCGCCGCCGACCGCGCCGAGGGCCGCGGCGACGACGCCGGCCACGCCGATGATGGCCACCGTGCCCGCGACCTCCCTGACCGGCAGGTCGAGGCGCTGGGCGTAGAAGAACGTGGTGAACGTCGTGTTGAAGTACAGGCCCAGGAAGAACATCAGGCGGCCCAGCCAGTTCCACCCGAAGTCCGGATATTTCCGGGGATTGAACACGTAGCTTGCGGCCAGCGTCCGCACCGACACGGGCGCGGTGCGGACGGTGCCGCGCGTGTCGGCCTCCTTGCCCACGACGAGGAAGACCACCAGCAGCACCGCGCCGACGAGACCGGGCAGGACGAAGACGAGGAACGTGCTGCCCGCCACGGCGGAGGTGATCCCGATGCCGATGATGGGGGCGATCTGGCCGGTCAGCCCGGTGAAGCCGCCGATCTTGCCGCGCTGTTCCTCGGGGATGCGGTCGGCCTGCACGTTGAGGATCGCCTGCGCGGCCGTCGCCCAGCCCAGCATCGCGACGATCCAGCCGGCTCCCACGAGCAGCACGTTGGGCGCGACCGCGATGCCCGCCAGCGCCGCCAGGCCCAGGGCCAGGCCGGCCAGCATGAAGGGGCGGCGGCGGCCGAGGCGGCTGCGGGTGCGGTCGCTCCACACGCCGAGCAGCGGGCTGAGCACGAGATAGATCGTCTGCGCGGTGCCCGTGACGTACCCGAGCACCTCCTCGCGTCCGGGGACGAGCTCGTCGATCCGCACCGCCAGTGAGAACGACAGCGGGACGACGAACGCCATGGAGATGCCGAAGTTGGCGGCCATCATCCAGAAGATGTAGCTCGCCCGTGCCCTCGGCAGGTTGTCGGACGCCTCGGCGTCGAGGGGTTCGAGAGAGGGGGGAGTGGCCATGAACACCCCTTCCAGAGAAGTCAGGGCCAGAGAAAGTGCAGCTCGTTACTTAAGCGCATCAGTAACCTACCGTTGACCGCGGACCAGATCGCAAGACATCCGCCCGTAACAACTGCGCAACGGAGACATGAGTCACATATGTGTTCCAGCACGTCATACGATGAAGTGACATGACACCCCCAGCAAAGCGGGCCACCAGCGCTGATGTCGCCCGGGCGGCCGGCGTCTCCGCCACGACCGTGAGCTACGTGCTCAACGACACGCCAGGGCAGTCGATCCCGGAGGAGACCAGGCGCCGGGTCCTCGAGGCGGTCGAGCAGCTCGGCTACCGTCCGCGTGGCTCGGCCCGCTCGCTGGCCGCGGGTCGCAGCGACGTCGTGCTGCTGTCCATCCCGCATCTGTCGATCGGCCCCGGGATCACCCGGTTCGTGGAGCAGTTCGCCGCCAGCCTGGCCCAGGCCGGCCTGACCCTGGTCACCCACCTGGCCGGAGCGCCCGGCCGGTCACTGCCCGACGTCTGCGCCGCCATCGACGCCTCGGTGGTCGCCAGCCTCGACCCGCTCGACGACGACACCGCGCAGGCGTTGCGCCGGGCGGGCGCGGACCTCGTCTTCACCACCGAGGTCGAGGCCCATCCCACCATGCGGCGCATGGGCCGCCTTCAGGCCGAGCACCTCATCGACCTGGGCCATCGTCGCCTCGGCTACGCCATGCCAGAGCACCCGTTGCTCCGCAGGATCGCCGACGACCGGATGCGCGGCGTCGCCGAGGCCTGCGCACACGCCGGCCTGGAACCCCCGCTGGCGCTCGATACCAAGCTCGACACCGCCGCCATGGCCCGCGCCGCGCGACGGTGGCGGCGGGAGTCGGTGACGGCGGTGTGCGCCTACAACGACGAGGTCGCGATCGCGCTCCTGACGGGCATGCGCCGGGCCAGGCTCACCGCGCCCGGCGACCTGGCGGTCATCGGCGCCGACGACATCCCGCTCGCCCAGGCGGCCGAACCGCCGCTCAGCACGATCGCCTTCGACCTGGAGAAGGTCGGCCGATCCCTGGCGGACGCGGTCGTGGCCAGCCTGTCGGGCCGCAGGCCGCGGCTGCCGCCGACCTCGCTGGACCCGCACGTCGTCCACCGCGCGTCGACCTGACGCGGGGCCTACGCGAGCCCGCCGCGGCGGGCGACCTCGCCGAGCCAGGCCAGGCTCGGCTTGGGCTTGCGCTCGAACGTCTCGCGATCCACGGTCATGAGGCCGAACGTGGGCCCCCAGTGACCCCACTCGTAGTTGTCGACCGCGGTCCAATGGATGTAGCCGCGTACGTCGATGCCTTCGTCCATGCAGGCGAACAGGTGGCGCAGGGCCTCGTCCGTGTAGGCGATGCGGCGGGTGTCGTCGGGGGTGGCGATGCCGTTCTCGGTGATGAGGATCGGGGTGTGCCCGGTCGCCTCCCAGGCGTGCCGGACGGCGATGCCGATCGCGTCGGGCCGGTAGGCGTTGCCGGTCATGGTGCTGTCCGGGGCTTGCGGGTGCGGGACGACGCCGTGCTCGTCCACGGCCTGGCTGGAGTAGGACTGCACGCCGATGAAGTCGTCGCCGCGGGCCGCCTCCAGGTAGAGGTCCTCGCGGATGTAGCGCAGCTCGCGGAGCTTGTCCTCGTTGCCGGGCGTCGGGGTGAGGGCCTGGCAGGCCACCGTCCAGCCGACGGCCGCGCCGGTGTGCTTCTTCAGGATCTCGCGGGCGGCGTCGTGCGCTTCGGCCAGGCGGTGGCCGACCTCCGGGTCGGGGTTCGGCAGCACCGGTCGCGCGGCGCCCTCCACGGTCGGGCTCATCCACGACCTGGCGTCGCCGGACTGCGCCGCCCTGCTCATGGTCACCATCAGGGCGAGCATGTTCGGCTCGTTGATCGTGCAGACCCACTCGACCCCGTCGAGAATGCCGGTCACCGCCTGGACGTAGGCCTGGAAGCGCTCGATCGCCCGCTCTCCCATCCAGCCCCCCTCCTCGGCGAACCAGCGCGGGTTGGTGAAGTGGTGCAGCGTGATGACCGGGGTGAGCCCCAGGTCGAAGGCGGTGTCGATCATCCTGCGGTAGTGGGCCAGCTCGGCCCGGGAGAAGTGCCCCGGAGACGGCTCGACGCGGGCCCACTCGATGCCGAAGCGGTAGGTGTCGAGCCCGGCCTCGGCCAGCAGGCGCATGTCCTCGGCGTAGCGGTGGTAGCTGTCGCACGCGTCGCCGCTGCGCTCCATGCCCGGCATGCGCTGCTCGAGAACCCACCAGTCGCTGTTGACGTTGTTGCCTTCCACCTGGTGTGGCGCGGTCGCCGCGCCCCAGAGGAATCCGGGTCGGGTCATCGTTCGGTCCTTGCTCGAGACTGCGGGGTCGACACACGGTAACACCGAAACTCGAATCGCGATACTATTTTGGCGCGCCGGGCGAGGGTCGGCGCGCCGCCGCGATACCATCAAACCCGAATAGGAGTACGAATTTAACGCCGCCGGAGGAGACCGTGAGCCAGAGCACCAGCCGCGGGCCGTACGCCAAGACGGCCGCGATCCGCCGCCGGGTCGTCGAGGCCTGCGTGGACGCCTTCGGCCAGACCGGGTTCTACGGCGCGACCATGAAAGACATCGCCAAGCGCGCCGGCATCAGCTACACGGGCCTGCTGCACCACTTCTCCAGCAAGGAGGAGCTGCTCGCGGCCGTGCTGGAGCTGCGCGACGAACGCGGCACCGCCTACCTCGAATCGGCACGCGCCCTCGATCCCACCGCCAACCCCGTCGAGAGCCTCCGGGGCATGCTCTCCGTCATCGTGGACAACGAGCTGCAGCCCGGCCTGATGGAGTTGCACTGTGTCGTGTCGGGGGAGGCCACCTCTCCCGACCATCCGGCGCACGCGTACTACGCCGAGCGCTACCGCATGCTCCGCCGCTTCTACGCCATGGCGTTCCAGGCCCTGGCCGACCGCGGGGAGCTGCGCTCGTCCAGCGATCCGGAGACGCTCGCCACGATGACCATCGCGCTCATCAACGGCGTGCAGGCCCAGTGGCTCTTCGACCGGGACTCGGTGCAGATGGAACGCTCGATCCGGGAATTCCTGGTCGCCGCCGTCCCCGCGCTCGCCGGACGTGCCGGAGCGCGCCCCTGATCCCCTCGCCCGGCCGCCGGGTCGCGGGGCGCCGGATCACGGATAGCGAGGGAACAGGTCCGTCGTCGGCCAGGTGGTCACCTTGCCGATCTGGGCGTTCATCCGCGGACTGAGCACGTCGAAGTCCAGCGACCCGCTCTCCTCGTTCCGGTTGAACAGGGCGGCGTAGGTGAAGCCGTCCTGGAGCCGGGCGGTGTAGGTGTAGGTCCCCGGCAACCCGCCGCTGTGCCAGGTGTTGAGGTGCCCCGTCACCTGGCGGACCCACAGGCCGGCGCCGTACCACGAGCCGCTCTCCGTGACGCCGATCTCGGGCTTGGCCACCATCCTGCCGATGGAGGTCGCGTTCAGCACGGTGCCGGGGGCGTCGAGGATGCGCGCGAAGCGCACCAGGTCCACGGCCGAGGCCAGCCAGCCGCCGCCCGGCCCGCGGTTCTCCATGCTGAACCCACCGTACGGCGCGGGCACCATCGTGCCGGACGCGTCCGTGACGGTCCGGCTCGTCTGCGCCGATTCGTAGACGATCTCGCCGGGCGCGGCCTGCTCCTTGAGGGTACGGCCGAGCCGCATGCGGCTGATGGCGACGGGCGCCAGGATCTTCTGCTTGACGTACGACTCGTAGGCCATGCCCGACGCCTTCTCGACGATCATGCCGAGCAGCATGTAGCCGTAGTTGCTGTAGGCGTACCTGCTGCCCGGGGCGAAGTCGAGCGGGCGGCCGCAGGCGTACTGGATGATGTGGTCGCGCGTGATCGGCAGGGAGACGCCGAGCGACCTGGAGATGGTGTGGTCCATGTACAGGTAGTCGCCCGAGATGTCGCGGTCCCACCCGCCCGTGTGCTGCAGGAGCCGCCACACTGTCACGTTCGCCAGCCGGGGGTCGGCCGTGGTCGGCAGGCCGAGCAGCGTGGCGACGGACGCACCCAGGCTCAGCTTGCCGTCCTGCGCCAGTCTCATGATCGCCACGGCGGTGATGTGCTTGCTGAGGCTGGCGATCCGGAACAGCGAGATGGGCGTGAACGTCGGCACGGCCGGGTCGTCGCTGTAGCGGTAGGCCCTGGCCAGCACGAGTTTGCCGTTCTTGGTGATGGCGAGCTGCGCGCAGGAGATCCCGCGCTCCACGATGTAGGTCTTCATCACGTTGTCGAAGCCGACGAGCGCGGCCGGCGCCACTCCCGCGGTCTGGACCGTCGCGGCGAACGCCGGTCGGGACGTGCCCAGGGTGAGCGCGGGTAATGTGGCGGCGCCCACCGCCAGGAACCGCCGCCTGCTCAGGCCGTTCGATTCGGACAGATGCGGCTCGTTTATTGTCATGACCAGATATCTAGTGGATCAATGGCCTCTCCGGACCGGTTTCGCCGGTATTGCCGCCTTTCCTGCTCGCGGTGTCCCGTCACCGGCAGGACGGGGACCGTTGATCACGGGCCCGATCTCGTCGACGACAAGGCCCCGGTACGTCTCACCATCGAGGACCCTTGCGCGCACACGGTGGAGCGGTCGCCCCACTCGCTCACTTCGCCCCCCACCGCTCGCGACGTACACGATCACATGGTTGACGAGGGAAAGGGCCGGCAGCCGGGCAGACTTCAGCGC